>JBKDKA010000085.1:0-40669 GCA_046345315.1 Planctomyces sp.
GTCAGAATCCGATCCAGGCGATCCTTCAGCATTCGTGCGACTTTTTTGACGGGCTCGAGGCGAGAACGGATGGCCCAGGCGTACCAGGAGTCAAAGAACTCCCGACCTCCAACCGCATCGGTCTGGTCCCAGAAGTGTCGAAACAGTTCCTTCAGGCTCCACGCTCGCCCGGTTGCCAGAGTGCTCTGCCGAAGTTTCGCCAACTCTTCATTCTTTTCACCGCTCAGATTCTCCGGATTGAACAGCAGCGTCTGCCGCATCCCCTTGAGCCGGTCGTCTCCGGACTCCTTCAGCTCTCGATGTTCCAGACGACGAACCTTGTCGACAGCCTCATTCAGATACTTCGAAATATGAAATCGGTCATGCACGATCAGTGCTTTTGGAACATTCGCCTCTGTGCTGGACTCGTAGGCCTGCCACATGTCCATGCAGACAGCCTGAATCTTCTTCCGCTGCGACTCCGACAGTGTACTCCACAACTGATTGGCTGACTCGATGGTGCGATCCGGACTCACTTCCAGAACTCGTGACGCGTCGAGGTCCGTCATCACAGACACGTAGTCCTGACCTTTTCCGAAGCTCTTTTCGTCGATCCCGACATGCCGCACATCTTCCAGAGATCGCCGCTGCAGCCCGCGTTCGACAGCACGCTTCATGATCTCCTGAGCGGTCGACCAGTCAATTCGAAGCAATTCCGCTGCGGACTGGATGCTGCTTGCCGCCAGCAGCACTTCAATCGCAAACGCCTCAAAGAGCAGTGTGAAGCGGCTGTGCTTACCGGACCAGGGAACAGCGATCGTCTTCACCCCACACTCGTTGCAGTGACTCCGCGGAACCCGTGCCGTGAGGATCGTCTGAAACTGCATCGCATCCAGATGACGCCACGACCGTTCCGCAGCATGATCCTTCATCGCACAGGATGTCCCGCAGTCCGGACAGACAACACCCTGACCCACATACTCCACCGTCAATCTGAGCATCTTCTCCGCGACGTCCAGCTTCACGTCCGTGACAGACCAGTCCGCGTTCAAACCAACCATTCGATGATAATGCTGCGATAGAGATTCCATAACCGGCACTCTCAAAAAACACCGATTGTCGCACGCCGAAATTCCCCGTCAATTCCGGCCCTTCCCACGAAATTCCCAGAAGAACCTTCAGAAAGGGGACGGCCGTTCAGAAAGGGGACGGCCGTTCAGAAAGGGGTTCAGAAAGGGGACATTCTACTTTTCTGATTATTCAGAATGTCCCCTTTTGCGATACCAGCCATGCCGTTGATTCGTGCAATTTGTCTGATTCGTGTTTGCAAATTCAACCACGAATCGCACCAATGACACGAATGTTGAACCGCAATCGGAGACCTGCTACCTTTTCTGACTTAGCAGAACGTCTCTTCTCGCGCGTTCAGATGGTGGGGTTTCGCAGTGGTAGTATCACCCAAATCACGACTATGGGGCCCAGGTATTGCCATTGTGGTTCTTTCATTGTTGTTTTTGTCGCAAATTGGTAGCGCCGAAGGCGTTGCAGGTTCCCGAGGAGTGATTGGTGGCGGTGCAATAGCCGATCTTTTCAATTCAGGGTTCGCGGCATTGTCGCTTTTGACGATGCCAATTACCGTTGGGAGTCGTCCCGTCGGATGGAAGTATGGACTGCTGGTGTTGGTGGTAGTGCTTGCGACTGCCCATTTAACGACTGCTATCGTCGCCGCAGTGGTCTATTCTCCGCCGTCGCCGTTTACATTGCCGCTACCATCTTTAATTGTCGTCGGAGGCACGTGTTGCATGTACCGGAAAACCTTGTTCGGTGCAGACAGTGAATAGTGCGCCTGAAAAGGGGGCATTCTAATTTTCAGACGTAGTAGAATGTCACGGTTGTGTACACCCCCGAGCTGCGTCCAATGATGGTTATTTCGCTCTCAAATAACCCCTGGACTGCGGCAGCCCGCTGCCGCTTTGAGCTCAGCAGCCTGCTGCTGAGTTCACTGTTGGAACGTTAGAGAAAAATACACTCCACAGCAGGCTGTGGGAGTGGAAAGCTGCAGCGGGCTGCCGCAGTCCATGTTAATGGAAGTTCCAAAAAAGAAGGGCGACGTTCTACTCTTCAGGAGAAGTAGAACGCCGCCCTGTGAAGTAATCGCGGTTTTTCCGAACGACTAAGCTGTCACCGTTTGTGTTTCAGGCGATTTCGCGGATGGGTACACATCGCCGGGTTTCTGATGACGTTAAGTCCGTCTTGAAGTGCAATCAAAAATCGACGCTGTACTTCAAAGACATGTTTTGGCGAACGGTGTTCATCTTCGTTTTCACTTCCAGCAGCGAAGCACGGATCTGTTCTTCAGCGGTTTTTCTTTCCTCAGTTTCGATCATCTTCTTGCGGGACGTACGATTGTAGTAACGATTGTACCCCCCGTTATTGTAGCCATCGTAGTAGCCACCATAGTAGCCACCGTAATGTGCTTCGTTCTGCACTTCGCTTCGTCGCTTCTTGGAATTCAGAAATCCCTGCTGTGCAGCGTGCGACATCTCACGAAGTCTGTTGGAGACTGAATCTCCGAGAGCAACCAATTCCGGGTCGACACCGAGGATCGAGAATTCATCGATCTTCCTGGCGTAGTTCTCGAACAAAACGGCATATGACTTCATACCAAAGGTGGACGGTCTCTTCGCTGACAATTCACTCACATATGTCTCCAGCGAATTGAAATAGGTCTTTGATCGGGCGTGAGGTGCTGCACTGTCATCAGTACTGTCGGCTGTAATCTCCGGCATCATCGGCTGACTGACCAACGAAGAGATGGCTCTCAATCCCGCAAGTGACAGATCTCCTGTCAGCGTCAACTGCGTCGCTGTCGCTTTAAGTGTCCATCCTTCGATGTCGTCAATCATCATGCCTCGGTTCTGAAGAATCTCCAGCAGCAGGGGCTTACCCGTTTTCTCCAGCACTGATGCGCCAGACTGAAAATCAATGGTGATTGATCCGGAGATCGCTTTTCGAATGGTCACTCTCAGGGTAATCCCCTTGATGGTTTCAAGGGCTGCGGAAACCGACTCCACCTCATCCTGTTTCACACTGGACATCGTCGCGACGCGCCGCCGAATTTCTGCGGGCGACAATGCGTCTTCAAGATCCATCGCCATTGTAATGTCAACATCTTTGTCAGCAGTTGACAGTGCGTTCTTCAGGTAACCTGGCAACTGGTTTGATCCACTGGCTGAAGAAGCCTTCAACCAGCCTGCGACTGCCTGCCGACTACCGGGCTTCATTGCACCAGCAGTCATTGGTGCCAGTGCGACCAGCATGGCATCGTTAGGCAGATGCACTGTGTCACGACCCGCAATTGGATCCACTGCCGCTCCCACACGATTTGCGATTTCATTGAGATCAAACGGTTTTTTCGAGCGAGAATAAATCGCTGATGTCCACAGCGTGTGAGCAACCTCAAGGTCGATCCGACTGGCGATCATGATTCGATCGACATTGGGAGTTACAATGGATGTGCCGGTCTCAAAGGCAGCTCGACTCGCATCCGCAGCCTTTTCTTTCCTGGCCAGTTCACTGTCGAAGATTCGTTCGCTGTTGATCAGAACCAGAAAATTGGTCTGCGGTGGAGCCCACCGAGCGTCTGATTCGAATTGAGCCAGCGTCTGAACGGGCCGAGTGCTGAGAGCAATGACCGCAAGGAATAACAGTGTCTGTAAAGAAAATCCTGGCTTCCGGATCCTGATCATAGAGCTTCTTTCGTGCAACGTGAGTTTTCAGAGACTGAAATCTGCATGGTAGATCGCGGCAGTTTACCCGCCAAAGATTACTCGAAGCCACGACAAGTCCAGACAGAATCCATGGATGCGGGAAATATCTCAGAGTATTGAAGTCTCTTCAAGTTGACCGGAAACCACCGGAATCCACGAGACGCACTTCGGAAAAATGGGCAAAGCGCCGCGGGGGCAGGTCTCAATGAAAGGAGTGTTCTGACGCTCCGTTTCCGCTGCGAGACAGGCGATCGTGAGCGAACAAAGCCGACCCTCGCCGGGTTGCAGTCCTTACGCAACTGCTTGATGGTAAGATGGGGTATCGAAGATGCATGATACCTGCCCCCTTTGCGGTATCCTGACGGCAGAATTTGTCAACGGCCTCGTTCAGATACTTCGAAACATGAGTCCGGTCATGCGCGTCCATGCTCCGAGAGCATTCAACTCTGTAGAACTCATATCCGAACCGGGACAGCCCCCCTTGCAGCTGGAGACTTTGCAACAGAACACTGCGTCCGTCGGGAGCCAGTCCTGGTTTTGCTGGGCGTTTTCAGGAGGAAACCCGCGCCATTCGTAGAATGTCCCCTGAAGCGAATCGGTTCAGGTTTCAACGGCAGCAGTGAGCTGCCGGACTTGCTCTTTTTCCACGTAACCATCGGAAGCGGCCTGGTGAGTATCTTCCGTGGGGACCAGAATGCCATCCTGCATTTCCACGATGCGATCGGCAATGTCGAGCACGCGAGCGTCATGAGTGACCATTAGAATCGGGCAGTTGTTTTCTCGTGCTAGTCCTTGAAGCAGATTGACAACTTCTCGCCCGGACGTGCCATCCAGCGCTGCCGTTGGTTCGTCAGCCAGGACCAGCTTTGGGCCACAGACCAAAGCACGAGCAATCGCGACTCTCTGCTTCTGTCCGCCTGATAATCTGGAAACGGGATAATTGACTCGTTCACCCAGTCCGACCTGTTTCAGCATTTCCAATGAGCGCTGTTTCCCTTCTTGAGGACTGACGTTCGGCTGCAGGTCGAACATCACCTGAACATTCTGCAGGGCGGTGAGGTACGGCAGCAGATTGTGAGCCTGAAAGATGAAATCGATCTTTCGTCGCAGGTCCAGAAGTGTGCTTTGAGATGCTCCATAAAGCTGATGGCCAAGAACAGTGAGCGAGCCGTGCTGCATCGTTCGCAGACCGGCAATCAGAGTCAGCAGCGTCGTCTTTCCGGACCCGGATGGCCCGGTGAGCAGGACGACTTCGCCAGGCTGAATTTAAAGACTGACATCGAACAGTATCTGCTTGCGGATTTCTCCCTGACCGAAGAAGAAGCGAATGTTCTCGGCAGAGATGACGGGACCTGTATTCATCGTTTTCATCACATGAGTCTCCGTTTAAAAGTGGTTCTGGTGAAGCTTTCAACGACGAGCCAGGCACCTGTGGCAATGTTTCGCAAGCCGGAACTCGCTCCGGTCTGCTCCCATCGCACCAGACCGCAAACAGGCGAAGTCTTGTCCTCCACCGGGTTGATCCCGGTGGTTTACGGGCCTCTGCACTGACACCGATTTCGATTTCAGGTGAAGGGTGGTAGTGCATAGGCCTGATTTCCACTGGGATAAACCCAGCGGGGGACGGAAACATTGCTTGATTGGGGGCTAAAAGACATCCGCCGGATCAGCAGAGCTCAGCTTTCGAATCGCCATCATGCCGGAACAGACACACATCAGGACCGTAATCACGGCCAGCATCACACCCCGTTCCGGATCAAGGACCATCGGAAGCTGGGTGACTTTTCGAAGCCCTTCATACATGATCGCTGCGATCAGCGTTCCGGGAACAAATCCGAGGATCGAAAGCTGCACGGACTGCTCGAGAACCAGTTGATACAGATACCCGTTTGAAAAGCCCATGGCCTTCATGGTGGCATATTGAGGCAGATGATTGCTCACATCGGTGTAGAGAATCTGGTACACCACGATGAACCCGATGAAGAATCCCACAGCGGCACCAGCGGTGAAGATAACTCCGATCGGGGTCGCCTCTCCCCAGTAGGTCAGTTCGACCTGTCGAAACTGTTCTCGGGTCAGAACATTGACACCTTTGCCCAGCATGTTCTGAAACTGTTTTTGAGCGGCCTCGACAGAAATGCCGGGCTTCAGCTTGATGACTCCCACGTCAATGTGGCCGGACTTCCGTTCCGGGAACAGACGCAGGAAGTTTGCATGGCTGACGAAGATGTTGCCGTCGACTCCAAACGACGCACCAACATCCATGATTCCGCTCAGAAAGACTTTTCGCTGATTGATCTCCGGCTCAATGTACTGATTCTGAGCGTTCGCTCCCAGAACATCACCAAACCGAGGTCGAGCCAGGCGATCGTAAAGGAATGAATTGGCATGTTTGATCTTTGAAAGCTGTTCCGCAACCCCCGGCAGATTCACGGCCGCTCTGTCCGTTTCCACGCCATAGCACAGCATGGATCGCATCTCACCGTTCCACGGATTCTTCCACTCTGCCGGCGCGAGATAGATTGCAGACACCTGTTCAACATCCGGACTGCCTCGAAGACGATACAGCATCCGATCCGAGAATGCCTTGCTGTGCAGAAGATGTTCATAATGACTGTGAATGACGACAAGTTCGCCATCGAGCGAACTGTGGAACACGACCGCACTTTCAAACAGTGCGGTCATCAGACCAAGCTGCATCCACATCACGACAACAGACACCATCACACCCGCGACTGCGGCGAACAGTTTCATTCGCTCATGTCGGAGCTGCAGCCACGATAATCCAATTCGCTGGCCCATGAGATTACTCCTGTGCCGACGACTTGTTATTGGATGATACCTGAGAAGAACTGACGGGATCCGGCGACGTGTTGATCGTGACTTCCACTTTGGCGTAGGACATTCCGGAAACCATTTCGCCGTGTTCGTCCTTCAGGCGAATCGTGACTTCCATGACGCGAGCATCGGTGTCGTCCACAGGATCGGTGGAAAGAACATCCTTCCGACCAATCAGACGTCCCAGTTCAATGACATGGCCTTCCAGAGTGACATTGAGATTGCGAAGAAAGATCTGTGCTGGCTGTCCCAGGCGAATTTTAAGGACGTCCGACTCATGAATCTCGGCTACCACATCCATCTTTCGCGTATCGCCAAGATCAAGCAGACTGCCTGCGCCGTCGATACGCTCTCCCTGCCGACAGTTGATTCGAAGGATCTCCGCATCAATCGGACTTCGAATGAGGGAAGTCTCCAGTTCCGCCTCAGCCCGCTGTAATGCGGCTTTCTGGAGACCAAGATTCGCTTCGGCCTCTTCAACGTCAACATTCCGTACTTCTCGAAGAGCGACAAGAGTCGCTTCCTGCTGACGCAGTTCGTTTCGAATGACATCCACTTCAGTCGCTCGGATATCGACGTCTTTTTCCGAGACCGCTGCGTTGTTGCTTCGATGAAGATTGCTGAACCGCGAGTGCTGTTTCTTGGCCAGAGCGAGTCTTTCTTTAGTGCGGAGAATCTGTGCTTCCTGTGCATCAATGTCACCGATTTTTGCTCCCGCCTTGACTCGAGCCAGAGCCTTCTCTGCAAGAATCACTGCTGCTTTCGCCTGATCCACGTCGGCAAGTTCTCGGCGATTGTTGTCGAGGATCGCAAGAATCTGCCCCGCTGCAACTTTCTCTCCGACGTCTACCATCAATTTTTCAACAACCGGGGGTTCCATCATGGACGGAGCGTTAACCTGAAGGACCTCGCTCTGTGGCTCAATTCTTCCCAGGGCCCCCACATCGAACGCTTCGATCGGTGCAATGGTGAGCGGCGGTTGCGTGGAAGCACCCGTGAAATTCGACAATGCCGCGACCGGTGCAATGGCTGCAGCAAGTACTAAAACAAACAAGGTTTTTCGCATAGCACACCAGAATGCAGACCAGCCAGCGTGATCGATTCCTGCTTAACCAGACTGGACGGTTCAGCTGTACAGAAAAGACTTTTCCGAAATCGGTCGAAGGGACCGTTGTTATCAAACAGGCTGGCATGGAAGCAGCGGGAACCGATGCTCTGAGGACACATATTCCGGGTAGAATATGTTTCTGTCGGAAATCTGTTCGCTTTGTAGGGCGAGGGTGATGCGTTGCCATCACCAGCAAGGCGTCTGATGCCGTTCACTGGTTCTCGGAAGGCGCGAAGTTTGCCGAAAAACCGCTGTAGACTGTATGGATGACGGGGATTGTTCCGCCCAATCGCATTGTCAGAAGATAACGATTATCTGTGTTCTTCGGGCTTTATGTTGCGGTATGGTGCAGGTGGTTCGTCCGTGACGATAGGTTGATGACGCCGAATGGACTCGGTGGAGATCCAGTCGTCCGGAGATCGCGATGGAACGCCAGGAAGAATCCCAGATCGGATGCCGTCGATTTCCGGCTTTTGGCGCGGTCTGCGGGCTTCTGCTGCTTTCCGGATGCATGGTGGGTTCCGACTACCAGCGTCCGAATTCAGGGATAGATCTGAGTTACTCGATCGATCACGTCCCTGAACTGCAAGGACAGACCCCCGACCTGGGGCAGTGGTGGGTTCATTTTCGTGACCCAGTGCTGCATCAGCTCATCTGCGAAGCGTCGACCGCAAATCTGACAGTTCGAGAAGCCGCTCAGCGAATTATGGAATCACGGGCTCGCCGTGATATTGCCGTGGGCAACTTTTTCCCGCAGTCACAGACAGCGGACGGTTCGGTCAGCAAGTCGAAAATCAGTTCAAACGACGCAAATTTCTTTACGCTTCCGGGCATCTTTGACAACGATGTTCGGCCAGCGAACTGGCGGGTGGGGCTGAATGCCTCGTGGGAACTGGATTTCTGGGGACGTTACCGCCGAGCGTTAGAAGCGGCGGATGCTGGTCTGGACGAATCGGTTGCCGCCTATGACGAAACTCGCATCCTGCTCCTGGCGGAAGTTGGTCAAACTTACGTCGAAATGCTGACTCAGGAAACGCGGTTGGATATTGCGAGGCTGGCACTCGAGATTCAGCAGTCGACACTGGAGATTGCTCAGCAAAAACAGGCCGCTGGAATCGGCACAATCATTGATTCGGCTCAGGCAGAAGTCAATCTGCGTCAAACAGAAGCCACGCTGCCACAGCTTGAGATTGGTCGTCTGCAGGCCAGCCACAGATTATGCACTCTTCTGGGGAAAAAGCCGACTGATCTGTCGAAGCAATTCGGCTGGTTCGGGTGTGTGCCAAGAACGGAATCGGCCCTCACGTTCGGAATACCCGCCGACGTGCTCAGACAGCGGCCGGATGTTCGGCGAGCAGAGCGGAGTCTGGCCGTTCAATCCGCCAAAATCGGAATTGCAGAAACGGAGTTCTATCCGCGCATCTCGCTGACGGGAAGTATTGGCTAAAGCGCCGACAGTCTGTCCCAGCTGTTTGAACCCGGCAGTCAAACAGCACTGATAGCGCCCGGCTTTTCGTGGAATATTCTGAACTACAATCGCATCAGGAACAATGTTAAGGCAGAACAGGCTGTATTTCACCAACTCTGCCTTGCCTATAAATCAGCTGTCCTGAACGCAGCTCGCGAAGCGGAGGATGCTTTGGTTGCGTACCGGTGTGGTTTTGATCAGGTACGCTCTCTCGAGCAGGCTGCGAGCGCCTCTATCGTCTCGGTAGAAAATTCACGGGAACTCTATCGAGTGGGTTCGATCGATTTCGGCCGGGTTTACATTCTGCAGTCTGAGTCTCTTCGACAGAGAGACAACTTGGCGATAGCCCAGAGCGCCATTGCGCTCAGCCTGATCGACCTGTTCAAGTCACTTGGCGGTGGTTGGCAACGCGCGCCAGCTCACAGCATTCAGCCCGCCGCCTCTGCGCCGCCTGCTCAGTACCAGCACTGATCGCGACAACGCACGATCGTATTGTTGTGCTGCCAGCGTGGAACAGCAGATGCCCCGAGAGCGTTGCCAAAAGACATCAGCGTGCAACGTTCGGATCGCATAACCGACTGCCTCCATAATCCATGCCAGATTCGCACTTCAGCCCGTCTCTGATGCGCCCTGCATCGCTGCTAGATGCCATACGCCCTCAGCAAAAAATGGTTTGTCATCGTCGACATTCGATGCAGGGTTTATTCACTCGATCTGCAGCGTTTCTCCGCACTGGACTGGATATAGAAATGAAAACAATCGCTATTGTCGGTATGGCTTGCCGATTTCCCAAGGGACTGGAATCGATCGACGCATTGTGGAACGCTCTGATCACGCGATTCAGCGCGATTGACAAAGTGCCGGCGGATCGATGGTCGGTGGAACGCTACTTTTCGTCGAACCCAATTGCCAAAGGAAAGTCCTACATCCAGCGAGGTGGCTTTCTGAGTCACGACATTCATCGCTTCGATGCAAGCTTCTTCGGGATCTCTCCTCGCGATGCTGAGAACATGGATCCTCAGCAGCGACTGCTGCTGGAAGTGGTCTGGGAAGCGTTTGAAAACTCAGGCATGATTCTTCCGGAGTACGCCGGGAAGAAGGTCGGAGTTTATGTCGGCGGCTTCATGCTGGACCACATGATCACTCAGATGTCTGCATCCAATCGATCGCAGATCAATCAGAACACCGCGGCCGGCATGATGATGACCATGCTGTCGAACCGGATCTCACACACGTACGACTTCCGTGGACCAAGTCTGTCGATCGACACCGCGTGCTCTTCGTCGCTCGTCGCCTTCCACTATGCGTGCCAGGACCTGTGGCGAGGCCAGAGTCAGATGGCGGTCGTCGGCGGTTCGAACGTCATGCTGCGTCCTGAATATCCAATGGGCATGTGCAAAGGTCACTTCCTGTCTCGCGACGGCGAATGCAAGTCGTTTGATGCTCGCGGTGACGGATACGGTCGCGGTGAAGGTGCTGGCATCGTACTGCTGAAGCCACTGGAAGATGCTCTGCGAGACGGCGATCCAATTCTGGCCACTGTGCTGGCAACTGGCAGCAATCAGGACGGTCACACGCCGGGGATTTCCATGCCGAGCCGTGAAGCTCAGCAGGCGTTGATCGAAGAAGTCTGTCAGGACTACGACATCGACCCAGCGTCCATTCGATACGTGGAATGTCACGGAACCGGAACGGCGATCGGCGATCCGACGGAAACCAAAGCCATCGGAGCTGTCTACGGAAACGCGGCTGGTCGAAAGAATCCGGTTGTCGTCGGGTCCATCAAGAGCAACATCGGGCACCTGGAAGCGGCGGCCGGTGTTGCCGGGATCATCAAGGCCACGCTGACTCTGATTCATCGCCAGGCCACACCGGTTGCCAATCTGCAGGTTCCAAATCCTGCGATCGCGACCAGCGACCTGAACATCCGCATTTCGGATGAACTCATTTCTCTGGGAACAGAAGACGAAGACATTCGAGCTGCCGTGAACTCCTTCGGCTACGGTGGTTCGAACGCTCACGTGATTCTGCAATCCGCTCCTTTGAATCGAGAATCACAGACTCAGACGGAAAAGACCTGCGAATGCGTCTCCTGCAATTGTGTGGCAGACAGCAATCTCGCCAGCAACAACAGGACCGCTCAGCCAGTGGGTCTGCCTCGCATCCTGCCGATCTCTGCCAAGAGCGAACAGGCCGTTGCGGATCTGGCCGGACGTTATGCTCAGCTTCTGAAAGATGGAGCCAACCTGGATGACGTGCTGTACTCGGCGTCTCATCATCGGGCTCACTTGTCGAATCGACTTGTCGTCAAGGGGGCGAATCGCGAAGAGCTGATCGCGGCTCTGGAAGTCGCGGCGGCGAAAGGCGAACACACCGATGTCGTTCGTGGCACAGAACCGTTTCAGGGCAAACGTCAGCCTGTGTTCGTCTTCACTGGCATGGGACCACAGTGGTGGGCGATGGGCCAGGAGCTGTATCAGACTCAGCCGATCTACCGAGCTGCCGTTGAAGAAGCCGACGCGATCTTCCAGGAAATCTCCGGGTTCTCGATTCTCGCTGAGATGCTGAAGCCGGAAGCAGAATCCCGTATTTCGATCACCGAGTACGCTCAACCTGCGAACTTCATGATTCAGATTGGTGTTCTGGCCGTTGTGCGAGCCGCGGGCGTGGTTCCTGGTGCCGTCGTTGGACACTCGGTCGGCGAGCTGGGTTCTGCTTATGCGGCTGGCGTGCTGAGTCTGCGAGATGCGATGACCGTTTGTTTCCATCGCAGCCAGTTGCAGGCCACCTGCAAAGGCACAGGAGCGATGATGGCGGTTGGCCTGAGTCGCAAACAAGCGGTGGAATGTCTCGCTCATTGTGCGGACAAGGTGTCGATCGCGGCGGTCAACGGACCGACGAACGTCACGCTGGCCGGTGATGCTGATGCTCTGGCTGAGATCGGCATGAAGCTGACTGCAGACGGTGTGTTCAACAAGAAGCTGGAAGTGGAAGTGCCTTATCACAGTCCGATGATGGACCCCATCATGGACGATCTGAAGACTGCACTCGCGAGCGTTCAGCCATCACTTCCAACAGTGCCGTTGTACTCAACTGTGACGGGAGCCCTTGTTGAAGAAGTCACTTACGGAGCCGAATACTGGCCGCTGAATGTTCGGCAGCCTGTGGAATTCTCAACCGCCATTGCGAACCTGCTGGAAGCTGGATTCAATACGTTTCTGGAAATCGGGCCTCATCCGGTTCTCGCCGCTTCGATTCGCGATTGTGTGAAAGTCGCCGGGAAGGACAGCCGCACGCTGTTCACTCTGCGTCGTAATCAGCCGGAGACAACCAATCTGCACCGCGGCATCGTGAGCGTCTTCGCGGAAGGCTGTGAGTTCAACTGGTCGGTTCACAATCCGTCCGGAAAATTCATCCAGCTTCCGAACTACGCATGGCAGCGAGAATACTACTGGCTGGAAAACGATCGCGCTGTTCAGGATCGTATCGCTCCGGTTGTGTATCCGATGCTGGGCATTCAGGAAGCTCCTGGTGTGCCTGCATATCGCAACGACTTCGACCATGAGCCGATGCTATATCTGCGAGACCACGTGGTCACCGGCATGCCGATTCTGCCTGCGGCCGGATACATCGAAGCTCTGCTCGAACTGGCCGGCATTCACTTCAGCGAACACGCGGCTTTGACTGTCAGAAATCTGCAGATCAACGCTCCGATGATTATCACCGCTGAGCGAGGTCTGGACTGCGTGACCAGCTACGATCCGCTGACACGAAACGCCACGATCCGTAGTCTGGAAAACGGACGTCTGGGATTTGGCCAGGTGCACGTGAACGCCGCCATCGGTGGACTCGTTCAGGCGGAACCGATCGTTCGAAATCTGGCTGGTATGGTGTCTGAGATCGCGAATACTCAGAACGTCGAAAAGTTCTACAAGGACCTGAATTCGATCGGCCTGAGCTACGGCCCGGCCTTCCAGACCATCCGCGAACTGCGAGGCTGCGAAGCCGGTGACCGCGTGCTGGCTCGCATTGAAATGCAGCCGGAACTGACGGGCAACCTGAGCCAGTATTCTCTGCATCCTACGGTTCTGGACGCCTGCTTCCAGTCGCTGATGGTGATGCTGGGATCGTCTGACACGACCTTCCTTCCGACCGGATTCTCTGAACTGTGCCTATACAATCGACACGTGCCATCCACAATCTGGTGCCTCGGTCAGCGAACATTCCAGGATGAACGCTACATCGACTGCGACCTGACCTTGATGGACGAAGACGGCAACGTGCTGGCGACGCTGCGAGCGTTGCGATCCACCGCCGCGTCGAAGAAACAGCGAACCGACAACTTCGGCGATCCGGTCAAGCGACAGATTCTGAGCTACGAATGGAGCTACGGAGAAGCTCTGTCAGAGCCTCGCCGTCTGGGTCACTGGCTGATCGTCGGTGAAGACGCTCGTCTGTCACGCGATCTGCTGAATCAGATGGAAAACTTCGGAGCGACCATCTGCGGGATCGCAAAGTTCGGCAACGAATACAGCTCTTCTGAGAATCGCTACACGCTGCGAAGCTGCAATGCAGAAGACGCAGACACCATGCTGAATGAGCTGGGTGATCTGGACGGCATTCTGTTCCTGCACGGTCTTGCGGCGACCAAAACTTCTGCGGACCCAACGGCTGAACAGGCGATCGGCAAGATGCTGACGCTGACTCAGGCGATGATCCGCAAGGGTTACGAACGAGCACCTCGATGTTACGTGGTGACTCAGTCTGGTTTCAACGTCGGCCCTGGCGATCGCACTGTTGATCCGGCTCAGACGGCGATGAACGGTTTTGCCCGAGTCGCCTTCAACGAACTGGATGGATTCCGCTTCAGCACGATCGACCTGCCAGGCAATCTGGCTGCCGAGATCGTCGACAATCTGACGCTCGAACTGCTGTGTGACGACGCTCATGACGAAGTCGCACTGCGAGGCCGGTTCCGACTGCACAGTGAACTTCGCGACAGCGATATGCTCAGCAACGACCGAGTCCAGCAGGCTGCAATGAGCGACGACGCTCCTGTGCTGGTTCGTCCGCTGCGAAAAGACGTGGAAAGCGTCGGCACGGCTCGCGTGCTGGCCACTCAGTGTCCACCAGTTGGCGACAACGACGTGCGACTCCGCATCGAGAAGACCATCGTTCCTTCAGACCTGCTGCTGAACCCATCAGCCGATGCGATTGAACAGCCGGTCTTGGAAGTCGTTGCTGAAGTGCTGAGCGTAGGCTCTGCGGTGACGGATCTGACTGCGGGCGATCGAGTCTGCGGATTTGTTCCAGCCGATCTGGCCAGTCACATGGTCTGTGATCGCAGCAAGCTGTTCGTCACCGTGATCTCGCCGAACGCAGATGCTCTGGCACTGGTCACGACGATGGGTGTTCAGGTTCGCATCCAGCGAGCGATCGACGCTCTTGATCTGGCGGCTGGTGACACGGCTCTGATCGATGCGGCCGAAAGTGGCGTCGCTGCTGCCGAAGCCTTCATCCGTCTGGGACTCAAAGTCGCGGTGCTTGTTGACATCAACAGTGACGAAGCGTCGGAACTGGCTGCTCGATTCGAAGTGTACTCACGCTGCCCGGAAGGAGTCTTCAACGCCGTTCAGTGCATGACCGGTGGAAAGGGCTTCGATGTCGTGGTTGCTCCTCTGCGAGCATGGCAGGCGACGTTCGACTTCGGCATGATGCGAGCCGGTGGCAACATCGTCGACATGGACATCATCTCACAGCCTCTATCGTTGCCAAAGCACGCTGGTGGATTTACTCGAACCGACTACCGCGTTCTAATGCAGCAGCCTCAGAAGCTGGTTGCTTCTCTGCGAGAAGTCGTGGCTCGGGTTTGTGACGGCTCAATCCCTGCGGAACCAGCTCTGGAAGTCTCCATCGCTGACCTCGCATGGCAGAAGCTGCCTCTGGCGGACTCTGATGCTCGGCTGGTCCTGAACTACGAAACTCAGGGCGGCGAACTGCCGATCGTGCAGACCGACAATCTTCAGTTCCGCAGCGATGCGACTTACATCATCACCGGTGGCTTCGGCGGCTTCGGACAGAAGACGGCTCAGTGGCTGGTCGACAACGGTGCTCGTCACCTCGTGCTGACCGGACGCACAGGAGCTGACACGCCGGAACGTCAGGCGATCGTCGCCGATCTGGAAAAACAGGGCGTTTCCGTGATGGCCGCGGCCTGCGATACATCAGACATGGAGCGTCTGACGGAGATGTTCCAGACTATCGACGCGACGATGCCGCCACTGCGAGGCGTCTTCCATTCAGGGGCTCTGATCATCGACCAGCCGATCAACGAAATGGATCACAAGACCTTTGCCAAAGTCATGCGAAGCAAGGCTCTGGGTGCATGGAATCTGCATCTGCTGACCAAAGACCGCGAACTCGATTGCTTCGTGCTGTACTCTTCCATCGCCAACCTTGTCGGCAACAGCCGTCAGTCAGGCTACAGTGCGGCCAACGGTTATCTGAACGGGCTCGCTCATATGCGACAACTGATGGGCCTGCCTGGCACGTCGGTCAACTGGGGAGCGATCGCAGATGTCGGCGTGGTTGCTCAGGACGAGAAGCTGGAAGCGTTCCTGCGTTACACGGGTCTGCGAGGCATTCAGTCGTCAGAAGGTCTTGACCTGTTGAAGGTCGGCCTGGCTCGACAGGCATCCCAGTTCGGCGTGACGGTGATCACAAGCTGGCAGGACTGGGCTCGCTTTGAAACTCGCGGATCCACATCGCCTCGCTTTGCATCACTGATCGCAGCGGACTCTGCGGGCAAAGACACATCGATGCGAGACGCTCTGGTTGCCGAACTGTCCAAGCTTGATCCTGCCGATCAGGTCGTGCTGCTGGCCAACCTGATTGTCGAGATCGTGGCGTCCGTGCTGCGAAGTGATCCAGCCAACATTCCAATCGACAAAGCCATCGACAGCCTTGGTGTCGATTCGCTGATGGCGACGGAAATCCAGATGCTTCTGGACACCAACCTCGGCCTGAGTGTTTCAATTCTTGAACTGATCGGAAACGTGACTGTTCGAACTCTGGCTACGCAGTGCCTGAAGACTCTGACCGGTGTGGCCGCCGATTCCACCGTCCCTGTTGCCGCGTCGTAACGTAGTGTGGCACTGCAGTCGCGGTTGGTAGGTCCTGCCTGCCGGGCAGCAGTGTGGTAGGTCCTGCCTGCCGGGCAGGACTTCGCGGCTCGCCGCGATTCTGTGTGCAGGTGGTGCGGTTGTGTCGACTTCAACGAGTCTGCAGGGCGAGCAGATGTTGCCGTTGTGCAACGCATGGCGGCTGCATGGTTCACCTTTCGGCGAAAGTCCTTTCCGGCATAAAGGACCTTCTTTGACCGTTATCCGTAACGCCGCCCCGGATCGTCCAAAACCTGTGAAAAACGCCCGAAATGCAGTCCCTGACTGGCATTTCGAGGTGGATTAGTCAGGTACACCCACACTTCAAACACCTCAGCGAACAACTTTCATCTCGAGAACCGTTCTCCAAGTAAAAGCAAAGAGCATCACCATGAGCGTTGCAACCACCTTTGATCGCCTGAAGCAGACCATGAAACTGAAGAGCCCCGTGGCGGAGCCAGCCGATGCACCACGGCGGCAGATTCCGATGAAGCCGGAGTTCTATGACTTCTCGAAGTTCCCAGAGTACAAAGATTACACCACGATGCAGTGGTACTACTCGACTCAGAAGTATTCGAAGAACCAGTTCCTGAAGCACGCTGGCGGATCCGATGCCACCGTGAATCTGGAAGGTCGCGAACTGATCAATTACTCCAGCTACAACTACCTCGCTCTGGCGAATGATCCACGAGTCAAGCAGGCCGCGAAGGACGCGATCGACAACTTTGGCACCAGCACCGGTTCCGGTCGTTCGATCACCGGCGAAGTCAACCTGCATTCGCAGTTCGAACAGGAGATCTCGAAAGTCCTCGGAACCGAAGACAGCGTTGTGTCCGTCGGCGGTTTCAGCACCAACGCCTTCACGATCGGTTATCTGTGTCGCGCACAGGACCTGATCATTTATGACGAACTGATTCACAATTCGGCTCTGACCGGAGCCCGTATGACGACGGCTCGCCGATTCAGCTTCCCTCACAACGATTACGACGCTCTGGAACGCCTGCTGATCGAACATCGCGGCAGCTATGAGCGAGTCCTGATCCTGGTCGAAGGCGTCTACAGCATGGACGGCGACATTCCGGATGTTCCGCGGCTGATTGAAATCAAGAATCGGCACAAGGCTCTGCTGATGGTCGACGAAGCTCATTCCTTCGGAGTCATCGGTCCTCGCGGTCTGGGCGTGTGCGACTATTTCAACGTGTCTGGCAAAGACATCGACATCCTGTACGGTTCGATGAGCAAAGCGTTCGGAACCTGCGGCGGCTACGTGGCTGGTCCTGCTCCGCTCGTTGCGATTCTGAAGAACTATGCTCCTGGCGTGCTGCTGTACGGAGCAGCTCCGACACCAGCGAATACCGCGGCGGGTCTGGCGACTCTGCAACTGATGCAGGCCGAACCAGAACGAGCCCAGCGCCTGCAGGCCAACGCGGCTTACTTCCTTGAAAGGGCAAAGGCCGCCGGACTGAATACCTACAACAGCAAAGACTCGGGCGTCGTTCCGATCATGACTCGCGATTCAGAAGTCGCGCTGTGGCTGTCGATTCAGTTGTTCGATCAGGGCATCTGCTCATTCCCGATGCTGTACCCAATCGTTCCTCGCGACAAGTCTCGCCTGCGGTTCTTCATCAACACGAATCACACGCACGAACAGATGGACCGCACCATCGACCTCGTCGCAAGCTGCCTCGCAAAGGCACCGAAGTCCAAAGGTGTCATGTAATCCGTCAAGCACCTTCGCCACCGGGTTTACCCCGGTGGAACAAGGCCTTTGCACTACTGCGATCCTCGACTGCGGACAAGACTTGGGTAGTGCAGAAGCCGTTGAACCACCGACGTAAAGTCGGTGGCTAATGTGAACATCTTTTCCTCAAGCCCGCGAACATTTCACAGCAACTCACAGCCATGAAACAGATTCGATTCGAAGCCTTTGGATCTCCCAGCCTGGTCGCGAAGTACGTCGACGTGCCTGCCGTCGGAGCACCGTCGGCGTGGGAAGTCGTCGTTGAAGTCGAAGCGTTTCCGATCAACGTGGCAGACCTTGCCATGCTGGCCGGACGCTACGGCACGTTGCCGAAGCCACCAGCCACCATCGGTATGGAAGCCGTTGGCCGAATCATCGAAACCGGTACCTCGGTAAAGAACCTGCAGACAGGTGATCGAGTCGTCCTGCTGGCCAATCATAACTGGTCAGAACATCGACGAGTCCCCGCGGCGGCGGTGCACAAGATTCCTGCCGACGCAGATCCGCTGCAGTTTGCCATGCTGAAAGTGAATCCCGCCACAGCCGCGATGCTGCTTCAGGATTTTGCGACTCTTCAGGAAGGCGACTGGGTCATCCAGACCGCGCCGCTGTCCAGTGTGGGTCAGTGTGTTCTGCAGATTGCTCGCCATAAATCGCTTCGAACCATCAACATCGTGCGTTCTGCAGCTGCGATTCCGGAAGTGATCGAACGCGGTGGTGACATCGCAATTCTGGATGGCCCCGATCTGGCCGCACGACTGCGAGAACGTATCGGACATGATTCTGTCATGTTGGCACTCGACGCAGTCGCCGGTCCGGGAATCGATTCGCTGGCCGAATGTCTGAGCGACGACGGTCAGATTGTGAACTACGGAATGCTGTCCAGCCTGCCCTGCCAGCTCAACGCCAACCACACCATCTTTCGCGGAATCACGTTGAAGGGATTCTGGTTGTCTCGCGTTCTCAATCGACTGTCACAGCCGGAACGCACGAAGCTGTTCGATTCACTCGGCGAAATGCTGATGAGCGGAAAGCTGAAGCTGAGCGTCGACAGTTGCTTCCCGATGAGCAGCATCGGTGATGCTCTGCGACGAGCCGAACAAAGCGGTCGAAGTGGCAAGGTGATCGTACAACCTGTTTCATGCTTTGCCCTCGCCCAAAGTGCCCCGTCACTCCGTGGCGGGACGGCTCGCGTCGGAGACACGAGCAACAATGATGCGACCATGCGTAACTCAGAGCATGACACCAAACCGCAAATGTACGGAACACAGTCATGTTAGTCCAGAACGCGACTCACAGCGGTCACACGGCCGGCAGCGATGGAACGCCCGAATCGGTGGAAGAAATCCGAGCGATGTTGTCGGAGTCTCCAGCGATTGGAGTCCCCGTCGAGATGGCTCAGGGAGTCTGGCTGGTTCGGCTGCCGCTGACTGCCAGCATGGATCACGTCAACATCTATGTGCTTGACGACGACAACGGCTGGACTGTCATCGACACCGGCAACAACTCTCCTGAATGCCGTGCGATCATCGACGAGCTGTTTCTTCGCGGACCGTTTTCCACGAAACCCGTCTCACGAGTCCTCGCGACTCATTACCACAACGACCACGTGGGCCTCGTCGGCCACATCGCAGAATTCGGTGCAGAGTTCTGGGCGACTCGAACATGTTGGCTGACCGCTCGGCTGCTGCAGATGGATCAGAGAACCGTTCCGTGTGACAACGAGATTCGCTTTCTGCAGCAGGCTTCTCTGGGAGCCATGGAACTTGCGGCTTATCGACGTTCATCGCCAAGCAATTATTCCAAACAGGTCCTGCCGCTGCCGTTTGCTTATCACCGTCTGATCGACAACGATGTCGTGACGATCGGCGATCGCACATGGCGGATTCATTGCGGCAATGGTCACGCGGCGGAACATGCGACGCTGTGGTCAGATGACGGACTGGCGATTGTTGGCGATCAGATTCTGCCGGGAATCTCTTCCAATCTGAGCGTTCATCCGAGCGAACCCGAAGCGGATCTGGTCAGCGAGTGGATCGACAGTTGCCGCAAGATGGCCGCTCTGGCCGATGAGAACACTCTGTGTCTGCCCGGCCACGGCATCCCGTTCATCGGCATTCGCAAACGCTGCGAGCAGTTGATCGCCAGTCAGACTTCGGTGCTCCGACGACTTCTGGAATTCCTGCAGCGTCCCGCGACCGTCGTCGATTGTCTGCCAACATTGTATCGCAGAGCTTTGCAGCCCGGAGAGCGTCCGGCGTTGATTCAGGAGACCGTTGGGTTTCTGAATTATCTCTGTCGGCAACAATTGGTGCATCGCGAAACCATGCCGAACGAAACATACCTCTTCAGCCGCTGCTCGTCTTCATTGCCTGACGATTCAATGCTCTCGAAGTCTGCAACCACTTTACCCGTCACGGTGCTGCCATGACACAACGCGTCAACAACAAGCGTTTCGCGAAGAAGCTTCTGCTACTGGCATTCGTTTTTGTGATTGCCATTAACTTATCGGTCCTTTTCTTCCATGATCCCGTCACCGGCCGCGCCACTGCATCGGCAGTGATCTCGGCTCAACCGGGCGAGAGTTTACCCGGCGGCGTGTCAATCATTGATGTTGGCGTTCGTCATTCCCGCGCAGGCGGGAATTCAGTGCCACGTTCTGGACTCCCGCCTGCGCGGGAATGACGGATAGACCGTGGTTCATCCCGGCGTTGATAAAACTTGTTCAGGTCCCAAAGGTCCACCATGTCCACCGCTCCTTCAGCATCCGCCACGAATGTCTCAAACGCCTATGACGTCATCGTTATCGGGTCGGGCATAGGTGGTCTGGCCACGGCCAGCATTCTGGCTCAGGTCGGCAAGCGAAGAGTCCTCGTTGTGGAACGCCATTTCAAGCTCGGCGGGTTCACTCACAGCTTCCGTCGCAAGGATTATGAATGGGACGTCGGCGTGCATTATGTCGGCGAAATGCAGCCCGGCGCGATGACTCGGCGGATCATGGACCTGGTGACTCGCAAAGGAGTCGACTGGCACCGCATCGGATCACCATTTGAACGCTTTGTGTTTCCGGAAGGGAAGTTCGAAGTCCCGGACGATCCTAAGCTGTACATGCAGAAGCTGATCGAACGCTTCCCGGCGGAAGAAGCCAACATTCGTACCTACTTCAAGGATCTGAAGAAAGCTCAAGCCTGGGTGGCACGCTGGTTTGT
Organism: Planctomyces sp.; assembly: GCA_046345315.1. Lineage (GTDB taxonomy): Bacteria > Planctomycetota > Planctomycetia > Planctomycetales > Planctomycetaceae > F1-80-MAGs062. The sequence goes on from JBKDKA010000085.1 coordinate 21,274, forward strand.
TGGTAAGCAACTTCCGAAATGGCTTGCTTCGCTGTCGACATTCTTCGGAAAGAAACGAGTCAGCCAGACCACCGGCGAATACCTGTCGCGGTTCAAAGATCCGCTGCTGAAAGCCATTCTGCCTGCTCAATGGCCCGACTTCGGTTCACGTCCCGGCGAAAGCGCGTTCGGATTTCATGCGGCTGTGGCAGCCGACTTTCTGAACGGAGGATTCTTTCCGATCGGCGGATCCAAAGAACTGGCCAACCACGCCGCTGCGGCCATTACCGATAACGGCGGGCAATGCCTGATCAATCACGAAGTGCTGCGAATCAATGTCACCAATGGAAAAGCGACCGGCATCACCGCGCTGCACAAAGGTCAGGAAGTGGAATTCACCGCACCGGTGATCATTTCCAACACAGGAGCTGTCACGACGTTTAACAGGCTCGTTCCCGAAGAACACTGCAAAGCCGAACGCGAAGTCACTCGTCGATTGAAACGCGGAACATCGTCGCTGGTATTGTTCGTCGGCCTGAAAGACGACCCTCGAAAACACGGCTTCGATGACGCCAACTACTGGCTGTACAACCAGTTGAATCACGATCGAAAGCCTGGCTATCAGGAAGATGAACCCGATCGCATCGACGGAGGATTTGTTTCCTTCTGCTCTCTGAAACGACCCGACGCGACAGCTCACACGGCTCAGGTGATTTCATTCAGCACCGAACATGAATGGCAGAAGTTCGGCGGCAAATGGAAGCAGCGAGGTGAAGACTACGAGAAACGCAAAGAGGAAGTCACCGAGAACATGCTGGCTTTTGCTGAACGGCACATGCCCGGCTTTCGCAGCATGATTGACTATGTGGAACTCTCTACGCCCCTGACCGTAAAGACCTTCACCGGTCACGAAGCCGGCATGATCTACGGTCAGGCCTGCAATCCTGATCGGCTGTGGAACGATTCCTGGCGAGTCGGCACGTCGCTGAAAAACCTGTACCTCACCGGCAGCGACGTCGGAACCCCCGGCGTCAACGGAGCCCTCATGGCCGGCGTCATGACCGCCGCCAAGGTCCTCGGCCCCTTCGGCCTGCCCCGCATCTTCACGAAGGCCTTCAGCATTTGAAAATTTGCAATGTCGAGGATTCGCGGAATCTCTGAATCATCAACAAGCTCATTGGAAGCCGCCGATGAAAACGGAGGTCTGTAGAAGGCTTCTTGCGAACTCAACGGGAATCTGCAAATCGGTTCCAGACAAGTGGTTTCGCCGGGAACGCATTTCAAAATCGGGACAGGCACCCTTGAAGTTGCAGAATCTGCGGAAGAAAATCGCGATCGTCGGGAGCCAGTCCCGGTTTTCAAGCCATCTGTAACTGACGCGGTCAGTTGTCTGCGTCCATCCCCTTCAGAAACAGACGAATAGATTTTCGAACTTCCTCGACTGATGGTATCACGGGTGAAGTAAATCCCGCACACATCATCGGCAGAGGCGGCATCACAAGCCCCAGCAGTCGCATGGCCGCCCAGTCGGGATCGGGAACCTTGAGACTTCCTGCATGATCAAGTTGGGTCAGATAACGAGCCATCTCTGCCAGTCCGCGGCCGAACCCGGTTTCGTAGATCAGGCGAGCGTTCTCGGGAAATCGACGCCCCTCTGACATCAAAAGGAAACACATACAGGCTCCGTCTTCTGACAACAGAATCTGCAGCAGAGCGTGAAAATACTGAGTCAGCATTTCCTCTGGATGCTTATGCTCCGCATCCAGTTCCGGCAAGGCTGCAAAGACTTCTTCAGCGTGCGTTCGCACGGCTTCTTCGAAGAGTTTCTCCTTTGAAGGAAAGTGATTGTAGACCGTCGCTTTGGAAACTCCGGACTTTGCCGTGACCTGATCCATACTGGTGTCTGCGAAGCCCTGAGCCATGAAAAGCGTGCGCCCGGCGAGCAGAATCTGACGACGCTTCTGCTCAGAACGTGACAGCAGCACTGTGTCGCTCATCGTGGACTCATTTCATATGTTGATTGGTAGAGGAATCGTGTTTCTCTCCAACAGAAAACAACAATCCATCCTGCAGGATGCCCTGAAAAACAGAAAGGCAAAAACGCCTGACGGAATTGCATCTCAGAACACATCCTTTTTGTTTTCTGACAGTAGGCGATAACACACTGTCCTGGTCTGCGATTTCAGAAACTTCGTAGTGGTATCGCCAAGGTTCCGTCGGCATCAGAATGAATCCCCTCGGTCACTCCATCGTTATTGAGTCGATAGACGGAGACCTTTCCGTCGGAATCCTGGTCGATCACAATGACCTGCGAGAAACCTCGTTTTCGAGCTTCTTCGAGCAACCCTGCCGGATCGTTCTCGGACATTCCCCGTGGACCGTGCATCACACTCTCACTGTATTCGCTGAATCCCAGACCGGATGAAGCGGAGTCAGCATAGAGCCCCTCTTCGGGAAAGCCACCAAGTTGTGCGATGCCCGTAAACGCAGGAGCGATCATCATTCCAGCAAGTTGCTTTACTATCTTCAGATTGCTTGTTGGGCAGTGTCGCACCAATTTCCAGTAGCTGGTCGTTCTGTACGGTATGAAGATGAGCGACTTCCGCTTCACATCGAGAGGCAGCCGGCTACATTTGTCGAGTGCATGGAATATTCCCTCGGGATTCTTCAGCTGGCGAAGGGTGTCTGCATTCAATTGCTGATTAATTTCCCGGAAACGATCGAATGACGTCACTCGATACGCCGCCCAGCCGACCGGCGGCTGATCCTGTCCGCCTGTCTCGGAATCGCTGTTGCGGCTTTCAAGACCGCGAGATGCCAGTTGCCAGCCACGGGAAGCGAGATTGTCGCGGAACAGTTCCGGTAAGAGATCGCAGGCTGAAATGATTCCACCGCAGATGAATAGTGCGGTCGCCAGTCCGATCTTCAGGATGTTCGATAGTGGTGTGGCGGCAAAGTCCGTCGAAACCTGTGTCGAAGAGGACTTCTTCTGCTGTGAGACCTGATGGATAACCATCGCAAGAGCGATCGGAAACTGGTAGTTGGCAAAATAATGTGCGTTCTGTCCTCCGATACCCAGCACGCCGGGAATGACTCCGACGAGGGCCATCAGAACAATCAATTCTGCGTCCAGCAGCCTGCCTGATCTGACTGCGGCACAGAGATCTCCCCATGTCCGGCATGCCTCAGCACGAATACGCAGCACGACCAGCATTAAGACGAATTCGTAAGGAGCAATCAATTCGGCGATATACTTCAGATGATGTCGCAGCAGATCTGCGATCAATATCCTGTCTGAATCCAATGCAGGAGTCGCTGCATTCACTGTCTTCAGCGGCAGGGAGAGTCCGATTGCGATGATCGCGCAGCAGGAAGCCAGGGCGAACATCGAAACGTTGAACCGATTCCTGCTTTGGCGATATCGCAACAGGCCATAGGCCGCTACGGGTAAAATGACCGGCGGTATCGCGACTTTGATCCAGCCAATACAGCCCAGCAGGAGCGAGAAAAACATGACTGCGAACAACTTTGAGCCGGTGGTCGCTACGCCGGATGAACGGATAAAAGTCAGAAGAGCCGCGATGCCCAGAGTCAGCAGAATGACTCCGAGAGCATTTGACTCGCCCGTGTAGACCCGACACCAGCTGTACCGACACGGAAAGCCCGGTGCGATCTCATTGATTGAGGGGATTCCAAGGAGAGGGCAGATCCCGATGCAACCATAATACAAAGCAACCCAGCGCCATTGACTGAGACGTTCTCCGTTCGATGCTCCGCGCAGAGCCCTTGTTAATGTCAGGATGGCGTACAGGCCGAGTGGCTGAAAAACAATCGGGAACGATATGTGATAAAACTCCAGCGGTGTCTGCTGAAGCGAATGAGAAAGAAGGGCGAAATAGAAATGGCTGCCCGCATGGTAGACGACAGGTGGGGTTCCATCGAGCCCTGTGCTGAGAACACCATTTGTCAGGAACATGCCGGCAATCGAGGCGTGCAGCAGCTCATCAACGTTTGCGATGCCGTGCACCAGCATTTCTTCAAAGAGCGGATCATGATAGTGGTGGATCCCAAACAGTAATCCACCGATCACGATGGCAGTGGACGTCAGGAAAGCCGCCCCCGGAATGCCATTCCGGATGCTTCGAAGGTTGAAGCCTGATCTCGATTGCAGTAGTCGGCACGCCGTCAATGAGTAACCGCATCCTGCGACAAGAAACGGCGGGCTTTCCGAACAGAAGAACAGGAGGAGCCAGCCGGTAATGCCTGCAAGAATCAATCCAAGCAGTGTCAGGAAACTGAGGCTGAAAAGCCAGGAGTCGTATGGATGCCTTCGAAGAATGATCGACCTGACGAATCCGGGAAAAGTAATCAGGAATAATCCCAGTCCGAGTGCATTTGCGGGTTCAGAGACACGCGGCATTGGGGATCCGACGGTCAGCAGCGCCGCGCCGACAGCCAGCAGCAATGCGACCCAGGCAACAGGAAGCCAGTCATCTTCGAAATCCGGCTGAGATTCAATCATGGTGGATGATGCCGATAGTCACCGATGAGGTCCTCTTTGTCTGCCCGACTCGCCAGTGACTCTCCTGAGCAGGAGACGAATCTGTCCAACGGAGACTAGTGCGACTGAATGATTCTGCGACAAATCCTGATAACACAGAATGAACGCCTCCAGACTGTGCTCCAGTTGGTGCCATCAGATCCTCGCATCCATGCTGGTTGTCTGGTGATCCGCGTGAAATCAGCTCACTTCATGACGCGTGGTATCCGCTCAGCTTTCGATGACTCCTGAAACTCTGACAACAGGGACGTCCGATTCGAGTTTATCGTTTTCGGAAAAAGAAAGTAAGGGATTCGGCAGCAACGAGAAGATCGCGGAGCAGCATCACATCAGAACGCCAAACTCCGTTTGCCGCGAAAGACAGACGCTCATTTGCTCATGACTTGGAAACACCCAAAGCTGTGATTTGTGAAGCGTGATGTTATCAACAACGCGTCCCGGCAGCGTAACCGATATGTCGGTTGGAAAACTGGATCGGGAAAAACGCGTCGTGAGCACCGGCGGCTCATCTCTGTCGAATGGATCTGAACCTGCCCACTTCTGCAGTTCAGATTCCAGGCAGAAAGTTCATCGAGCCGGCTTCGGACATCAGCGCATCGACCGCTGTCTCATCGTTCTCTTCCGGCTGAAGGGCACGTGACAAGTCGGAATTCGACTGAAGTGGCGTGATTGCTGCATCTGATGCGGCGGTTTTCGGGGAACGATCGGTTTCATCGAAAGTCGCAGAAACTCTGTGATTCTCGAACCATGCCCATTCTGAGGCAGTTTCATCATGGCGAGAATCGACCGATGTTTGTTCGGAATACGCCGGGGATAACAGCGATTCAGCAGCATCGATGCTCCCTGGCAACTGATGTCGTCCATTGGGAGATAAACTATTGTCCGCGATGGTGATGTCAACAGGAGTACTCCAAACGCTGATTCGGCCTGTTGTCGAAATTGCCCGAATCCACACTCGATAGGTACCCTTTGCGAGCGGCGTCGCTGGTGTATACGTCGCCGATGTCAATGACTGCTGTCGAATGATCTGACTCTGGCCGCCCACTCGGTCAACCGACAGGTCGTAGCGAAGAACGCCTTGAACATTCTGCCACGTGAATGTGGGTGTCGTATCGCTCGTTCTTCCCGTTGGTGTCAGCAACGCAGTTCGGCCGCCGATGATGATATCCGCTCCGGAAGACCAGAGGCTCTGAAAGCCCTGTGCCGTTTCAGCGCGTACCCACCAGCGATGTGTTCCGTCTGCCAGAGCGGTTCCAGGCGTAAACTGCGTCGTTGTGATCCCACTCTGATTGATCGTTGTGGCACCGGTTGCCACATTGCGAATAAAGATTTCATATTTTGTGGCACCGATCACTGCGTTCCAGGCGAAAGTCGGCTTGTTGTCAAACGTTGAAGACGGACCAGCGATTCGTGTTGGAGCGCCATCGATTTTGAAATTGACGGCGGGAGTCCATGCTGTAACGAATCCATCTGCAGCAATACCGCGTACCATGGCGCGGTAGTTTCCGATGGGAAGATTGTTCGGCCCGGTATATGTGGTGGAGTTGACGTTTGTATTTCTAACGATCTGACTGGTGCCCGTGCTGAGATTGTCAATCCAGACGTCGTAACGGGTTGCACCAGGCAACACGCTCCATCGGATCTCAGGAACACGAACGAATGATGCGTTCTGGCCCTGTGTGATCGTTGGCGCCACTCCGATACCGAAATCCGCTGGCGGGCTCCAGTCGGCCGCAGCATTGTCACTTGAAATTCCGCGTACCCAGACTCGATAGTTTCCAACGGGCAGGTTTGATGGAACAGTGAATGAAGTGGCTGTCACATTGCTGTCTCGAACAACGGCACTGGTCCCGGTCGTCCGGTTATTGATCCAGACTTCGTAGCGGGTGGCACCAGCCAGTGGACTCCACCTGAATGTCGGGCGGAACGTTGTCTGCAGCGGAGCAATGGCATTCAGGGTAGGTGCTGTGGTGATCACGAAATCTCGGCCGAGAGACCAGGCGGAGAACACATTCCCGGATTTTGCTCGGACCCAGACGCGAAATGTTCCGATACCCAGATCCACCCCGGGTATGAAACTGTCGACAGTAACAGTCGCCGTACGATCGAGAATCGCCGTAAGAAACGGACTGGCACCTGTGCTGAGGTTCTTGACCCAGACTTCGTAGCTGTTCGCACCAATGACACCGAACCACCGGATGATCGGTTGCAGACTGGTGTATGACGGTTCCGGCGGCAAAATCTCCGGTTTCGTACGTGTGACTGTGACCGTCACAGTCACAGGAAGAACAGAAGGTTGGCGAATATCATCTTCAGCCGCCACAGAGAACGCGCTGACATAGCCACTGACATTTGCCACAGGCATCCAGTAGGCTTTCAACGTGGCGTCGATTCTGTCATTGGCACCGGCTGCAAACGGCGCAGCAGTGGCGGCGCTCGTTCCGATCTTCAGGGTTCCGGTCGAGACTGACTGCACGATAAACGCCACAACCGTCCCATCGGCATCCGATTCGTCTCCCTGAACCGACAACTCGTCAAACGTCAGTTCCACTTCGGTTTCGTCAGCCGTTATATCCACTATATCCACTGCAGCCGCGAATGTCGTCAGACGGGGCCGCTCATTCAATCGCATGGACCACAATTCCACGCCGTTCCGACCGTCATTGGCGGTGAAGTACAGCGCTCCATTAACGTTTGTGAGATAACTCGGAGACGATCCGCTGCCGCCATTGCGGATATCTCTGACGAGTTTCGTGCCGGCGGAAGTACCATCACTTTGCCACAATTCGGTACCGTTCACACCGTTCGAGGCGCTGAAGAACAGCATCCCGTTCACGTTCATCAGAGAACTCGGAGACGAACCGCTGCTGCCACTGCGGATATCCCTGACGAGTTTTGTGCCTGTGGACGTGCCGTCACTTTGCCACAATTCATCGCCGTTCACGCCGTTCGAGGCGCTGAAGTACAGCGTCCCGTTCGCGTTGATCAGAGAACGCGGATTCGAAGTTCCGATTCCGCTGACGATATCCCTGACAAGTTGTGTGCCGGCGGAGGTGCCATCACTCTGCCACAACTCATCACCGCTCACGCCGTTGGAAGCGCGGAAAAACAGCATCCCATTCACGTTCGTCAGGTACCTTGGAAGCGAACTGCCGCTTCCGCTCAGGATATCTTTGACGAGCGTCGTGCCGGCGGAGGTGCCGTCACTCTTCCACAATTCAGAACCGTCCGCGCCATCAGAGGCGCTGAAGTACAGCGTCCCGTTCACGTTCGTCAGATAGCGTGGAGTTGAACTGCCGCTCCCACTTCGGATGTCTTTAACAAGTGTGGTTCCTGCGGACGTGCCGTCACTTCTCCACAATTCAGAGCCGTTCGTGCCGTCATTGGCGGTGAAAAACAGCGTCCCGTTCATGTTCGTCAGAGAATCCAGATTTGAACTGCCGATTCCGCTCAGGATGTCCTTAACGAGTGCAGTTCCCGCCAGCGTACCGTCACTTTTCCACAATTCCTCTCCGTTCGCGCCGTCAGAGGCGCTGAAGAACAGTGTCCCGTTCACGTTCGCCAGAGAAGAGGGAGTCGAACCGCTGCTTCCGCTCAGGATATCCTTAACGAGTGCAGTTCCTGCCAGCGTACCGTCAGTCTTCCACAATTCAGAACCGTTGGTGCCGTCGTTGGTGCTGAAGAAGAGCGTCCCGTTCACATTCGTCAGAGAAGTCGGATTCGAACTTCCGTTTCCGTCAATAAGATCCATGACCAGCGCCGGCGGCAGAAAACTGATCTCCGGCACACTGACCGTCGGCTGGTCGACGCTCGGAAGATCAACAATTGGCGGATCGACACTGGGCTCGTGCACTACTGGTGTGTTGGAGGGAACATCTGCCATCCACAGTTCATAACCTTGTTTTCCGTCACTGGCGATGAAGAACAGCGTCCCGTTCACGTTCGTTAAGAGGCCTGGAAATGAACTGCCAGCTCCGCGACGAATATCTTCGGCGAGTGCCGTTCCGGCAGATGTGCCGTCACTTTGCCAGAGTTCAGAACCGTTCGAGATATCATGAGCCCTGAAGAACAGCGTCCCATTGACGTTTGTTAACTGACTCGGCCCCCATCCGCCGTAGCTCCGCCCATCCTGAATTACTACTGTGCCTGCGGACGTGCCGTCACTTTTCCACAATTCTCTGACAAAATAGCCGCGTCTGACGCTGAAGAACAACGTCCCGTTGACGTTCGTCAGTGCCTCTGGAAATGAACTGCCGCTTCCCGTTTCGATGTCTTTGACGAGTGTCGTGCCTGCAGACGTTCCGTCACTCTTCCACAATTCAATACCGGTCGTGCCGTCATTTGCGTGGAAGAACAGCGTCCCGTTGACGTTGACCATGGACGATGGAATGGATCCTTTTCGGAGATCTTTGACCAGAGTCGTGCCTGCTGCGGTTCCGTCACTTTTCCACAACTGATGACCGAAATTGCCGAAATTTGAGGCGAAGAAAAGTGTCCCGTTGACGTTTGTCAATAGATACGGATTCGCATAGATACCTACGCTGACGACAGTGGTACCTGCGGGTGTTCCATCACTTCTCCACACTCTATATCCCTGAATGCCATCACTAGCCCGGAAGAACAGGGTCCCATTGACGTTCACCAGGTCTTTCGGTTCAGAGCTGCGGATTCCGCTTTGGATGTCTTTGACGAGCATTGTACCGGCTGGTGTTCCGTCACTTTTCCACAACTCACGACCGTTCGTGCCGTCAATGGTGGTGAAGAACAGCGTTCCGTTGACGTTTGTCAGTTCTGACAGAGACGACGGAAGAGGTTCACTCGGAAACCGTTTGACGAGCATCGTTCCTGTGACCGTCCCGTCGCTTTTCCACAATTCACCGTCGCTTCTGTCAATGCCGCCTGCGAAGAACAGGGTCCCATTGACGTTCGTGAGTTCACTCCAGAACGAAAGGCTACGGCCCGGCACAAGGTTGTTCACGAAGACAGCATCCACCGATAACAGCGCTCTCGTCTCCAGTGTCTCCGGCCGACGAGCACAGAGAAACTCTTTTCGGTCGAACACCACCTGTCCGGATGACGTTCGAGTCCTGCGACGGTCCCGTCGGGAAGAACAGAACACAAAATCCAGCGTCACATGTTTCAGCCAGTCTTCAATGTGCATCATGGAGATCCTGGAAAAAAACTTGCGAACACGGGTGCGGTGCCAGTGTGTTTTTTCAACGAAATCGTCCTGCCTGAGTCCAGATCGCAGAGCATTAGCAGAATCTGGGATTTTCCGCGATAGCGAATTCAAGCTGCATACCGTTTATAACTCAGCGGTTCTGAGATTCGGCAATCTGGGTTTGCATGGTCAACTGGAACGTTGACGGTGCCTGTGACGGTTAACCTGCAGCTGGCATTTGTGGGCACGAGGCCGACGGAAGAACGAACGCGACCAAACTATGCGGGGGAAGGAGAAGGCTCGCACAACAGGAATTACACGTTCGATTCGCTGCTTCCGCCCGGATGAACCGGACGGAGAGCTCGCCATCGCTCTTCTTCCTGTAGCTGCCATTTGTCGGCTCCGCCGGCACGAGGCCGAAGGAAGCACGAACCCTTTTACGTAGCTGCATTTGTGGGCTCCGTCGGCACGAGGCTGACGGAATAGCGAACGCGACCAGTCTCTTCGGTGGAAGGAGTACGACCCACCACAGGTTTCGTTTACCGCTCAGTGATCGGACAGGATCGGAGTCTGAACCATCGAGCAGAACTCATTCCCATTCGATGGTTGCCGGCGGTTTAGAACTGATGTCATAGACCACGCGGTTGATGCCTCGAACCGAATTGATAATCCGTGTCGAAATCTTCTGCAGCACGTCGTAAGGCATCGGATACCAGTCGGCGGTCATGAAATCTTCCGTCTGAATGGCTCGAACGGCAGCGACGTTCTCGTAGGTGCGATCATCTCCCATCACGCCAACGGACTGCACGGGAAGCAGTACAACGAACGCCTGCTGAATCTCGCGGTATAGCCCCGCTGCATAGAGTTCTTCAATGAGGATTGCATCAGCTTCACGCAGCACCTTCATGCGGTCTTCTGTGACTTCGCCGAGGCACCGCACTGCCAGCCCGGGCCCCGGGAACGGATGCCGCCAGACCATCTGTTCGGGCAGTCCAAGCTCCACACCCATGCGTCTAACTTCGTCCTTGAAGAGGTCTCGGAGCGGTTCAATCAATTCGAAGCCGAGTTCCTCCGGAAGACCACCAACGTTGTGATGTGACTTGATCGTGGCTGCGGGGCCATCCGGGTTTGCACCGGATTCGATCACGTCCGGATACAGTGTTCCCTGAGCCAGAAACTTTGCCCGAGGAATCGATTTGGCTTCATCGCGAAAGACATCAATGAAAACTTTTCCGATGATTTTGCGTTTGGCCTGTGGATCGGTGACTCCAGCAAGTTCCGACAGAAATCGCTGGCCGGCATCCACGACGTGGAGATCAGTTTTGAAATGTCGCGAAAACTGTTCTTCAACCTGCTGCCGTTCGCCTTTTCGCAGCATCCCGTTATCCACAAAGATGCAGGAAATCTGATCTCCGATCGCCTGTGAAATCAGCGCTGCGACTACTGACGAATCCACACCACCCGACAGACCGCAGATAACGCGATCGTCACCGACGCGACTTCGAATCAGCTGCTTCTGCTGTTCAATCAGAGAGCTGATCTTCCATGACCCGCGGCAGCCGCAGATCTGATGGACGAAGTTTCCGAGAAGTCGTGCACCATGTTCCGTGTGAGTCACCTCAGGGTGAAACTGCAGTCCGTAAACTTCCAGCGTCCTGTGGCGGACGGCTGCGTTCGGGCAGGTTTCTGTGGATGCGATTGGTTCAAAGTCACCGGTGAGCGTATCGACCTGGTCCCCGTGGCTCATCCACGCCGTCCATGTTTCCGGCAATCCATCAAAGAGTGCATTCCGGGAGATCTGTCGACAGGGTGATCGACCGAATTCACGTGACTTCGCAGGAAGGATTTTTCCACCCAGTGTGTGGCAGGTGATCTGCATGCCGTAACAGATCCCCAGAATCGGAATTCCCAGCCGAAAGATCTCCGGGTCGATCTTAGGTGCCCCCGCGCCATAAACGCTCGCCGGGCCACCCGACAGAATCAGGCCTTTCGGGTGGAGTGCTCGAATGCGATCCGCCGTCAGGTCGTGGCGCACGATCTGACAGAACACATTCTGATCGCGCACACGTCGAGCGATCAGCTGAGCCGTCTGGGACCCGAAGTCCATGACGAGCACAACATCCTGAGTCGCCGATGCTTCGGTGCCGGCAGGTGATGGGACCACAGATGTTGCTGAAGTGGAAGAGGTCGTTGTCTCGGAAGAATGCATCACACAGTGCCAATCACTGGAAAATACGATCCTGATCGCAGAACAATTTCAACGTACACCGTTGATCAGTCGCTCCCGAAACCGATCGAAACTCACTACAGTGCCTGCAGCAGGTTTCATCGGAACCGGAAAAACGTGACAGGTTAACAGACAGGCCGTGATTCTCAATCCGGAAGTGGCCCGTCGATCCACGAAAGATCAGGGAGCTCGTCCTGGATGTACCTTTTTCAGCTTGCTGATCGCCTTGCCCGCGGACTGCAGGCCGTCGACATCGAGCGTATCCGGCGTCACCGGGCCTTTATCCTTTCTCGGCAGCAGGCAGACGGCGGATTCATGGGCCGGGAGGGCGATTCGGATCTTTACTATACCGGATTTGCCGTTCGTGCGCTCGCCATGACCGGCGGACTCGACCGCGATGATCAGCCGGCGGGCTGTTCTGAGCGAGTTGCAGACTGGCTGCAGACGATTGATCCACTGAAACTCGGTGTGATTGACCTTCTGAGCTGGCTTTACAGTGCGCTGGTCGTCCAGATCAGTGGCGGGGCGGATGTTCTCGCCAGCCAGCCGCCGGATTTTCCTGATCGAGTTTCGGCGATGATGGAAAAACACCGCGTCCGGGACGGCGGGTATGCAAAATCCGGAGAAGGGGCTTCCGGAAGCACTTATCAGTCGTTCATGGTCAGTCTTGCGTATGAGCTCATCGGTCGCCCGGTTCCGCGTCCGAATGCTCTGATTCAGTTTCTCTACGATCGTCAGCGCGACGACGGCGGGTTCGTGGAAATTGATCCCATGAAACGAAGCGGCACCAATCCGACAGCCGCTGCTGTGGCGCTCCTGAAAAAACTGAATGGAATGCACCCGGAAATTGCCGATGACGTGATCGCTTTTCTGATCGATGTGATCAGCTCCGAAGGCGGATTTCAGGCGAATACAAGAATACCCTTCGCCGACGGGCTCTCGACGTTCACGGCTTTGCTGACGGCTCATGATCTCGGTCGACGTGACCTGATTTCCCCCGACAAAATTGTGAACTGGGTCACCGAGACCATCGAACTGCCTGATGGCGGCTTCCGAGGCGCCAGCTGGGATCAGCAGGCCGATGTCGAATACACCTTCTACGGACTCGGAATCCTCGGCCTCCTCTACGAAGGGCCTCGAGATCCCGGTCGCCGCAATCTGGCACAGCCCGTCCGATCCTGATCTGATCTCGGAAGTCTGATATTGATCGACTGCAGGCTTGAACAGTCGGAGCCTCCGCCGTTCAGGTCTTTTTCTTTGTGGTTTTCTTTTTCGCAGGCGACTTCTTCTTTCCGCCCGCTGCCGATTTTTCTGCGACTGACTCTTCGCCATCAGTTCCGGAGGCCTTCACCGATTTGGCGGAGCGTACCGTCTTCTTCGAAGATTTCTTCGCAGACTTTCCGGTCTTGCCGGCACGCGCGGCGAGCCAGTCTACAGCCTGTTCCAGCGTGACCGTACTGATGTCTGTGTCTTTTGGGATGGTGGCATTCACCTTCCCATGTTTCACGTAAGGTCCATACTTGCCTTCGAAGATTCCCACGGCACCCTGATCGTCCGGATGGTTTCCAAGTTCCCGCAGTGCTGTCGGAGCAGCTCGCTTCTTCGTATTCCGAAGCATTTCCTCCGCTGCATCCATCGTGATGTTCAGGACGTTGTAGATCTCGCCGTTGAATTCGTACGTATGAGATCGTCGGTCGAAGCTTGCGAAAACCTTGTCGTGAGTCACATAGGGCCCGAATCGTCCGACACCGGAATTGACCACCTTGCCGGTGAGCGGATGCTTGCCGATGCGACGCGGCAGTGCGAGCAGCTGCACTGCTGTTTCCAGCGTCATTTCGTCGGGTGGAAAACAGGCTGGAAGACCGCAGCGCTTCGGCTTCGGAACTTCCTCAGTGACTTCACCCAGTTGAAGGTACGGACCGAAAGGTCCATTCAGAAGGTAAATCGCCTGACCTTCTTCGGGATGGATTCCCAGAGCCAGCGGACCTCGCTGTTTGTCATCGATCAGCTTCTGAGCCACCTCGTTGCTGATGTCCGCCGGAGCGATGCTGTCCGGAATGGACGCCGTTAACTTCTCTTCACCGTTGATCTTCTCGAAATACGGTCCGTAACGTCCGACTCGCACTGTCGCGTCAAGACCGTCGATCTCCAGAGTGCAGGCTACTCGCGGATCGATGTCGCCGTCCTTTTGTTTGACCTGTTCGTCCAGGCCACCTGCGCCGTTGTAGAACTCGCGGAGATACGGAAGTCGGTCTGCGGATCCGGCAGCAATGTCGTCCAGAGTCTGTTCCATGCCCGCTGTGAAACCGAGATTCACGAGATTCGGGAAATGATTCTCCAGCAGTTTTGTGACCGCCATCGCCGTGAATGTCGGTACGAGCTGGCTACCGTTCTTGCGAACGTAACCGCGATCCTGAATCGTTCCGATAATGCTCGCGTACGTTGACGGGCGGCCGATTCCTTCGGATTCCAGAGTTCTGACCAGAGTCGCTTCGGTGTATCGTGCCGGTGGCTTGGTTTCATGAGCGAGAGCCTCCAGCTGCTGGCAGTCGACCTTGTCTCCTTCAACCATCTTTGGCAATGGAGAATCCTGATCTTCGATGGCTGCTTCGGGATCGTCTGACCCTTCGACGTAAGCGCGGAAGAAGCCCGCGAACTCCACCGTGCGGCCGGTCGCACGAAACTCCGCGTTGGCGACCTGAATCGTCACCGTGTCGAATCGCAGCGACGCTTCCGCCATCTGCGTTGCGACCGTGCGTTTCCAGATGAGCTGATACAGTCGGAGTTCGGGGCCGCTCAGGCCGAGCTCTTCGGCAGTCAGCATCTCAGTGCCGGCCGGTCGAATCGCTTCGTGAGCCTCCTGAGCTCCTTTGGTCTTTGTTGCGAACTGTCGAACCGTCGGATTCAGATAATCACGCCCGTAGAGGTCGGTCACTTTCTTTCGAGCCGCCTCGATCGCTTCACCGCTCAGGCTGACGCTGTCAGTACGCATGTAGGTGATGTGACCGTCTTCGTAAAGACGTTGCGCGACCTGCATGGTCTGGCGAGCCGTCATGCCCAGCTTGCGGTTGGCTTCCTGCTGCAGAGTACTCGTGGTAAACGGAGGATAAGGTTTTCGAGTCTGGAGTTTCTGTTCGATCCGAAGAACCGACCAGACATCACTTTCGAGTTTTTCATGCAGCTGTTTTGCATGAGACTCCGCCAGCAGAAGAACGTCAGCCCCGTCTTTCAGTCGTCCCGTGTGTTCGTCGAAATCGCGTCCCGTCGCGACACGGCGTCCGTCGACGGACTGCAGCTGAGCTTCAAAGCTGCCACCGCTGGCTTTGAGCGTCGCTTTCAGGTCCCAGAAAGAACCACTTCGAAACTTCATTCGCTCAATTTCGCGTTCGACCAGAACGCGAACAGCCACGCTCTGCACTCGCCCGGCCGAAAGCCCGCGTGCGATCTTCTTCCAGAGCAGCGGGCTGAGCGTGTAACCATAGAGTCGGTCGACGACGCGACGAGTTTCCTGCGCCTGAACCAGGTTTTCATCAATCGCCCGAGTATTCCGAATCGCTTCGAGAATCGCTGTCTTCGTGATTTCAGAAAACGTCATTCGACTGATCGGCACGGTGGGCTTCAGCAGCTGTACCAGATGCCAGCCGATGCTTTCACCCTCGCGGTCTTCGTCGGTCGCCACGATGAGTTCGTCAACGTTCCGGAGGGAATCCTTGAGCTCACTGACGAGCTTCTTCTTTTCGGCCGGGACAACATAAAGCGGATCGAAGTTGTCCTGTACGTTCACTCCCAAAGTCGACCAGGATTCCTTCTTGACGGCTGCCGGAATCTCTGCAGCCTTGGCTGGAAGGTCGCGAACATGGCCCATGCTCGCCCGAACGATGTAGTCGTTTCCCAGAAAACCTGCGATTTTTTTTGCTTTGACCGGTGATTCTACGATCACCAAAGCCTTCTTCCGTGCTGCCATGAAGCGTTTACTCAGTCAATCCAGCCAGGAATTCTGAACTCGCACCGGCCCCGTGATGCGGTCTGAATTCCTCAGTGAGGTCTGCGTTTTTCAGTAAAAAGCGTTTGAGGAACGCTGTTCTCGTACGATGCTGCGGCTCATAACACTGAACCAATCCAGCCGAATCATTCGGTAACGTTCCTTTTACTAGGATGACCAGACATGAGACCGACGTCAACCGACAGTTGACCTTGCCTGTCAGCACATGACAGCTAGAATCCGCCACTTCCCCGTGCCGTCAACTGAGCACCTGTTCAACACGGCCCCATACGCCAATCCTGAGAAACCAGAATCTTCAGAGCTCCTTCATGGCATCACCATTTACGTTTTTCCGTCGAAACCAGCGATCCATGATGGTCGTCCTGGTCATTGTGGCGATGTTAGTTTTCACAATGGAGACGGTCTTCAGTTCCAACGACCGGCATTTTGTGATTCTGGGGGCCGTTCTCGGGGGATTCTTTCTGGCGATCGCCGGAATCGCAAAAGGCCTCTGGCTGCAGTATGGCTTCGGCGGTGCTGTTCTTGGGGCATTGTGCGGATGGGTGATGCCCGGGCTGATTCTGTCTCCGTATGATCGCGAAACGGCGGTTGTGAGTTCTCTGGGACTGTTTGACAGTGAGCGAGTTTCTGTGCTGAGCCAGAAACGCAATGTCGCCAACCAGTTTATTTTTCAGGCATTTGAGCAGGCGTTCGGGGAAGGCACCGGCCAGTTTGCCGCCCGGAATTCTTTCGGTTTTGGTCAGGGAAGTACTCGGAGTGATCTGATCTTCGGAGAAATTCTTCGAGCCGAAGCTGATCGAATGGGGCTCGTGGTGACCAATGACATGGTTTCCACCCATATCAATCGCGTGACGTTCGATAAGTTGTCAACCCAGGGGTTTGCAACGGCGAGAAAACAGCTGCGATTTCAGGATCGCGCCGTTACCGAGGAACAACTGTTTGATCTGCTTCGAGATGAAATCAAGCCAATGCTGGCTTACCAGGTTCTTCAGCCTCAGTTCAGCTCCATGCCTCCCGGTCCTGAAGCTTACTACAACGCTTACCGCCGCCTGCATGTGACTCAGCGTCTTAACACCGTGTCACTCGATGTCGACGGTTTTCTTCCGAAGGTCAGTGAACCGAGTGATGCCGAAGTCGGTGCTCTGTTCGCTTCTGCTCTGACAAAGTTTCCGAATGAAGACTCTCCAGGATCTCCCGGTTTTCGGCAGCCGCTCAAGGTGAAACTGGGTTATCTGGAAGTATCTCGCAGTAAGATTGAACCGACGATTGCTGCGGTGACTGACGAAGACATTCAGAAACAGTACGACGAAAACAAGGACACGCTCTACCGGCGTCCGGTTGCTCCGGAGACAACTCCAGCGGCCCCGGAAACGCCAGCCACTCCGGAAACGCCTGCCACGCCAGAAACGCCAGCAGATGGCGCGACACCTGCGGCTCCTGATGCAGCGGCCACTCCGGAAACACCGGCGACGCCTGCAGCTCCGGAAACGCCTGCAGAACCTGCGGCTCCAGCTGCGGAAACTCCTGCAACCCCTGCTGAGCCAGCTCCAGCTGACGGAACTGGCAGTGGTTCTGAAACTCCCGCGAATCCGGAAGCACCGAAAGAGGCACCAGCTCAGGATCCACCGGCACAGCCACAGTCCTCGACTCGACCTGCTGTGCCAGCGAAGTCAGCGGAACTCATTGCCAGCTCTTCGGTAGATTCAAAACGTTTTCTTCTGACTGCGCTCGCTCAGGACGCTGCTGCTCCAGCAAGCGAATCGAAGCCTGAAGAACCGGCTGCACCAGCGGAAACCCCCGCAGCGGATGCCGCTGCAGCGACACCTGCGGAACCTGCAGCATCAACTCCAGCAACCACCGAGACAGTTCCTGCGAAAACGGATTCGATCACAATTCCGGACGCAGGTGCTGCTTCCGCCAGTGCGATTCCCGAAGCTCCGAAGGCATCGGCTGATTTTCCGGAACAGAAATTCGAAACACGTCCTCTGGATGACGAACTGAAAGGTGAAATCCGAGAACAGCTCACTCAGCGTCGAATTTCTGAGGCCATGACCGCGAAGGCCATGGAAGTTCTGAAGTTCATGAAGAAACTGGAATCCGAACGCCGAAGCTATCGGTTTTCGCTGAATGACCCGGAGAAGCCATCATCCCCTGAAGACGTCTCGGCGAGAATGCTTGAGCACTCAAAGGGCACGATTGAAGCTGCAAAGGCATTCGCCGAAAAGGCCGGCGTGACCTACGTTGAAACTCCGTATGTCACGTTCGAGCAACTCTCGCGTGCTGAAGATTACCCGATTGGTGCGGCAACACCTCCGGGGGCCAATCCGTTTCAGCAGAGTGGTCCGGACGTGGCGAATTCTGTCTTCAGTGGTCCGACCGACGAGTTGCAGCATTTCATTCCGCGTCAGGCTCAGAGAACTTCCTTCAGCCTAGAGAATGATGATGCCCAGTACGTCTGGTGGATCATGGGAATGTCTCCTCCGCATTATCCAACGCTTGATGAACCCGGCATTCGCGAAGAAGTCGTTCTGACCTGGAAGCGGCTGAAAGCGCGGGAACTGGCTCAGGCTCGCGGTGAGGAAATCGCGAAACTGATCCGAGAAGCCATGAGCAAGCCGGAGGATCAGCGTCAGGAAATGGCGGCAGCCATCGAATCACTGACTCTTCTGGGCGACACTGACTCAGCGAAGCTCGTCAGCCGCCAGACGCTGCCATTCACCTGGGTACGTCAGCAGATGACACCGGCAATGAATTTTCAGCAGCAGCAATCACAGTTGACAATGTCGGAGATTACGTTTGCCGACGGTTCCGGTGACCAGCTGGAAATGGCTTACGACGAATTCATGAATCGTATCTTCAATGAGATGAAGAATGAAGATGTAGGTGTTGTTCCCGTGTTCGACCGAAGTCGCTTTTACGTCGTTCAGGTTGTGGAACGAAGTCCAACACCAGAAGTGGGCGAAGAAGAGCTTCGTCAGCGATTCCTGACGGAAGGTCGCAAGTTTGCCACCAGTGGCAGTCCGATCATTTCAATGGTGCGTCAGGCTGCCTCAGGTTCAGTGAGTATGGAATGGCAGAAGTCTCTGTGGCAGAAATACGAGATTGATCCGGAGACTCTTGCGGAATCCGAAGCGGCAATGCAGTAGAGATTCCGGGGATTCGCAGAACATCGAATCGATGTCGACTGATACTGATGAAAGTCCATGCCCTCTCAGCCCAGTGTTCGTTCGCACCACCGTGCTGAGAGGCTCTGTCGTAACTTAAACAGTCACGCTTCAACCAACGAAGTTGCATGCGTATTCAGCTCTGTGCGGGAGCCAGTCCCGGTTTCGTCAGGCGTTCTTGGTTTTGCCTTCGACCGTCAGTCCTGGATCGGGCCGATCGTAAAGCAACAGTCTTTCTGGTAGGGTTCTTTAGCTGAACACTGTTCAACGGGAGTCAGTCCGGGCTTCGAATTCATCCCTG
>JBKDKA010000086.1:0-14216 GCA_046345315.1 Planctomyces sp.
CAGTAGCCCTTGTCAGGGAGGGACGAATCGGAGAACTGAAGACCGTTACAGTCGCCATCGGCGGTGCCCCTTCGAGCGGTTCAATTCCGGTTGCAGACATTCCGAAGGGTCTGAACTGGGATATGTGGCTGGGTCAGGCTCCCTACACCGAATACCGTTTCAAGCCGACTGACGGCAGGTATGGAAATTCCCGCTGCCATTATGAATTTCGCTGGTGGTATGAGTACTCCGGCGGAAAGATGACCGACTGGGGTGCTCATCATGTCGACGTGGCGGCCTGGGCATTCAATCTCGAAAACACGGGTCCGGTCAAAGTCGAGCCTGTGATGGCAAAGCATCCGGTCGCCATGAAGAACGGTGTGCCCGAGGATGCAACTCAGTACAACACTGCCACAGAATTCCATGTGACAGCAACGTTTGCCAATAACGCCGTTCTGCACATTCGTGACAATGCTCCGGAACTTGGCTTCGACAACGGGCTGATGCTGGAGGGGACCGAAGGCAGAATTTTCGTCAATCGAGGCAAGCTCACGGGAGCTGCAGTCGACAGCCTGAAGACAAAGCCGTTCAGTGACGAAACTCTACGAACGCTTTACAAGGGCAAAGAACCCGGCGACCACATGCGGAACTTCTTCGAGTGCATCGTTGACCGGACTCAGCCGATCAGCGACGTTCACAGCCATCATCGCGCCATGACAGTGTGTCACCTCGCAAACATTGCCATTCGGCTCAATCGCACGATCCAGTGGAACCCGGAGACTGAACAGATCGTGGGAGATTCCGATGCAGCTCAATGGCAGGCTCGCGAACAGCGGAAAGGTTACGAAATTCAGGTCTGACCGTCGCGCATTTTGCTCCGTGTCAGTCCGTTGCCTTTTGCCTGCAACGGAGTTTTTCGGCACATCCGGAGGTTCTTCCGGATAACCTGAGGCAATCCTGACGGGACGAAATCTGTGCAGCCTCACATTGGTCTCAGCGCAGTCGTGGATGTTTTCGATCGCACTGACCTTTTTCAGACAATTGACAATCAGGCAATCCTTGAGCTGTCTCGCCTTGGTGAGAATCGCGGATTTTCAGGGATTGATACCATTCGTCGATCCACGGGAGTCGAGGTCAGAAGGATCCTTGCTGGAAATGTCTCCTCACTCGACCTGGCAGAAGCGATCTGCCTTCAGCTTCAGTCAGCGACGCAGACGTCCCTTCAGGATTTCTCCCGAATTCTGCTTTGCCATTCCGGAACTGACGACACCGCCTGCGCGAGTCTTTCGGAATTCCTTCGCGAGCGATTTCGACTGAGACCAGGCCAGATCCACGCGGCCAATCACGGTTGCAGTGGGTTCCTCAGGCTCATGCAGGACGGAGTCCTGCATCTTGAAGGATCGCCCGGAGAAGAACGGATCGCTCTGCTTTCGATTGAAACACCCGAAACCTGGCACGATTCATCAGATCGCCTTTTCTGCGGCATCGTCTCCGCCGGTGCGACGGCAGCCGTTCTGGAAAGAAACTCCGGACTACCCGTCGGAATCGTCCGGAGCGAAGATTTTGAGATCCCGGCTCACCGCAGGATCAATAATCAGCCTCTCTTTCACAAGGATCTTTCGGACGTCTACACGTTTCATGGCGTCCCGGTGAAGCGGACAGTCATGCGGATGAATGCCGAACCGGTCTTTCTGAACGGCATTGAACTGATGCTGGATAACCTTCGAGCGGCATTGGATTCCATCGAGCGAAAGCCGGGGGAACGAGTCATCGTTGCACCTCATCAGCCGAGCGGCAAACTTCTCAAAGCGCTGATTGCCTCTGCAAAGCTTGAATTCCCTGAAATCGAAGTGCTCAATAATCTTGAGAACTACGGCAACATGATCTCCAGCTCGGTCCCCGTGCTGTTATCTCAACTGCCGAATGTACTGAGTGCAAACGGCCTGCGCCCCCTTCGGAACGATGACCATATCATCCTTCTCGCAGCTGGCATCTGCATGGCTCGGATTGAAAGCCATATGTCGGCAGGACATGCCTGCCTGCGATGGGTGCACGGAACCCTGAACTCTTCAGGGATTCAAGGGATGCGGGAAGACTTACAGCAGGAGTCGATCAGCTCGGAATACCGGCCCCTCGACACATGTGCGACGATAATCCCATGAGCCGTCAGGCTCGCGAACTCGGGTGACGCAGCTGAAACAGGCTCCGAATCCGCAGGCCATCGGCGTTTCAAGTGACAGCCAGCAGGGCACATCGACTTCGGCACAGATCTCAGCCACAGCCTTCATCATCGGTTCCGGGCCGCAGCTGTAGACCCACACCGAACCCCGACTTTCGCTGAGACACCGCCTGAGTACATCGGTGACACGTCCATGATGCCCGAAGCTGCCGTCTTCGGTCGCGATCTGCATCCCGATTCCGGATTGTTCAAAGTCTTCAACACCGGCAATCGCCTCGCGGGAGCGAACGCCGTAACACATGGTGAGCGTTTCCGGAATGGTCTTTGGATTGCGTTCCGGAACACCAAACGTCCGAAGGCGCTTCGCTTCCTGAAGCACAGTGAGAAAAGGAGTCTGCCCGATTCCCCCGGCAACGCAGATCAAATGCTGACATTCCGGCAAAGGGAACCCGTTGCCAAGCGGCCCCCACACGCGAACGCGATCTCCCGGACGCCATTCAGCCATCAGCGAAGTCATTTTCCCGACTCGGACAAAACCAAACTCAACATCAGCAGGTTTGCCATCGGAATCGTTGAACACACGGTAAAGAGCAAACGGACGTCCAAGCAGCGGGTCACTCGATGTTCCGGTCGGACGAATCATCAGAAACTGTCCCGGCACGATCCGTCGAGCGATCTCCGGACAACGAAGTCGAACCATCCATGTTTCCAGAGCCACTCGACGGACATCAACGACGACAGAATCATGCTGCACGGCATCAGCGACCATTCCCGGAAATTCGGAACACTGCCCCCCGTCCGAACACGATTCTGAAGAACCCGGCATTCGTCAGCCCCTCTAAATCTCAAACAGACCTGAAACCCGCTCAGAAGTTTTGGAATGGAATATATACGAAATCAGGATCTCTCAGACAGGGATGATCATCGATCGAAGACAGAACCCACAGATTCCTCATGACTGGTTCCTGATTCCTCAGCACTTTATGATAGCAGATGATTCCCGGAACCCCTCTGACAACCGCTGAAGTGAAAACACCAACATGCAGTATCGACGCCTTGGAAAAAGCGACCTGAATCTGAGCACCATCGGCCTGGGGACCTGGGCTATTGGTGGAGGTGCCTGGAAATTCGGCTGGGGCGATCAGAATGAGACCGACGCAGTGAAAGCGATTGTTCGAGCTGTTGAACTGGGAGTCAACTGGATCGACACCGCAGCAGTTTACGGAGAAGGCCGCAGCGAAGAGCTGGTGGCTGAGGCTCTGAAAAGAATTCCCGTGTCACAACGCCCCATCATCGCCACAAAATGCGGACGAGTCCCGACGGCAACTCACGATATCGTTGGATGCCTCAAACGAGAAAGCGTGATGAAGGAATGTGAAGCCAGCCTGCGCCGCCTGAAAGTGGACTCCATCGATCTTTATCAGCTTCACTGGCCCGACCCGGACGCAGATATTGAGGAAGCATGGCAGGCACTTGCTGACCTCAGAAAACAGGGGAAAGTCCGATACATCGGCGTGTCCAATCATTCCGTTGCTCAGCTTCAGCGTCTCATGGCGATTGAACATGTAACTTCGGTTCAACCTCCCTACAGCATGATCGCTCGGGAAGTCGAGGATGAGATCCTTCCCTGGTGCATCAGTCAGCAGACGGGGGTCATCTGCTACAGTCCGATGGGAAAAGGGCTGCTGACCGGCACGTTCAACGCCGAACGCGTTGCTTCTCTGGCACCGACTGATCATCGTTCCAGAGACCCGAGGTTTCTGGCTCCACAGCTTGATGTGAACCTTCGTTTCGTCGCACAACTTGACCGGATTGCACACGACCTCAGCTGGTCCACACCAGAACTCGCGCTTGCGTGGGTCCTGCGAAGACCGGAAGTCACTTCTGCGATCGTTGGTGCCAGAAGCGCACTGCAGATTGAGGAAACGGCAAAGGCAGGAAGCAGGACACTCCCGGAAGATGCTTCCGTCAGCATTCAGTGTTTCATTCAGGAACGAGAACTGCGGCTGCAGGAACTCGGAGCAATTGTTCGAGCTCGAGTCTGAATCCAGTCCGACGATGAGCTGAAACTCAACTGACAACTCACGGAAACCACGGAATCTGGGAATTCCTGAGAAAGATTTTCAGCATCCGAGGTGTTGACAGCCACACTGATCTGAGGCAATATTCGGGCAGTCATTCACTCTTGAATTCAGATGACACCCGGGACGTTCAGCTTCAGAAGTTGAATTCTTCACCATAGTCCCGACTCTTTCGGAGATGTCTCCGGCGGGCCAGAGTCGCATTCACGGAAGTTGCTTTCTGGCATGAAATGTTCCCGCTGCGGGTCCTCATCGCGTTGTATTCCGTCCCGATCATTTCTGCGTATCGTGCTCCTCGGGATACTGTATCGTTCCGGCTACCGTTGTCTCTGCTGCGGAGAACGTTTTTCCGTGTGGCGACCAGTTCCGGAGATGCCAACGATACCGATTCCCTTTCGTCACGCTGCATCTGTAGTGACACGAACTGCGTTCTCTGTGCCTGCGATGACCTTCCGGTGGCTCTCTCAGGCATCCTACGTCACTCGGACACAAGTGGCTGAGCGGATGGAGAAGCGTCGTCAGGAACAACTGACGAAAACAGTTCCTGATGTTCAGACCGTTCGAGCTCCGGCACCGCAGCCTCGCCCGCTTTCGGAATCAGAGGTCCGTGACTTTTTCTTTATTCAGTGGGCGCCAGCAGAACGTCCTGATCGTTGATCGAACGCTGTTGGTTCGTACCGTAATGAATTGCAATCACTGCGGTGATCAGAAAAAGCAGAACGTAGTAGATGCTGAAAATGAACTCGTTCCAAAGAGACGGCGGTCCCGTGACCAGTTGAGCGAGTACGTTCTGAACAAACAGCACGGTCCAGATCGCGAAAGACGCAAACCGCGATGAAAGCCGCTGGGGTTTCGATGACTTCCGGCCCCGGTACAGACAACGAAGACAAATCGCGAGCAGAATGACGGCCATCAGTGGACCGGCAATCTTCCACAGCACTCCACTCCAGTAGTCTTCGTTACCGACGTAAATATTGAACCAGCCTTTCGCGCCGTTTCTTACGGACAATCCCAGCCCCGTCAGAATTCCGAATCCAACGGCAAACTCCTGCAGCGCAGCTTCACGACGAGTCAGATCATCATCGGAACTGCTCTCAAGCCTGCAACGGCCTGCTCTGAACCTCCGGAAGTACCAGAAAACACCCGCTCCGGAAATCAGCACGTCGGCTGCACATCCGATGATGAAAACATTCTGTGCTTCACCCGGCAGCAGAAACGGAAATACTCGAACGAGGCTGAACAGCAGAACGAGCACGATGACGGCAAACCGTTCAGCGAGTCCTCCGACACCCGCAGATGTTCGCTGCAGACAGAAACACGCAGCAAACAAGTACAGAATCGGTACCAGAAGGCTCGCCCATCCGGCCATCTGCAGCTGCATGAATGTCGCCCCGAATGCAGTGACGCCACAGAAGATCAGAAACCATTCCAACGGATCCGTCACTCCTCGGATTTCCGCACTGCGAGACGTTGCTGATTTCCGATTGACAAGAAACCAGGACACTCCCAGAGCGATTCCGATGCTGATACCACCACTCGATTCCCAGCAGCGCCAGAAGTTGAACTGAGAGTCTTTCCAGAAGACTTCCGAAAACTTCCAGGTCTGGAGTGCTGCCCAGCCAATTCCGTTCAGAAGGCCTGTCGTCAGAATAAGAGTGACGTTCCGCCAGTTTCGCCGAATCACTTCATACGAAAGAAATCCCAGATAAAAGCCAAGGTGCAGCAGTGCCGCACCGCAGTCGTTCATGAGACGTTTGAGATTCGGATTGGTGGCCAGATCCAGATATCGACTTTCCATATCCTGATAGAGCGGAAAAAACCAGGCTGGGAAGGCCGTGTAAAGCCCGCGAATCAGCATCGCACCTCCGACACCACACGCGATTCTCAGAGCCCAGTGCCAGACTCGAGTCGGCCGCTCTGACCCGCACCAGGCCAGAGCACATGCCCCCAGCCCTGCCCAAGGAACGCCAGCAATGAACATCCACAGATAGCCGTAAAACGGTGAGATCGGAACCCACTCGCCCTTACCCGCATTCGTCTGTAGTTGGCCGCTGAAGAAAGATGGCCACTGCATCCAGCCGCGAGCCCCGGAGAGGCCAATTCCAAGAGTCAGCGCAAGAATCACCCACCCGGATGAGTACCGACGTTGCGGCGCGCCTGCAGGCTCGTTGGAAAGATACCACCATGCAGTACCCCAAAGCACACCAGCGAACAGGCAGCCGGCAACCGCCCCGTATCCGGAACAGCCTCGCACAGCCCAGGACATCCCGCCAAGTGCGCCGAACATCAGGACGGGCAGAAAGAGATCATTCACCACTGAGCAGCACTTCCGATGCGGAAGTGCCGAATGAGGCTCTATTGCCGACAGGCGTTCCATCATCAGACTTTCTCACAGCATTGTGATGAATCAGCGACCAGTGCTCTGTCAAAGTTCAACTGATATGTGCCATTGGCTATCCCGTTGGTTTCCAGCCAACACACTGGCATAGCCAGTGGCACACAAGAACCACCTTTCGTCGACCATTTTTCATAACTGAAGATACACTTGCGTTCGGTACCATCCAGAAACCAGAAATATCGTCATTCCCGCGCAGGCGGGAATCCAGATTATGGCAAAGGATTCCCGCCTGCCCACGAATGACTGCGGCCGGCCCCTGACATCGAGTTGTCTCAGAGCACTAACGCGACTTCTTGTTCTTCCTGTTGCGAGATTCACGAGACTCAGTCTTCTCGGCATTGGTTTTTGCTTCCTGAGCCATCTCAATCCACTTCTGGAGAAACCCAGGAGCTTTCGCCTCAGAACTCGGTTTTCCTGCAGGACGATTTCCTGCTGCCGCAACAGTCGTCACGACAGCGTTCGATTCACCAGAAGATCCCTCGGAAGAGCTGTCGCTGACTGATGAATCCGTGGAAGTACTCCCCGTCCCCAGCAGCTTCCGCTCAGCAATCCCCCAGAGACTCGACGCGATATAGTAAACACAGAGCCCCGCAGGCTGATGCCAGAACAGAACGCCGAAGAACACAGTCATTATGTTCATCATCTTGTGCTGCGCTTCCTGCTGTTCATCCACTGCAGGTGGCATAAACATCTTCTGCTGAACCAGAAACAGCGCAACGGTGATGCACGGAAGGATGCTGAAGTCATAACCGAGATACGGAAGTTCGAAGGGCAGCCGAAACAATGCATCCGGAGCGGCAAGATTTCGCATCCACAGAAAACCTGACATGCGGAGATCCACCGCCGTGTTCAGCGATGTGAACAGTCCGACAAACACCGGCAGCTGAAACATGACTGGAACACAACCACCAACAGGATTGATATTGTGCTTCCGCCAGAGTTCCATCTGAGCTCGGGCCAGTTTTTCCTTGTCGTCACCATACTTGAGCTTCAGCTCATTCAGTTTCGGCTGAAGGTCCTTCATTTTGGCAGCACTGATGGCCTGCTTTTTCGACAGCGGAAACATGCAGCCACGAACAAGCACCGTCAGCGATATGATCGCCAGCCAGTAAGGCATTCCAAAGCCGTAAAACAGATCCAGAACCCAGTGCATTCCGCGAGCAACAAAACCGAACCAGGATCCGTAGTCGAGCACTCGCGATGCCGCGAGCGGAAGTGGATCGAGCAGTTCGCGACGTTTCGGCCCGGCGAACAGCGCGTATCGGTGTTCCACACTCTTCTGATCGCCTTCGGCTGAAAGCGTCAGGGGTACTGATACCATCCGAAAACTGACGTCACTGAGCCTCGCATCGCGGAGATTCCGTTCTACCAGCGTCGGGTAAGTCCGATCAATCCAGCGAGATGCCTGCCGTTCCTCCTCCGAACGACTGTCGATTGGTGCAACCAGAGCTGCAAAAAACTGAACGTCGATACCCGCGTAGCGAAACACACCGGTCCATTTGTCATTCGCACTGAGTTTGGAATAAAGATCGCGTGTTGACAGTGCTCGACCGGCTTCCTGTTCATACTTCTCGCAGCTCTTGACCACGCTCTGCGACGTCAGTGTGATATCGTCCGTCGCAGTCAGAAATTCAATTTTGATATCCCGATATTTGCTCGTGTGCTCATCATTTTCCAGCAACAAGCCCACGGGGCCCTGGAGCTCATACGTCAGCGTCTGCTCTTTCTGAGACAGATTCGTCAGACTGATCGCAACTTCGAGCGTGTATCCCGAAGGATCATCTCGAAACGAAGGTACCACCTGAACGGGACTCAGCTTCAGTTTCGACAGGCGATATGTCTTGTCGACGCGTACCGAACCATCAGGAGCCATGAAAGAAAACCGAGCCTGTTTACCTTCGGCAGTCTCGGACTCTTCTTCAAGCTTCCAGTCAGCCGTTTCCAGGGTCAGATCTGAATTGCCCTGCAGCTGTCGATCGATGAGGTCAGCAGCCAGCGAAAACGATCGATCACGACTGGTGTTATTCCCGACAATCTGAACCTGCTTTGTTTCGTCACGCAGATCCCGAAACTGCGGATCTGTCAGAGAAATCGTTTCAATTGAGGCGCCGGCACTGCTGAGCCTGACTTCCATCGCATAACCACTCTTCGGGTCGAGTGATCCGAGCGTCACGAATGCTTCCGGATTCGGCGTGAACGCTGGCGATGCGGACTTGTCAGGTGCTGCGGGATCAGACGCAGCCACCTTATCCGGTGCTGCTGCCGGTTCACTTCCAGCGACACCAGCATCCGCAGGGGCTTTCTGATCGGCAGCAACTCCAGCTTCGGCAGACTGCCCTGCCCCGGCAGCCTTTTCCGGGACTGCAGCTTCAGGGATGGGCTTTGGTTTTGGCGGAAAGAGCCGGGGAGTAACAAAGTTCTCCCAGATCAGCATCACTCCGACCGAAAGGAAGAGAAATGCGAAGAGTCGTCGATTTTCCATAAGACAGAAGTCAGTCAGCGCGTCGCCGGCAGCAACCGGAACGATCAGCAGATACTTTTCTCGATAAGCGGACCAGGGACATCAGATCGGGCCGTAAACTTCGATGAATGCTGATCATCGACGACGCGACAGCAGCCGCCGGGGTCCGGGAACAAAATGACACGGTTCCCATGATATTCACTTGGGGAGAGATGTCCGCATCAGCAGACAGATCTCCGGAGTTTTTCGCGAGAATTCCGAAAATCGCTCCATCCACATTGAAATCAGGAGCCTGAAAACCGGTCAGCGACCTTCCCGAAGGCGATCTCCGAGGAAATTATCCAGTTCCGGAATGGCGTAGATTTTCTCGATGGTCTTTTCGAAATCGTACGAAACGCGATGAAAAGTGAGCTGATCACCATCGACAGTGACGTAAGACGATCGAGCATCATTGTTCCTCGGCTGGCCCACAGAACCGACGTTGATCATCAGTTTCTGGCTTCCGAGCGTGTAACGAAAATCCGTTTCTTCCGGTGACACAAACTCGAGCGATTCCGTAAAGATTCCCGGGATGTGCGTGTGACCCTGAAAACAATACTGTTCAACCAGAGCAAAGATTTTCTCCATCTTTACCTGATTGTAGATGTCATCCGGAAACACATATTCATTCAGTGGATTTCTGGCAGAACCGTGAACATAGATCGATCGCGACGCATCATCACGATGTCGACGTGAGAGTTCACCGAGGAAATCCCACCGACGTTCAGCGCGAGGCCCGGTGCCACGTTCCAGCACGGAACGTGTCCAGAAAATCGCTCGTTCTGCACCAGCATTAAATCCTTCCGGATCAAAAAGCGCCGCCTGGTCATGATTACCAAGCAGGCACATTTCGAGGTCCATGACGAGATCAATGCACTCGGCCGGATTCGGTCCGTAACCGACAACGTCGCCGAGGCAGTAAACCTCTTTGATTCCGCGGCTTTCGATATCCGCCAGGACGGCCTGCAGAGCCTCCAGATTGCCGTGTATGTCGCTGATCAGAGCTCTCAACGTTAAGTCCTCTGTCAAAATCACCGGCCACAGGCAGAATCACCAGCCACAGAATCGCCAATCAGCCGGGACAGACCGGGTTTTGACGCCAAACCAAACTCCAGAGTCTATTTTCTGCATCCCCTGACAACAAGAGACGGCAGCAGAAACGATGTTCCTGCAGGAAATTTACCCGGAACTCCCGAGATGAACTGCAAAAGCCGTCTTCGGAAACGAGACTGGGGCGCCGTGTTTCTGTAAAATTCACGATCCGACGGCGGGAAACCATGCAGGTCAGCCGGATTGTGATAAAAAGGCAACGCAGACGCAGCGATCTGATCAGGATCGTGCGACACCGTGATAGTCCTATACACGGAACTCCAGATAACCAGTCAATCATTCCATGGATCATTCAGGCTCGATCGTCATCTCCGGGGGAACGATTTCCGCCCCCCTCAGTCTTCCGGCGTCCTCGTCACTGTTTCGGACGATTCCGGAAGTTGATGTCGATTTCCGCAGAAAAATTGAGCAGGCTCTGAATCAACCTCTGGACCTGCCGTCCTTTTCTCAGTGCGCTGTGCCGGGGGATCGAATCGTCATCGCTGTCGATCCGGAGACACCGTTCGTTTCCGAAATCATCACTCAGTGTGCAGAACTGTTCCATGGGATCTCTTCGGAGGATATCCGACTCAGCGTCCTTCTTCCTCGCGATGTCGAAGGCAATGACTGGTCTGAGCTTCGATCTGCCATACCGGAATCGACTCGCAATCGGATTCTTTTTCAGATTCATGATCCCGATGACCAGACTCACCAGGGATATCTCGCCAGCTCCGCGGGTGGTGAGCGAGTTTATCTGAACCGACTTCTTCTGGAAGCAGACCTGATCGTCACTGTCGGCGTCGCAGGCTTTGACAGTGCTCTCGGCTATCGCGGCACAACCAGCGTTGTTTATCCGTCAATGTCCGATTCCTCAACGAACCAGCGAATGAATGCATCCGGTCATCCGGAGCTGACGCCGGATCAGGCTCGCCCCGCCCGAGCTCTGGTTGACGAAATCGGCTGGCTGCTGGGAACTCAGATTGCCGTTCAGATCGTTCCGGACTCATCAGGTGGTGCCGGCTGGGTACTGACGGGCACTGCTGACCGAGTTCAGCAGGAAAGCCAGAACCTGCTCAATGCTCACTGGAGAATCTCCGCCAGGAAAAACTTCGACCTCGTGATCGTCTCCGTTCCGGCGGGAGGACGCTTCGCATGGAAGCAGGTGGGCGCTGCGCTCGAATCCGTCAGCCGTCTGGTGCACCAGGGCGGGCGGATCGCTGTCATCGCTGATGTTCCTGTGCCCGAAGGTCCCGGCATGAGCATGCTGCGTCGGACCAATGAACCGGAAGATCTTCTGAAACCGCTGAGAAGAGATCCGCCGAACGACGGCCGGGAAACCATTCAGCTCATTCAGACCATGCAGAAAGCTCGGGTTTATCTTTACAGCGGAATGCCCCCCGAGATTGTCGAAGAGATGGGGATGTTCGCCATCGAATCCGAAGAAGAAATCTGTAAGCTGCTGGCAGCAAATCCGAATGCTGCCATCATTCCTTCCGCCAACTTTTCCTGGTGCTGTATTTCAGAGAAGTAGTACTTCAGAGACGGAAATTACACCATGAGTGCTCATGTCGATGTGGCCAATCGCCCTGCCCCGGACTCACTTCTGGTTGAGCTCGCAGACTATCTGGTCAGCCACCCGATCACCAGCAGCGAAGCATTCAATACCGCACGCAACTGCCTGATGGATACGCTCGGCTGCGGCCTGCTGGCTCTGCAGTACCCCGAATGCACCAAACATCTCGGCCCGATGGTGCCGGACACAGTGGTTCTGAATGGTGCTCGAGTTCCGGGCACTTCGCACGTGCTCGATCCGGTCAAGGCCGCCTGGGACATCGGGTGCATTATCCGCTGGCTCGACTTCAACGACACCTGGCTTGCCGCGGAATGGGGCCACCCATCGGACAATCTCGGGGGAATTCTTGCCACAGCGGATTACCTGAGCCGCACGGCCGTCGCACGCGGACGGCAGCCACTGACCATCCGGGATGTCCTGACCGCAATGATCCAGGCTCACGAAATTCAGGGGGTCATGGCCCTGGAGAACAGCTTCAATCGCGTCGGCCTCGACCATGTGCTGCTGGTTCGTGTCGCTACCACGGGAGTTGTCACTCGGATGCTGGGAGGCACGCGTGATCAGATTGTCGATGCTCTTTCTCAGGCCTGGGTAGATGGCTGTGCGCTTCGAACCTACCGCCACGCTCCGAATGCAGGTTCCAGAAAATCATGGGCGGCAGGCGATGCCACTTCACGAGGCGTCCGCCTTGCGATGATGACCATGAAAGGCGAAATGGGAATTCCTTCGGTGCTGACGGCTCCGAAATGGGGCTTCTATGACGTACTGTTCAAGGAACGTCCCTTCGTCATTCGCCAGACGCTGGACTCCTACGTCATGGAAAACGTGCTGTTCAAAATCTCTTTCCCGGCAGAATTCCATGCGCAGACAGCTGTCGAAGCAGCGGTCCGTCTCCATCCGATGGTCAGAGACCGGATCGATGACATCGACCGGATTGAAATCACGACACATGAATCAGCCATTCGTATCATCTCAAAATCCGGACCGCTGGCCAATTTCGCGGACCGTGATCATTGCCTGCAGTACATGATCGCCGTTCCGCTTCTCCTGGGAACCCTCAATGCAGATCATTATCGTGATGATTTTCATCAGGCAGATCCGAGAATCGATCAGCTCCGGGAGAAAATGGTCGTTTCCGAAGACAAACGATATTCCGCCGAGTATCACGAAGCGGATAAACGGTCGATTGCCAATGCGATCCAGATCTTCTTCAAAAACGGATCATCGACGGAAAAAGTGGAAATCGAGTATCCGATCGGGCATCGTCGGCGTCGTGCTGAAGGCATCCCGGTCCTCGAGAGAAAGTTTCTCACCAGCCTTCGAACACGGTTTCCGGAAGCACGTTGTCAGGAAATCTTCCATCGCTGCCTCGATCAGTCGTCACTGGAGGCAACTCCGGTTCACGAGCTGATGGACCTGTTCGTCATCAATTGAGCAGCCACCAAAGCGGTTTGTTTTTTCCGCCATGGCAACCGGTGGCCAGAAACCGGCAGGATGACGAAGGAAAATTGTCCGCCCGGTCTTTCCGCTGCCTCCCTCGTCGCGGTGCTCAGCATCTGCTGAGAATGAAGGCGAACTTCGGGAGCATTCACCCCGACCGAATCTCCGGATTCACAATTTCTTAACGCAAGCTTCTCCGGCGATTCACAAAAGAACCTAAAGTCCGCCAACGTCAAGCCGTCGGCGATTGGCTGCGGACGCGGACAGGTACCTGAATCATTAGACCTTGCGAACGATGCAGTGCACCATCGGTCGTGAGAATCTGATGATGACGGTCGTGTCCGATGTCTGCAGAGCCGGGTGAGACACTGAAACATGACTCTCGGGCTCGCGTGAGCCAATTCGAAATCCATGTTTCTTATCGGAGTTTTAACAGGAGAGTTTTTGTAATGAAGAAGATGATTCGTAAGAGTCAGGCCTGCCAGCAGGCCCGACGCGGGTTCACACTGATCGAGCTGCTGGTTGTCATCGCAATTATCGCAGTGCTCGTTTCACTGCTTCTGCCAGCCGTTCAGCAGGCCAGAGAATCTGCACGCCGAACACAGTGCAAGAACAACATGAAGCAGATCGGACTGGCTGTCCATAACTTTGAAAGTTCGTTCCAGAAGCTGCCACACCCAGGACAGTGCGACAGCACGGGAAGCACAACGACTGTGTACATGACACAGTCCACCTGCACGCTGATCCTGCCGTACATCGATCAGGCAAACGTTTACAACAAGATGGATCACCAGCTGACATTTGCTCAGATGGGCACAGCACCTTACAGCTACACAACGTCGTTTCTCAATCCGAATTCGACCGGTGCCGTTTACAACGACCCCAACTTCCCGGACACAGTCGCTGCAGCCAAGACCTACATCCCAACGGTCCTCTGCCCGTCGACCCCGGTTGACCATGGAGCTCGCGCTACTGAC
>JBKDKA010000087.1:0-3074 GCA_046345315.1 Planctomyces sp.
CTGCATAGCGAGCCACATCCAGCCAGTGCTTCGCCATCTCCTCACCATACCGAGGTGACTCGAGATAGCGATCCACCATTCGTTCATACGCGCCACTGGCATGATCCGAAAGATAAGCTTCGACCTCTTCCGGCCGTGGAGGCAATCCGGTCAGCGTGAATGCGACGCGACGGATCAGTGTTTCCCGGCTTGCTTCCGGCTGAGGCGTAAGTCCCTTTCGAGAGATCTCCGCGTTCAGAAACTGGTCGACCGGATGCGCCGATGGTCCCGCATTCGGGGGCGTTGCATCCCGAACTGGCTCGAACGACCAGTGTTTCTGATACTCAGCTCCCTCTGATATCCATCGGGTGAGAATTTCAACCTGAGCTGGTGTCAGGGGCTTCTTCGATTCCGGTGGCGGCATCACCGTTGATTCATCAGTGGACCGGATACGCTCAATCAAAAGGCTGTTGTCAGGCTTGCCTGGCTGGATGACATGACCGGAAACTCCGTCGGATGCTGCGACTCGTGAGCCTTCCTCCGTGTCGAGCCGCAGGTCGGCTTTCCTCGTCTTTGCATCGGGCCCATGGCAGTGAAAGCATTTGTCGGCGAGGATCGGCCGAACATCGCGGTTGTAAGAAAGCTTCTCAGTTGCCTCAGATGCGCAGGTCGCCTCTGGCAGGACGACGAACATCAGAAAACCTGACAATGCGAGCAACAGTGGTCGAGGATGGTGCTGATCATGTCGAATGGCTGTCTGCTGATCCATGGCGGATCCTCTTCATCAGTGATCGGAAGGAATTATTTGGGCGGGGACTGTGCCCACAATTATGATATCAGCGGTCAGCGATGGGAACTATGGACTTCCGGAAGTTGGGCCCGGCGGCACACGATTTCGAATTGCGCAGGTCGTAGGGTGTGACAAGCGGAGCGCTGGCACACCATCTGTGTGGCTATTTGGTGTGCCAGCGCTCCGCTTGTCACACCCTACCAGAATGCAGGACACAACAAGCTTGCAATGGTGAGGCCACAGAAAGTTGTGCGAACGGTTGTCGTCTGAAGATTTCCAGAATTCTTCTGGAAATCTTCAATCCCGTGAGTCTTGCAGTAAAGGGGAATTCAGGAGTCAGTTGTTGCTCAGCTTGCGGAGAATCCATGTCGATGCCATTTCCGGAGCACCCGCCGGCGTTGTGTGACCTTTGGGTTCGGCGACAACGTGCAGATCCACGTCAGGAGACACTTTCGCGGTCAGCGACTGTTCGGTCACCTGCCTCGCAAATCGGACTGCACTGTCTGTGCTGACTCGAAGGTCACGGTCGCCGATGATCAACCAGACGCTGCGGCCTGCGAGGCGAGGGGCGGAGTTCTCGAGTGACAGCGCCTGAACGAGTGGATTGTTCTCCGCACCCTGAAACTCCGAAAGTTTCGACAGATCAGTGACTGGGGCGAAGGCGGCGACACAACGAACTCGCGAATCCGACGCAGCATACTGCAGCGCTGAATACCCGCCGCGAGAAGTCCCGCAGACTGCTATTCGTTCAGGGTCAGTCAGTTGCTGTTCAATCAGCCATGTGAGGACTGCAGACAATCGCTGATTCAGGTCAGTGATAAAATTTTCCTGACGGTCGCAGCGATATCGCCATCCCGCGATGCCTTCGGGTTCGTCGGGACGTTTCTGGATCCCGTGGCACGAGAGGTCAATCGTGACGCAAAGGAAACCGTGTTCCGCGAGCTGATTTCCGCATTGACGATAATAGGCCTGACCCAGAGTGGCTTGAATCGTGCTGGCCAGAACAATCAGAGTCGGTGCGGGTTTCTGTGGTCGACCAGGCCAGATTCCAAATTCGATTCCGTCCGATGTCTGCATCGGAATCACATCGCCGTGTGATTCCTCAGAAGTCGTCTGCGCTGATACCGTCGAACGGAAGGTGATTCCATTCCAGCAGAGCAGCACCATCAGCATCAGCGGTGCGTTTCGAACGACGGTGTCTGAATTCATGGACGCCTCTTACTGAGTTCAGTTGATCGCAGTCAGCAACGCGGATATCGAATCTGCCGTGTATCTCGGTCGGCTGATCAAACAATAGCGATCCCTCATTTCACATGCAAAGCCGCTCTCTTTGGATTTGGCCTGTTCGTCGTGAGTTGAAAATGATGAGGAACAGAAATCTACGAAGGTGGAAGAGCGGGAATGGCAGCTCGGTCGGTTCATCGCAGATCGTATGTGGCAGACTCCTTAATTTCGAGATTGGATTTCTCTTAGTGCACTTCCTGTCCTTCTTGTAAATCCAAACTGTTCTGCTTCGGTTCAGGTTGGAAATGAATAGTGGACCACGAAGAACACGAAGTTCACGAAGGGAAAACAGGGACTTGTGGTCGTTCAGTGGCTGGATCGAAGACACGGCGAAAAGTTCTTCGTGATCTTAGTGTCCTTCTTGTGAATTCGATCTGTTCTGTTTTGGTTCAGGGTGGAAACGAAAAGAGAACCACGAAGAACACGAAGAGGAAAGAGGGAATCGCCCTCGTTCAGAGGTGTTATCGAAGATGCAGCGAGAGATCCTTCGTATGCATCTGTTGTGCAGAACTGCAGTATCGCTTTCATGCTGTCAGCGAATGGTGCTGCTGATCTATTGCTGAGGAATCTCAACGACATCGTTGCAGACTCGGCGTTCCCAGCCCGTGACATTGCCATCAGCATCCATCAGCGGAAACGCGTGGACAGGCTCAATGGTGACTTTCCACTTGCCCAGGTCATCGGGAGCAACGTTGACTTCGAGGTGCCCGTAGTGCTTGCCACCGCTGACGAGGCGTTTGCCATCCCAGACTTCCGGGTTGTCAGTATGAGCCAGATACTTTCGGAACGGGTTCTCTGCGTTCTTTGATGGTCCGCGGAGACCATCGCCACCCATCCCGACGTCGAAAAAATGAATCTGATGTTCTCGTTCAGTCCCGTCCGGCAGTGTCTCCACACCGGGCACCAGCGAACGTTCCTGCATCTCATCGTGCCCACAGAGCACTGCGTCCACTCCGTAGCGTTGAAACAGCGGCGTCAGAACTCGCATCGCAATCCCGGACTGTCCCGAGAAACCCTCTTT
>JBKDKA010000088.1:0-12309 GCA_046345315.1 Planctomyces sp.
TCTGGCCCTGAATATTGTTGTTCAGTGCATTGATCTGCCCGGTAGCGAATCCTGTCAGATCATAAGCGATCCCGGCCGATCCGTTTCCGAAAAAGTTGTTCCCCGACCCGGCAGCTCCGATTGCTCCGGCACCATCACCGATATCGAACCGCCCGAGTGCATCTGGAGATCCCGCCCCGGCCGCCCCGTTGTCAACAGCATCCTCACCGAAGATACACATCCCCGCAGCCAGATTGTTATTGAAGTTATTCTGAACGATCCCTCGATCAAGCCGTCCGTTTCCGTTGAGGTCTTCGCCAGCATCGAGATTCCCATCCCGATCCGCGTCTTCAGAGACCGCAGTAAACAGACCGTTGTTCAGATAGTGAACGTAAGCTCCATGATGTGTGTTGTTGTTGAACTGGTTGCCGGACATGCTGGCGAGCCTGAAGATACCGCCGTCGGAACGTCCTGCGAAGCCATCCACAGTATTGCCAGTTGAGGTATTCCCTTCAACAACAGCGTTGATTATCGCTCCAGGCTGAGCTTCCATCAGAATCCCGGTCCCATTCCCTGTCGTCGTGTTGTTCAGGACTCCGGTCGGTGTCGCGACGGAATCAGGATTGCTCGCATTGATCGTGCTGCCGTTCTTGGCAACGATGCTCAGACCAGTCCCGCTGTTCGTCGTCGCAGTGTTCTGTCGCACCAGCAGATTCGATGTGGAGCCCACCGCAGAGGTGAGGTTCAGGCCAGAAACCGAAGTGCCGGCTCGACCTGTGAACGCGTTGCCGGTGATGACCACCCGCCCATTGACGTTCTGCAGATTCGCACCCGTGACGTAGTCAGTCAGCGTATTCGAAGCAAGAGTGACATCGGTGATCGGTGCGGTGTTCAGGATCGCGTTGCCGAACACTGTGTTCGCCGTATTGGACGCATCGATTCGCATTCCGAGAATCGTGTTCTGATCGGCCAGACGGACAACACTGCCTCCGGCAACCATCGTCGGATTGGAAATCAGTGCCCCGAGGTTACTGGTGGTCGGGATACCGGCAATCGTATTGACGGTGCCTCCGAAGTCCGTGAAGGTCAGTGCCTGTGTCGAACTCATCAGAGTCTGACAGTCGAACAGAGTGATGCCTCCGTTGGCGGTCAGATTAGTGCCTGTGTCATCGCCCCGTGGAATCACACGAATCGTATCAACGAGTGCATTGTTGTTGTCAGCAGCCTGCTGAAATGTGTTGAACGGATTCTCGAATGAACCGTCGCCGGGAGCCGTTGCGTTCGGGTCCACATGAATCAGCGTGTAGGCCAGACCGTTCTTGTTCAGCAGTGCTTCGTTGTCGTTGGTCGTGTCGATGTTTGTGTGAATACGATTGCTTCGAACCACCGGATCCTGCAGTCGCTCCCGAACTTCTGTCGGTCGGAGAATTCGGCGATTGCGGTAGTTCGGAATCGTGTACGACAGACTCACCCAGCTGTTCGTCCCGAACGTGTCATCCGTTGTCAGATAAGTGTTCACACTGAGCGACTCGGTGACGAGTGCCTGCCACCGAGCCTGAAATCCTGCGGTATCGAATCCATTGTCGTTTCCGAGGTAATAACCCCCAACGTACATGTTGAGCCCATAACGGCCGAGAATCGGGAGCGGCCCCCCGGTTTCGAGATCAAACCCGGAGTAAGCGTTGTCCCAGACTCGCTGGCGATTCTTCGACACACCAGTTCCCAGGAAGAACGGATTTCCCGTCAGAGTGCTCGACAGCAGCACTGAATCATCGCCGACGATTCGGTAACCGTTGGCACGCCAGTCGATGTACTTGCCAAGAGACTCAAAACCAACTGAAACTCGATTCCAGTCTTTATTCCCGTATCCCTGATCGTAGTCACCGAACGCATTCAATCCGAAGATTCGGTTTCGATACTGATCATAGTTGCGGTAAACCAGACCATAGTTGTACATCGGATCGCCGTTGCTGGTGACGGACGCGGAAACGTCTCCCATCAGCACGGTGGTGTTCGGCATCAGATGATAAGGAATTCGAGCATTGAGACGACTATAGCCTTTACTGTAGCCCAGCCCGTCGTCCAGATTCTGCTCGAACATCAGCAGCGGACCAAACGGCTGCTGCCCCTGCATCATGCCCCCCGGAACCATCTCCGTGGCTCCGAAGCTCTGATCGAAATAGGGAGCATACTCTGAAGGCTGAGGATAGGTTCCGTCCATCGGATACCCTCCCGGAGCTCCCATTGGAGCTTCATAGACAACTCCGGGACCTTCGACGTATCCACTGCCATCGGGAACCGGAGCAGGGGCGAATCCCTGTACCTGCCCGCTGTCCTGCGGACTGTAGGATGACAGTCTTGCGACGCCAGTTTCTCCTCTTCCGGAAATACTGGTCACCACAATCAGTGCCACGCTGCTGATCAACAGGCTGGCGGAAGCAAAAACTCGTGTCGTTTTCATCGAAGATTCCGATCGATCCGTAATTGCAGACTGTACCGGTTCTGTCGGGTATACCGGATACTCTGTTCGATCGGAAAAACACGGTCAGTATGTTGAGTTAAAATGTGAGGGTTATGACGAAGTTTCGGAAGAGACTGGTGTTACGGATTCTTCGGATTGCATCGAAAGTGCGGGTTTTTCGGTTGCTTTCAGAAGCTGCCGCGGCAGTTTCTGCAGCTGCCCGAAAAAAACTGCCGGACCAGAAACGGGGGCGGCTGTTTCTGCTGCAGCAGAATTCGGCCGTTATCAGGTCACTGCCACTGGTTCCCAATGCTGGCGAGCTGCCGATGAAGGCGAGAATCAATGACGCCGTTCGCGAGAAAACATGATTCGAAATGGCACAACTGAATCATCAACACCTGATTTGTGATTTCGATCATTCCCGCCTGCGCGGGAATGACAAGCAACCTCAATCTTGATTCCTGATAGCGTTCTGTGCTCATCGCGGCAGGGACGTTACGTGCAACGTCCTTCCACACGCCCCTCCCTGTTCGCCGTTCGCCACCTTCAAGGAATCCTGATCCGACTGGCTCGCAAAACAAAAGAGGCATACTGAGAGAACTCCCAGTATGCCTCGCAATTGACTTTCACCTGATCAATGCTGAACAGGCTGAATCCGCCTGACCATCCGAATCAGATCAGATAGTCCAGCCTTCCCGATATTCGCGCTTTACGAACTGATTCAGCTCAGGAAGATTCGTGCTGACGAGATTCTTCGCGTCCCACTCGATTCGCTGGCCTTCACCGGCTCGCACGGCAAGGTTGCCAACAAGAATCGTTTCCGTGAGTCGACCGGCATAGCCGAAATTGGACATTGTTCCGGGTTTGTATTCCCCTTTGCAGGTTTCCACAAACTCCCATTTCTGCCGTTCATCGGTTCCACCTTTGAATGGAATGCGGGGCAGGGTTGCTTCAGGGGCCTTGAAATCGGCATAGTTCTTTTCCGGAAGCAGAGTGAACTTGGCGCCGTAATCGTTTTCCGACAACAGCATCCCCTTGCTTCCGACAACCAGAGCCGCACTGGTCTTGCTGCCACCTTTTCGCTGCTCTTCGACCTTCTTGCGAAATGCCTCCGGCAGCTGAGAAGTGAGCTTCTCCGACGGAAGATTACCACCGTCGTACCAGTAGAATTCGCAGGCGGCGAGATTGTTCCGTTTGGGGAACTCAAACTTCAGCGTCGTTGCTCCCGGGAAGGTTTCCTTCTCGAAGATTCCGGGGTTCTTGACCGCCGTCACTGCGATCGGGTCCCAGAGTTCAAGTGCCATCACCGGAAGATTCGTAGTGTGGCAGGCCATATCTCCCAATGCACCGGTACCGAAATCCACCCAACCTCGCCATTTGAAGGAGTGATACACACCTTCTTTGTAAGGACGCATTGCCGCAGGGCCAATCCATGCATCCCAGTTGAGTTCCTTCGGAATCGGATCTTCGCCGGCAGGACGACCAATTCCCTGCGGCCAGACAGGGCGATTCGTCCAGACATGAACTTCTGTCACATCGCCCAGTGCACCGGAGCGAATGACTTCGACGGCGTTTCGAAGGCCATCTTCCGATGTTCCCTGATTTCCCATCTGAGTCACGACACCCGTCTCAGCGGCGACTTCGCGCATCCGACGAGCTTCGTAGATGGACCAGGTCAGTGGTTTCTGACAGTAGACATGCTTCTTCATCTTCATGGCCTTGATGGCCGCAGCAGCATGCGTATGGTCGGGAGTGCTGACCGTCACGAGATCGATCTTGTCGCCGATCTTGTCGAGCATTTCGCGGAAGTCGGTGAACTTCGCAGCATCGGCAAACGCCTTTTCGCGTCCCTTCTTCGTGAGTGTTCGCTCATCGACGTCACAGATGCCGACGATTTTCACTCCCTGTTCTGCAATGTGACTGGAATCGCTGCTGCCTTTCCCACCGACACCGATGCTGGCGCCACTGAGAGACTGAAGGGCTGACGAAGCTGTCGCTCTCACAATCGGCTGCCCACCGACCCAGAACGCAGTACCCAGAGCAGCAGAGTGCTGCAGAAAACGACGTCGATTTGATTGATTCGCCATTGAGCTACCTTCAGCTTTACAAACCGCGGAAATCGCCTGTTCGCTCGGTCACCCGGACTTCAGGTTCTCAGGCCGAACGGGCAGAAAATCGGGAAATCTCCCTGAACACGCATCAACTATGTTAGCGACACGAGAACAAACAGCAACGATTTCATAAAAACAAAACAGGGTCATGTTCGCCTTCTTCCTCCGGTCAAAAGATTCGGGTCGATTGCGATCACCGAAACGCCCTCCTATGCTCTCCGTTCAGCGGCCCGGTGAATCTCTGAATCCGTGGTCCGCCTCTGATGAATCTGTTGTTCACCAGCCTTTTCCGGAGCTGAGTTCTGCATGTTTCTGCGTCCCCCTGTAAATCTCCTGGCTCTCAAAACATCGCTCCTGCTGGCCCTGATCACAGGACCGCTGTGCCTGATCGGCTGCCAGAAATCTCCTTCGGGTCCGGGGAATGCAGCTCCCTCCGCAGACGGCGGTGCACAAACGACGCCCGCAGCGGACAAAAAGGCATCGGAACCACAGGATTCGCCCGAGGCAGTTGCTGCACTCGAAGCGGCGAATTTTACTCTGGTACGCGACAAATCAGGCAAAGTTCGGGAAATTTCAACTTCGAGTGACACTGACATTTCCGAATCTCTGAAGCACCTTGATGGGATTCCTGGAACAACCAGCGTCCGGTTCTCCGGCCCCGGGATGACAGACAAAGGAATGGAAGTCCTGTCGAAACTGACGTCGCTCCGCCGGGTCGACCTCACCGATTCTGCGATCGGCGATGCGACTCTGAAAGCCATGGAAAATCTGCAGTCGCTGGAAGCTGTCATCCTTCGGCGAACCGGAATGACGAACTCCGGGCTGAATTCACTGAAGAATCTTCCCAAACTCAGAGCTCTCGACCTTCGAAATGGCAACGTCAACGACGAAGGACTGGCGATCATCGGCGAGATGAAGTCGCTCGTGGATCTGCAGCTGGAAAAGTGCAAAATCACGGATGCCGGAATTGCGAAACTCAGAAATCTGAAGCTGACATCACTGAATCTCAATGAAACTGCGGCGACCGACGGAGCCATGGAGTCCATAGCAGCTATCTCCACGCTGGAATCTCTTCAGATGGATTCGTCGCGAATCACGGATGCAGGAATGGCCTCACTGGCCGGCCTGAAAAACCTGAAGCGTCTCCGCATCAGAGATACAGATGTCACAGGAGCCGGAATTGCTCACATCGCTGGCCTGAAGGAGATTGATCGACTGGAACTCCGCGGAACTTCGCTTGATGACGATGGGCTCACAATCATCAGTTCACTTCCGAAACTGGAGTTCCTCGATATCAGTGAATGTCGAGTCGCATCCGGAGAGGGCATCGCAAAGCTGAAAACTCTTTCAGGGCTGACTTATCTCGGACTCTGGGAAACCGAATGTGATGACGCAGTTCTTGAGCAGCTCACAACGCTGTCAAAAATTGAAGAACTGAATCTGGAAGCGACCGGAATCACGAACGAGGCTGCCGGGTCTCTGCTGAAGTTTTCTGCGCTGCAGAGACTCAATTTGGCAGGAACTCAGATGGATGACGAAGGAATTTCTCGACTTGTCGAACTCCCGAAACTCCGATGGCTGAATCTTTCCAACACCGGAAAAACCTCAGAGGTGGTCGACAAATTGAAGGCGGGACGCGCCGGTCTTGAGATTGTCGAGTAAGTTCACTTCACTCAGTCCGCTTTAATTCACCACCTGAGCGCATTACAAAACCGGGACAGACACCCTTACTGCTTCTGATTCTGTAGTAATCCTCCCCCCAGACGGGAGCCAGTCGCGGTTTTGAACCCAACTCCAGAATTTTTCAGACCGGAATCCAGCCCCCGATGAATCGCCTTTCCAGAAGTCAGAAGGAGTTCGCTCGAGCAAGTCAGTCGATTCCCGGCGGTGTCAACAGCCCGGCCCGGGCATTTGGTGCTGTCGGTGGTACGCCGCCATTCATCGCTCGAGGCGAGGGGCCTTATCTTTTCGATATCGACGGAAATCGATAC
This sequence comes from Planctomyces sp., assembly GCA_046345315.1. Lineage (GTDB taxonomy): Bacteria > Planctomycetota > Planctomycetia > Planctomycetales > Planctomycetaceae > F1-80-MAGs062. The sequence goes on from JBKDKA010000088.1 coordinate 6,543, forward strand.
CTTGATTTCGTCGGCTCCTGGGGCCCGCATCTGTTCGGTCACTGCCATCCAGTCATCACAAAGGCAATCCGTCAGGCTCTGGAAACAGGAACAAGCTTTGGTGCGCCGACCGTTCAGGAGAGTGAACTCGCAGAGCTTGTCATTCAGCTGGTGCCTTCCATCGAGAAAGTTCGAATGGTGAATTCCGGAACGGAAGCCACCATGTCCGCGATTCGTGTCGCCCGGGGATTCACCGGCAGAAATCTGATCATCAAGTTTGCAGGCTGTTACCATGGGCACGTCGACAGTCTGCTCGTACAGGCCGGAAGCGGCGCTCTGACTCACGGCACGCCATCCAGTCCCGGCGTGCCGGAAGGCTGCACCCGAGACACGCTGATTCTTCCGTACAACTGCAGTCAATCGCTGCAGGCAGCGTTCGCAGATCGTGGAAGGGAACTGGCTGCTGTCATCATGGAACCCGTCTGTGGCAACATGGGCTGTGTAGTTCCCTCGGATGACTTTCTGAAGACACTCCGAGCTCTCTGCACCGAGCACGGCACCGTGTTGATCTTCGATGAAGTCATGACGGGATTTCGCGTCGCTGCCGGAGGTGCTCAGGAACGTCTCGGAATTCGCCCTGATATGACAACTCTGGGAAAAATCCTCGGGGCAGGGCTGCCTGTGGGCGCTTACGGCGGACGAGCTGACATCATGAATGTAGTCTCGCCGATCGGTTCCGTCTATCAGGCAGGCACGCTCTCTGGAAATCCTCTTGCCATGGCCGCCGGGACGGCGATGCTGAAACTGATCATTGATGAGAATCCTTATCCGCGACTCGAACAGCTTTCTGCGCAGCTGGAGGCGGGAATTCGGTCGACGGCTGAACAACGGAAGATCCCCGTTCAGATCAATCGAGTTGGAAGCATGCTGACAACTTTTTTTGCGTCAGCGCCCGTGGTCGATTTCGATTCGGCAAAAGCCTCCGACACAAAACGGTTTGCGGGATGGTTTCATCAGCTTCTCGAACGAGGTGTTTACCTTCCCTGCAGTCAGTTTGAAGCGATGTTTGTTTCTGCCGCTTTCAGCACAGAGACGATTGAACAGGCAGTGTCAGCCGTCCGCGAATCGTTTGATTCAATGGATCAGAAACTCGCTGATCCCGGCGGTCATCGATAAAACCGGAAGATCCGGTACTGTCGGCAAACAGATCACAGCCCAGCCCGGAATGCGCGTCAACCGGCTGCGAGACAACCTGTATTGCGGCTTTCCGTCAACAATGAACGTGTCAGGAAAGCAACAGATCGATCCGCCTGAAAAATGTTGCTGCTCAGAACTGCGTTATGGAATGAATTCCGGCAGCAACGTGAGCTGCTGCAGGTTATCGTCCTGTTACATCAGGGGCATTCTGCGTCTGCACAAGCGCCGGGAATCATCCAGAGTGATGAAGTCCTGATTTCTGCCAGAAAAACGAAGTTTGAATCAGCAGCAATGAATACGGCACTACTCTCAGACAAGAAGATATCTGCAACCACAGCGCCGATCGACGAAGGAACGTCGTTGAATGCGGCATCAGGACGAAATGGCTCGCTGTCAGATATTGTTTCGGGATACTCATATGAGCTTCCCCGAACTGAATGGATTCGAAAGCTTCAGCTGGTTGAGCCACGAGAAAATCTCTGCTGCCTTCCGGTGTCATTTCGGGTCTTCAAACGGCTCTTCGACATTGTCGGGGCACTGACCCTGATGTTCCTCTGTTTCCCGCTGATGGTAACAGCTGCAATTCTCGTGAAGCTGACATCGCCCGGCCCCATGATCTACAGCCAGACTCGCGTCGGTCTGAATCTGCGAAAAAAGAAAAGCAAAGACCGTCGCCAGACGGAACGTCCTTACTCCGGTGAGATCAATCGTCGGCAGCCGGGTCGTGATCGCCGCGAACTAAACAACTTCGGACGCCCATTCACGATCTACAAATTTCGAACGATGAGAAATGACGCCGAGAAGAATGGCGCTCGATTCGCTACGGCAGGTGATGCGAGAGTGACTCCGGTCGGAAAATTTCTGCGACGCGCGAGGATTGACGAACTTCCTCAGCTGTGGAACGTGCTCTGCGGCGATATGTCTCTGGTAGGGCCTCGTCCGGAACGCCCCGAGTTCATGCAGCAATTGTCAGCTCATATTCCCGGTTACGTGGACCGACTGGGTCTGAAACCCGGACTCACCGGAATCGCTCAGGTTGTTAACGGCTACGACAATGAGCTCGACGGATTCCGCAAGAAGGTCGCGTACGACCTGCTTTATCTTCAGAACTGTTGCCTGATCAATGATCTGAAAGTCATGGTCAGGACACTTCGCGTCGTCATCACCGGTGAAGGCGCCCTTTGAAACAGCTCGTCTGATTGACGCGACCAGAGGCTGCCGAAGTGTCCTGAAATGCAAAAGACCCGCAGAAAGACTGCGGGTCGAGTTCTTGTTCAATTGCACGGTCAGCCAGCGGGACTGAAGGCCCTGAATGGCATCAAGGAGACGCCAGCTGCTGAAGCTGAACCTTTAGATCACCGAGCTCATTGTTATTCTCGACACCGTAATACACACCAGCACCACCAGCTGCGAGTGATCCGACCGTGACCACGTCGAGCAGTCCGAGGCCGGATGTCGGGCCGATTGGATTTCCGAACTGGTCCATTCCCTGCCCACGGACGATCCCTGACTTGTCGGTCAGCACAAGAGCCGGGCTTGCACTTTTTGGCGCCGTGCCATTCTTCCAGACTCGGACAGAAAAGACCTGATCGCCAACAGCGATGTCGTGAGCTCCGCCACGAACACCGGCCACAGCAAACCGCCCGTCTTCAGAAGTGACAGCACGAGCGACAGCTTTTCCACGGAAGTTGACAGCAACCTTCTTCTCCGGAACAGCCGCCCCCTCACTGCTGAACACGTGACCGTGAAGGACGCCGTCCTCAGACAGTTCCACGTCGCGAATCACGCTCTTTCCGGCAGCATTTGCCGCATTCATCTGAGACGACAAGAGGATTCCGAAACAGGCTGCAATGCTCGCAGTTCTGGTCCACATGACTTTGTTTCGCATTTTCACAGACCCCTCTGAATTCCTGAAAATGTCGTCGACGACATCTCTCTGAACAACGACAATCCGACTCCTGTTAGAATCTTCGGCAGCTTCGCCACAATCACTTCAGGCGGTTTTTCAGAAAAACAGTACTTTTCAGGAAAAAACCCCGAATCGAACAAGACATCACAAAAGCCCCATCCATCGCAATCGCACCCAACAGACATTTATTGACATGACCGATTCGCCATGACACAGTGGTCTCAGCAGTTTTCCGACCCGCCGAATCGGTTCGATCGGGTGTACCGCGTCGACGAGGATGACGGGAGTCACCTCGATCCGGATTCCTCATCGCACGATCGGCGGATCACAGTCCAGTACCTCCCCGATGAGGCCAGAACGATCGTTTCAGAGAACAAATCACCGGACATACCGTTCCGGTACAGCCTGAATCCGTATCGCGGCTGTGTGCACGGGTGTTCGTATTGTTATGCTCGAAACAGTCATGAGTATCTGGGCTTCAATGCCGGAAATGATTTTGATTCGAAGATCCTCGTGAAACATCAAGCTCCGCGGCTCTTTGAAGAGTTCCTCGCCACAGAAGACTGGCAGCCGGAAAAGATTGTGTTTTCGGGAGTTACAGACTGCTATCAGCCCGCGGAACGAGAATTTCAGCTGACTCGACAGTGCCTTCAGGTTGCACTGCGGTACCGACACCCGGTTGCGATCATCACCAAAAACGCATTGATCACGCGGGATCTCGATATTCTCCGAAGCATGGCAGACTCACGTCTCGTTCATGTCAGTATTTCCATTACAACACTCCGTTATGAACTGTCGGGAATGATGGAACCGCGAACGAGCACTCCGGAAGCACGGCTCAGAGCCATCAAAACGCTCTCTGATGCGTCGATCCCCGTGCGAGTGATGGTTGCCCCGGTCATCCCCGGCCTCAATGATTCGGAGATTCCGGCAATTCTGAAGGCAGCAGCAGAAGCTGGAGCCTCATCCGCCAGCTACCAGCTGCTCAGACTTCCGTTGAGCGTGGAGCCGGTCTTCCGAAGTTGGCTGAGCCGGCTGCCGACCGCTCTGGCCGAGAAAGTTGAGAATCAGATCCGAAGAACTCGTGGCGGTCTGATGAACAGTACTCAATGGCATCAGAGAATGACTGGGGAAGGCGAACTCGCGGAACAGATTCAGCGCGTGTTTCATGTATTCGCCGGCCGCCTGGGTCTGAACCAAAAGCTTCCGGAACTCGATTCTTCCGGTTTTGCTCGACCGATCATGCCGGGACAGCAGCGAAAGTTGTTCTGACGGAAGTCGGGCACAAGTGCCGATTCCGCATTGGACAATCGCCATTTCGTGCGCAAGAATGTCAGACTTTCGAGCACTCAACCTCGTGTACAGGTGATTTCAAAACCGGGACTGGCTCCCGCTGGACGCAGCGTTTGCCTGAAAATCCTGCAATTCCAGGGATGCCTGTCCCGGTTTTGAGATTTGATCCAGATATCATTTGTACATCCATCCAATCCAATCGATTTCTGCTGTCCCTGAATTTCTGTTGTCCATGGTCATCACATGGGACAGCACATGACATTAAGGAGCCCTGATCGGCATGAACCAGCCCGCGAAGCAAAGTATCCACAGCAGCCTCAACGAAACGCGACGTTTCGCTCCACCGGCAACGTTCTCTGCAAACGCTCACATCAGTTCAGAAGCTCAGTACGAACAGATGTGGCAGCGAGCAAAAGATGATCCGGCAGGCTTCTGGGGTGAAATGGCCGCGAATCTTGACTGGTTTCGCCGCTTTGATTCCGTGATGGAAGGGCAGATGCCCAATACGAAGTGGTTTTCAGGCGGAAAGCTGAATGTCAGCTACAACTGCCTTGATCGTCACCTGAAAGGGGCGAGAAAAAACAAAGCGGCGATCATCTGGGAAGGGGAACCCGGTGATACGCGCGTTCTGCGATACCAGGACCTGCATCGAGAAGTCTGTAAGTTTGCGAACGTCCTGAGGAAGCTGGGAGTTCAGACCGGCGATCGCGTCACACTTTACATGCCGATGATTCCTGAACTGGTCATCGCAATGCTGGCCTGCTCCCGAATCGGTGCTGTCCATTCAATTATCTTTGGCGGATTCAGCGCCGATGCCGTAGCAGATCGAAACAATGACGCTCAGTCGAAAGTGGTTGTCACGTCCGACGGCGGCTGGCGTCGTGGCAAAGAGATTCCTCTGAAATCCGCTGTCGATGCGAGCCTCGAAAAATCCCCCTCCGTTGAAAAAGTGGTCGTCGTGCGCAGAACAGGAGGGGACGTTGATATGGTTCCCGACCGCGATTACTGGTGGCACGATCTCATGGAGAAAGCTTCGTCAGACTGCGATCCGGTGCACGTCGACAGCGAACATCCGCTCTTCATCCTTTACACCTCCGGAAGTACCGGCAAACCAAAGGGCGTTCTGCACACATCGGCCGGATATCTTCTGGGAACGACAATGACGTCTCAGTGGGTCTTCGATCTCAAGGAAGATGATACCTACTGGTGCACAGCCGACGTTGGCTGGATCACCGGTCACAGCTACATCTGCTACGGGCCGCTTTCGAACGGAGCGACCGTGGTTATGTACGAAGGAGCTCCCAACTGGCCGGATGAAGGCCGATTCTGGGAGATCATCGAAAAATATCGCGTTTCGATCTTCTATACCGCTCCGACGGCCATTAGAGC
>JBKDKA010000089.1:0-21767 GCA_046345315.1 Planctomyces sp.
AACAATGTCGCCAGATCGATTGAACGGCGGTCATCCGGGCTGAAAGTCAACCGTGGAGCTGACGGTCCTGCGGCTCTGGTGATTTCTGAAAAGCAGCGAGCTCAGATCGCTGGCCTCAAACAGGCGATCGATAACTCAGAAAAAGCCACCTCTGTTGTTCAGACAGCAGAAGGTGCACTGAACGAAATCAACTCACTGCTGGTCAAGGTCCGCAGCCTTGCTCTCGACTCAGCAAACTCCGGGGTGCTGGACGACGACGCCCTTGCAGCAAACCAGGCTGAAATCACGAACGCTCTCGAAACAATTGACCGAATTGCAAGCAATACCCAGTTCGGTACAAAGAAACTCCTCGATGGTTCCGCTGGTGTTCAGGGTGTTGCATCGGATGCCGATGTGACATTCCTTCGCGGTACAGCTGACACTGCCGCCGGTGCCTACACCGTTGAAGTGACCACAGAAGGCGAGCGAGCCATTGCCAGTGCCGCGACAGCTCAGACTGGTGCTTTGGCTGCCGACGAAATCCTGACTGTGAACGGCGTCAATATCACGCTGAACTCCGGCTTGTCACAGAGTCAGGTCATCAACCGAATCAACGAATTCACATCACAGACGGGTGTTGTGGCTGAAGACGACGGTGGTACGACTCGCCTGTATTCGCAGGCATTCGGATCGGAAGCCGAAATCGACGTGATTTCAAATGTTGCCTCCGGAGCTACCAGTTCAGGATTCGGTACAACAGCGATCACCGACTCAGGTATCGACGTCATTGCTGAAATCGACGGCGACGCATTTACAGGTGACGGAAACGTACTGACGGTCAACAGCGGAGCAGCGAAGGGCTTGTCCATCAAGTTTGCTCAGGATGCAACCGACGCAACTCTGACTGTCACGGGAGCACAGGGTAACGTCAGTGTGACGGACAATTCGCTGAACTTCCAGATCGGTGCCAACCAGAATCAGACGGCCAAGATCGCAATCGCGAAGGTCAGTTCAAATGCACTGGGCATCGGCGTTACGGCTAACCAGTTCGGCAGCCTGAGCGAAATCGATGTGACTTCCGCTTCGAAGTCCCAGGACTCTCTCGCTGTCATCGATTCAGCAATCGATGACGTAACAAACCTGCGTGGTGCTCTGGGAGCTTTCCAGTCGAATACTCTCGAATCAACAGCGAACAATCTCCGGGCAACTCTGGAGAACACAGTGAATGCAGAATCCGTAATCCGCGATACGGACTTTGCAGAAGAAATTGCAAACTTCACCAAAGGCCAGGTTCTGGTGCAGGCTGGTACTTCGGTACTGTCCAATGCAAACCAGGTACCTCAGCTGATCCTGTCGCTGCTGCGATAAGATTCGCTCTGGTGATGTAAGAAATTCGCGGTCCGATCGGCTCCGGGTGATACCGGTCACCCGATCGGACCGTTTTCAGTTAACGAGATGAGATGATCAGGATGAATGCAGTACAGTAGCGACCGGAGGGGGCCCAGGGCGTCGGTATTCTCAGTCAGGGGGGCGGGTGACGCATGGCAGTGACAATTGACGGGCTGGTCAGCGGAATTGACACGCAGACCATTGTTGAAGGCCTGCTGAAGATTCAGAAGCAGCAGGTTGACCGAATTACATTACGCAAAACCGAGTTGCAGCAGAAACAGACAGCTTTTCGTGGCGTAGAGGCCCGACTGCTGACTCTTCGCAGCGACGTGGGCAAGCTTTCGCGATCGGCCGGAAACCCCTTCTCGAAACAGATCGTAAAGGTCAGTGACGAGCTGGCCGTTTCTGCAACGGCAACGGACAACGCGGTTGCCGGTGTCTACCGACTCAAAGTGGACTCGACGGCGCGAGCGCATCAGGTCGCCAGTCAGGGATTTGCGGACGCCGATTCCGAGATCAGCCAGGGAACGCTTCAGATCCGGTCTGGTGGTGGTGCCAGCCGAACGATCACCATCGACAGCAACAACAACACACTTTCGGGGCTCGTCGCAGCGATCAACACAGCTGACGCCGGTGTTTCAGCCAGTGTGGTCCGCGACGCTTCCGGGGGCTCAACTCCATACCGTCTGCTGCTGACCAGCACAAAAACAGGTACCGAAAATGCGATTTCACTGACGAACAATCTCGCGGCCAGTTCGGGTGGTGCCGTGAAGCCGGAACTCAACTTTGGCAGCCCGGTTCAGGCCGCCGCAGATGCTCAGGTGACAATCGGCAGCGGTGCCGGCGCGATTACCGTGGCAAGTGCGACGAATCGTTTCAATGACGTGATCTCCGGGGTCAGTTTTGACATCCTTCAGGCAGATTCCGGGAAGGAAATTACTCTGACGGTTGAGAAAGACGTCGAATCGGCAGTCGCGTCCGTAGAAAGCTTTGTGAAGTCCTTCAACGACGTGCTTCAGTACATCGACGACCAGTCCGGGTTCAACGCACAGACAGAGGTCAGCGGACTTCTGCTCGGCAATCGTGCATCAACAACAATCCAGCAGAAGCTCCGATCTGCCGTTCTGAATGTCGTCCCGGGAGTCAGCAGTTCTGCCAATCGGCTGTCATCAATCGGGATCACCGTAAATGATAAGGGACGTCTGCAGCTGAACTCATCGCGGCTTCGTGAGGTCCTGCAGGGAGAAGATGAAAACATATCTACAGCTGACGTGAAGCGACTGTTTGCTCTGACGGGCACGACCGATAACTCCGCGGTGTCATTCGTACTGGGGAGCTCCCGCACGAAAGCATCGACGACCCCTTACCAGATCGATATCTCACAGGCGGCTGAGCAGGCTCAGATTACGGCAAACTCAGCGCTCGCGGCTTCAACTGTGATTTCGTCAGCAAACCAGGAGATCGAGCTGACTCTCGACGGAGCGTCGGCAACTGTCACCCTCACGGCAGGCACCTACACTCGTCAGGAACTTGCGAATCATCTTCAGTCTGTGATCAACGGGTCTTCTGAGTTTTCAGGGCGACAGGTCCGCGTGGGTCTCAGCAGTGACAAACTTGTGATGACCTCAGAGTCCTTTGGAAAGACTTCCGAAGTACTGATCGAATCCGGATCGGCTCTGACGGACCTCGGCCTCACGGTTGGTCAGTCTGATTTCGGAACAGACGTGGCCGGCGCCTTCGTCGTCAATGGAGTTCGCGAAACTGGAATCGGGCGTGGAAGAGTGCTCTCCGGGGACGCGGAGAATGAGAACACGGCTGACCTACAGGTCCGTATCTCACTGACATCGGCTCAGGTTGTATCCGGAGCAGAGGCGGAAATCAGCGTCACAGCCGGCATCGGAGCCACGCTCGATGACCTCCTCAGTGAATTGATGGCTTCAGAAAACGGTGCCGTTGCCAATTCCAATAAGTCTTTCACTGATCAGATCGAGGGAATTCAGAAGTCTCTCGACCGACAGCAGGCGACATTCGATCGTCAGCAGGCTCAGCTTCTGAAACAGTTCACAGCGCTGGAATCCGCACTCAGTCAGTTGAAGTCGACAAGCAGCACAGTGGCATCACAGCTCGCCGGAGTAGCCAGATAAAAGGCATACTGATCTGAGAGATGTCCTGCGTCTCGTAACAGCAGAAACGTTTCGCCTGATGAAACTCTGTCAGATGTTTACCGGCCTGATGAGTCGCAGCAGGATACCGTTTCGCAGACTCACCTTTTCAAATTGAAGATTTCTTCCTGGACGACGTCTCATGAATCCACACACACGATACAGGACAAGCACTGCGTATTCCTGGACGCGAATTGACATGCTTCTGATGATTTACGAGAAGCTGGTCCATGCGCTTCAGGAAGGAGTTCGCCTTCTGGAGAAACAGCAGACCAGAGAACTCGTGCCGGTTCAGATTCAGGTACAGCGATGCATTACGCTGATCGCTGACGGACTGGATATGTCGGCCGGTGATGTACCCAGAAATGTCGCTCGGCTCTGTCTCTTCACAGTTGACAACACACGCACCGACTCGCTCGAAGGCTGGCAGGCATCGCTTCGCGTGATGATTCAGGTTCGGGACGGCTTTCAGCAGATTCAGGACGAGGCTCGCGAACTTGAACACAGCGGGAAAATTCCCGCACTCGATCTCGCTGGATACTGAACCGATCCGACCCCGTCACCGGTTGCTTACGAAGCCTTCTTTGCTGGCGATTCCGGCACCGGCGGTTTGACTCGCTCCGGTGTGTTCGGGATCTGATCGGTCAGTCGATTGACTTCGCCAGCCTGTTTCTCCAGCGTGAAGGCATCGTACAGTTCACCTCCTGCTGTGAACGCTTCGTAGTGGAGCTTCTCTCCGTTGATGTGGATCAGCTGATACAACTGTGTATTCTCAGCATGGCGCACCATAAACGGATGCCTCTGGACGCTGTACATCTTGGGACCGCTGACAGACACCACGTAGACTGTTCCCGAGAAGAGATCGTCGCGGCTTACTCCGGTTGCCAGATTCACGCTCGCCTTCGGAGTATCCAGCCCTGTTCGACCATAGGTGTGGTCATGTCCCTGAAGGACAAGGTCGACGCGATACTTGTCGAGCACAGGTTTCCACAGTGCACGAAGTTCCGCGTTGTCCCGATCTTTTCCGGTTGAAAAAATCGGATGGTGGAACGTACAGATCACCCACTTCTCTTTGTTCTGACTGAGAACCTGTTCCAGCCATTCAGCCTGTTCCTTCAGTTTCTCATTGCTGTTCATTCCAATGATCCGGACACCCTGACACACCATGGTGTAACAGGTCTCTTCGAGCCCTGCAGGACCATTCTGCGGTAGTGTAAACTGCGGGCGCCAGTGCACGCTGAGCCGACGACTGCCGTCGACGTTCTTCGTCATTTCGTGATTTCCTGGCACCGGAATGCTTGGCACCATCCCGTTCATCCAGCCACCAGCACTGAACCATTCGCCCCATTCCCAGTCCTGTTCAGCTCGATTAATCAGATCCCCGGCATGGATCAGAAACTTCGCCTTTGATTCATTCTGCCAGGCTTCGCGGACCACTCGAGACCAGAGTGACCGAACGTCATTCTGAGCATCACCGAAGTACAGAAACGAAAACGGTTCTGCGGAAGCAGAGGCCGTCGAAAAATGAAACCACTCGCTCCAGTTCACTCCATCACCAACACGGTAGGCGTATCGCGTTGCCGGCGTCAATCCTTCAAACGTGACAGAATGACAGTGCGCTGTTGTCACATCAGTTTTCAGCGGTTCTGTTGCCGCGATGACCTGGCGACTTTTTGCCTGAAGATCCGGAGCTCCATCGGCTGGTGCAATCTCGGCGAGTCCGCGTGTTACTTCAGCCGATGTTCGCCATGTCACAGACTGCGTTGTGGACGGGTCCCCGCTCCAGGTCAGAATGATCCGATCCGGCATTAACCCCGGTTGATAAATTGCGTTCTTGTCAGCCTGAGGGACCAGTTTCACTGTTTCCGCATTCTGCGCATGCCCTGAATTCAGTCCCGCCGCGACGGAAAGAATCAATACCAGCGGAATCAGCCGCGTAAAGACCGAAGAAACTCGTGGTCGGAAGATTCTGGTGTACTTCATCATTCACAATCCTGTCTGTTTCGACTTTGCAATGACCGCATCGTCATTCAGCTCAATTCAACGTACATGGCAGTTGATACCTGCTTCGCCCCGGAACAGGAAAGCGGCATTCAGCAGAGCAACTTCAGAGTCTACCCGTTCTGCTGCGACAGGAAACTGAGTCCGGCGAAAATTAATCCTCCGATCACAATCGCCGCAGCAATCTTCCACGGACTATAGGGACGTTCTCCCTGAACTTCCCCCGTCGCCGCGTTGATGAAGATCTGGTACGACTTTCCACGGAACCGGTAGGCCATGAGCCACACGGGAAGCAGCAGATGCTTGAATGTGATCGCTTCACAATGAGTATTCACGCTTTCGACGAGCTGAACATCACCACCGATTCTCTGCCGCACCTCCGTCTGGATTGCCGCGTCGATTCTTTCTTTCGCTTCTCCGAAACAGTGATCCAGCTCCAGATCATAAGTTCTTGCAAGAAACCCCGACAGCATCTGCTGATTGAAAGGGACTACTTTCAGCAGCGGCCAGGGTTCCAGAGAAATCATGAAGTCTCGCCGAAGCCCGGTATTTGCCAGCGTGAGAATGTCGTCGAAGAATCGCTGAAATGTGCCGCTGGCCGGATACCATCGAGTTCGCTGTTCCGTTCTCTGATCCTTCCCTGATCCGACCGTCACGTAATAATGTTCCCCACGAGATCCGCTGTAGGAAGTGGCTGTCATCGAATCAAATGTAAAGTACGAAAGATAGATTCCGTTGAACCGACCGTCAGCACCATCTTTCGTAAACTGAGTCGGCGCAAACCATCGAGATCGCACCCAATGTGCCAGGTTCTCCTTCGCGTGACTGCGTTCGATCTGAAACGGAAGAACTCCGTCCACCGGGATTCGCTTCACTGCGCACTTGTGTGCCTTCTCCAGCTGAACGGGAGCGTGGCAATAGGGACAGTGAGTGCTGGTCAGTGTTCCCAGAAACTCAACATTGCCACCACAGGATTCGCAGCGAATCTCCTGCAGTTCTCCTGCGGAGTCATCAGCGCTTTCATCGGAACGCGAGGATTCTCCCGAAGATTCCTCCTCCCGCCACTGCCGGAGTTTCTCCAGCATGGCATGAAAGTCCTGCTCCACAATCTGTTCTTCAACAGATCGATGGATCTCCTTGACATGCCCGCAGTAACTGCATTTCAGTGACTGCATTCCGATATGGAACTCGAGGTCAGCTCCACAGTTTTCGCAGGGAAAAAGTCGACCTTCTCCGTCATCAAACGTGCGCCCTGCATCCAGAGTACGAACGTCACGACGACGAAGGTCGAGCGACGACTCTGATCCGTCCGCAGCCTCGGGTGCCGCAGACTGATCATTCGCCTCCGACATTTCCTCGGAACGGGATGTCATTCAGAGTCACCGTCAGTCAGGAGGTCAGGATGCCGGCAGTGGTGGTGGAGCCGCCGGGCTGAAGATTCCCGTCAGCTGAGGAATTGTCCCGACTGCCTGCCAGCCCGGCATTCCCGCTGTCCAGACGAGCGACTTCTGGTTCAACTGGCCAGCCGCTGCGGCCGATGCCAGCTGCTCCGTTGAGACGGGACCAAGAGTCTGACCATTCACTGCGTAGTGCCAGGTACTCGGAAGCGCCGGTGGCTGCACAGTCGGAGCTGCCCCACCCGGAAACATGCCTTGTGGCATCATTCTTCCGGCCATCGCGACACCCAGACCAAGCCCGAGTCCGTCCGCTGCACCTCCACTGGAGGGGTTTTCTGCGGCCGCTGTCATCGCTTGGCCAAACTGATACTGCTGAAAGCGATTCAGATCGCCGATTACGCCAATGCTGGTTCTCGTATCCAGAGCTTTCTCGACGGCTTCCGGCAGTGAAATGTTGACGATGAACAGCTGAGGAATCTCCAGGCCGTATTCGTCGTCGATTCGCTCCTGAACAGCTTTCCGCAGGGTTTCACCGAACTGCTGGTACTTCGATGCCAGATCCAGGGCTGCAACGTTTGATGTTCCGAGCACATCCGCCAGTGTGCTTACGATAATAGATCGCAGAAGTTCCGTGACTTCGTCCGCATCAAACTCACTGTCGGTGCCAACCAGTTCCTGAAGAAGAATCTTCGGATCGGCCGCTTTGACGCCATATGTCCCGAAGGCACGAATCCGGATCGGGCCGAATTCCGGATCCCGCAGCATGATCGGATTGGGAGTTCCCCATTTCAGATCAGTGATCTGACGAGTACTGACGAAGTAAACTTCCGCGCGAAACGGGCTGTTGAACCCGTATTTCCAGCCAGCAATGGTGCTGAGGATCGGAAGATTATCCGTCTTCAGCTCATAGTTGCCCGGTTCGAAGATGTCGGCAATCTGACCGCGGTGAACAAAGACAGCGACCTGCCCGGGGCGTACGATCAGCTGAGCTCCATTCTTGATTTCATTCTGGTATCGCGGAAACCGCCAGACCAGTGTATGCCTGGAATCATCCAGCCATTCGATAATGTCAATCAGTTCATTACGCAGTTTGTCGAACAAACCCATGATTCATGCTCCTGATGACCGGTCGCGTATTTCGCTCAGGTCGCCGCTGTCCAAATGTTGTCACTTTGAAAACGATCAGTCTAAACCATCTGCGTGAGTTTTCACTACCGAAAGCCGGACGGATCCGAACTTCAGGGGCTGCACTCGTCCGAATTCACCGAACGCAGATGTCCGCGAATCGGATCAATGACTTTTACAGAAGCTTCTCTGGTCCCGGTACTCTGATCCCTTGAGTTCGACGAAAAATGCTCGCTCGATGAGAATCCGGAAAATCCTCCGGAATGAATCTCAAACTTCCAGGCCCCCTGTTGAGCACCCTGACGAAACGCCGAGGTGGCTCGCGCCATGATTCGGCTCGCAACCCAGCGTCGAACTTTCGGCACCAGAAGGCAGAATCCCAGCGTATCCGTGATCAGTCCGGGCGTAATCAGAAATGCACCAGCAAGAACGATCATTGCGGCGTCTGCCAGCTGATTCGAGGGCATTTTCCCGACGGAAAGCTGCTGCTGAACCTCACGCCAGACTCGGAAGCCCTGATGGCGCGCCAGAGCCGCTCCAAGTGCTCCTGTCCCGAGCACGATCGCAATCGTCGTCAACAGACCCGTGTACTGCGCCATCAGTGTCAGGATGGCGAGTTCCGCGAGCGGAATCAGGATAAAGAGAAGCATCAGTCTCGCAAGCAAGTTCAGTCCTCCTGCGGTCATCATAGCAGCCGAAAAGAGCCGGAATCACATCAAACACCGGGAATTCGCAGAGCGATTCATGCTGTTGACCACTCGAGAGCGTGTGAATTCATTGAACTGAGGTTTCTGCGAGACTACGATGCCGGGCCTCCCTTTGAAGGCGAACGGCTCTGCGTCCTGTTCCATCTTCGCCAGACTCTTCACGTCGAAAAATGTCCTTCCTCAGCAAGGTACCTGTTCCCATGAATTCGCCGAATTCCAGCTCAGCATCCCCTCTGACAGGTGTTCAATGGCTGGTCTGCACAATCGCAGCGATCGGTTTTGCATTCGACATCTACGAACTCCTGATGCTTCCGCTGATCATCAAGCCGGCCGTCGCTTCGCTCAGCGCCCCGATTGTTGAACAGTTGGTCGCCGGCGGTATGCAGCGTCCGGCAGCGATCGCTCTCTGGCTCCCCGGGGGGCCGGAATACGTCAAGTGGGCTCGAATGCTGTTTTTCGTTCCCGCAATTGCAGGCGGAGTTTTCGGTCTGATCGGCGGCTGGCTGACTGACCGACTCGGCCGACGTCGAGTGCTCACATTCAGTATTCTGCTCTACGCATTCGGTGCCTTTGCTGCAGGCTTTGTCACGACCCTGCCTCTGCTGCTCGTCTGCCGATGCTGTGTGTTTGTTGGGGTGTGCGTGGAGTTCGTTGCAGCGGTCGCCTGGCTGGCCGAACTCTTTCCGAATCATCAACAACGAGAAAAAGTCCTCGGCTGGACTCAGGCCTTTTCATCCCTCGGCGGTCTGATGGTCGCCGGGATGAACATTCTCGCCGGTATGTATGCCGCTTCACTGCCGGAAATCGCCGGCGGTCATGAAGCATGGCGATATACACTCATTTCCGGTGTCATCCCTGCAATGCCGCTGCTGCTGATTCGTCCTTTCCTTCCAGAATCTCCGGAGTGGCAGAAGAAAAAGGAATCCGGAACGCTGCGGAGGCCTTCAATCGCCGAGTTGTTCAGTCCCGAACTCCGTAAGACAACGATTGCGACAACGCTCGTATTCGCAGCGAGTTATGGAATCGCATTCGGTGCCATCCAGCAGCTGCCGCAGATTCTGGGTGCTCAGGCCATCGGGACACCGAAGGAAGCTGGACATAAGCAAGTGATCGCGGAAGCCAAAGCCAAAGCCGGGGAACCTGCCGGAAAGAACAAGGAAACCGGTAAACCGGAATACACACCGGACCAGAAGAAGGCCGCAGGAAACGCCAGCGATGCTGTGGTTGCCAGCGTCACACTCTGGCAGGAACTTGGGGGACTGATCGGGCGAGCATTGTTGGCAATTCTGGCCGTCAGGATCGTCAGTCGAAGAAATCTGTTCCGAATCTTCCAGATCCCTTCGCTGATCCTTGTGCCCGCCTTGTTCTACTGGATCTCCAGCGGCGCTCTCCAGTCTGACTCCCTGATGCTGATTCAGGTCGGAATCTTTCTGGCGGGAGTTCTGGTCGTCGGACAGTTCAGCTTCTGGGGGAATTACATTCCTCTCGTATTCCCGGTTCACCTTCGCGGCACCGGAGAAAGCTTTGCGGCCAACATCGGCGGGCGAATCCTCGGTACGGCAGCGGCGTTCTTTACGATCACACTGTCAGCATCCGACAAGCCTGACCCCGCACGGATGGCACTGATCGGTGCGTTCGTCGCCGGCGCCTATGCTCTCGCAGGTACGGTGCTGACAAGTCTGCTGCCCGAACCATCGCCGTCAGATTCTCATGAGTAGTCCAGGGCATGAGTGAATATCAGTACGTCCACTTTATCGCAGTCGATCGACCGCTCACCGATGAGCAGCTGAAGTTCATGCAGCAGCAGTCGACTCGCGCTACGGTCACTCGGCGAGAGTTTACCAACGAATATCACTTCGGTGACTTTCGCGGAAATACGAAGGAGATGATGCGCCGGGGATTCGATCTGCATCTTCATTTTGCAGATTTCGGCATTCGGAATCTGATGTTTCGATTGCCGAACGGTTTTCCCGGTGGCGACGAGATCCTGAAGCCTTATCTGATCAGCGACAATCTTGAGTGGAAACGCGACAAGGACGGCCCCGGCGGTGTTCTTTCAATTCATCCGGATTCGGAAGGCGATCGATGGGAACGCTATTTCAGCGGCCTCGAGGATCTTCTGAATGAACTCATTCCTGTCCGTGAAATGCTGCTGAAGGGCGACCTTCGCCCGCTGTATCTCGCATGGCTTGCCTGTGAACCTTTTGAAAGTCCTGAACCGCCTGTGCCCGCGGGAATGGGTGCTCTTTCGAGATCGCTGCAGCTTCTGGCGAACTTTTATGGAATCAGCGAAGACCTGCTTCATGTCGCCGCAACAGAATCGGAATCCTGTGAAGAACCTTCCTCCAGACCTCTGCCAGTTCAGAGTTGGCTCGATAAGAAAACCGAAAAGCAACGACTCCAGCTTCTGGAGGCTCTGTTAACAGACGATTCTGGCCGGGTTCAGGCAGATGCGTTGCAGTCGATTCGGAAGACCGTCAGGATCTCGGCCTGGCCGACCAGACAGACGTCCAGAACAATGGAAGAGCTTTTTCGTCTGGCGGAAGAGCGGTCGCAGGTGCGCGAGCGGCAGGAAAATGCAGCGAAAGAGAAGCAGCGAAAGAAACGACTCGCTGGCATGGCGGCGAAACCAGTCGCTACCGTTGCCAAAGTGACAACTCTCATTGAAATGAGAACCACAGCGAAGTATCGCGAAGCGGTCGCTTTGCTGTGTGAACTTCGGGATGCTCTCGGTCCGGATACGGGGCCGGAATTTACTTCATCCGTGGCCGCTGACCTTCGCAAAGCATTTCCTCGAACCAGCGGTCTGGTCGCTGAACTGAAGAAGCACGGATTTCTTTCGAAATAGTGTTGTCCGAGAAGGGCCATCCATCAGGGTATCACTGGATGGTTCTGGAAGTTCTGCAGTGCGAATGGGCGTGTCGTTGGGCTTCGATGATCGATTGTGTGAATTGCCCCGGTGCGATGCTGGTTCCCGATTCGTGGCATTTGTGTTATCCGTGGTTGAAGAGCAGATAAGGTATACAACCACGAATGACACGAATTGCACGAATGAGTTGTGAAGCCAGAGGATCAATGGCAATGTGATCGTCACGAATTCTGGTTGATGCCAGTCGCTTCAATCATCAGTGTCGCAACTCACCAGCGGTTCAGCAGGAACTGCACCCTTCCTGTTAACGACGAACTCCACCATGGATCAGTCAACGTTTGCAGTGATCTCAGAAACCACACCGTCCCAGAGTGCGATGCGATGGGAAATTGCCTGTCGAGCGGCCATCACAGACTGTTCGAGAGTTTGTGGTCCCGTTCCGCAAAGCTTATTGACCAGACGCCGCGTCAGCGGACCGTGATGGTCGCCGTCCAGTTCAATATGGCGCTGGATATAGTATCGCAGCCGTGGTGCTGGGAGCCCGTGTTCAGTGAGCCCGCTCAGGAATCGCTGAAACATCTCCGGGATGACGTCTTCCCGACCAAAACAGAATGCCGCTGCCACTTGCGCTGTTGTCGAAGTCGCAGCCAGAGCATGCGTGAATGAGACAAAACTGCGAACCGATGTCGGAATCGGTACTGCGTGGAGTGCCTCTTCAACGGACGTCTTCCCGCGCAATGATTCTACAAAGTTGCAGACCGGTTTGACGGAAGCACCAATGTCCTGCATCGCTCCCAGGTAGAGTTCGAAATGGCTGCAGTGACCACCATGGCCGTCCTCGTCCGTTTCCTCGGCAAGCACGATCTCGTTCACAAAACGTGCGAGACCGGGATCCGGGGCCGGAATCCAGGGGATCGCCGTGCAGCAGACATCCTGCTGCAGACGCTTCAGAAGCCACATGAAATCCAGGACAGCAAAGACGTGATGGCTCATGAACAGCCGAAGATCCGGTACCGAGCGAATCGAACCGTAAACACGATGCTGAAGCAGATCAGACCGCAGATCTGCAGTCTCTTCCAGAATACGGTCAACCGCCTGAATCATCGGGGATTATCAATTCACTTTATAAGGAGTTGCCGGGGGGCCGTTGGCATCTCGGAGTGAGCTGCCGCACTGATTGCGTCGCCACTGTTCCGAATATCCGGAGATTCGGAGTTTTTCATTGTGGTCAGAATTCTACTCATCGAACGGGATCTGACCAGCGGTTAACCTATCCAATCCTCTGATGCGTGAGGGGATTCGCTCTGTCTCGTCTGTCACGACCGTTCTGTCCGATTCTGACTGAAGCCTTCATGAGTATTCCGGAAACAGGTTCTCTGCCGCTGTCCACTCTTCGGATGTGGGACAACGATCATGTCTGGCATCCGTTTGCACCGATGAGTGCATTTCGGCAGGAAAACGCACCCATCATTGTCGGCGGGGAGGGATTCGAGCTCATTGATGCGGAAGGGCATCGTTATATTGACGGAGTGTCTTCGCTCTGGTGCAACGTCCACGGGCATCGCGTTCCTGAAATTGATCAGGCGATTCGAAATCAGCTGGACTGTATTGCTCACTCGACACTGCTGGGGCTTGCCGGAGAAGCATCAATTCGTCTGGCGAGGGCGCTGGTTCAGCGGGCTCCGGCAGGGCTGACGAAAGTCTTCTACTCAGACAGTGGAGCGACGAGTGTTGAGGTTGCTCTGAAGATGGCTTATCAGTTCCATCGTCAGAAGGCTTCTGGCAGTGAAGATCGTCGTCGATTTCTCTGCGTCGGGCAGGCCTATCACGGAGACACTCTGGGATCTGTCAGTGTCGGCGGGATCGATGTGTTTCACCACTGCTACAGGCATCTGCTGTTTGATACGGTTTCTATTCCGTCACCGGTGGCTCTTCGAGTTCCTGTCGGACATACGCGAGAATCGTGGCTGCAGTTCTGCTTCAGTGAAGCCGCAAGACGCATTTCGGAAAATCATCGCGATCTTGCGGGCGTTGTCATGGAGCCGCTGGTTCAGGGGGCGGCTGGTATTCTGGTGCATCCACTCGGATTCCTGAAGCATATCCGTGAGCTCTGTACACGCTATGCTGTTCCGTTGATTGCTGATGAAGTGGCTGTCGGCTTTGGAAGAACCGGAACGCTCTTTGCCTGCGAGCAGGAAGGCGTCTCCCCGGATTTTCTGTGCCTGGCGAAAGGAATCAGCGGCGGTTATCTGCCGCTTGCCGCGACTCTGACCACCGATGAGATCTTTGATGCGTTTCTGGGCGAGCCGTGGGAAGGGCGGACGTTTTACCAC
The DNA here is from genome assembly GCA_046345315.1 of Planctomyces sp. Classification (GTDB taxonomy): domain Bacteria; phylum Planctomycetota; class Planctomycetia; order Planctomycetales; family Planctomycetaceae; genus F1-80-MAGs062. The sequence goes on from JBKDKA010000089.1 coordinate 13,963, forward strand.
GGCCACACCTACACCGGAAATCCGCTGGGATGTGCGGCGGGGCTTGCATCGCTGGAACTGTTCGAACGGAACGAAGTGCTCAGGAATGTCGGCGTGGCTTCTGAGCTGATCCGGACGAAGCTCTCTGTGCTCACTGATCACCCTCATGTCGCCGAAATCAGACAGAAGGGCATGATGGTCGGGATCGAGCTTGTACGGGATCGAGACACGCTGACTTCGTGGTCTCCGGAACTTCGAGTCGGACATCAGGTTATCCTGGCGGCTCGCCGAAGGGGTGTCATCATCAGACCGCTCGGCGATGTCGTAGTGCTCATGCCGGCGCCGGGAATGAATCCCGCGACCGTATCGCAGCTTTGTGATGTCACGATCGACTGCATCAATGAAGTGACCGGATCACTCACGTAACTGCGTCAATCCGGTCACTGACAGAGCCCTGAGTTCCGATTGACTGATTCGCGAGTCGTTTCCGCGTCCGCACGGAATGTCTCCGGCCGCTATCGCCCTTTGACAATGGGAGTGGAAAGCCAGTTGTCGGAGCGACCGATGATGTTCTGCAGGGTCGTCTGCAGCCGGGGAATGATGTCCAGTCCGTCCGGAACGATGCGAATGATGCTTGTCTGTCCGGTGTCGAGATCGCTCAGCAGCGTCTGAAGCTGGTTGAGCATCTTTAAGCGGAATCCAGCCAGTTCTTCGGGTAGCAGGTCGGAGCGAATCAGCAAAGTCTGTTCTTCGGTTCGTTGTCGGATCATTCGCGCGAGTGTTGTTTCATGACTTCGAAACAGAAACCCATTCACATAAGCGCGACGCAGCCGATAATCAGGATCGAACTGATACACCGGGTCCTGTCCGACGAAAACACTGAAGGCACCTGTGGTGCGGTATCCGACTGTGACAGCGTCCGGGAAGCTGACGCACTGCAGTTCAGACCGTTCCGTCAGAGCGACAGCCTCTCGAATCAGATCTTCGCGATCAGCTTCATTTCGAGCCATTCAGTTCAGACTCCACACGCTGTAGTTCATCGATTCCCTTCAGAAAAAATATGAGCGTTTTGCGGATCTCGGACCGCGTTGGTGGTTCCAGTGGCTGCATTCCGTTGGCCATGAAATCTGTCAGCGGCATGATGAGTGCCAGCAGTTTGCGCGAAGCCCAGTGAGGATCGGAAATGTTCATCACCCCGGCAGCCGTCAGTTCTGAGAGATAATGCGTCATCTGTTCGACTCCGCGTCCCGGCCCGGACTGATAGATCAGCCTCGCATTCTCAGGGAAGCGACGACCGTCTGACATGGCGAGATAACAGATGCAGGCTCCTTCCTCGGAGAACAGAATCTGTGTCAGTGAAAGAAAATAGTCCGTCAGAATCTCGAGTGGATCCGGATGTTCCGGATCCAGTGGCGGCAGTCGCGAAAAGACACTCTCAGCTCCAGCCTGAACAACCGCCTCGAACAGCTTTTCTTTTGATGGAAAATGGTTGTAAACCGTGGCTTTGGAAACTCCGGATCGCAGTGTCACCTGATCCATGCTCGTGTCAGCATAACCCTGAGCAAAGAACAGATCGCGCCCAGCCTCCAGGATCTGCTGATGTTTCTGCTCCGTGCGGAACTTTGTTTCAGGGGCCGTCACTCGGATTCCTCTCCTGATGTCGAAAGTCGGCCGTCCTGCATTCGAATGACGCGGTCTGCGATGTCGAGTACTCGGACATCGTGAGTGACCATCAGCACCGGGCGACGCTGTTCTCGAGCCAGTCCCTGCAGCAGATTGACCACTTCTCGTCCGGATGCACCGTCAAGAGCCGCCGTGGGTTCATCAGCAAGAATCAGATGCGGTTCCCCGACGAGTGCCCGGGCCACAGCGACTCGCTGTTTCTGACCACCGGAGAGCCGCGAAACAGGATAATGAATTCTGTCCGCAAGTCCGACCTGGCGGAGCATTTCTTCGGCACGGTTCCGCCCTTCAGCCGCAGAAACGTCCGGCTGAAGATCGAGCATCAGCTGCACGTTCTGAAGGGCACTGAGATAAGGGAGCAGATTATGAGCCTGAAAAATGAATCCGATGCGGCGTCTGATCAGAGTAAGCTCCGCTGCGTCAGCAGAATGTAAAGCATGGCCGAGCACATTGAGAGTGCCGTCCTGCATCGATCGGAGACCGGCAATCAGTGTGAGCAGCGTTGTTTTTCCGGATCCCGAGGGACCAGTCAGCAGAACCACTTCCCCCTGATGAATATCCAGACTGACATCAAAAAGAGTCTGCTTCTTCAGTTCTCCCTGACCGTACCAGAAGTTGATTCCCCGACCGGAAATCACCGGGCCGGCCGGAACCGTTGATGCTTGATCGGCAAGGATGGTTGTTGAGAGATCGTGCATTTTCGTCAGGAATTCGATTCTTTGATCAGATCTGTTGTTCTCTGGACGGTAGCAGGCCGATTCGGGGCCTGGCATCATTGGGGACAGTCACATCAGAAAACATCCGCAGGGTCGGCAGAAGACAATCGACGAATCGCCATTGAACCGGAAAAGAAGCACATCAGGAGCGTTGCTGCGATGAGCCCGAGACCTCGCTGCACGGTCAGCTGGAGAGGAAGCAGGGTTACCTTCGCAAGGAAATGGTAGAGGCCGGCGGCCAGAATTGTTCCCGGCACAAATCCCAGCATGGCCAGAAGGAAGGATTGTCTCAGCACAAGACGATACAGGTAAGAGTTCGAGAATCCCATCGCCTTCATCGTGGCGTAATGAGGGAGATGATTCGATACGTCGGTATACAGAATCTGATAGACCACGATGAATCCAATGAAGAAACCGACAACTGTTCCCGCGCTGAAGATGATTCCAATCGGGGTTGCTGTCTTCCAGTACTTCAGTTCCAGATCCTGAAACTGCTGTCGGTTCAGAACTCGGACTTCCTTTCCGAGAGCAGCCTGAAACTGCTTCTGAGCAGAGTCTATATCTGCATTCTGTTCCAGATCGATGATTCCCAGATCGATGACACCCGATCGACGTGCCGGAAACAGACGGAGAAAATTGGCCTGACTCATCACCAGGTTGCCGTCGACTCCGAATGAGGCACCCAGCGATGTGATTCCGACAAGCTTCATCTGGCGACGATTGATTTCAGTAACCAGCGGCTCTCTGCGGCGCCAGGCTCCTGTGATATCTCCGAACCCCGGGCGAGCATTTCGGTCAAAGAGAAACGTATCTGTTTCGCGAAGTGCCGGCAGGTGAGTCATGACACCGTCAGCGTTCAGGCTGCATCGTTCTGTTTCAATCCCATAGACCTGAATGGATTTGGATTCACCGTCTTCCGGGTTCTTCCAGTCAGCCATTCCGAAGCTGATCGGAAACACATGCTGCACGGAGGGAGACCCCTTCAGTCGATAAAGCAGCCGGCTTGAAAAATGGTGGCTTCGAAGCAGTGATTCGTACTGACTGTGAACGACATACAGCTGTCCTGTGACACATTCATGAAACCGGATGGCGCTGGCAAAGAGAGCATTCATCAGGCCGAGCTGCATCCACATCAGAACCACGGAGACGGTGACTCCGGCGATGGCCGCCAGCAGCTTCATCTTCTCATGAACCAGCTGCAGCCAGGAGAGCGGAATTCTCTGGCTCATCGATGCTGATCCTCGGTGCTGGTGTGTATCGTCACCTCGGCTTTGGCGTATGAAAGTCCTTCGACCTGACGACTTCCGTCTTCGTCGAGCCGCACTCGGACTTCGATGACACGAGCATCGGTGTCATCCACTGGATCATTGGAAAGAACATCCTTCCGACCGACGAGCATTCCGATTTCCACGACTTCCCCATGGAGTTCGTCAGACCATGTCTGAATCCGGACTGTCGCTCTCTGCCCGATTTTTACTCGTGGTACGTCAGCTTCGTGGACTTCTGCAACGACGTCCATTCTGGAGGTGTCACCAAGGTCAAGCAGACCGTCATCGCCGAGACGTTCTCCGGCACGCGAATGAACTCGCAGAATTCGTCCGCCGATAGGACTTCGAATGGAAGATGTTTCGAGGTCTGCCAGTGCGTGTTCGATGCTCGCTGCCGTTCTTGCGACCTCCGCTTCCGCGTGTCGGACATCAACATCACGGATTTCTTTGAGAGCTGTCAGAGTCGCACGTGCCTGTGCAAGCTCATTCCGGCGTGCTTCCACCATGGACAGTCGTTCGTCGAAGTCATCAGAACTGATGGATTTTGTCGGAAGGAGTGCGATGGCTCGCTGATGTTGCTTTTCTGCCAGCTGCAGCAGCACTTCAATCCGGCGAACGTTTGCTTCCTGAGACGTGATGTCGCCCGATTTGGCTCCGGCCTGAACTCGTTCCAGCGATCGCTTCGCCAGTTCGTCAGCAGCCCTTGCTTCGGTCACCTTCGCCTGATTTCGATTCTGACTGTCCAGAATCGCCAGCAGCTGCCCCGAAGTGACACGATCCCCAACCCTGACCAGCAGTTCCTGAATCTGAGCCGGCTCCATGACGGAAGGAGCATTGACGCGGATCACTTCACTCTGCGGTTCGATGCGACCGAGTGCACCCACGTCCGAAATGGCAGGTGTCACAGTGTCAGGAGACTCAGGCTTTTGCCGGGCAGTAGCCTCAAAAGCCTGCCAGATTCCGAAACCTGTGACCAGAAGCGTGAGTGACAGGAAGAGTTTTCGAAGCATCAGCGGACCGCCTGGAGCGATAAACTAAACGATTCAGTTCACTTTGAGTTTATTCGGCTTTGGCGAGTCGTCAACAAGAATTTTTCGATGATTCTTTGTTTTTTTCCTGGATCAATCCGGAAAACACTCCTTTCCTCGGCCGGCGGTTGAGATCGCAGAGAAGATGAAGGGAAGTCTCGTAATTTTGGGAAGGATCTGCTGAGTGCATACGTTTCTGAGTGAGGAACTCGTTGATGCAGATACTGATCATGTGATCATACTCTGGGTTGGGCAGATCTGAGTTACCAGTTTTATGAGGGATTTCATGGCGAACAGCCTGTTGTCTCGGTTATATCTCCACCCGTGCTCCCGCCGAGGGATGCGAGCGTTGATGTCGTCGGCTGACTTCAATGTCTGTCTGGCGGCGGAGTCACTGACGAGACGAGGCTTACCGCTTATGTCCATACAGATTTCTGAACGTCGCGACGAACTGGCTGTTCTCGAAGACCATCAGCTTGTGGCACTCGTAAGGACCCGCGAGGGAAATTTTCAGGATGCTGCAGTTGTTCTGACAAAGCGACTGAATGGCTTTCTGACATCAATGATCTGCAGTGTTTCCCATTTTCAGGCGGATGATCTTGCAGATGTCATCCAGCAGACATGGATCCGAGCATTCTCACCCGGTACTGAGCAGTTCAGCACCGCACCGGAGTTTCGCTCATGGCTCAAAACAGTCGCGAGATCCAGATCTCTTGACATGCTCCGACGGAGATCTCATCGCTCGATTCCTGAAGACGCGGATGTTGTTCTCCCTGTAGCCACTGAGAATCCAACCTCTGTCGCTCTTGAGAAATGTCTTCAGGAGCTTGAGGCTGGTCGTCCGGAATTCGCCGTTGTGATTCGAGGAATCTGCGGCGGGCGTTCCGGAGTTGACCTGAGCACTGAGCTGGGAATCAGTCAGAACACCGTTTATTCCCGATACGATCGTTCGCGAAAGCTGCTCAAAGAGTGCATGGAACGGAGGCTTGCATGACTCCGTTCTTTTTTTCGATACCGACAGAGCACGAAGAACTGATCCCGTGGCTTGAAAAAGCCGTCACCGGCATACATCTCGGCACACTTGTGTCCGAGTTGGCAGTGATTCACGGAACTCATCAGCCGGAACTGGGAAGTGTTTCTGTTTCGCTTCAGGAGATCTGTGGAGACAGCCTGAGTGAAGTGCTGGAGCAGGGCCTGAAGGTGCTTCGCGCGGAACAGATTCAGCTGCTCATGACTCATCCTGCATCATTGCTTGAGCTTCAGGAGCAGGCGTTCGTCAACGGCTCTGCTTACTGGACAGATCTTGCTGATGGCGGAACTGCAGGGCACTTCACACAGTCGATCTCAATGAGCGCTGTGTTTTCCGGACTTCAACTGGACAGCGACACGCTGACGTCGGTACGACAGACTACGCAGCCTGAGGTCGCTCGGTGGTCCCATGGCGACGTTATTCAGGACGCGAGTCAGATCGACGCGCCCCGGCGGCTCGATGTGCCCCGACGGGATACTCGTCGGGCAGGAGTTCGACTTCGCATTTTCGTACTGACGTGCAGTGCAGTCCTTGTCGTCGCAGCGATGTGGATGCTGGGTCCTCACAAGCCACCGGGCTGGGGGTTTGAACGTTCCGGTCTGCTGACGTCGACTCAGTCAGAAAAAGACTTTCTCAGCACGCTCGCGATGGCGGGTGACGACTGGTTCAATCGGCGGCCGTCGACTTCCGAGGAGCTGATCGAACGGTTAACGGCATTCAGTCGCGGATGTCAGACGCTCATTGAAGCGCCGTTGCCTCAGCTGACGACAGAGACGCGAACATGGCTGCGTGAGAAATGCGGCAAGTGGAAGACAACAGTGGACGGCAGTATTGCGACGCTTCAGCAGTCTCCGGATTCTTATGGAAGAGTTCTGGAGGAGAGTGATGCCACCATTCGCCGAATGATTCAGGTTCTGACTGAGCGTGCTCGTCAGGCTGTCTGACTCAAGGGTTTGTTCGATCGAACAAACCTCAATGCTCACCAGATCCTGAAGATGATCCTCCACGTCACCGCTGAAGTATCTGCTTGTATGCCTCAGAAAGCAGAAGACTGTCGGACCAGAATGTGATCCGACAGTCTCAGATGTGCCGAGCAATGAGGTTGAACTCTTCCCGAGGAAGATTCGATCCGGTCGAATCAGGTTCCTGGCATCCAGTTGAAAATCACGCGGAATTCTTTGTCGAACTGATCGTCCCCTCCGACCGGTGTGACATACCCGAAGGTGAGCGATTTTCCGTTGTGAATCTTCGTGTTGATGCCGAACACCATGTTCGTGACATGCTGACTTCCGGGAGCCGCAAGATCGAGGTTGACCCCGTCGAATGCGTTTCCACTTCCCAGCGATGTGTTGTGGTGCACTTCGATGACCGGCGCGATGCCCTGAATGGTATCGTGCCGGTGATTCGTCTTGTAAACCCAGTAACCGACACTCACGTCGACAAACAGGTAGGTAGTATCTCTTGCCGTGCCTTCAAATGTCGGAGCCGCAAGGTTGCCGGTGTAGACCTTGTTTCCTGATCCGTCGAAGTCAAGCTGCATGAGTCCCTGTGTGAACCACCGATCGTCTGGTGTGTAGATGCCGCCGATGAACGGCAGGTAGTGAACGGAGCTGTTTTCGACTGCGAGGTCGCTTCCTCCATTATCAACGATGTAGTCATCGGCCGTCGGCAGAGCAAGTCCGAGCCCGGTTGAAAGTGCGCCCTGATCACCTCTGATCAGCATGGCCTTCATCCAGACGGTCATGTTACCGAATTCGGTTGCTGAAGCCTGCGGTCCCGCAGTAGTGATGGTGCTGCTGACGGTGTCTGCGAACGGCGTTCTCAGCTCAATTGACGCATTCCCGTTGAGAAATGTCTTTTCGAAGCCCGGTGTCACACGGTGAACGTCAATGCCTCCCCCGGCGATATTGACATCATTGAAGTAACTGTAGTTGACAAACACTCGGTCACGTGGAATCGGCGACACGTTTTCACCGAGCTTCACACGACCGACGTTCGCACCGGGAGCAGCGCCCAGATTTCCGGTGATGAATGGTGATACGCCTGGGAATAGACCACCGCCAAGCGGACTGTAAATGTTCCCGAATGTTCCGAAGTAGTC
>JBKDKA010000090.1:0-42582 GCA_046345315.1 Planctomyces sp.
TCGATTGTACTTGAGCTTTGCCAGCTGGCGGATCACGGTTTCGTATTCCTTCAGTCCCCAGGATTCGGGGCCGATCGGAAAGTCATTGACCGTGCGCCAGGACCGCAGCTTCAGGGCAGGTTCCAGAACGACGTTGTATTCGGACAGTCGAAAATCCGGAGCCTGTACGGGGTCCAGATCGCCATAGAGCATGGAACGAACGCCGAGGCTGTGAGCGTACTCAGAGACCGCCCAGTATGTCGCTGCCGGGGAGCCGCCACCAATCAGAAGAGCCGGACGCGTTTTGTGCAGAACTGACTTCAGGCTGTGTCCCTGATCGCTCAGTGATGGCCAATCAGAAGACCAGGGCTGCATCTCGGGATTTGTTTCTGGATTACCGAGGAAATACACATCGGCCGCACCTTCGGATGCTTTGGCTACGACAGCGGCATCGGAGTTGTAGAGTCGTTTGAGGTGACCGGCGAGTTCCTGTGCTGCCTCCCGGACCAGTGATGGCGGATTCTCGCCGATCACGATCTCTGGCTTCAGTGGCTCGGCCGCAATGGCTGCCTGACCGGATGTGAATGCGGCGGCTGAAGAAAGAACTGCCGCGAGAATCATTGGCAGTGAGTGTAGGCTTCGTGGGATCAGATTCATGGTGACTTCTCTCCTGCGAAGCAGAACATCGATTCACGACCACGAATGAAAAGTCTGCCGTCTGCGATGGCAGGGGACGCGAGGCAGACCTCTCCGATGTCATTCTTTGAGAGTACTTTGAGTTTCGGGCCCTGTTCGAGAACCACGACGAAACCGTTCTCGCCGGGAACATAAATCTTTCCATCTCCGGCAACGGGCGATCCGAAATAGTCACCAATGTTTCGAATCCGATTGAGTTCCCAGTGAGGTTTGCCGTCAGCGATATCGAAGGAGCTTGAAAGACCTCCCTTCTTTACAACAAACAGCTGCTGTCCCACAACCAGTGGTGATGAGAGATTGGATGGCGACTTGTTCTTCACATTCCAGATCAGATGTGTTTTCGTGACATCTCCGCTTCCTCCTCCACGGACCGCCTGAATCGTCGTGCCGCCACCGACAAGGTTTTTCGCTGACTGAAACGCCGTTTCGATTTCTGTTTCATCAATCTTTCCGTTTCCATCACGGTCTGACTGATCGAAACGTGTGTGAAACTCGGTCGGAATCTCATCTCTCGCAAGAATGCCGTCCTGATTCGTATCGAGCCATTCCAGCAGCGCGAACTTCAGAGTTCTCTTCTCGTCACCATAGCTCTGGACTGCGATATAGATAATGCCATCACGAACAACCGGAGAAGTCATCAGCGTTCGCACGAGTGTGTTGCAGGTCCAGAGTTCCTTTCCGGTTGCCGGATCGTAGCCCTTGAGCTGACCGCTTCCGGCAACCACAAGATCTGTTCGTCCACCGGCCTCGCACAGCACCGGGATCGAATAACCTGCCAGCATATCCGGTCGGTCTGTTTTCCAGCGAAGCTTCCCTGTTTTCGCGTCAACGGCGTAGAGAGCGGGGGAGAGATCGTCATCCTGGCAGAAAACAACCAGGTCACCGACGACGATCGGAGATGACGCAGCTCCCCAGTCCATCAGGTATGCCGGCACAGGCATGGTGTATCGCCAGAGTTCCTGTCCGTTCGCTGCGTCCATGGCGACCAGCCCGATCGTGCTGAAGTACGTATAGACACGATCACCGTCACTGGCAGGAGTGGAAGAGGCATGACTGTTAGGCGGAGTTGTTCGCGGGAGTTTTCCTGTCTTCAGAGATGTTTTCCAGTACTGCTTCCCCGTTTCGGCATCCAGCGCGATGACAGAAAATTCTTCGTCGCTGGTCATGGCTGTCGTGAAGACGCGGCCCTTTGTGATCACCGGTGAGGCAATGCCATCGCCCAGTTTCACGGTCCAGAGATGATTCTTCTGCGAAGAGAATTCTGCTGGCAGGGGGAGCTCTGACTGTGAGACGCCGGACGAGTTCGGGCCGCGGAACTGGTTCCAGTCTTCGGCCTGCGTTCGATTATTCGGCAGGAAGGTCTGCAGCAGGATCGGCAGGGACAGAATGAGCATTCGCAGACTGGGCTGACAGAAAACCGAACCCCGGGGGCACCTGAGAGATCCCACCCGATGATATGTTTGTTTCATAACATGGCCTTGTCTGACGATGCAGGAATTCAGTGCCGAATGAGGCTCCGGCACCCGGACGGAGACGCGATCAGCCAGAGCCTCCGCGCACGCTATTCCTCCGAGATGTCAAAAGCAAGTGTCGACCGGGGGCTCCGATTGCCTCTGATCTGCTGCTTTTTTGTATCGGAATTCACCGTATATCTCTCGGCGGAAGTTGCCGAAACTCGCGAAGTGATTTCCTGGTAAGGGCTTACATCAATCCTGTTCGGCCTCAGGCTGGCCGAACACATATTGACCTGTTTTCAGAATCTCAATATCGTTCTTTTCAGCATGAGCAACACGAAGTCACAAACTCAGTGTCATGCAGAACAAAGATTGCCAATCGCCCCCGGAAGCAGCTAGAGTCCTCCGCCCCCCCTTGGATTCGCTGCTTCCGGGATTTTTTTTGCGCATCCGGCATTCGGTGCGGAAGTTTGGTCTGCCGTTTGAAGTAGACGCTCTGATTCTGATAGTTTGCCCCCTCAGAATTCCGGACAAAGCCGCTGATGGGGATGTGATCCGCCGGCGCGGATCCGAAGACCGTTCGAACAGAGATTTGTGAGATGCCGAAGGACTTTCTTCAGGGGGCGCGAGAATCCTATGACGTCGTTGTGATCGGCAGCGGGCTCGCTGGTCTGACCTCGGCCAACATTCTGGCCAGACAGGGATACAGCGTTCTTCTGCTGGAACATCACTATCAACTTGGGGGGATGGCGACCTGGTTCAAGCGCAGTCGCGGGCACATTTTTGACATCTCGCTGCACGGATTTCCGGTCGGCATGATCAAGAGTTGCCGGAAATACTGGACTCGAGAGATCGCGGATTCGATCGTGCCTCTGAAAGGCATTCGGTTCGAGAATCCTCAGTTTTCAGTACGCACGACTTTCACCCGAGAAGACTTCACTCGGATTCTGACGGAAAAGTTTCGGATCGAACCCGAAAGCGTCAATCGATTCTTTGACGTTGCCAGAGGAATGAACTTCTACGATGAGCAGCAGAAGACGACTCGGCAGCTGTTCGAGGAGTTCTTCCCGGGCCGCGATGACGTTGTTCGGATGCTGATGGAGCCGATCACGTATGCCAACGGATCGACGCTCGAAGATCCAGCGATCACCTATGGAATTGTCTTTTCCAATTTCATGCAGAAGGGGGTTTATACCTTCGAGGGCGGTACGGATGCTCTGGTCGGCAAGATGAAGGAAGAACTGATTCGAAACGGAGTGGATCTCCGGATCCGGACGCTCGTCGAAAAGATCGAGGTCGATCCGAAACGAAGAGTCACGGGTGTTGTCGTCAATGGACGTCGAATCGGTTGTCGGGCGGTGATCTCCAACTCCAATATCAAATCCACGATCCTGAATCTCACCGGTGAGCAGCACTTTGACCCTTCATTTGTGGAATCAGCGCGCGCTGTTCGGCTGAATAACAGTTCCTGTCAGGTCTATATGGCACTTCGGCCAGGGGAAGGTTTTGACGACAGCGTGGGCGACCTCCTGTTCCATTCCGAACATTCTGGTTTTGACATTCAGGCGATGCTCAGCATGAATGTCAGCAGTCGAACATTCAGTTTCTATTACCCGAATACTCGTCCTGGCAGCAATCGATGGCTGGTAGTTTCTTCCACGAACGCAAACTACAGTGACTGGGCCTCGCTTTCGGAACCTGATTACGAAGCTGCCAAGAAGGATCTGATTGAATCAACGCTGAACTGCCTTGAACGATATGTTCCGGACATCCGGCAGAAGCTGGACCACGTTGAGGCTGCCACGCCGAAAACGTTCGAACACTACACGCGTCACCTTGCAGGAGCATCCTTCGGAACAAAATTCGAAGGGCTGCAGATCAGTCGAGATCTGCCTCAGCAGGTGCAGGGGCTGTACCATGCCGGCAGTGTCGGCATCATCATGTCGGGCTGGCTGGGCGCCGTCAATTATGGCGTGATTGTGAGCAATGACGTCGATAAACTGCTGACAGCTTCAGGAGTCAGATAGCGGGAATACTGAGGCTGCAGAGATTCGTTTCCTGCTGATTGCTGTGCACACAAGGATACGGGTTCATGAGTGACGAAGATCCGGAGTTGCTGAAGCAGATACAGGCAGGGAGCACTGCGGCTCTGGCGATCTTTCTGGAAAAGCGGCAGCCGCAGCTGCTGGCGTTCATCAGGAAACGACTTGGGGCGGCATTGAAGTCACGAGTGGAACCGGAAGATGTGCTTCAGGAAGCCAGTGCTGAGGCTGTTCGTGTGATGTCACCCGAATGGCCCGGAGACAAAGAGCCGTTTTCGTGGCTATGTCAGATTGTTGAACGACGAATCATAGATCTTCACAGGCACCATTTCGGAGCTCAGAAGCGTGATGCTGGCCGGGAACGCTCGCTGGATCAGAAAGCATCCGACGGTGAGAACGTCGGTCTTGTCAATCTTCTTGTAAAGAGTATGACAACGCCGAGCAAGGCGTTCTCGCGAAATGCGAAGGAGGCACTTCTTTATGAAGCTCTCCAGCAGCTGCAGGAAGATCAGCGGGAAGCCGTTCGCCTGAAGTATATTGAAGGCTGGCCATCAAAGGACATTGCAGACAAGCTCGGGAAATCCGACGCCGCTGTCCGTGTCATGCTGGCTCGCACAATGAAACAGCTGCAATCGATTCTTGAAGAGCATCTGTAGTGCTTTGTCAAACCTCGTTTTTGGGGTTCCGTCATTCCCGCCTGCGCGGGAATCTGTCGTTTATACATAAATAGCATTGTCGGTCCAGAGTCAGATGGATTCCGGCCCAACCGGGCCAATCGTTCCAATAGCCTGGCCCACAGCGAAGCGGCGGGCCAGGTAAGGTGTCCCATCAAATTTGTGAGACGGACCGAAGGTCCATCCGTTCGAGCGCGAGTTCCGCCTGAAGTGGTCCTGAAATAAATCCCACTCATAAACGAACCGATGCAGTGGTCGTATGGGCATCTTGCGCAAGGCGAACGGCCGGACCGTTGGTCCTCAACCATCCACTGCATGCATTGCCCCGGGCCTCCGCTTCGCTTCAGCCCGGGCTGGCAGAACGTTTGGGCCTTCGGCCCCAAGTCACAGTCTGATGCAGAATATTTATGTATAACTGACAGGGCGGGAATTCACGATGGGGCACTGGATTCCCGCCTGCGCGGGAATGACAAGAAAACTTCGTTCTTTGTACTGACAAAATTAGTCGGCTGCAAACGGCGCATTTCTGTCGCGGTGATGTTCTCCGGCTCTTCGTCGAGTGACCAAAACAAAAGGTGTTCCATGGAACGAGCTTCCATGGAACACCGAGTGGACTTTTCGGAGTGGGCGATCAGACGTCTTTTGCCAATGGGCAGACGTAAGGTTCTCGATACTCCCGTGTCAGCCAGGCATTGGCTGCATCATTGTTCGTGAAGACTTCCTTCTCCGGGTCGAACGTCAGCTGAGCTCCCAGTGACATCGGATACTTCGTCAGATCAACGCCGTTCTTCTCCAGATGTTTTATCGTTCTCTGAAGTGTCAGTTCATTGTCGTCGAGGCTCTTGATGCTCTTCAGTACGGAAGAGACCTCCGTTGCAGCGACAGTATTCTGTTCGCCCATGTAGTAGGAAATATTTCCGAGATGGCTGACTGCAGCTGAGAGATGGCCTTCGCGGACGTCGGCTGCGAGGTCACTCACATTCCGGGTCTGACACGCCTTCACAAAGTTCCCGAAGTGGTCTCCACTTCCCTTGAATTCCTTGATGACGTTCATGTCCTTGTCATAGGCGATGCAGTAATCGTATTCCTTCTGTACCAGGTATCCGGATGAACCGTAGAAGATGACGCCGATTTTGTTTCCGGAGTTACTCTGGAACAGCTTGTTGATTTCATCGTCGGCGGTTTCATCGCAGCCCAGCCCGCGAGTTTCAAATACGATGCACTTGTCACCGTAGTCGTAGATCGAAACTTCGGTGTTTCCGGTGTCGCCGGCATCCACATAATTCGGGTCGTTCTTTTCGGCCTGATAGCCGAGTCGGCCACCGTAGGTGAAAATGCTGGTGGGGTGAGTGTCGATGCCGAGTCCCCAGCGAGCGACATCGGTCTGGTGCGGACCCTGATTTCCAAGGTCGCCGTTTCCGTAGTGACGCTGCCAGTGCCAGTCATAATGAAAGCGGCCTCGTGTACATTTCGGATCTGTAAATGTCGCCGGGCCCGACCAGAGATCGAAATTGACGTTGTCAGGAATCGGATAGTCTCCCTTTGGTCCGATGGCCGGGCGGCGTTTGTAGCAGAGGCCGCGTGCGAAACGAACTTCACCGATTCCACCGCTCTTCATGAAAGCGAAGGCTTCGATGATGGCCTGACTGGATCGGCACTGCGTTCCGACCTGACACATGCGGTTATACTTTCTCGCCGCTGCGATCAGTGCAGATCCTTCCCAGACGTTGTGACAGACCGGCTTTTCGATGTAGGCATCCTTCCCGGCCTGCATCGCCCAGATCCCGGTCAGAGCATGCCAGTGATTCGGCGTTGCTGTGCTCACGAGACTGATGGAATCGTCCTCGAATGCCTTCCGCATGTCGGTGACAAACTTTGGGCGAGTTCCCTGTTTTGCGGCGATGTCCTCACAGCGTTTGTTGCCCACGACCTCGTCGACATCCACAATCACACGGATCTCCGTGTTCGGGTTGCCGAGATAGGCAGAAATGTGACTACCGCCGCGACCGTTGACTCCGACAACAGCCACTCCCATTTTTTCATTCGCCGAAATCCCCGCACGGCCGATCGCCGGCGCGGCGAAGACAGTTGATGCCGCGACTGCGGACGCCTTCAGGAATTGACGTCGATCCGGCAGTGCATTGATCTTCGTTTTTCGGCTGTTTTGATCTGCCATAGGGAGTGCTCCTTAATGTCATCGGTCAGGCCTGCTTTGATCACCGATCAGTCATCTTTGTGATTGCTGTCCGGTCTGATGTTGACGTGCTGGCAGCATTCATGACTTCTGGCGGGCGTGCGTATCCGACGGTAGACTGAGGAAAAAGTGGGGAAGTGAATTACCGGTACCTGTGAACACACGGTGCTTTAGCACACTATGGAACCGTATTCCTGTGGCCATTGCAAGTGTCTGGAGCGCATTTCAAAACCGGGACAGGCACCCTTGCCGTCACTGCATTTGCGCGAAAACACTGCGCCCGTGGGGAGCCAGTCCCGGTTTCGAAACCACCTGTAATGAAAAAGCCCCCTGTTTCCGCTCGGGCGCCGCATTTTTCTTTCGAGTCTTGAGGATGACCAAATGAGTGCGAAACGAAGTCGCGGGTCGATCGGTCATAACCCCGATGAAGATGTTCCGGAAGCGATTCTGATGCGGAAGGGCGCAACCACGACGGCAGCAGTTTCAGTGGAGGTTCGGAATCTTCTCAGTCAGGGGCGGATCGAAGCTGCCAATCTGGTTGAATGGCTTGTTGTTGATCATGTCCGCCTTCTGACGGTCGTCTGCGATGAGTTTCAGTGGCAGCACCTTCTTCCGCTTCTGGTTGATCGTCTGAACGGGATTGTGTCTCCAACTTCGCCGAAGCGAATCGCCGTTACAGGACAGACTCTGGCGGAACTGCTGACGACGAAGAAGTCCGTTCGTGCTGCTGCGAGAAGTCTTCAGCAGCATCGATCTGACACCGTTCGATGCTGGGGATGCCATCTGATCGGTGCCTCAGCGCATTTCAGTGTCCCGGAAAAACTGGAAATGATTCAGGTGTTTGCTGCGGACGAAAACATGGGCGTTCGAGAAATGGCCTGGATGGCGATGCGAGGTTTTGTTGTTGAGGATCCCGGCAGCATGGTGGCTCAGCTGGTTCCGCTGGTCTCCGATCCGAGCGACAGAATCCGACGTTTTGCCACGGAGCTGACTCGCCCCTGCGGTGTCTGGTGCCGGCATGTTCGCGAACTCAGGCAGAACCCCGAGATCGGGCTGCCGCTGCTGGAGCCACTTCGGTCCGATCCTTCAAAATATGTGCGTGACTCGGTGGCGAACTGGCTGAATGACGCATCAAAGTCATGTCCTGAGTGGGTCATTGAAACCTGTGATCGCTGGACCGTCGAGTCACCGACCGAGTCAACGGCAAAGATTGTTCGCAGAGCGTTGCGAACAATTCGAGGAAAGACTGAGACGTGATCCCGAGTTTCGGATCCGGTCAGTGAGTTGATACAGTCACGGCGGCTGATTTTTGTTTCTGCGACGTTTGCCGGCTCCGGCATCATCCTTCATTTTGCGATGCCGGAGTGCATGATGGTAATGCTGTGCAAATCGGTGAGCCTCGTCACGAACATACTGCAGCAATCGGAGAGCGAATGCGTGCCGGCTGAGCCGCAGTGGTTCGCTGACTCCCGGGAGGTAGATTTCCTCATCGCGTTTGGCCAGCGAGATTGTCGGAGGCGGTGTGATCTTCAGGAGAGCAAAAGTTTCCATGACGGCATTCAACTGACCCTTTCCACCGTCAATCAGCAGCAGGTCGGGGAAGGATTCTCCTTCCTGAACCAGACGCTGGAATCGGCGACTGACCACTTCGCGCATGGATGCAAAATCATCCACACCGTCTACCGTGCTGATCCGGAATTTCCGATATCCGTGGCGAAAGGGGAGCCCGTCGATGAATTGCACCAGACTTGCAACAGTTTCGCTGCCCTGAAAGTGCGCGATATCGATTCCCTCAATTCGTCTGGGGAGATCCTGAAGCTTCAGGATACGTTTGAGTCCGGCGAGCCCCTTGTTCGGGTCGATCGGGAAGACTTCCGGCTGGACATGGTCTTCCGGATTGCCTCGAAGATTCAGACTATTGAGAGCGGCAATCTCATCCCGAAGCCGTGCCGCCTTTTCAAACCGGAGCTCCTTTGATGCGAGCTTCATCTGAGTCTCGAGTTCCTTGATGAGCCGCGTTCGGCCTCCATCGAGAAACAGCTTCAGCCGACGAATGTCCTCCTGATACTCTTCTTTCGAGATCCTGAGATTGCACGGAGCAGTGCACTGATTGATGCTGGCCAGAAGGCATGGTCGAAACCAGCGCCATCGTTCATCATTTTCGCTGATATCCAGCGAGCATGTTCGGAAGCGAAAGATCTTCTGCAGAACGGCAATGGTCCCGCGAAGCTGACCGGCACTCGTGAACGGGCCATAAAGGCGAACACCCGACGAGAGTGGCTGCCGCGTGAACTCAACTCGGGGAAAGTCTTCCCGGGTGGTGATCTGAAGATAGGGAAAGGTCTTGTCGTCCTTCAGCAGAGCATTGAAACGCGGCTGGATATCCTTGATCAGACGCGCTTCCATCAGCAGCGCGTCCACTTCACTTTCCGTTTCGATGTAGTCGATGTCTGCGATTTCCGGAATCAGATCTGCTGTCCGCCGATCTGTTTCAGCGGCACTCGTAAAGTAACTGCCAACCCGACTGCGAAGATTGACCGCTTTACCAACATAAATAACTCGACCCTCACGATCCTTCATCAGATAGACGCCTGAAGTGACCGGGAGTGTTTTCGCCTTCTGACGAGGAGTTCCGGTTTCCGGGACCTCTTTGCGATCAGCTCCTGGAGTTTTGTCACAGTTTTCTGAAGATTCTGTCATCAGAGCAGTCTGATAATCTGGTGCCGTGAGTGATGCTGAGATGAAGTTCGTGATTCGGGATCTCTGGCTGATCGCGAGTCGTTCCCGTCACCGATCGAAATGGACGGATGCTGCATTCTAGCGGCCTGTTCAGAGACATCCCAGAAGCTGAAAACTCAATCCGATGTCCCGGAAATTCCGGCGAAAATCCTTAAACACTACGACTGTATGGAATAGGGTTGATTTTCTGAGCCTGCCGGAGTGTCATCGATCATTAATGAGACTGATCAGATTTAAGCGAAAACCGGGGTTGAAACCCTCAACCGCTTTCGTAGTGTACTGCGTGCTGCAGTGCAGGCTGCTGCAGGACAGTGCCTGTCAATGGGTCTGCGACTTATGACTGAGAATCAGCGACGGAAAGGTGAATCACCATGAAGATTATTGGGAAATTGACTCTGGCTGTGCTTTTTGCAGGAACTGTCATTGGCTGTGGTCAGCCTGGCGGTGAACAGAACACATCGACGGCACCGGCACCTGCTGCCAGTGGCGAAGCCGGGTCAGGTACTGCTGGTGGGGCCGCTCCTCCAGCTGCTGAAACGCCAGCTGCTCCAGCTGCTGAGACACCAGCTGAGCCTGCTGCTGAAACTCCAGCTGCTCCAGCTGCTGAGACACCAGCTGAGCCAGCTGCTGAAACACCGGCTGCTCCAGCTGCTGAGACACCAGCTGCACCTGCCGCTGAAACGCCAGCTGAGCCTGCAAAGTAATCGATCTCCACAGTCGCGAAGTTTCCTGTACGATTTTTATGACAGGAGACCAGTGGCATTGCATTGAATGCATCGAGAGGAATCATCCGAACAGGATGATTCCTCTTTTCGTGTCATGTCACAGTTCGGACGGCAATTGCAGGTGTGCAGGAAACCTACGTGGTTCGGTGATGCGTCAGGTGGTGACTATGGTCGTATTGTAACCTTCATCCAGCAGAGCCTGGTTCGGTCTCCGGTTCTGCGGAGTTCTTCGATCATATCAAGGGGTGCCGGTCGGTAGGTGATTGATTGACGATCGTTGCCGCAGATAACGGCGAGCTTTTCCTCCAGCCTGATCTTCGGCAGATCCGGAGACAGTTTCAGTGTGACTCCCGCAGCCTGTGATCGGATTCGAACGACGTTGCCTGAGGTGAGTTCTGCTTCTGTTGTGGCTGCTTCGAAGGGGCCGTCGTTCCAGACAGTGGCTTTGTCGAGCTGGCAAAAGCGCTGTGGAATTCGATGAAGCTGGATCCAGTTCCAGTCTGTGTCTGTGCTCCTCAGGATCCGAAGATTCATCTTCTCAGGTGGTTCTGCTCTTCGCCCCATCTGCATCCATCGAAATATCAGTGGTGCTTCTTCTCTGAAGACTTCATGACCTCTCGACGGGTACTTCACGAAAATTGCACTGGGAAAGCTTTTCGTTTCCTGATCCCTCAGAAACAGGCGCGTCAGCTGAACGCTCAGACGATCAAACCAGTTCGTCTGTCTTTCTCCGACGACGATGTACCAGGGCAGTTTGGGATCGTTTCGGGCTGTCCACTGAAGGTGTCGTCGTCCAAGACCGCCGACGGAAATGACTCCGGCAAAAAGTTCGGGATGTGATGCTGCGATATCCATAGCAGCCTCGCCGCCGATGCCGTGTCCAGCGATAAAGACTCGATCGTCATCCACACTCAGGCCGAATCGGAGACGGCGCATGAGATTGAGAAATCGCACGTGAGTGTTTGCGGAAGCGTCGTATGTTTCTGCCGCGGCATCGTAGATTTCAGGGACAACCACAATAAATCCATTTCGAGCAGCTTCGGCAGCCCACCATGCGGTCATTTTTTCTGCGGAAACGAACTCCCTCGGAAATGCAATCACCATCGGGTATCGACGGCTCTCGCTGTACTCCGGTGGAAAAATCCCTGAGCATCCTGCCATGAACTCTGTGCTTCTGACCTGAAATCGCGTTTCTCGCGTCTGGACATTCTTTTCCGGAGTCAGTGGATCCAGTGGAGGCATTCTCGCGATGAGCTGGCTCAGTCGTTCCATCGAGAATCCTTCCTGATCCTTCACTTTCTGAACGAGCTCCGCGCGGACTGCTGATTCATCGTCTGCGGTTCGGAGTGCGTCCCTCAGAAACTGCCTGATCTCAAACAGTCCCTTCGTCTCTGCGAAACTTCGGATGGCCTCGTCGGCACCGAGAAGCCAGCCTGAAACAGCGAGTGCGATCCCCGATTCCGGATCTTCATTTTCTGCATCCGAGAGCAGTTCGAACGGGCCGAAGTCATCGACGTTGTTCAGGTCGACTGATTGCTTCAGTTCTGTCAGCATTTCCTCACAATGCTGGCGAACAGACGCGTCCTCAATCTTCGAACTCAGGTGATCGAGCCGTGCCTTCAATTCATCAAGGCGTTTTCGGCCACTGTCTGCTGTTTCGGTAAGTTCTCTGACCTGAAGGAGTATCTCCGGGGGAACATCGTTCTGCGGAAACAAGCGTGCCGCCTCCGATGCAAGACGGTGCTGACCACTTCGAGTCAGCAGCTGCAGTTCGGAAAGAACCTGCCTTCCCAGCTGTGCTCGCAGCTCCTTTCGGAGTTCGGGATAACGAGCCGCGATGTTCGGAAACTTTTGCTGAATCTCAGGAGCGAGGATGGTTTCCAGAAACTCCTGAGCCAGATCGAATCGTTCCGCCTTCATCAGGATCTGGGCCAGATTCAGGCGCAGGAATGCATTGTTCTGAAATTCCGGAACGCGCTGCAGTACACCGGACAACACTCTTCCCGGAATGGAGCTCACCGGGATGGTATACTCAAGTCGATGCGTCAGACCTCGAACCTCAGCAAACTGTTCGTTCACGCTGACGATCGCAACTCGGACTTCGACCGGTTCATTACGAATCGTGGTCAGTCGGATTGTGGCCGTACCATCGTCGCTGAACGGACCTGCCGACGCGAAACCGATACTCGCAGGAAGTGGTTTGATGTCTTCACGCTGACGAGGGATTTCATAGCTCACTACCGGCCAGGCGGTTGCATCCTCGACGATTCTGTCGCTCATCGCCTGAGCTATATAGACATGACGAAATCCCTGGTCGATCAGCCGGAGCTCCAGATGTTTTCCGCCCGGGTCCGGTCCAAGCTGATTCTCCAGCGAGCACCGACCTCGCAGAATGAGGCCGTCTCCGTACTTGAACTGGACGGATCCTGGAACCGGATCGCTTTTTCCCGCGCCGGACATTGAGCCGCAGCAGCTCATGATCGCGACAGTGAGCAGCAGCTGGATGACCTGATACAGCCTGCTGGTAAGCGGCATAAGACTTCTGATTCTTTCCGGTCTCAGCCGTTACGACGAGTCAGTTCATAGACCGGCCACTCAGTTCCGCAGTCATTGCAGTGGAAACCCACGATCGTGGATGTTCCGGGAATCGGAAGTCGGCTTCGACTGCTCAGAACAGCATCCTGAAGTTCCAGTGGTTCCACACTGTGGCGCGAACACTCGGGGCAGCAATTGTTGTCTCGAATCAGCCTTGCTCGATCAACCGGTGTACTGAGCCGACCGCTGAAAACGACGGAATTGCGAGCTGAGTGGA
The DNA here is from genome assembly GCA_046345315.1 of Planctomyces sp. Lineage (GTDB taxonomy): Bacteria > Planctomycetota > Planctomycetia > Planctomycetales > Planctomycetaceae > F1-80-MAGs062. Next base: position 13,316 of record JBKDKA010000090.1, read on the forward strand.
ACGGAATCACGTCCATTCGATCGCTTTCAGGTTCTGCCGAAGCAACCGTGTCGAGCTTCTCGTCGGCATCCTGCGGCGGATTATAAAGTTTCAGCTGAATGCGGTTCTTCATCGTGAATCCTCCCTGATTCCTGATCGTCAAAGACAGCTTTGCGTCCCCAATTCAGGGACGGCGCGGGCACATCTTCCTGAGGCCCGTGGTCAGCCCGAAGTATATTGGCGATGCATACCATTCTCAAGGAGCGTTTGGTGATTTCGAACGCAATCGAGTGCAGTCATCAGAGGAATTGAATTGCGGCTGACTGGCTTTGCGGTTCTTTTTATCTGGCCTATTTTGCCGTGGCGTTCTGAATCGGCCGTTTTTCCGGCAGCTGTTCTGTGAGTCGCAGGCATTGCATGAAGTTTCTGACAGGTTCTCCGTGATTCCGGACGTTGGCGCAGTCTGAAGTAAACTGATCGCCATCGCTGGCAGGGGTGTTAAGCTGTTTTCGGCAGATCTGGTGTTTCAGTGAAGACTGGCGGTTTATTACATTTCGCGATGGAGTTCCGCCGTGACAGCTCTGGCGATTTGTCCATGTCTTCATTCCGTTCCTGCAGATCGCCGACAGTCCATGAATCAATGAACATGAATCAATGAAATTGTGAGGAGCGACTCGATATGGCAGTTTTCCTGGGAATCGATACCGGAACCAGTGGGACAAAGACGCTGGCCATCGATGAGACGGGACGGATTCTCGGTTCAGCCACCGAGGAGTATCCGCTCAGCTGCCCGGTACCGGGGTGGTCAGAGCAGTCTCCGGAAGACTGGTGGAAGGCTGCTGTCAGGTCAGTTCGGCGCGTGATGAAATCCGCGAAACTGAAATCCGGGGATGTCGCCGGAATCGGACTCAGTGGCCAGATGCATGGCAGCGTGTTTCTCGATCGATCCGGGAAGGTCATTCGACCTGCGATTCTCTGGAATGACCAGCGAACGTCCGCTGAGTGTCTGGAGATCGAAACACTTGCAGGAGGCCGTGAGAGTCTGATCTCGATGGTTGCCAATCCTGCACTGACAGGATTCACCGCTCCGAAGATTCTGTGGCTGAGAAACCGTGAAAAGAAGAACTTTGAACGCACGACAAAAATCCTGCTGCCAAAGGATTATATTCGATACCGACTGACAGGAGAGTTTGCAACGGAAGTGAGTGATGCATCGGGAACGCTTCTGCTGGATGTGGTTCGCCGTCGCTGGTCGACGGATCTGCTCGAAAAGCTTCAGCTTGATGGATCGATGCTGCCGCAGGTGTACGAATCCGATGTGATTTCCGGACGAATCTCAGAAGTCATTGCAGAGGAGATCGGACTGAAGCCGGGAACTCCTGTCGTTGGAGGAGGAGGTGATCAGGCTGCGAGTGCAGTCGGGAACGGGATCGTCCGTCGAGGAATCATCTCTGCAACGATGGGAACCAGTGGCGTTGTCTTTGCTCACAGCGACGATGTTCAGGTCGACCCTGCAGGTCGGCTGCATACGTTCTGCCATGCGGTGCCGGGGAAATGGCATCTGATGGGGTGCGTGCTTTCCGCCGGCGGCAGCCTCCAGTGGTACAGAAATCAATTCTGTCAGCAGGAGATGCAGCTGGCGAAAAAGAAGAAGATCGATGTCTACGATCTGATCACAGAGCAGGCCGCCAGTGCTCCTCCCGGATCCGAAGGACTCTTCTTTCTCCCTTACCTGACCGGGGAACGAACACCGCATGCTGACCCTGATGCGCGGGCCTGCTGGATTGGATTGAGTCTGCGACACGGTCGAAGTCATATGGCTCGCGCAGTGATGGAAGGTGCAACGTTTGCCATGCAGGACTGTCTGCAGCTGGTTCGTGAACTTGGAGTTCCGGTTCATGAGATCCGGGTGTCCGGCGGCGGGGCTCGCAGCGAATTCTGGCGTCAGATGCAGGCTGATGTTTATGGTCAGCCAGTATGCACAATCAACGCAGCTGAGGGGCCGGCATTCGGAGTCGCACTGATTGCTGCGGCCGGAACCGGGCACTATCGAAGCGTTGTTGAGGCCTGTCAGGCGACGATTGAGGTTGTCAGCAGAACCAGACCATCCCCGGCAGCGGTCAAACAATATGCTGCAGCACATCAGGTCTACGACGGGCTCTACTCCGCACTGCGGCCACAATTCACCGAGATTCGAAAACTGACTGATACTCCGGCCGGAACGAAGACGGCGCGAAAAAAAAGTCGCACACCCCGGACGTGACCTGAGTGTGCGACCTGATCGCTGTTGTCTGATGTCGAGAAGGCTTACTCGATTTCGTATTCTTCGGCCAGCTTTTCAAGAGCGTTCGTGACTTCGCTCTCGTTCATGCCGCCAGAACGTACGATTTCTGTTTCCGCTTCGTTGTTTCCGGTTAATTCTTTCGCGCGAGCACTGAATCGACCGGATGCATCGTAGGAGTACGTGATCTCGATCGGGGCTCCCTTCGGAAGGTTTTCCGGCAGATTGAAGACTCGGAAATCTCCGATCATCTCACATGCGTTCGGATCGACTGCATCACCTTCCATCACTTCCACATGGATTCGCTGCTGATTGGCAGTGTTTGTGCCGAATCGCTGCTTCACGCTGTGAGGCACCGGAGTATTCTTCGGAATCATGATGTGGTTGATCTTGCGTGATTTGTCACGCGGATCAGAAATCTTGATTCCGAGGGAGTGCGAGTTCACGTCGGACGTACTGACGGAGTTCAGGCGTTTCCTGACAGCTTCTGAGATGTCGCCGGCATTCTGGTCGTATCGAGCCTGCAGAATGGCAGCGTGAATGCAGGCTCCTTCCGCCACGGCCTTTTCGGGCTTCAGCGAACGTGACGGTTCTTTCTGGCAGACTTCACGCAGCATCTGCTCAACGACCGGCATGTAAGTTGAACCACCGACCAGCACGACTTCATCAAGCATCCCCGGCTTGATACCGGCCTGATGCATCACGAGTTCTGTTGTATCCTTTGTACGCTGAAGCAGATCGGCTGTCATACGTTCGAAGTCCGAACGCGTGAGCGATACCGAGAGCGTATTCCCTTTATAGTAAACGCTGATCGGTACCTGAGGTCGATCGCTGAGGTCGCGTTTCGCGTCTTCTGATTCCTGGTGGAACGTCAGCATGGTTTCCGGATCTTCGCTCGGATCGACACCGAAACGCTGACGGAACTGTTCGACCAGATGGTCAGAAAGTCGCTTGCTCCAGTCAAGACCACCGAGCATGACGTCCCCGTCCGTTGCGAGAACTCGGAACTTTGTTGGCGTGTATCGAACGACAGTCACGTCGAACGTTCCGCCCCCGAGGTCATAGACAAGAATAGTTTTCTCTTCGTTTCGCAGGTCTGTTCGACCCAGCTCCCCGCGATTCCAGGCGTATGCCAGCGTCGCCGCTGTTGGTTCGTTGATGATGTCGATGACGTTCAGACCGGCGATACGGCCCGCATCCTGCGTGGCTTTTCGGCGAACATCATTGAAGTAATAAGGAACGGTGATCACCGCATTGGCGATGGGGCCAATGGTCTTTTCCGCATCCTGCTTCATCTTCTTCAGAATCAGAGCAGAGATGAATTCCGGAGTCATCTTCTGGTTCTTGTAGACGACGAAATAGTCTTTATTGCCCATTTCGCGTTTGATGGCTTCGATGATCGTGGACGGATCGGCCACGGAGATACGCTCAAAAGAAGGCCCGACAACGACTCGATCTTCGTCCAGAAGCACCACTGACGGCGTGATATCGCGCCCGTCCGCGTTGGGGATGACTGTCGGGTTTCCGTCCTTGTTAATCTGCGCGATTGCACTGTACGTTGTGCCGAGGTCGATACCGACCGTCTGACCTTCAAGGAACTTCATAGGGACCCTCAGATTCTGTTGAAGACGGGAATGTCTGAACCTGCCTGAGTCAGCCAGTCCGGGCAGGTTGAAGCGGAGATTCTGTCGACACAGAGCCACTGATTCAAGCGGCAGACCCGGCGAAATGCGGGATCCGGGCGGACCACGGCTGCAGATTGGGGATATTCGGTACCAAATCAGTCTGTTTCGGAATCCCAGGGCTGATCGGGGCGATCGCTTCGGGCCTGAGCGTTTGGTCGCGTCGGGAGCGATTTCTGTGCGGAATCTGCGGGATTTCGCTCGGAGGGCTGAAACGCAAAGGCCGAACGGTTCGAGATGTGACTCGAGCCATTCGGCTTTCCGTGTGGAAAATGATCTGTTGTCCTGCAGGCAGGAACGACTTCAGATCGACGATCTGCTCCAGTGCGAAGGACGCCGGGGGACGTCACTCAGACAGAATCAACCTTGCAGAACGTGACACACCCTGATTGTCGCTCAGGAGCCCGCATTTCTCATGAGCGCGCGTGACGACAGGCAGATTGAGTTCTGCGATGCTGCATTCGGCTCGAACAGAACCGGCTGACTGACGCACGGTTGCTCGCCGATTCATTCTATCAATCTGAGCTGAAACAGGATTTCGACAGGCTCAGCGAGTCGGAAGCGGATCCAGTGGAGCCAGTGCAGTCTGTGTTGGCATCACGTAGGCTGCCTGAGTTGCACCACCATACATGGCGGCCGATGGATAACCGCCTGGTGCGTACCCAGTTGGTGCACAGCCGCAGCCATTGCCGGCTCCGCCGTAGTAACCACCGCCGGGGTAGCCGCCACCCATGCCGTGCATGAGGCAGCATCCGCTGAGCGTGCTTGTCAGGAAAAGAGCAGTGCAGAAACTGAACGTGCGAGACATGAGATATTCTCCGAGGTGTGAGCGTCTGATGGCGTCACAATGCGGGAAGGGGTGAATGCTGTGATTTTGAAGGAATCAACGTCGACCGTCAGCAAACGAGAAAGCCAGTGACGGAGCCGGTGAGACCCTGGAGAAATCGACGGACATTCGTGAGATGAGAAAGGTGAGACATGCAGAGAGGAGTTCGGTACACTGAAACGGTGACCCGAGCGAGCAGGAAGTTATGGAAACCGGCAGATTCCGTCAATAGCTGTTTTTTTGCGGCGAATTTCAGCCGGAACACAGTTTTCGGGCTCCTCGTTTCTCTGCCGCTTCTGCGAATTCATTAACTTTGGCTCAAGCGGCTCGGTGCGTTGCGAAAGTTCGCGAATCCATGTACTTTCAGAAGACGCATGAGTCGTGCCGCACGTCTGCACAGCTCACTCGACCGTTCAGAGAACATTGATCAGATCAACTACTTCCGGGAGTTCATACGATGTCAGGCAGCGTCTCGAGAAGAACGTTTATTGGTCAGAACGTCGCGGCCATCGGAGCGGGGCTGTGTGGTTCGTATTTCCTGACACCATTGCTGCAGCAGCAAGCCCTTGGTTCCATGGCTGTGGCCGCCCCTCGATTCGGTCTGGTGACTTATCAGTGGGGAAAGGACATGGATCTGCCCACGGTCATCGATGCCTGTCAGAAGGCCGGATTGCCCGGTGTGGAACTCCGAACGCAGCACAAACATGCCGTTGAGCCGGAACTCAGTCAATCGGCACGTCAGGATGTGAAGAAACGATTTGCAGACAGCGGCGTCGAGCTGATTGGCTATGGGTCCAACGCCGAGTTTCACTCAGCAGAACCTGAAAAGGTGCGTGCAAACATCGAGCTTGCAAAGCAGTACATCCAGCTGATGCATGACTGTGGCGGGTCGGGTGTCAAAGTGAAGCCAAACGGCTTTGCCAAAGACGTACCGCGGGAGAAGACGATCGAACAGATCGGAAAAGCTCTGAATGAAGTCGGTGCTTATGGCCAGCAGTATGGTCAGCAGATTCGAGTGGAAATCCACGGTGCTGGAACGAGCGAACTTCCTGTCATGAAGGCGATCATGGATGTCGCTGATCATCCGAATGTTGCAGTCTGCTGGAATTCCAACAATTTGGATCTGCAGGGGGATGGGCTCGAACACAACTTTCAGCTCGTCTGCAATCGGCTGGGAGTGACAACTCACGTGCGTGAACTTACAAACGGCGACTATCCCTACGAACAGCTGTTCCGGCTGTTTCTGGGAGTTGGCTATCAGGGATGGTTTCTGCTGGAAGCCCATTCGAATCCGGATGACAAAATCGCCTCGCTGAAAGAACAGCGAGCGATGTTTGAGATGCTGATGGCTCGGGCAAAACAGCCAGCCGCTTAGAGTGCATCTCAAAGCCGGGGCAGACACCCTGGCAGCTGCAGAATTTGAAGGAACACACTGCGTCCGTCGGGAGCCAGTCCCGGTTCTGAAACCAACGGTCGTTGTTCCGGAGGGCGATAAGAGCAACCGGTGATGCCCAGAGATCCGCGAATTTTGGAGGTCCTGAAGCAATACCGCCTTCAGTTAATCTCTGCCGACAGGATTTCCGGCGGCTTCAGTGGAGCCACAGTCTGGCGTGTTATAGCTTCGCCGGGGAGACTGTTCGCACTTCGCTGGACGCCGCAGGATGCCGCGTTGCCGACCGATCGGGTTCTCAGACTGCATGATCTTCTGACGCGAGTGTTTCAACGCGGCTTTGAAAAGATTCCTGTTCCTGTGTGCCTTACGAATGGGCTGTCGATTCTTCCTGCAGATCAGGGGTTCTGGCAACTCGAGCCATGGATGCCCGGACAGTCTCTCATCGGAACGGAGGTCACCACATCTCAGATCGAGAGTACCGTGGTTGCCTTGATGGAGTTCTGGCAGCGAGCAGCATCGTTGGTCTCGAGTACTGCTGCTGATAGCTGGTTTTTCTGTCAAATGGCTCGCTCTCCGTCGGTCGTCAGAAGACTGCGACTTGTCGAGGAGCTTCGAGACGGAGAGCTCGATGAACTCAGTCGAAAGATTCTGACAGATCCTGATTCCGAATACCGTGAGTACGGGAGAGCCCTGACGGAGCTGCTTCGAGAGCGACTGGACGGAATCGAAGTTCGGCTCCGGGAGGTCGAAGGACTGCTGTTTCCTCTTCAGCCTGTGATTCGAGATCTTCGAGCTCCGCATCTTCTGTTTTCCGGCAACGATCTTTCCGGACTGATTGACCTCACTGCCTGCGGTACGGACCACGTGACAGTCGATCTGTCGAGGCTGGTTCGCAGCTGGTTCGGGACCGACCACGATCGCGTCGAAGACTTTCTGAGTCGATTTGCTCAGTTCCATCGGCTGAGTCTGAGTGAGCTCCAGCTTCTGAGTGTGCTGGACGAGAGTTCTGTGGCATTGAGCCCGGTTACCTGGATTCGTCGAAGAACTCAGGATGTTTCTGCTCGTCGAGCGAGTGGCTGGTCATCGCAGTCACTCGTCTGTGAGTCAGAGCTTTCTCTGGACGGGGATCACTCGGGCCAGAACGAAATCCGGCAGCATCTGAAATCGCTTATCCATAACTTTGCAGAGCATCGACGGCTTCGGGCCGGTGGAACCTGATCAGAACTCCGGCAGCGGATGAAAAACTCCGAGCATCCGTTCTGATGACTGGCAACACGATTCCGGGCTCGCAGCAGGCTCAGAAAAAAGGTTTTTGGAATTCTGCCGAATCTGAAAAAACATGGGAATCTGCTCTATTGATCTAAAGGTCCTGAGCGTTATAAACCCGCGCATTGAAGAGACGCAGAAAGCCCTGTCGGGAACGGCCGGGCTCTCGGAGCAGGGCACTTGACTCTTTCCGATCTGCAGATCAGTCGTCGATTTCAGTGAAGGCTGCCCTGTTCGATCGGTCATCGAAAACAATTTCATTTAAAGTTCCGCTGGAGGTGCGAACCGACGGACCCATGAGGTCAGGTCGAATCGTCTGAGCATCATGTGACTTTGTGAGTGATCGTCTCAACGAAACTCACCAGATCATCAATGCAGAGACGTTGAGATTGAATTGAGTGTCTGGACGTCAGATCGGGATGGAGTCGGCCGATCAGGGCGTTAATCTGCCGACTTCTCAGAGTGTCGCCATGCTGACAGGAAGCAGCTGTTAAGGTATTCAGGACTGGTCTCGAGTCGGATTTGTTTTTCTGACTCCGGGATTGAAAAGTCGGATACCGTTCCGGTGCAGGTCTGAAGTTTCCGGGATCAGAATAACCGGTCGAGGACCATCGGGGCTGTTTTCTGCGGAGCAGGGCTCCCGGAGAACTTGTTGAATGGACGAAAGTGCTTTCGGCACCTGTGAGGCATCCGAGCCTCCATCTGCCGCGTCAGAATTTGAAGACCCTCCGGGAAGTACCGGATTACTGCAGATTCTGACTTCTGGGTTACAGCGTTCTGAACTGAATCAATCATCTGCGGCAGCCCCGGAGCTTCGAGTTCCGAAGGAGACTGCGGAGACCATCCGAAAGAGTACCGAAGGCTCCGGCCTGATTCAGGCTCTTTCAATTCTGACTGACAGTCCGCCCGGCGTGACTTCACTGCGGATCACAGATGATTCGCTGAATGTCGGCGGCAAACCTCCTCTGTACAGCTCGCCCGCATCGCGAGTCGTGCGTCCTTCCAATCCTCGCACGGAAGCATTCCGGCGGGAGTTCTTCCCGGAAGTCTCTGACGCTGACTGGGATGACTGGCGATGGCAGTCTCGGCATCGAATCAAAACTCTCGGCCAGTTCGAGAAGATGCTGGACCTGTCCGATGAAGAGCGGAATGCTCTGTCTGAAGGCGGGACAATGCTGCCGGTGGCTGTCTCTCCGTATTACATGAGCCTTCTCGATCGCCACGATCCGATGGAGCCTCTGCGTCGCACCGTGGTGCCGACATCACAGGAGTTTATTCGAACGCCCGGTGAGGCTGACGACCCGCTGGGAGAGGATGGCCACAGTCCGGTGCCGGGACTTGTGCACCGGTATCCGGACCGAGTTCTCTTGCTGCCTCTGGATTTCTGTTCGACTTACTGTCGCTACTGCACGCGGTCTCGTGTCGTTGGTCACGGGGAAATCTCGCCGAGTCCACAGCGGCTTGAGGCGATCTTCCAGTACCTTCAGCAGTCGACTCAGGTGCGAGACGTGCTGATCTCCGGCGGAGATGCTCTGGCACTCAGCGACGATAAGCTCGACTGGATTCTTGGGCGGCTTCGAGCAATTCCGCATCTTGAGTTTGTACGGATCGGTACCAAGATGCCGGCAGTACTGCCTCAGAGAATCACTCCGGAGCTCTGTTCGGTTCTGAGAAAGTATCATCCACTGTGGATGAGCATTCACTTTCTGCATCCGGATGAGTGTACTCCCGAGGCGAAGGCTGCGTGCGAACGACTGGCCGATGCCGGGATCCCTCTTGGTGCTCAGACGGTGCTTCTGAAGGGTGTGAACGACAACGTCAGTACCATGAAGCAGCTGATGCACAAGCTGCTGCTGATGCGAGTGCGTCCGTACTATCTTTATCAGTGTGACCCGATCAGTGGTTCGTCCCACTTCAGAACTCCCGTATCGAAAGGGCTGGAGATCATTCAGGGACTGCGCGGTCATACGACCGGTTATGCCGTCCCGACCTACGTGATCGATGCTCCCGGAGGTGGTGGAAAGATTCCGCTTCAGCCTGACAGTGTTGTCGGTCGGGACGGGGACGACCTTGTTCTGAAGAACTTTGAAGGTCAGACGTTTCGTTATCCGGATCCGATCTGAGTCCGGATCGAATCTGAACCGGATCAGTCCGGTCAGAATTCTGCTGGTTGTTGTTTCTGACGCAGACGTCGAATCGGAATTCGACGTCTGCGTTTTTCTGAAGTTCGGATGAGACTGCGTGACGCTGGATATTCTCTGCGCTCGGTGCGCCTGCGTGCAGAAAACCTGCTGCCAGGACAGCGAAATCTTTGTAACACTGGGTGATGTCGCTCGAATTCGGGAGCACACAGGGGCGGATACGTTCTGGCAGTATGCCGTTCCGACGGATCCTGTTTACCTGAATGAGCATGACGATCCGATCTGGATGGAGAACGCTTTTCAGCCGGATGGAACGCGCCGAGTTCTCCGTAAGATGCCCAATGATGACTGTACTTTTCTGACATCTTCAGGATGTTGTCTGCCGCTGGAGGTGCGTCCGCTGGTCTGTCGCCTCTATCCGTATGATTACACAGCAGATGGTCTGAAGCCTGAACCTGCCAGCGGGTGTCCGAGGCAGCTTCTGCGGGATGGTGAATCCGTCTTCGAAGCTGTGGGAGCGGAGCGAGAGTCCGCTCTCCGGTGGCATCGAATGCTGTACGATGAACTGCTGCAGGAACGACCTCAGACAAGGACAGCAGGTCGATGCGAATAGGACTGACCTACGACCTTCGTTCTGAGTATCTCGCTGCCGGGTACACGGAGCTGGAAACTGCAGAGTTCGACCGCGGCGAAACGATCGATGCCATCGAGTCCGCTCTGATTGCGCTGAACCATCGCACGGACCGGATCGGCAACGTTCGACAGCTCGTCGGTCGACTCGCAAAAGGGGACCGATGGGATCTCGTCTTCAATATCTGTGAAGGAATGTTCGGTGTCGCGCGAGAGGCTCAGGTTCCTGCAGTGCTGGACGCATTCGAGGTGCCTTACACATTTGCGGATCCACTCGTCCTTTCACTGTCGCTCCACAAAGGTTTAACGAAAGCCGTCGTCGAACGAGCAGGAATACCGACGGCTCGCTATCAGATCGTCTCCAGCGCCGCTGACATCTCGACGGTGGAGCTTCCGTTTCCGCTTTTTGTGAAGCCGGTAGCAGAAGGAACTGGCAAGGGAATCACGCCGGCTTCCATCATCACGAATGCCGAAGAGCTGAATCGTGTCTGTCAGCAGCTTCTTGAGGAATTTCATCAGGCTGTTCTTGTGGAGACCTATCTGACAGGTCGAGAGTTTACCGTCGGCATTCTCGGCACCGGAAACAATGCTCGAGTCATCGGTACGATGGAAATTGTTCTTCGACCCGAAGCAGAGCAGGGCGTGTACTCCTATGCCAACAAGGAGAACAGCGAGGAGCTCGTCGAGTATCGGTTCATCAGGCCTGACGCAGATCCTGAAGTTGCTGCTGCGGAGCAAATTTCGCTTGCCGCCTGGCGTGAACTGAATGGTCGTGATGGCGGGCGAGTCGATATTCGTTCCGATGGCAGCGGGCGACCGCAGTTTCTCGAAGTGAATCCGCTCGCTGGCCTGCATCCCAGTCATTCGGATCTTCCGATGCTGGCGACGGCATTCGGAATGACATACACGGAGCTGATTCGAGACATTGTTCAGTCAGCTGCGGAACGAGTCCGCGACGTGAGTGCACTCTGATGCACGTGGCTCTGCTTCTACAGGAACTTCCTGTGCATCCGACCGCCGCTGATGCGGATGTGCTGATGCAGTGTGATCGCATCGAACGAGCTCTGAGTCGGCTCGGACATACCACGGTCAGAGTCTCCTTCGGCATGGACCTCGGTGAGGTTCAGGAGCAGTTGAGAAGAACGAGTCCGGACGTCGTCTTCAACCTCGTCGAATCGGTTAACGGCACAGATCGCCTGATGCCACTGGCCACGCTGTTGCTTGAATCACTGGACCTCTGTTTTACAGGTTCGTCGAGTCAGGCCATCCTTTCATCGTCCGGTAAGGTCGCAGCGAAGCGGATCATGCATTCTGCCGCACTGCCGACTCCAGCGTGGCTGGTCGACGACGGAAAGACCAGTCCGCTCGATGGCGTGGTCTGGCAGGGAAAGCGAACTCAGTCTGGTAACGTAAAGCCGCAGTCTGCAATCGTGAAGACCGTCTGGGAACACGCATCATTCGGCATGGATGATGATTCTGTCGTTCGATGCAGTGGTTCCGAAACCGACCAGGCAGATTACGATCGCGAGGTCGTTCATCGTATTCGACAGCGATTCAACAGTACGGGCAAACTTCACTTTGCAGAAGAGTATATCCACGGGCGGGAGTTTAATCTGTCGCTGCTCAGTCGTTCGGACGGCGTTGAGGTGCTGCCGCCTGCTGAGATTCGGTTTATCGGGTTCGCTCCCGAACGACCTCACCTGGTCGGCTATCAGGCAAAGTGGGATGAGAGTTCTCCGGACTATCAGAACACGCCGAGGACTTTCGACTTTACAGCGGATGAAGGACCGTTGCTTCAGAATCTCAGCCGAATTGCAGCATCCTGCTGGGAAGTCTTCGGTCTGCGTGGCTGGGCTCGCGTGGACTTTCGAGTCGACTCCGAAGGTCAGCCGTGGATTCTGGAGATCAATGCGAATCCCTGTCTGTCTGAGGACGCCGGATTTGCAGCCGCTGTAGAACGTGCCGGGCGGAACTATGAAGAGGCCATTGAACGAATTCTTCAGGACGCACTTGTTCCGAGACTCTGAATGAGCAGGAAGGAATCAGGTCTGTGGTGTTTTCTGGACAACTGAGTGTTCGTACCGAAGTCACGCCGAATGATTGTGAGGCCGTTCGTGAACTTGTCGCGTCGACGGGTTTCTTCCATCCACCGGAAGTTGACGTGGCCGTGGAGCTCGTTGAAGAACGACTCGCCAAAGGACCTGCATCCGGCTATGAGTTCGTGTTTCTGGAGTCTGGTGGGCGTCTGATTGGATATTCCTGTTTCGGACCGATCCCCTGCACAGTCGACAGTTACGATCTTTACTGGATCGCAGTGCACACCGATCATCAGCGCCATGGGATCGGGCGTCGACTGATGGAAATGAGCGAACAGGCTGTTCGTGAACGAGCCGGTCGGCGAGTCTACGTCGACACTTCCGGGCGAGAACAGTATCGTTCCACTCGGAGTTTCTATGAACGGTGTGGTTATGTGCTCGAAGCCACGCTTCGTGATTTCTATGACGAGGGTGATGACCGAGTCATCTATGTTCGAAAGTTGTGAGCTGACGATCGACCATTTCCCGGCTGTTTCAGCTGGACAGTGCCATGTTCCGCTGGAGACTCTGCAAAGGCTGAAATCAGTCATGGCTGTTATCCGGGCGAGGTTCCTGCCGAGCCGTCTTCATGGGCGACGTTGAGTGGCCGAAGCGGCTCAGCAGGAGCTTCGCCCTCCCTTCAAGGTGCCGGCATCGATTTGCCGCAAAAAAATGCCTCATCGGCCGACCGATGATCGTGTAACGTGGCGATGTCCAGCCTGGTGTTCAAGACGGAACGGAGATTTATGTTCCACATCAACGATGAGATCAGTATCGCGGAAACGGAACTGGACTTTGCCTTCTCCCGAAGCAGTGGACCGGGCGGACAGAACGTCAACAAAGTGAATTCTCGGGCAACCCTTCGCTGGAACATCGAAAAAACGAAGGCTGTGTCGGAAGAGCTTCGGGATCGAATCGTCAGTGCCAACCGCCGTCGAATGACACGTGATGGTGCTCTGGTCCTTCACAGTCAGCGTTTTCGTGATCAGGGGCGAAACACAGCCGACTGCCTCTCACGGCTTCGCGATCTGATTCTTGCTGTTCTGATTGTTCCCGAGGTGCGGCGTCCGACGCGTCCGACTCATGGTTCTCGACAGCGACGTCTGGCAGAAAAAAGAACGACGTCGGAACGAAAGAAGTTTCGCCGGCGTCCGACGGACTCGGAGTAGATTTCTGATCCGCGTGTGTTACATGTGTGTTTCTGATTACAGGTGGTTTCAAAACCGGGACTGGCTCCCGACGGATACAGCGATTTCCTGCAAATGCTGCAACAGTAAGGGGGTCCGTCCCGGTTCTGAAATGCGCTCCAGTGAAAGGGTGGTTCATGTTTGATCTGAAAGCGATTCAGACCGCATTGAAGGAATTTGGTTTTGATGCCTGGCTTCTGTACGACTTTCGCGGCAGTAACGTGCTGGCTCAGCGAATTCTGCAGATGCCGGAAGGATTTACTGCTTCGCGACGTTACTGCTGTCTCATCCCTGCTGTGGGGATTCCGCAAAAGCTGGTCCACCGAATTGAAACCGGTGTGCTGGATCATATTCCCGGAGAGAAGACCGTTTACCTCACATGGCAGGAGTTCGAATCCGGGCTAAGAGGAATGATCAGCGGCAATCAGGCTGTGGCGATGGAGTATTCTCCGAGGAACGCCAATCCGTATATCTCGCGAGTCGACGCCGGCACTGTCGAACTCATTCGGTCGCTGGGTGCCGAAGTGCATTCCTCCGGCGATCTGATTTCACTTTTCGAGTCGACTCTGACAGATGCTCAGCTTCAGAGTCATCGTGATGCGTCCGTCCAGACTGACGCCGCGTTCCAGAAGGCGTGGCAGCTGATTGCTGATGACGTTCGTCGAGTCGGCTGGATTGACGAACAGACAGTCTGTGATCTGATTCTTCGACACTTTGAAGAGAATCATCTGTTGACCAGCCATCCTCCGATTGTTGCTGTCGGTCCGAACTCGGGCAACCCGCATTATGAAACTGGATCCGGAAAGTCGACACGCATCACCGAAGGATCGTTCGTACTGATTGATCTCTGGGCGAAACTGAATCAGCCCGGAGCGGTCTACAGTGACCTGACGAGAACAGGATTTGTCGGGAAGGATGTTCCCGCTGAGTACGCGAAAGTGTTTCGAACTGTTGCCGCGGGACGTGATGCCGGGATTCAGTGTGTTCGAAATGCTTTCGAATGCGGAAGACAGATTTCCGGCTGGGAAGTGGATGCTGCGACTCGCAAGGTGATCTCTGATGCCGGATACAGAGAGTTTTTCTGTCACCGAACCGGGCATAGCCTCGGACAGGAGACTCACGGTAATGGAACCCACATGGACGATCTGGAGACTCACGAAACGCGTCGAATTCTGCCTCGTACGCTGTTCACGATTGAGCCGGGAATCTACCTGCCGGAATTCGGGATTCGCAGCGAAATCAATGTCTTCATTCACGCCTTAGATTCACCTGACAGCACCATGAGTTCGGGGCGAGCGACAGCAGGTCCCGGGACACTTCGGTGGGGACAGGTGGAAGTAACCGGACTGCCCATGCAGACCGAAATCCTTCCGATCCTGCGAGAGCACTGAATGTGTGTGGTTTCGCGGGACTTCGGATGAAGCCGGCTTTTCTCACGAATTGCCAATCCTCGGGCAAAAATCTGAGTTCCACTTCTGCCGAGCCCGTGAGATGCGATACATTCCCGTGGTCGCGTTCCGGTACCGATTCGGAATCGTGGACTGCCCGTATTCGATGGACTCCAGACTGGTGTAATTTCTCGTCATGAAAACTGATGAACTCCGCGAAAAGTATCTGAGCTTCTTTGAGGGCAAAGGTTGCGTTCGACGACCTTCCGACGTGCTTGTCCCGAAGGATGATCCGACGGTCCTGTTTACACCGGCCGGAATGAATCAGTTCAAGAACGAATTCCTCGGCATCGGAAAGCTGCAGTTCACGAAGGCAACGACCTGCCAGAAATGTCTGCGGACCGGTGATATCAGCAACGTCGGTGTCACGGCGTATCATCACACCTTTTTTGAAATGCTCGGAAACTTTTCGTTTGGGGACTACTTCAAGCGAGAAGCAATTCACTGGGCGTGGGAATTCCTCACCGACAAAAAATGGCTCGGTCTTCCCGGCGATCGCCTGACTGTCAGCGTCTATAAAGGTCAGCACGGATTTGATGAAGAAGCGTTCAACATCTGGAAAGACGAAATCGGTCTGTCACCGGATCGCATTGCCTGTCTCGAGGAAAGCGAAAACTTCTGGCCGGCGAGCGCTCCGAGTCAGGGGCCTGACGGTGTCTGCGGTCCCTGCAGTGAGATCTTCTTTCATCCTCCGGGTTCCGATAAAGATGTCGAGATCTGGAATCTCGTTTTCACTCAGTTCAATCGAGTGGGATCTCCGCCGAATAACCTCAGACCACTGCCCGCAAGGAACATCGACACCGGGATGGGGCTGGAGCGTATTGTTGCTGTGATGCAGGGTGTCCTGAGCAATTTCGAGAACGATGTTCTGCGCCCGCTGTGTCTCGCGGCTGCCGATATTGTTGGAGTGAAGTATGACTTTCATACTCCTCAGGGAAGGCCGCTGCGCCGCATCGCCGATCACGCTCGTGCCGTGACGTTCTGTGTTCATGAAGGTGTGATGCCGGACAAGGAAAAGGAAAGCTACGTTGTTCGGCAGCTTCTTCGTCGTGCGGTTCTCGAAGGCTATCTGCTCGGAAAACGCGAACCGTTCGTTTTCCAGATGGTGCCAGCAGTCGTTCAGGCCATGAAGCATGCTTATCCCGACATTGCGGACTCTGTACAGAGCGTGCAGAACAGCATTCGGGAAGAAGAATCTCAGTTCCTCGATACGATTGAACGAGGGCTGGGGCGATTCGAAAAATACACCGAGACTGCAAAAGGTTCCGGCAAAATGCAGATCCGGGCTGAAGATGCCTTTTCGCTGCATACGGAAGACGGTTTTCTGATTGAGCTGACCGAAGCACTGGCCGGCAATCAGGGAATGACGGTAGACCGAAAACGCTTCGATAAGCTGATGGATGAACATTCCGATATCAGCCGAGGCGGACGCGAAAGCGCCGTCATGGTTGCAGGTCCGCTCGATCTGATCCGGAAGAAATCCGGTGATACGATATTTCTTGGATACGACCTGCTGACTGCTGACGCAAAGATCGTCGGTCTGATCGTTGATGGCCAGTCAGTTAGTGAAGTCCCGGAAGGGCAGGATGGCCCGGTCGGAATCATTCTGGATCAATGTCCTTTCTATGGAGAAGCCGGCGGACAGGTCGGCGACACCGGGACTGTCACTGCTCCCGGACTCCACGTGGACATCACGAACTGTCTTCGACATCAGCAGACTCTGTTTGTTCTCGAAGGTCGCCTGAAGACTGGCGCTCTGAAGGTCGGGATGGCCGTGACGGCTGCTGTGGATGGTGATCGACGATCGGCAATCCGACGAGCTCACTCAGCGACGCATATCCTTCATCACGCACTTCATCAGGTGATCGGGCCACAGGCAACGCAGCGCGGGTCTCGAGTCGAAGGCGATGCGTTCCGCTTCGACTTCGCTCACAAGCAGGCAATGACGCCGGATGAACTTCAGCGTGTGGAAGAGATCATCAATCATCGCATCGTTTCCGGCGCAACGGTGACGACGGAAGTGATGGATCAGGAGAACGCAAAGAAGAAGGGAGCGATGGCTCTCTTCGGTGAAAAGTACCCTGACAAAGTACGCGTGGTTTCGATGGGTGATTTCAGTGTGGAACTCTGCGGGGGAACACATCTGACGAATACCGGGCAGGTGGGACTTTGCAGAATCATTTCTGAAGAGCCTGTTGCCAAAGGTGTCCGGCGAATCTCCGCGATGACCGGCCATCGAGCTCTGATGAAATCTCGCGAGACCGACCAGCTCGTTTATCAGCTTCAGCAGCTTCTGAAAGCCAATCAGCCACAGGATCTTCCGGCTCGAGTGGAGGCACTGCAGTCCGAAATTCGAACACTGAATCGCGAAATATCGAAGCTGACGTCGGCGTCAGTGGCCGATCAGATTGGTGAATTGGTCAGAGACTCTGTCACAGCTGGCGGTGTTCGCATCGTTGGCCGGGCTCTCTCGGGAGTCAGCCGGGAATCGCTTCGTGAGTTTACCGATCAGCTGCGCGATCATCACGGCCCCGTTGCGATCATTCTGGCAGCTGTGATCGAAGACAAGGTGTCTCTGATTGCTGCTGTCAGCCGAGAGCTCATCAAAGAGCGATCACTGAATGCTTCGGACTGTGTGAAGGCAGCAGCGCGCGTTGCAGGTGGTGGTGGCGGTGGTCGTCCGGATCTTGCCGAAGCCGGCGCAAAGCTGGTCGACAAGATCGAGGAGGCCGTGGCTGCAGGAGTCGCTTACTATCGTGCACTTCTGGAAAAATGAACTTCCAGATCGATCATCAGCGGTCCAGTTCACGGACTCAACTCTTTGAGTTTTGCCGTGAACTGATCAAGGGGCAGTCGATCCGAATTTGATTTGCCGACATTCCGGAAGATCTCTTTTCCCGTTTTGTCCAGAATGATCATCGCCGGGTAGTGAACGGATTCTCCGTGGAACTTATAGCCGTCAGGGATTCCGAATTTCTTTGCAAGTGAGGCGTCCGGGTCACGATAGATTGCCGGCAACTCCTTCAGATCACTTTTGTCGAGTCGCGCTGTCCACCGTCTGATTTCTTCAACCGTGTCGGGCTTCACAAAGACGTGGATGGTTTCGGGGTGTTCTTCCGCAAATGCGGCATATTGTCTCGTGTATTTCAGACAGTAGGGACACTCCGTCTTCAGCAGAAAATGCAGGACTACGGTCTTTTCAGCGTGGGCTGACAATTGAAACGTCGAGTCGTTCGTGGCGGAATGCAGCGTGAACTCATCCGGGTTCTCGGCGCGGAGGATGCCGCAGGTGGCCAGGATCGCTAACAGGAGGCTGAGGACGCTTTTCCGCATAGAGATTGCATTCTGTAAAGTGATCTTCTGAAAAGCCCGACTGGATGAAGTGGGCTCCTGAACTGAACTGTTCCTGCGAAAGGGGAGGATAACATCTCGGGAGGCTGCGGTCATCAAGAACATTCAGAGCTCTAGTTGTCTGCGGGTGAATTGACATCAGAGACCCCCAGTGTCTGTGAATTGTGAGGATTGTCACCGGTCGGTTTCTGGAGGTAACTCGGCAGGTTCACGTAAGAGAAGTACTCGATGTTTGGTCGTGAACCCGCTTCATCAATCTGTTGCTGATAGGACTTATCTCTTTGCTCGGTAAGCACCCCCGGAACATTCGTGCCCGAGTTCTGCCAGATCACCTTTCCTTCAAATTCAAATTCCACTTTGGAAACATACTGGTTGAATTTGAAGGATCCGGCGCTGAAATAGCGGATCTCTTCCTGCGTCGGCCCTGATGTCGAGGCTTTCAGGCGAACTGGTGCGGTGGCTGCCACAACGCACCCGGCAGCCTCCACTTGCTTCTTCAAGCCGTCTTCAGCCTGCTTCTGAAAGGAAGCTCCCACACCCGAAACATCAATCTGTATCTGTGAGCCCTTGCTGACAACAAACAGATCGGAGTCATTCTTTGCCTCTTCCAGCATTTGAACCGCGTATTCATGCGGCAATGCTGCTGGTAGAACGGCCCCATCTCCCTGAAAGAAGGTGTAGCCACGTTCGCAGACGGCAGCACCACCTCTGGTGTACTGCCAGACCTTGATCTGATTCGGCCAGTAAAAAAGATACTCATTCGAAAGCAGAAGATAATCTTCCGCTGGAAACTGCAGTCCGAATGCCAGAGTAATCCCTGATACCTTGCCTCGGTATCTGATTTCTCCGGTTGCGACATCAAGAATGATGAGTTCTTCATAATGACCGGTGGCCAGGGCCAGCAATTGTCCGGAGGGACTGAAAGCCATTCGTCCTCCGAATTCAAAAGCTTTTTCTGTTTTCGCAGTGACAACCTCTTTGCTGTCCACGTGAATCAGCCCGAACTGTCCTCGGGAGCTGTAAGTAAGATATGAGCCGTCCGGGCTGACTGACGGAGGTGAATGTCCGATGTGTTTGAAATGGAACTGCAGCCGTTTTTCATCAAAATTCCAGACACCAATGGATCCTTCCGCGTCGCCTGTGATCAAATCTGTTTCATTGATGAACTGAGCCATACTGACGGGTTGCTTACCGGTACCTTCCGGAGGGTATGGTCTCCACCGTTCCTCCATTTCAAAGTTGCTGCCATTCGCTGTACATGTAGCAAGAATTCCTGAGTCTTCGCCGTCTTCACCGATCAGTACAAAACGCTCTCCATCCGGGTGAATAGTCGCTACTTTCCATTTGCCCTTTGTGACTGCGTTTGCAGTCACTCGACCTTTCTCGATGTTCATGACCACAAACCTGCTGGAAACCTCGCCTGTCCTTCCCATTCGCCCACGAGACTCGAGGGTATAACTCATGACTGCAGTGCGAGCCTGCGAGTTGATGGCGAATCCCGATTCTCTTTCAAAAAAGTCTCGCTTTTCCGGCAGCTCCGTGAGGTCCGGTTCGTAGTCGAGCGGTTCGGTCGGGGTTACGGTGATCTGCCACTTTTTCTTCTTCTTTGAGATCAGCTGTATTTCCGGAGCGTTTTTCCATTTTGGTTTGATAACCGGTGGCCGGTCCTCCTCTTCGCCCTCAATTTCGAATTGCTGATCGTCATCTTCGTCCTGTTCTGTCGGAGCTTTTCGAGACCGACGAGAGGGTCTGGTCTTTGATGACTTCATTTCTGGCTCATCTGCATCACTCTCCGCGTCTTCATCGACAGCCTTAAAGGGATCTGATTCCTTCTTCTCGGCCAGTTCCCGAGCGATCTTCTGGTCCCCCGCACTCAGTCGGCTGAGCGGAATGGATCGTTTTCGGCCATTCTTCTCTTTCAGAAGAACGGTCGATCCATCAAGACTCAGAAATTCTGCCTTGATTCGGAATGACCTGGAGGAATCCGTCCACTCTCTCTCCTCACCGGCATCACAACAGGATGTCGCAGTAAGGACGATCGCCGATACCACCGCCAGGAGACGTACTGCAGATTCTGAATTCATCACTGAGACCATGTTCGTATCTCTGTTTTGCAGACTGTTGATTCATGCCGTTCGTTGACGAGAATAAACTCCGAAACTGTAACGCTGATGGAGATTCTGGTGCTGAGGCTGAATGATTCGGGATTCTATTCAGCGATCCGAAACGGATTCTCCTTTTCCACATCGGACGCGGGAACATCATCCGGAAGTCGTCGCTTCTGTTCCCACTCTTCGCTTTCTTGCTCTGTGATCCGTCGGCAGTCGAGATCGACCTTCCATTGACTGTCCGGTTTGCCGTTCTCGTCAATGCCTTCGAGAATTGTCTGATGAATTTCGGTAAAATCCAGAACACCGGATTCTTCATCGAATGTTCGGACTGCGGTGCCTGCGATGCGAACATTCCCGGTCTGCGGCGAAAGAAACTGTTCCCTGATTCGGATCCGAGAATCGTTCGATGGCTGTTGCTGAGTGGTGACTGCGAGTTCAAGACTGTTCTGAACGGACGACTGTTCGAACTGAAAGACGGGGATTACGAATGCCCGCTGATCATGAAATCTCGCGAACGGCGGAGATAGACCAGACTGAGGAGGCAGGTCGGCACCTGGGTGTGTTGACAAGATTCCAGCCTGCCCCGGTCCCGTGGGTGATGGATACTGGTTTGACGAGCTGTCATGCATCACGACTCGTTTGTTTTGGTGGCTTCCGATGCTGGCAGATGAGAAGTCATGGATGACCAGCTTCACCGCATCTCCGAGTCCAAGCGGAAGCTGGCTTTCTCTGTCACGCCGCAAAACTGCACCTTCCGATGTGATCAGCAATGAGAGTATTCGGTCGTCCGATGAAGTCAATGAAAGAGACGATGTTGACGTGAATGCAGGTCCGGATGGAGTGCTGCCGGAAGTCTGTTCACTGCGATTTCTTTCGATTCTGCAGCGCACCTGCAGAGGAATTGAAGACTCGTCGGATTGCCCGACAGACCTGACCAGAGTGATCAGTCCATTGATCTGTTCCTTCAGTAATTCTTTTCTGCCGGAACATTCAAAGAGGTAACTGACGGTCTGATTCTCAGGAAATGCGTATTTCACCTCTGGTTTGTTCAGGCCGTTTACTTCCAGTGATTGCACCGGATACTTCCGGGGAACAGTCCTCTCAGACGCTGTGGCCGTGTCGCGGGTTTCCTCAGCGGTCTGACTCGGGATCACAGGGGCAGGTTGTCGTTGCCTGATCAGCATCGCCACAACGACGAGAACAGCGACTGCTGCCGTTCCGAATACAATGATTCGACGAGCACTGCAGACTCGGTACTCAGAAAGCAGTTCCCGGGGAACAGGAACATTGTTCCCCGGAAGGATGTGCTGCAGACACTGATTGAGCAGAGCCGAAACTTCACCTGCGGTAGAGTATCGATCCTCTGCGTTCTTACGCAGCAGCCGATGAATCAGTGCAGAAAACCAATCCGGAAGATCAGCTCGGATTTCCTGAACAGTTCGAGGTTCTTCCTCTGTGATCTTCCGCAATACTCCAAGGGGAGTCTCTGCGGAGAACGGAGGTTGCCCTGTGGCCAGTGCGTAAAGAACACTTCCGAAACTGAAGAGGTCGGACCGATGGTCGAGCGGAATGCCACGAGCCTGCTCAGGTGACATGTAGGAAGGTGTGCCGGCGACGATGCCGGACTGAGTCAGATTTGATTCGCCCATGGTTCGCGCGAGTCCGAAATCCGTAATTCGAATACCCAGAATACCGCCTTCCAGAAGTATGTTTGCCGGCTTGATATCGCGGTGGATGATATTACTGCGATGCGCTGCTTCCAGCCCGTCTGCAATCTGAATTCCGATCGTAAGGATGGCTTTCAGAGGGATCTGGTGATGATGATTCAGATATTTCTGCAGCGTTTCACCATGAACATAGGGCATCACCAGGAACGGCAGGCCCCGCCATTCGGATACGGAGAAAACGGGCGTCACGCAGGGATGAACAACTGCTGCTGCGGCTCTCGCTTCACGAGAAAAACGCAACCGCGCTGAATCAGACGCGGCCAGGATCGGCGAAAGAATCTTGATGGCGACAGTACGATTCAGTGGAAGATCGACTGCCCTAAGAACGATCGACATGCCTCCCTGTCCCACGATCCCCGTCACATCGTATTGAGCGAGCTGTCCGAGTGAGCCGGAATTCAGAGGAGGAAGGAGAATCTGCCGCAGGTATTCCGACACGGCGTCGTGTGGACATTCCGTCAGCGTGAAATCCCCGGATGCGAGCGTGGTGTTTTCGGATTGCCCCGATCTCTGAGACGGAATGTGACAGGGGGCGTGCGGATGTCTCGGTTCTGTCAGGGATTGAACGGCTTCCTTCCAGAACTCCTTCGGGGCCGCAATGGTGTCAATCGTTCCGCGGCATTCACTGCACCCCTCCAGGTGGACCTCAACGGCATCCTGCTCTTCCCGGCTCAATTGCTGCGCGAGGAACAGGTGGATCTGCTCTCGGGAACAATGCTGCTGTCTGCTCAAGGTGAGGTTTCTTTTCTGTCGATTGGCCTGATTGATACCATGTCACTGTCGACGAAAATCGTGTTTTTCGGCACGCTGACTCTATGTACCCAATGGAGCCCACTATCTGACACAAAATTCCTGCAGATTCTTTAACGTAACTCCGCAACACGTTCTCTCAGCCGCTTCATAATGCGACTGCGTGCGGCGTAGATGCTTCCGAGGCGTCGATTCAGCTGTGCGGCAACGTCCTCACAGGATTCGGAATTGATTGCTGTTCGCCAGAAGATGTCCCATGTTTCGGTCGTGAATTCCGGACGAATCTGTTCCGCTGCTGTAAGGAACAGCTGCTTCTGATACTCGGATTCCAGCCACTCCTCGTTCGTTTCAGAATTCGGGTGCTGATTCAGTTTATTCAGAAAATCCGAGCCACCTTCTGCTCGGTCCGGTCTGATTCGTGTCAGGGCATTGATGATGGCATTCCCGGCGATTCTTCGAAGCCAGGTACGAAATTTCGCCCGCTCGTGATCATGTGGGCGTTTCTCAAGTGCCGCAGCCACAGATATCAGGACCTTTTGTGTCAGGTCATCAGCATCAGCGTCCTGCAGTCCACGCTGTCTGGCAAGACGGTAAATCAATGGGGCGTAAATATCGATGAACTCCTGCCACGCCGACTGATCGTGCGGATTGCGGACTCGCAGGAGCAGACTGATGCGGGTATCTGGAGTCACGAGAAAAACAGTCAGAAATGGATCGGGATTGACGAGAATCAGGTGTCACAACAATCGCAGTCGCAGCCAGCAGTATTGTTCTTCAAGTGTTGCATGTTGATAATCTGAAAGCATCGATGCGAATTCCGCCCGGAACTTCCGATGCAGCGGAAAAAAAGCCCGACCGAACAATCAGTTTGTCGGGTCGGGCTTCGAGTTGCAGGATTTCAGGCCTCTGGATCAGGCCACTTCCATGTTCTCCAGATCGGCACCGATATCAAGGTCCAGGTCAGATTCTGCTTCAACTACTGGTTCCCCAATCGGGGCATCATCAGCAATATCGACGAATCCCTTCAGGTGAATCGCTCGTGTATGATGCTGAAGTTTCTTCAGTGCCTTGCTTTCGATCTGGCGAATTCTTTCTCGAGTCACCTTGAAGATTCGTCCGGTCTCTTCAAGGGTATAACTGTAACCATCGCCGAGACCATATCGGAGCTTGATGATCTCACGCTCGCGATAAGTCAGGCTCTTGAGAACATGATCGATCTTGTCTCGCAGCATCTGCTTTGCTGCAGATTCGGCGGGACTGCTTTCGTGTGAATCCTCAAGAAACTCACCAAAGCTGCTGTCTTCGCTTTCGCCGACCGGAGTATCCAGGCTGATCGGATGCTTCCAGGTCTTCATGATGCGTTCGGTCTCTTCAATGCTCATCCCGACCGCTTCAGCGAGCTCTTCGTTGCTGGGCTCACGCCCCGTCATCTGACGGATTTCTTCCGCCTTGGCCTTGAGCATCGAAATGCTCTGGAACATATGCACCGGAATACGGATTGTTCGAGCATGATCCGCAACCGCTCGCGTGATCGCCTGGCGAATCCACCACGTTGCATAGGTTGAAAACTTGTAGCCGCGTCGATACTCGTATTTCTCGACGCCTCGCATCAGTCCGGCATTCCCTTCCTGAATCAGGTCCAGGAAGCTCAGGCCGCGATTACGATACTTCTTGGCGATCGATACGACGAGTCGCAGATTTCCACCGGAAAGCTTCTGCTTGGCGTCTGTCCAGCTGTCCATTCGCTTTCGGATCTCATGACAGCGACGCAGGAACTGTGACGGCGTTTCCATGAGCATCTGAACGTATTCTTCAAGCTCACGTTCCAGCGACATACGCTCAGAATCTGCCGATCGCATCCCCTTCAGACAGGCAATCTCATCCCGAAGCTGTTCAATTCGTTCGCCGATCTGAAGCATTCTCTTCAATACAGGCTGAAGACGATGAGTTCGCACACTCAGCTCTTCGCACAGAGTACACATCTTGCTGCGTCGAAGACGAATCTCGAGTGCCAGCTTAGCCTTCTCCGGTGCGTTCTCCGGAAGTGCTCGCCACTGCTGAAATGCAGCCTTATTGACTTCCATCAGGTGGCGAAGCGTTCGCAGATTGACTTCCATCCGCCCTTCGATCTGTTCCTTTCGGACGTTCTCCGTCTCGGAAGTTCGCAGAGTTCTTTCGAAGGGAAGTTCACCACGACGCACTCGTTCGATGGTGTCGACGGCAATCCCGAGTGCAAAGTCAGACTCAAGAACATGACGACGCATTCGCTTGCGAGTGATCTCAATCTGCTTGGCCAGAAAGATTTCGCGGTCTCGTGTGAGCAGTGGGATATTGCCCATCTGACTCAGGTACATTCGGATCGGGTCGCGAGATGAAAGTGCTGAAGTTTCAGAACCCAGTAACGCTCGAGCTGCTCGCTCAGCCTGCTCCAGACGCACCTCTTCTTCAACCGGTTCGGGCTCCAGTGGAATGTCCGGATCTTCAATGAAGTCCAGGCAATTGTCGTCCACAGCCATGATCAGCGTGTCGACCATCTGAGGGTCGCCACCTTCGTCCGGCAGCCATTCATGGGCCTGCTGGACGGTTACAAAGCCACGTTCCTTCGCTTTTTCGATGATCGCCTTCAATCCGGCATCCAGACGATACACGCGATTCCCCTTCTTTAGACAATTCCCCGACCGAAAGTGTGATCAATCCACACTCACAGCCCAGGCGGAGCTCTGCTCCTGATTTAAACGAGTGTCTGTGCCTCCGTGTTGAGACACACGCAATACGCTGAACGTTTCCGCTCAGCCGATCCTGAAGGCCAATGCACAGCGATTGACGTTCTTTCTCAACCTCAACTGAATGCCAAAATGCATTTCAGCCTTTCCAGCATACACCTGAATCAAAAAAATCAATCGTCACAGGCCTGAAAAAAAAGGGTTCGGTTCACGTTTAACGCACGCTGACTGAATATCATCTCGCTCAGGAGAAGTTGCAGCGGCAGATGGCATCGCCCTTGCCGTGTCCGACTACTCAGATTATTCGCGCAGGTGACGCCCCTCGTCAACTCGACATTCCCTCTGAATTCAGCGAATTCCGGGATTCCAGGATCTTGCTGAAATTCAGAAGATTGTTGGTCCGTCAGATCACTGACAAGCCGTCTGCTCGCGATTCTCGTCTGTCAATGTTTCTGAACACTGACTCGTGACGTGACAACTCGCTGTCAGCAGACCTGAACACGAGCTCATCCAAACAGCTCCGTGATCGGTCTTCCGCTGCCAGCCACGGGGACCGGACGACCGACGGCGTCGCGGATGATCGTTTCCGGAGAGACACCCAGAGCGTGGAAGATCGTCGCTGACAGGGTTTCCGGACTGACCGGCAGATCACGTGGGTAGGCGGCATCCTGATCAGAGGTGCCATAGAGTGTCCCTCCGCGAATTCCTCCCCCTGCCAGGATCGCCGGGAAACAGAAACTCCAGTGACCCCGCCCCCACTGAGCTGAATCCGGGCGGGGAGTTCGGCCCATCTCTCCCAGACACACGACCAGCGTTTCTTCCAGCAGACTCCGATCACGCAGATCATCAAGCAGTGCCGAAAGAGTCTGATCAACTCCGGGAATCAGATACCTGCCCACATCGTTCGAATGAACGTGACTGTCCCAGCTGAATCCATCCGGACAATCCCAGAGAACGGTGACGAATCGTGCCCCGGCTTCGATCATTCGGCGCCCCATCAACGCAGACTGACCAAAAAGATGTCGACCGTATCGATCTCTCAGCGAAGCAGACTCCTGTCGGATATCAAAAGCGGATCGCATTTTTTCTGATGTCACCAGATCCATCGCTCGCATATGAACGCGATCATAGTTGACCACAGACACGGATCGATCAAGTTCCCGACGAGCAGCGTCGAACTGGTCAAGCAGACTCATTCGACGATTCGTTCGGTCCAGTGAAAGGTCGGAGTGCCGTTCAATTCCCTGAACACGAAAGTCGAGTTCAGAATCGATGCAGTCGCGGAAATAGGGATTGTCGCTCTTGTCTCTCTTCTGGACGCTTGTCGACAGCGGGTTGTGTGTGCGTCCAAGCCATCCTGCATACTGACCGGAACGATCATAGCCCTGAATATGGCCAAGAGGATTCGGAAGGTAAACGTATCCCGGAAAATCACGCGCCGGCGATGACGACTGCCGTGTTGCCCCCGTGGAGTCCAGGTAATCAATCACGGACCCCATTGCGGGCCAGTCCTTCTCCGTTGCATTCACTCGTGCAGGACCACGATCTGCCGGCGGCATCGGATGGCCGGTCTGAATGTAATGACAGGCGTTGTGGTCATTCTGGTTGTGAGTCATCGTTCGGATGACTGCAAACTGATCTGACATCGCCGCAAGTCTCGGCAGATGTTCACAGATCCGCAGCCCCGGAGTCTGTGCCGTGATAGGCTGATACGGACCACGGATGCCGCTCGGGGCATCCGGTTTCATGTCGACCGTCTCAAGCTGACTCGGGCCACCAAAGAGAAACAGAAAAATGACGGAACGTGCTTTCGGTTGCACAACGGTGCCGGCACTCTCAGCGGCGAGCAGCGTTGACAGGTTCGTTCCCAGAAGCCCCATTCCACCGGCCTGCAGTGTCTCCCGGCGAGTCATCCCGTTACAGACACGTCGGCGATGTCCAAGAATGCTGAGCATGTCTTCTGTGTCCTGAAATCACAATGACCTTCGGGCTGCTGCTGTGAGCTCCTGTGCAATCATCCGGCGGTCGAGTGAGTAATCGTTGATTCGCTGCATTGTTGGTGTGATCGGCAGTCGCATCTGCTCGAAAAGAGCCCGATGAGCATAGCGTTGGTCGATCAGAAATGGCAAGTATTTCTGAGTCGAACAACATCCGTCATGGAAACGAACCTCACTGGTGTTTCTCCTGTCTTCGCTGATCGGACGCCGGAAGGAATCCTCTCCTGCTAAGTTTTCGATAGAATATTCCCGTCGGGCAAGCTGTGGTTCGTGCCGGCAAGCCGCGAGAGTTTCTCCGAGGATGTGTGCCAGTCCACAGACTGGATTCAACAGAAATCTGACCATACTGAGGACAGGCATCCGTCAATAGTAGCCATCACTCTCCGGGTGATGCCCTGCGATCCAGCAATATCTTGCGACTCAGTGTTACCTTACGAATGAACGAAGCGGTCGTTCTGGAGGTGGTTTCAAAACCGGGACTGGCTCCCGACGGCAATTGCAAAGGTGCCTGTCCCGGTTCTGAAATTCGCTCCATCAGAGAAAAGAGATCTTATGCCGTTTGAAATGATCAACACCGGGGAAGCGACAGCGATTCTTCCGACAACGAATTCAAGCAGCAAGCCGATCACGGTGATCGGCACGGAAGCGATTCGCGGTACGTTTGATGAGGCATGTCTTCAGCAGGCTGTCAATTCACGATTAGCTCCCGGCGTGACGGATCTGGTACTCAATCCCGATGCACACTGCGGTTATGGTGCACCGGTGGGATGTGTCATGGTTTCGCCGACTCACATCTATCCTGGGCCGGTCGGTGTTGATATCAAGTGTTCGATGAGCCTGCTGCAGCTGAGTGTACCTGCAGACGAGATCGCTGATCGACGAATCCGGCGAGCCTTGATCAACGCGATCTGCGAACGCACGCCGACGGGGGCAGGGCGAGGTCAGCAGAGTGCGCCAAAGTCTCGGAGTGTGAATGAGACACTCGGTCGTCAGCTCATGCTGGAAGGTGCATCGGAGTCTGTCTGTTCGCAGCTTGGCATTCCGC
Organism: Planctomyces sp.; assembly: GCA_046345315.1. Taxonomy (GTDB): domain Bacteria; phylum Planctomycetota; class Planctomycetia; order Planctomycetales; family Planctomycetaceae; genus F1-80-MAGs062. The sequence goes on from JBKDKA010000090.1 coordinate 41,928, forward strand.
CAGAATGGGCGGAGCGATGTGAAGATTCCTTTCACGTTGGGCATGATGATACGCTGGATGCTCTGGGCGACCGTCTGGATCGACACATGGAGAACGGTCCGTTTCGCAATAAGTTCCCGGGGAAGATGAAGCAGCTTGGTTCCTATGGGGGAGGCAATCATTTCGGTGAATGCGAAGTGGTTCATCTGGAACAGAATGAACGAGCTCAGAAAGCAGCGGACGTCTTCGGTCTGCAGGATGGTCACGTAGCGTTTCTTTCGCACTGCGGGTCGCGTGGTATCGGGCACAATCTGGCAGATGGCCAGTTTCGTGCGCTGCAGGCCAAGTTTGCTCGCTGGGACATCCCGCTGCCCGGTAACGATCGGGAGCTTGTCTATGCGCCACTCGGAACAGCAGAGGCCGACGCCTATCTTGACGACATGGCGCTCGGAGCGAACTTCGCAACGGTCAATCACCTGCTCATCAATGCGCTGGTTCTGGAAGCATTTCAGGAGATCATTCCGGGAACCACCGGCCAGCTGGTGTACTTCATCAGTCACAACATTGCTCGGAAAGAAGTCGTGAACAATCACATTGCATGGGTGCACCGCAAAGGTGCGACACGAGCATTTCCGGCAGGTCATCATGCACTGAAAGGGACTCGCTACGAAAGCAC
>JBKDKA010000091.1:0-75614 GCA_046345315.1 Planctomyces sp.
CTGTCAACGATCCATTGATGTGTGCAACTGGCTATGCCAGTGTTTTTGTACCCACAGCACTGGCATAGCCAGTGGCACACAAGAACCACTTTTCGGTTTCCGTCAATTGATGACTGACAATGCACCATGTTCCTCGCTGCGATTTCGATGCCCTGATAAATATTAACGAGGCATTTGACGTGACTGATCAGACTCCAGCACATTCAGTTCAGCATCAGTCAGCGGGTATTCGAGAATTCTTCGGCCCCGAGCCTGCACCAGCCGTTCAGATCGGCCGTCGCCGATGGATGCTGCAGACCGGGCTCACGGGAATCGCCGGAGCCTGGCTGCCTTCCGTTCTTCGTTCTCGCAGCGCCGCAGCCTCCAGCGGAAGTGCCTCGGCTGTTCGCAGCGTAATCCAGATCTGGTTATCCGGTGGCCCAAGTCAGATTGATATGTGGGACATGAAGCCGGAAATGTCCTCCGAGATTCGAGGACCATTCCGACCGATTTCAACGTCGGTTCCCGGGATTCAGATCTGTGAGCATATGCCGCTTCAGGCAAAGATGATGGAAGACTTCGCCATCATCCGCTCCATGGATGCCACATCGAGCAACCACACGCCGATTACGTTTCAGGCCGGAAACCCGAAGGCTCAGCGGACCGAGATCGGACGACAGGGCGGCGGTTATCCGTCGATGGGCTCGGTTGCAGCCCGATTTCGAGGCCCCAATCAGCCGGGGATGCCGCCTTATGTTGCGCTCGCCAACAGTCTTGTCGCAGACATTTACGGTGCCGGTGATCTCGGTCAGCAGTACGAACCACTTGACGGGATGAATGTCAACGGGCGATTCTCACTGCCAGCCGGCGTGGCTGTGCCTCGCCTGCAGGATCGAGACCTGCTCCGACAGCAGCTCGATCTGTTTCGCAGCCGAACGGAATCTTCTGCCGGATATCAGCAGCAGGATCGGTACACACAGGAAGCTTTCCAGCTGGTTCTCGGTGGAGCTGCTCAGAAGGCATTCGATCTGAGTCAGGAATCGGACACGACCCGCGATCGTTATGGTCGAGATTCGCTGGGAGAAAAGACGCTCCTTGCACGACGTCTCGTGGAATCTGGTGTGACCTGGGTCACACTCAGCGATGCCTGGGGACACTGGGATCATCATGGTGACGAAGTCCAGTGGGGCGGCATTCTGAAGGGGCTGACTCCGATGTTGCCGGTTCTCGACCGCGGCGTGACGGCACTCATCAGTGACCTGAAAGAACGCGGACTTCTGGAATCGACTCTCGTCATCATCGTCGGTGAATTCGGACGAAGTCCGATCATGACCAAAACCGCCGGGCGAGATCACTGGCCGGCCGTTATGTCACTGCTTGTCGCCGGTGGAGGCGTTCAGGGCGGCCGCGTTATTGGAGCTACCGATCGTCGAGGCGGCGCAATTCAGGAACGTCCGCTGGGTCCGGCCGACCTCGCAGCGACGGCACTCCATCATCTCGGAATCGATCCTCGCGGCCACTGGATCAACCCATCCGGCCGCCCCACACCGCTCGTCGAATCCGGTCAGGTCATCTCAGACCTGTTCTGAGCTGCGCTTTGGCAATCCAACTGTTTTCCGATTCGTGTAATACTTGCTATTCGTGATTGAATAGACAACCACGAATCAACTGGAAGGCAAATGCCGGGTTGCGTTGCTAACGGAGCAGCGCAAAGAGTGGACTCCCGTTTGTGAACGCTCAATCGATCGAGAGCAGCATGGCGAGTCCCGGGCTTGAATCCACAAGCCGACCAATGGGACGACCAAAGGAAGAGACCTGACCGCTTCTGTAATGCTTTTTCAAATTCCTTTCAATTCAGGATTTGAGTCGAGAGTGTTATTGTTCCCAGTCCATGTCGCGATGCAAACTGTGTTTGTTGCAGGTGAGGAGCGGGGGCACTCTCAGTTATCCGATAAGTCCAATGTCTCCGTTCTGCGATCCGTGTTTGACAAAGAATCCCGGAGTAAGTCATGTCCAGAATCATCTGGGTATTACAATGCAGACAAACCTGTTCCTCAATCGAAGAGAAACGCACGACACGTTACCATAAAGCTGTGTTTCATGGCTCGTGTAACTATGAAGAGTATTATAAGGAAACTCCGCACGCGACACTTACAAAACGTGATGGGCCCATTCGAATCTCTCGGAGCGGAAGATTCGTGCCAAAGGTCTTTTGCCCATGGAAGACGGCTCTTGTTGTCTCTGATGACGTGAAGACTCGTCTTGAGCATTTGCCAGGGGTTACATTCGAGAAGGTGGTGTTTTGCCGTCTTGTTGATCTGGCATTACCGATCGTCGGTGATTTAGCGATACCGACGCCCCTGGATTTGAATGTTTCACGAAGTCAGTTTTTGAATGAGTTTCCGGATGTGGGCGACTTTCATCTTACGATCGGTCCGTATTGGTTGCTGGTATGTCCAACAATGCGAGAATTGCTGAAAAGCTCTTCTGAGGTAGTTACATATCGGCAAACGTTTAGTCGATACCAGTCTTCAACGTCGTCTATAGACAGAATCAATATATGTGAGGCGCTTTTGGATGATTTTGCAGTCATTGGCTCGTACGGCCTGCAAATGTCTGACGACGCGTTCTCGATACTCGCTCCTTATCTTGATCCGGACTACTTCTCATTTGACTACATCTCGACGCACCCAAGGATTGACCCATTCACTGGTAAGGTGAAAGGGCTCGGCGACTTTTTTGAGTGACACAACGGCGAAAAGGGAAAGCAAAAGCCGGCAAATTGTCAGGTCTCAATGATTTGGGTTGAATCCGAAGTCATTGCCGAGATGGATGATCCGCTTGCCGGGAGAGACGACACAACCGACGAACCGGAATAACGGGGCCACCCAAACGGCGCGCCAGATCAGTGCCCCGGCAATCCGCCCCTTTTCCGATTCGTTTGATTCGTTCTATTCGTGGTTGAATAGACAACCACGAATCTACTGGAAGGCGAAAGAAAACGGCCCTCATTGAATTGATTTGAGAGTGTTGATGCTCCGAGTCAATACCATGTACCAAACGATTCAGTCCTGCGGGGCACGAGCTGAGACATTCCCAGATTTCTGATAAGTGAATGTCACCGTTCTGCGCTTATACAGCGTTGACGACAGTCAGACGATACAGACATCGCGCTGTCCCTGTGTATCACTCTGGGTTGCGCAACGTGACTCGAGCCAGATACACGTCCGACTTGCCGGGTTTGTCAAAGTAGGCCGTCATTCCTTCGTGGCACGAATAATAGCTGACTGCAATTTCATCGTCGTTGACGGCGACGATTCCCGGATAGGAGCAGTCGCCGCGCGTTTCGAATGTTGCGATCTCCGTGAATCCTTCTGATTGATCGAACTCCCAGAGTCGGCACGTTTCGGTTGCTCCATTCGCCAGCTTCACCATGTCCCGGCCCGCCAGGTAGATCTTTCCGCGATGCAGGAGTGTCGCGGGAGCGTGAAAGTGAAGCTTTTCGTTTACTGTTTCCCATGTCGACATCAAAGGTGTCGATGACCGGCCGACGTACCCATGCCTGAATCCGCCCAGGTCGGCGAATTCAGGATTCGGCTGCCCATGTCCCTGATTTCTGCGAGCGAAGAGAAGGGACTTTCCATCTGGAAGGAACAGCAGGTCACACTCGTTGGCCCAGAGTGTTTCGTTCTGGTGTTCCATGGGAGGAATTGGTGTCGAGTGGACTCGCCAGTCTTCGCCGTTTTCAGACACCAGCAGATCCACGCAGCAGTAATCGGGCCGGCGCAGATAAGCGGGAACGTAGAACCTGCCCGACAGCCATTTCGGACGCCAGAAGATATAGCCAGGGCAGATTGATTTCGGTTCCGACCATGTTGTTCCGTCTGTGCTTTGCCAGGTGGTCGCATGGTATTGCAGAATTCCAGCTTCGCTTTTGGCGCCTGCAACCGCATATACGCGAATCTCGTCCGGGGAAACGCACAGCTTCGGATCACGTAAATCGACGCCCACGACTTCGAAGCGACCGACTTCCTCCCATTCGGTCAGGTCCTTCGACCGGATGACCACGATTTTGCCAGTCACCCCGGAATCCGGGTCTCCGTGAGAGATTGCACTTCGAAACGTGCAGTAGTAGACCTTGTGGAACTGGACCAGATCGGTAAAGCAGTTGTAGAGACCGTCATCGAAGATTTTGGTCGTCGTGATCTCGGCCTTCGGGCTGTTGACCTGCGCCGGACAGAATTCGGTCAGCAACGCGAAACAGGTCAACAGTAACAGCGATACTTTCATCGATCGAAACTCCTGATTCCAGAACAGCAGCCTGAAAGATTTCAACATGTTGTCGGCAGACGCAGTTCTAAAAAACATTGTCCCGAAGTTGAGGTGTACTGGTATGGCTGAGCGTGCTCAAAATGACACAAGCAATAAAAGTCGATGAAGCCGTGAATTTCGCTGCGACGCCCTTTGAGAGCACGACCATTCTTGATCGCAACTTATCATACGGAGAGGGATGGCTGCTCTTGCAGAATTCGTCAAGAATCGTCACGGCTTACGGGGTAGGTATGTCCAGTCTCGAAAACCTCCAGTTCAGAAATCTCATTCGTCAGTAAACCCCGGATTCTGCCCGAAATCCGCTGATCCCGACGAAGACTCGATTCAGAAACCTGCCGGAAACGCAGAAAGATTAATTGACATGTAGGAAGATGTCGATATAATGAATGAAGGAGACAGCAATGGCACCGTCGAAACTGAAATTGACAGAACTGGAAGCACTGGGTCAGGCAGCGGAATGTCTGCGGACATTGGCTCATCCGCATCGGCTGCGGATGGTGCAGATGCTGTTGCAGGGCGATTACACGGTAGGCGAACTCGCTGAAGCGTGTGAGATTCCAAGTCCGATGGCATCGGAACATCTGCGACTGATGCAGCGATGTGGGTTTCTGTCGAGCGAGAAGGATGGGCGTTCGGTATACTACAAAGTCGTCGAGCCTCATCTGAAGAATATTCTGGGATGTATCGAAGGCCGGTTCGGAGTCGATTCGATTTCGGTGTGATTGAATCACGGAGATGACGTTGTCTCCGTTTTATTTCGCCAAAAATGTCGTAATGTGTCGATATAACGATTTAGCGAACAATCAGAAGGAGTGAACAGATGAGTGTAGCCATGATTTCTGCAAAGGAACTGCATGATCGAGTCGCCGCTGGGGAACATGTCGATCTGATCGATGTTCGCACACCGGCGGAGTATCGCGAAGTTCACGCGACGATCGCGAAGAATGTGCCGCTGGAGACATTCGATGTCGGGTCCGTCCTGGCCCAGCATCCGGGAACGAATTCACTGTACGTGATCTGTCGTTCGGGAAGCCGTGGCAAGCAGGCCTGTGAAAAGCTGCAGGCGGCCGGATGTGCTCACGCGGTCAATGTCGAAGGCGGTACGATGGCCTGGGAACAGGCTGGTTTTCCGGTGACGCGCGGGAAGAAGTCCATCTCGCTTGAGCGACAGGTTCGTATCTGTGCGGGCTTTCTTGCTCTGACTGGTGGGCTGCTTGGAATGTTCATCAATAAATACTTCGCTGGCCTGTCGGCATTCATCGGTGCCGGCCTGATGTTCGCCGGAATCACTGACACATGCGGCATGGCGATGATCCTGGCTCGCATGCCGTGGAATCAGGTCAAATCATCACCTGCTGCGATTCCAGCGAAGAACTGTTCGACTCAGCAAGGACCATCGTGCTGCAGTTGAGCGTTCCATCTGAAACCTGAGATTTGAAACATTCGGAGACAGGAGATTCCCATGTATCTGAAACAATACTACCTTGGCTGTCTGGCTCATGCGTCGTACCTGATTGCTGATGAGAAAACAAAGGTCGCGGCCGTTGTCGATCCACAGCGAGACATTGAGCAGTATCTGGCAGATGCAAAGGCTGGTGGATACACAATCAAGTACGTCTTCCTGACACATTTTCATGCTGACTTTCTTGCCGGTCACATTGAGCTGCGAAATCAGGCCGGTGCCCGCATCTGTATGGGCCAGCGAGCCGGGGCGGAGTTCGACCATACGGCACTGAAGGATGGCGACGTGATCGAGTTTGGTGATGTCAGAATCCAGACAATGGAAACTCCCGGACATACTCCGGAAGGAATCTCGCTGCTGGTCTTTGACAAAGTGAACAGCGACACGTTCCCACATGCTGTTCTCACAGGCGACACCTTGTTCATCGGCGACGTCGGCCGCCCGGATCTGCTGGCTTCGATTGGTGTAACGGCTGATGAACTGGCCGCAATGCTTTACGACTCGATCGACAAGCTCCGCCGTCTTCCGGATACGACTCTGGTTTATCCGGCTCACGGAGCTGGTTCCCTCTGCGGCAAATCGCTCAGCAAAGAAACAGTTTCCACGATCGGTGAACAGAAGAAATTCAACTATGCACTTCAGCCAATGCCGTTCGAACAGTTCAAGGCAATGGTCACCAGCGAACAGCCGGAAGCGCCAGGCTACTTCGTTTACGATGCGATCAAAAATCGTCAGGAACGGCCAGACCTGGAGAGTACTCTCAGCAAGTCTTTGAAGGCTCTCAGTCTGAAGGACGTTCTCGCGTTTCAGAAGTCTGGTGCGCAGGTCGTGGATGTTCGAGAAGCTATCGATTTCGAAGGTGCGTCGCTGAAAGGAGCGATCAACATCGGGCTCAAGGGCAAGTACGCCACATGGGCGGGATCGCTACTGAGTCATGATACGCCAATTGTGGTCATTGGAGACCACGATGATGAAGAAGCCGTCATGAGACTGGGACGTATCGGTTTCGACAACGTGGCTGGTTACCTGAAGGATGGCATGGAAGCTCTGGATGCTCATCCGGAACTCATTCAGACGGTGCCGCGAATCACAGCCGCAGCTCTGGCTGAGCAGACTGAACAGCAGACGGGGCCGTTCATTCTGGATGTTCGTTCGGAGAAGGAGCATGGCATCGTCCACATTGAACGGTCACACAACATCCCGCTGACTCATCTGCGTGAGCGTTTGTCGGAAGTGCCAGCGGACCGTCCTGTCGTTGTTCATTGCGAAGGCGGATATCGCTCGGCGATCGCCTGCAGCATTCTGGCCAATGCAGGGCGAACGAACATCTCCGACATGGTCGGCGGCATCAAAGCATGGATCGCGACGAAGCTGCCTACGGTTCCCGAAAACACCATGACCTGCGGCACGAAGATCTGCGATACCGCGGCGTGATTCCAGGCGAGCGGCAGGGTGTCAGCCCGCCGAGTAAAACACAGGCTGGGATCAGACAATCGGCGAGTTGCTGCGATGTTTCTAACTGGACAACGGCATGTTCTCGGAAACTCAGCGAAGGTGGAAATCAGTCGAGGCTGCCATCCCTGCAAGGTGCTGCCGTCGAATCATCTTGCCTCTTGGGATGTAGTCATTTGCTGGTAATGATTTCCTGCGTCTTGTCTACAGAATCTGGCGCTGTCCAGCTAAGAAAGTTACCGGAACTCTCTGACACACGGTCCTGCATGCGAGAAGGAGAGGCACTCATGACATCGAAAACATCCGACTCAGAGCAACTCAATGAGCCTCTGATGAAAACAAGTGATGAATCCTGTCGAACCGGATCGTGTTCAACATCGTCCTGTTCGCCCTGCCGAATGATCTGGATCATGACGGCGGTGTACCTTGTTGTTCTTGTGATCATGGAGAACTTCCAATGACTCCTGAAAATGAATCCGTCGTTTCAAACCAACAGGCCACGGAAGGCATGAACAATGCGAAGTCAGCACTCGCGATGGGAGCAGGAGTCGGTGCCGTTGGAACAGCCTCCGCGCTGCTCACGGGATTCATTTGTCCCATCTGTGTGTTGATGGCTCCTGCTCTGATTGGTGTTGGATTGATCAAGGGCTACGCAGCACGGAAAAGTCTCAAGTCTGGCACCTCGTAGTTTGGCGAACGGGGGACGCGAATCTCCTGATTGAATTCCAGTGCGTTCATGAGGGAACAGTCGCCCACCGCTCGCCTGAAGACTCAGATCTCTCAAACGAAAGGAGTGCAACCTATGACCATGCTCAGCATTCTTTTCGGAGCGATCATTGGAGTCTCGCTGGGACTGACCGGTGGTGGCGGTGCGATCTTTGCCGTCCCGATGCTGGCATATGGACTAGGGCTGCCTGCCCGAGAAGCAGTTGGGATTTCATTGGTTTCCGTGGGCCTGACGTCGCTGGTGGGATTCCTGCAGAAGTGGAGACACGGCGAAGCGGAGATTCGAACGGGACTGATCTTCGCGTTCGCGGGGATGCTCGGAGCACCGCTCGGGGCGTGGCTCGCCAGAAGAATCGCAGAACCAGTTCTGATGACGCTGTTCGCCGGGCTGATGATTATGATTGCTGTCTTCATGTGGCGGAAGAGCCGACGAAGTTCCGGGGCTGTATCTGTCTGCATTCCTGTCGAGCCGAAGAGAATTGCCGCCGCCGATTATCGAAACGACGGACCTCGCTGCCAGCGCGATGCGTCGGGAACGCTGATCCTGACCAGTCGCTGTGCTCGATTGCTGATGCTGACGGGTGTCTTTGCGGGAGTTCTCTCCGGCATGTTTGGTGTCGGTGGTGGATTCATCATCGTCCCGTCACTGATTATCTTCAGCAGCATGTCGATGTCACGAGCGGTTGGAACGTCGCTCATGGTCATCGCACTCGTGAGTGCGTCCGGATTCGTCTCTCTGATTTCTGCGGGGCAGACATTTCAGCCGGGCGTGACCGCTTTGTTTGTCGTCGGCGGACTGATCGGCTTGTTCGTCGGGCAGAGAATCAGTCATCGCCTGTCTGCTTCGACTCTGCAGCGAACCTTTTCCGTCGCGATTCTTTTCGTGGCGATGTTTGTCCTCTTTAAGAATCTTTCGTGAGTTAACGCGTGGCCACTTCGGTGTATCATCAGGCTGCGATCGCTTTTTGAACGTTGAACATGGTGGCTCGCGTCCAGAAGCAGACGATCACTGACTGACAGACCATTCACAGAATTCTATTCAACGGGAGCTCAGGAGCCATGACGCAATTTCCCGCTCGCCATATGTTTGCCATTGTGTTGACGTACATCGCTTTCCTGTCCAACGCCGCGTTCGCGCAGGAAAAGAGCGTCAAGCCGGGCATCAATGATTCGTTTCGCGATCCGGATCCGAAGCAGTTCACGGAACGCTTTGAAATCGAAAGCCGCGAAGTCTTCGCTCAACGTGAAGCGATTCTGAAGGCGATCAGGCTGAAGCCGACAGACGTGGTGGCGGACATAGGAGCCGGAACCGGGTTGTTTACCCGGCTGTTCGCGACGAATCTCGGTCCGGAAGGTCGAGTGATCGCCGTGGATATTGCTCAGAAGTTTCTCGATCACATCGAAGTGACCTGCCGCGAACGCAGCATTCGCAATGTCGAAACGTTGTTGTGCAAAGATGATTCCACCGAGCTGCCGCCAGAATCCGTCGACGTGGCCTACATCTGTGACACTTATCACCACTTCGAGTTTCCGACGAAAACGATGACGTCTCTTCGCAAGGCCATGAAGCCGGGCGGGCGAGTCATCGTCGTCGATTTCAAACGCATCGAAGGCGAAAGCTCAGAATGGACCATCAACCATGTCCGAGCGGGTCAGGAGGTTTTCGAAAAGGAAATCATCGAAGCCGGCTTTAAGAAGGTCGACGAGGTGAAAGATGTGCTCAAAGAAAACTACATGGTTATCTTTGAAGCCGAGAAGTAGGATCAGTCAAGTGTGAGGAGACCCGGTTTTGAAATGCGATCTACCAGTCCGGTCATCATTCTTCAGACCGTCTGAACGAGGCTGAAAGGTGTCGACTCGGATGAAGGCTCAGCCCGGGTTTGTCGAAGCGGATGGCAGCACCCACATTGAGCGATGCGGTCGACCACGTCACAGCAAAGGTCGCTTTACGCTCTTCTTGACGACAGGACTCTCCGGAATTCTCTCAGGCGTTCAGGAGAGTCCACAGACGAACAGATGGGCTCGACGGTTACTTGTGATCATGTGCATCGTGAGCTTCCTCCTTGAAGTCACCGGTGTACGGCGTTCCTTCAATTTCGGCACTCATGCTTCCCGCGTATTCCTGAACGATTCCCAGTTTCTCGTGCTTACCGACAAAGCGTGATGATACCCCATCAGTCTCGCCTTCCAGAGGTACGGGCAGAAGATCCGCCTGCAGTTCCGGATCGCCAATCGTCAGACTGACCTTGTCCGTTTTGATCGGAGCCGGTGTCTTTTCATCGCTGCCAAGAACATAGACGGTGGCCTCCTGTTTTTCGTGATCGACGGTGAATTCGACATGATACTTGCCTCCACCCCAGTCAGCGACCGTTCCACCATGCGGGCCTGCCCCGTGATCATGAGCATGCTCCCCTTCGCCTTCTCCGTGGTCGTGTCCATGTTCGGAAGCAGCCGAGGCTGTGCTGGGTGGAGCTGCCGCTTGAGGTGTCGCGGTGTCCTGGCAACCAGTGATGAAAGTCATCACAACCAGAGCGCAAAATGTGGACAACAAAATGCCGATTTTCTTCATGATCAAATCTCCCTCACAAACAATTGCTTCGAACCGACTTCGGTCCGATTCAGTTAAACGTTCGCAACCGATAACACACCTATGCCATTCAGCAAGTCACAAACTCATCGACAGCCAAATCAATGACCTGCTCCGAATTCATCTTCAGAATCATTCATTTTCGAAAGCCTGACCGCATCCTGACCGCTGAAACGCCAGAACAATCCTGGATGAATCAGGAACTCGCAGAACGTAGACGTTACCAGTCCACCGAGAATGACTGTGGCGACGGGATAAAGAATTTCGCGACCAGGTTCCTGACCGCCAAGCACCAGCGGCACCAGACCGATTCCTGCGGTTAACGCTGTCATCAACACAGGAGCTAATCGTTCGAGGCTTCCTCGAATGATCATTTGCTCGCTGAACTCTTCTCCTTCTTCCTTCATCAGGTGGAAGTAGTGCGTGACGAGCAGAATGCCGTTTCGTACTGCGATGCCTCCCAGGGAAATAAATCCTACCAGACTGGCGACGGTCAGGGTCTGCTGAGTGATTACGAGGGCCAGAACTCCACCAATAAAGGCCGTCGGAAGTGCATTCAGAATCTGCAGAACGACACGCACGGACGGAAACAGAATCATCAGCACCACGAACATTCCGACAACAGAAACTCCGGCCAGGACGACGATCGTGCGAGTCGCACTTTGCTGACTTTCAAACTGCCCGCCATACTCGACGAAATATCCCTCCGGCATCACCACATTGTTCTGAACACTTTGTTGGATTTCCGCCACGGCACTGGCGAGATCGCGATCCTGAGTATTGCAGCGAATCACGATCCGGCGGCGAGCATTCTCTCGATTCACAGCGTTCGCTCCCGCTCCTTCACCGACATCCGCCAGTTCGCGAAGTTCGATCTGGCCTCGGTTGTTCGGGAGATCAATCCGTAGTCGTCCGATGTTGGCATAGTCTGTTCGATAACTTTCTTCAAGACGTACGAGAAGATCGAATCGACGCTGACCTTCCAGCACCTGCGAAACGACTTCGCCCTGCAATGCGGTCTGGACGATCTGAGCCACGTATGCCCTGGTGACTCCATGAAAGGCAAGGTCGTCGGAACGCAGGCGGATATGCAGTTCTTCCGTTTGTCGGATCGGTTCCACAATCGGCGGAGTCAATCCCGGAACCGACTGAAGGGTCTGCTTCACCTGTTCAGATAGCTGTTGTAGCGTGTCAAGATCATCGCCATGGATTTTGATGGCGATCTGTGCATAAACACCGGACACCATGTGACTGATGAGGTGTGCCAAAGGCTGCTCAACTTCCACATCCACCCCTGGAGCTTCTTCTCGAAGTTCATCGAGAAACTTTCTCAGAATTTCTTCGCGGTGAGCCTGGATGTCCGGATTCATGCTCAGAATATACTCACCGGTATTCACGGGCGAAGCATGCTCATCCATTTCTGCTCGGCCGGTTCGTCGTACAAAATGCAGAATCGGCCCGTCAGGATTCTTTTCTGATTTTTGCATCTGCTGCAGCTTGCGATCGATTATTCCTGACACCTGGTTGGAAGCATCCAGCGACGAACCGGGAGGCAATGTCAGATTGATCTGAACGCTGCCTTCATCGAATTGAGGCAGAAAGTTGCGTCCGAGTTGTGACAGTTCCCAGCCGGCATATGCCACCATCAGCCAGGTCAGTGCCATCAGGGCAACTGGGTGAGCGATGCTCAGACGAATCAGATATCCGGCAGCCCACTTGAAAGATCGAAGCAACACACCATCGTGCTCCGCGTGAGTCGCTTTCGACTGCGGCAGCAGATACCAGGAGAGAACTGGCGTCACCGTCAGCGAGACAACCAGCGAGGCCAGAATCGAAACAATGTAGGCCACTCCCAGCGGTGCAAACAATCGGCCTTCGACACCAGACAATGCAAAGAGCGGCAAAAACACAAGAATCACCACCGCGGTCCCGAACACGATGGCACTGCGGATTTCTTTGCTCGCTTCGTAGACCACGCGGAGAGAATGCTGAATTTGTGATTTTGAATTTTTGATTTTCGATTGGTGTGAGGTGGAATCCAGAGATCCATCAGGGTTTCCTGGCGATCCAAAATCCGCAATCGAAAATCGAAAATTATTCTCCCTCAGCCGTCGGAAGATGTTCTCGACGTCCACGATCGCGTCATCGACGAGTTCTCCCATCGCGACGGCGATTCCTCCCAGTGTCATGACGTTGATGGAAAGATGTGTGCCGGTGATGTAGCCCCAGAGGCGAAAGACCAGTGTTGTGATCACCAGCGAAAGCGGAATCGCCGTGAGTGTGATAAACGTCGTGCGGAAGTTCAGGAGAAACAGAAACAGAATGATGACAACCAGAAAGGCTCCAATCACCAGGGCTTCGCCAACATTGAAGATGCCGCGATCAATGAAGTTCTTCAGGCGAAAGAGTTCCGAGTTGATGATGATATCTGGCGGAAGCGACGCTTCAGCCTCGGCAAACGCAGCTTCGAGACTATCTGTGAGCGACCGCGTATCCACATGCGGTTGTTTGACGACGGTGAACACAACGCCTGGATGACCGTCCACGCTGCCATCGCCACGCTTGAACTGTGGCCCTTCCACCACCTGCGCAACCTGACCGAGCAATACGGAACGTTCAGGATGGTTCTTTACTGGAACCTTGCGAAGATCTTCGAGAACTCTCCAGGCGTCCGGCCCGAGTCGCCCGAGCACCCGAATCGGACGTTCTGTTTCTCCCTGAACTGCGAATCCACCGCTCGTGTTGATGTTGCTCTGTTTAAGTGCCTCTTCCACTTCCTGCAGCGTTACGTCGTACTCAATCAGGGCTGCAGGATCGATCAGAACCTGATACTGCTTCTTGTCGCCTCCCATCAGAAACGCTTCTGCGACGCCGGTGACCTTCAGGATTCGTGGACGAACAACCCAGTCGGCTGTCGTTCGCAAAGCCATCTGGCGAGACGCCGCAGACTGGAACTCGACTTCATGTGGCCTGCCGTCGATCGTAATCGTGGCGACTCGATTTCGGTCAGTACCCTGAATGGCGTCCGAGTGCTCTGCTGCATGCCAGTCAACTCGCTCTATGTCCACAGATATCCATGAACTGACCTGATGGCGATCTGTCGGTTTCCAGACAAGAATCTGATTCGATTGACTGCCACCGTCTTTGTTCGTGGAGCCCGAGTCAACAAGCTCAGCCATCAATTCTGTTTGCTCAATCGGAAACAGTTCACCGCCGGTCGGTCCCTTTTGTCGGTACAGGCCCGCAACGACGATCTGGCCCATAATCGACGCAGGCGGCGTCATCTGCGGCAGAATGCCCTCAGGGAGCACTCCGCCCAGCGTTGTCAGTCGTTCCTGAACAGTCTGCCGAGCCGCACGAATGTCCGTGTTCCAGTCAAACTCGATGTAGATCACATTCAGCCCGGCCGTGGACTGACTTCGGACTGCCTGAACACCACTGGCTCCCAGTAATGCAATCTCGATCGGCTGCGTGACCAGAGTCTCGACTTCTTCCGTCGCGAGTCCCGGACATTCCGTGATGATGATGACTCGCGGCCGGTCAAGATCCGGAAAGACATCGATCGGCATCTGAGTGGCCAGATACGATCCATACACCATCAGTGCCATACTGGTGACAAGAACCAGCATGCGATATCGGAGAGCAAAACGGATGAGGAAGTTTAACATTTTGGAGTTTCGATTTTGGATTTTGGATTGGTGGGCCGAGTCACCGTTAGAGGATCCTCAATCTTTGATCCTGGATTGGGCTGTTTTATGGGAGGCCACCATAATGGCGGTGAGTTCGTTGGCTTCGATCAGAAGCGGCTCGACGAGTGCCTTCTTCATCAACTCGCTATCGATGATCAGCTCGAGCCAGTAGCCACATTCGTCAGCTTCTTCAACGACGATGCCTAGTTTGGCTACGAACTCCGGTTTCGATCGGCCCCGACATGCAGCCCGATAGTTCGCCCCCACTGATGTGGCCGAGCGAACCAGTTGAGTCCCAATAGTTCTTCCGACGGAAGTTTCGGGCAGAGCTTCCACGAGTTTCATCACTCTCAGGGCAAACGTCTTCGTCCGCTTTTTCAGTTCCATCTCATCCATGTCATTCGCCCTGATTAACTGCCCTCAAATCCGAAAACAAAAATCGAAAACCCAAACTTCAATGCGCCTCATGCACCGTTCCATCAGCGTGGACATGAACGTCTGCGCGAATCCCGCTGGCCGCCTGAGCTTTCAGGACTCGATTCAGCGACGCGGCTGCGCTTTGGGCAAGGTATCGTCCTGGTTTCACGCTGCCGTCGTTGGAGAGAACGACGTGCAGGCGATCTTCGTAAAGCACATGGACGGGCAGGCGATTGAACAGGTCACCATTCTGCTGAAAGACGTAGGCTTCCGGCCCTTCTCGAACAACTGCCGCAGAAGGCAGCAAAAGCACATTCTTCAGTTCTTCGACAGGCACCTGAAGCCGAACACGCTGACCGGGGCGAAAACGCCAGACGATGAACGTCTGATTGTCTTTGTTGTATGCTCGCGACTGATTGAGGAATGGAATGAAGAAGTTGAACGTACGAGTTTCGGTATCGATCGCATTTGCAAGGTGCCGAATCTCCAGTGTCTGGTCAAATACCGGCCAGTCGGCCTGATCATCCTCAGAAAAACTGCAGCGAATCGGCCAGTTGTTTTCCGCAGCCCTGGCGAGCAATGAAGCCTCTCGCTTAAACGCATGACCTTCAATGAACAGTGCCTGATGATTCGCCAGAATCGACAGTAGTTGGCCCGCCTGGACCTGCTGACCCAATTCGACATTCAGTTCCTGCACCTCGTACGCGATTCCGTCAGCAGTGCTGCCTGTAACCTGAAACGCCACAGGCTGAATCTTTCGGGGGTTTTCTGTGTGATCAACGACAGGTGGAGCGACAACTTCGATCGTGGAAACGAATGTTCCGTCGGCAACACTCCTGATCTGCTCAGGATTCAGGCCACGCGTCAGCAGGTCCTGCTGATACGACTGAATCAAGGCCTTTTGTCGTCGAAGCTGATTGTCGAGCTCAATCAGCCGGGCTTCAGGGACTCCACCTGATTTCACGAGTCCCTCAAGCCTTGCATGTTGCTCCGTAATCAGTTGAATTTCCCGAGTGGCCCTGAACAGTTCTGACTGCGTATTCTGCAGATACTCACTAAAGAGTCTCAAAGTAAACAGGCGATCCCCGGGCTTGACCGTATCGCCGGGAAACGCATGAACCTGCGTGACGACGCCCACCGCCGGTGACGTCACACCTCGATCCGAATATCCCGGCCGATCCACGATCTCCCCCGGTACTTCGATGGTTCGCCAATACACCTGCGGCTTCGCCGGCCTCGAAACCAGCCCGAGGTTTTTTCGAGCCTGCTCAGTCATCCTGAGCGTTTTCACTTCCTGGACTGGCGGAGCGGCCATCTCTTTCTGAGACTGCGTAACGCTCTTCGACGGCAGTAGTTTCGACCATGAATTGCGAGTCAGATATGTGGCGATTCCCACAAGGAAAAGAACGCCAACGAAGGAGATGGATTTTGCGACGCGCATGTTGACACCTTGAGACAGAGCGGGAAGCGAGCAGTTTGCTCACGGCGGTTGAGCGGTCAGATGGCTACGCATCGGTAACGCGCTCGGACTGAAGAAGAATGTTTGATCGCGGTTGATGCCGCGTCCAGAATCGGCAGCGTCAGCGGCAGTACTTCAGTGCTGCTGATGACGGCCTTTCAAGGGCTAACAGCGGATTGAGAGGTCGCGCAAGTAAAGCGGAGTGCGCGCACTGCTCCATCGACGAGGCGCATCAGGCCAACCGTCAACAGCAGAGAAGGCTTCTGGTTGAACAACCCCGACGACATTGACGGCCAGCTC
The DNA here is from genome assembly GCA_046345315.1 of Planctomyces sp. Taxonomy (GTDB): domain Bacteria; phylum Planctomycetota; class Planctomycetia; order Planctomycetales; family Planctomycetaceae; genus F1-80-MAGs062. The sequence goes on from JBKDKA010000091.1 coordinate 16,404, forward strand.
CAGCAGCATGAAGTCCAGTGTTTTGGCAGCCCTGGAACGATGGAGCATCGATATGACAGGATCCGCATAAAAGAAGGCGTCGGAATCATGCCACGGAGACTGAACACCCGAAACGGTCGGCAACATCGGTGCATCATCATGATGATGGTGATCTGCAGAGTGTTGATGGGATCCATGAGAATGTGAGCCGTGCACATGAAAGTGCGGTCGTCCGGAATGCGATTCTGAGTGACTCAATGCGATTCCGAAATGCGAATGGACCGCGCACAGACCCTGAGAGGTCAAAATCATCACCATCAGGATTATCGGCAGGATGCAGCGCATGTGGTCTCTCGGCACGCTTTACAGGCAACACTTTGGAATAGTAGGTTGTACATCTTTTCCTGCCAAGTGCCTTTATTGAATCGGGGGCATGCGAAGTTCGCCCCGCTCCCCCCATTTTTGTCACGTTTCTCGACAATAGTCTGTGTTGGCAAGATTCAAGGCAAACTGCGTCCCGCCGGGCGCTGCACCACTCCCATCGCTCGATCAGACGATGACGATACTCGCGAAGCGCGTTGGCAATTGTTTTCAAGTACCGATTGAAGACAGGAACGATCTGGAAGTTACAGGCGACTTCACGCGATTCAACCGGACGTCGCCGATTCGTCTGATGACTGATGAATGAAACGCGTCCGGTGACAACGGTTGTTTTCCTGCAGTGCCGGTTCAAGCGCGAGCAGAACGAGAATTCCTCGGGGCGGCGGGCTTTCGGAAGGCAAAAATGAAAAACTGCACTTGCCTAGGTATCTGTTGCAACATATAAATGAAGCATGGACACGAAGAAGTCTCAGTTTGTGGAGGGTCTTGCTGCAGAAATCGGCATGCGGAAGCCGTTTCGGCTTCCGGCCGAGGAAGCGTTTCTGAATATTGTCCGAACACATTCGGTGCTGATATCCCGCGGTGAGAAACTCTTCCGGGAACATGGGATCAGCGGTCCGCAGTACAACGTGCTTCGAATACTTCGCGGGCATGGGACTCCGGTTTCAGTCTATCAGATTGCTCCCGAAATGGTGACTCCCAGCCCGGATATGCCCCGACTGGTCGAACGGCTTGAAGCAGCACAACTTGTCACAAAAACACGTTGCGTGAACGATCGCAGAATTGTCTGGGTGGAACTCACGAAAGAGGGCAGGACGCTTCTCAGGAAGCTTGACGAGCCGCTCGCCGAGCTTCACAGACTTCAGCTTGGCCATATGACTGACGACGAATTGAAATCCCTGAGTGCACTTCTGTACCGGGCACGTCACCCGGAACAGGAGTGAATCTCTTTTTTGGGCAGATATCTGTTGGAACAGAGATCTGTCAGTAATCCTGTTTAAGAAAAGGAACGTTATGAACCTGACTCGATCTGCGACCGCGCTGTTTCTTGCCCTGGGGTTGAGCTTGTCGCCGGCAGTGCTTGCTGATGAGTACCTGCTGGATGATCAGCACACCTCAATCGTCTTCGCAACCAACCATTTCGGGCTGAGCAACACGTACGGAATGTTCGGGAAGTATGCCGGCAGCTTCTCGGTGAATATGGCTGATCCCGGTGCGGCGAAATTTCAGATTGAGATCGACGCTGCCAGCCTGGATACAAAATCAGAGAAGCGTGATGAACACCTGCGAGGACCTGACTTCTTTGATGTGAAGCAGTTCCCGCAGATTACATTCGTCAGCACATCAGTTGCTCCCGGTAAGGATGACAAGTCACTGAAAGTGACCGGAGATCTGACTCTTCACGGCGAAACAAAGGAAATCGTCATTCAACTGACGAAGACCGGTGAGGGAAAAGGCCCTTATGGCGATGATCGTATCGGGTTTTCGGGGCGTTTCGTTGTCAAGCGTTCGAAGTTCGGGATGACAACGCTTGTTCCCCAGGTCGGTGACGATGTGAATGTTCTGATCAGCATTGAAGGGATCAGACAGTGACCACATTCTCAATCGCCGTCAGCAGTGTAGTGGCGTTGTGCTGCGGTCTGGTGTGCGGGCGTTGCCTTCGCGGTGTCCGCGCAGGCAGCGCTCTCGCGCTTTCATTGGCTGTCGCTGTCGGGCTGTTGCTGCTGCGTTCTGCAGGATTCGATGACCTGCTGCGAATCATCCATCCGAAAGTGGCTGCGGACTGGCTGCCGGCAATTGTGCTCCTTGCAGCATTCAGCAACATGATCCGCCAGGCATCATTCCGGGTTGTCGCAGCTCTGGTCCTCGCGGCTTTCGTTCCAATGCGGCTCCTGTGGGGCAGCGTCTATTTCCGACCGGATCACCTCAGCGCTTCCGTCGTGCTCTGTGTCGTTCCCTGGTTCGCTGTTCTGGCAGTCTCTTTACTGTTCGTTGACGAAGTTCCGCAGAAACGAATGAGCTGGAGAACGTTCGTCTGGGGGGCCGGCATTGCCGTCACAGCGGCGACGATCGCATCAACGGGAAGTCTGACCTACGGAGCTGCGACGGGTGTTTGTGGCGTCGCGACTCTGGGTGTATTGCTTTCCGCATCTCGAATCCCGAATCTGGCTGCTTTCCCGATCGTCTGTCTGATCGGGCTTTCCACCTCGTACTCAGAACTGCCGATACTGACATCCGGACTTTTGTTTTCTGTATGGCTGAGCTTACTGGCCGGCGAGAGAATCACATCGGATCGATTCGTCAGTTTTACCCGAGCCGCGGCGATGTCAGCACTGTTTCTTGCGGGCTTGATTACGTTCATGCAGCTGAAGGACTCTCGCGGGACCGTCGGCGGATGAGGTGCTGCGTCACTTCCGTACGGTGGCGAACGCAGTGGTGGTCCGCCGAGCGAACTGGTGCCTCCGCATGTTTCAGCAGGATCGGCGGCCGGAATCTCCGCGACGGAATCCAGCTCCGATTCAGACTCGTCGAACACAGATGATCCATTCGACGGGCTCAGCACAGAGTAAGAGATGTTCCTGAAATCATGGAAGGTCTTCATTGAGGAATGTTTAGGATGAAACGGGGCGAATTCATATCAACGGTAATCAGTTCAGCGGGAGCAGTTTCGCTGGAGAGTTCACTTCGAGCGATGGCTGATGATCTGCCCGAGCAGGATCTCATGATGCCGGCATTCTTTATCGGGCATGGCAGTCCGATGAACGCGATCGAGGACAATGTGTTCATTCGCGGCTGGCGTGATGCGATGAAGGAGATTCCAGTGCCTCGGGCCATCCTCTGCGTCTCCGCGCATTGGCTGACGCGAGGTACCTGGGTGACTGCTGCGAATGTGCCTCGCACGATTCACGATTTTCGTGGATTTCCTCGACAGTTATCAGAAGCACAATACCCTGCGCCGGGATCTCCGAAGATTGCGCAGTCAATTTCGGAAAGTGTTTCCGACGTTCGAATCGGGCTTGATCAGACATGGGGGCTTGACCACGGTGCCTGGTCAGTTCTGATGCCGGTATTTCCGAAGGCAGACATTCCGGTGCTTGAACTGAGTATCGATGAACGACAGCCCCCGGGCTGGCACTATGAGCTTGGGAGAATGCTGGTCGGACTTCGCAGGCGAGGTGTGCTCATCATCGGAAGCGGCAATATCGTCCACAATCTCGGGATGCTCAATCCTCGCATGCCCGAAACAGGATTCGATTGGGCCGATGCATTCGACGACAAACTCAAATCATTGATCCGGAAGCACGATCATCGATCACTGATTGAGTACACCGCACTTGGCCGAGAAGCCAAACTGTCAGTTCCAACTCCTGATCATTTCTACCCGTTACTCTATACGCTGGGCCTTCAGACCAGGACCGACACAGTCAGCATTTTCAACGATCAATCCGTGATGGGATCGATCTCGATGACCTCGGTCAGAATCGCGAGTTGAGAAAAACAGATGCTGAATCGCTGCGGAAACCGGATTGCCCCGACTCCTGAGTTCGACTGGATTCTCGGTTGCAGTCGATGCTCCGAAGAAGCCGGAACAATTCCACTCATGACACCGAGAATTCATGAACGTCGAGTTTTCTGAATCGACTTTCGGAACGTCGGGATGCTTTCCAGCGAGAAGATGATGACCTCTTCACCGCTGATAGTGCTGATGTCATGGTGAAGACTGACAATGTTCACGCCGGTGATCTTCCTGATCAGTATTTCCAGCGCAGGGCGAGCAATCTCAATCAGCTGTGTTCTCACGTCTTTCAGCAGATCTCGCCCCTTCTCCGGGGCAACGGTCTGAACAAGGTGTTGCTCCGCTGCGGTCAGCACTCCCTGCAGACGAATCAGCAGCAGGTCATTGATCAGGAAACATCGGACATCCTTTGGACCGCGTCCCATGTATTCCTGTTCAAACTGTGCAATCCCTTCGCAGACTGCGGCCTCCATCTCGCCCTGAGTCATCATTAGATTTCTCTGCCTGAGTGCCTTCACGCTCGACAACATCAGTTCAACGAAAATCGGAGAGACCGATTTCGTGCAGATGTCGAATCATTCAATCGTACCCATGTCGAATTCAAATTGATATTCGCGCGTCGGATTCCTGCTCATGCCCCCTGTTTGCCTCATGAATTCTGATTGCCGTTCAGGCAGCAGCTGGCTCAGGCCTTGGAAGACTTTGGAGAATGCACCAGGGTGACCGTATGCATGTTCGCGGGGATAAGCTCTTCGGCTTTGGTGTTTTCCGTTGTGGAAGAAGTCTTCGGTAGAACATGTAGTTTGTTGCATCCGCGTCTCACAACACGCAGAAAGTTCATTTTCCGTTATTCCGACAGATAGCGGCTGTTGACATTGCTATACACAGACGACTTGTGATGATGGACTCGATGTTGGAGGTGTCAAACTCCGGCATTGATATCTCTGGCAGTCGGATGATCAATGAAATGGCAACTCGTTTACGAGGGGCCAGTCTTCAGGTAAGCCGACGTGATTGAATACCCTCGGGTGTTTGATCACGTCGGCTTTTTTTTTGACCTTTAACTAAGGAGGTGCTCTGGTGATCAGGAATTCCGTGGGGGTGAATGATGGTTCGGGAAGCAGTGTGGTTGCTGTCTTCAGCACTCATGATCAGGCTGAGAATGCTGTCAGGGAACTGGAGCATTCAGGTTTCGACATGAAGCATCTGTCCATCATCGGTAAAGGATACCACTCTGAGGAGAATGTGGTGGGCTACTACAACGCGGGAGATCGCATGCTTTACTGGGGGACTCAGGGAGCCTTCTGGGGAGGCTTCTGGGCCCTGTTGTTCGGGTCCGGATTCTTCATGGTTCCCGGAATCGGTCCCGTGCTTGTGGCCGGCCCGGTTGTCGCCGCGATCGTGGGAGCTCTGGAGAGTGCAGCGCTGGTCGGAGGCATCAGTGCGCTCGGAGCAGCTCTGGCCAGTGTGGGCATTCCTCACAACAGCGTCGTTCTTTACGAAGGCTGTATCAAATCCGGACAGTTTCTGATGGTTGCTCACGGGACACCTTCTGAACTGGAGCAGGCAAAGATTCTGCTTGGCGGAACAGGCGCCACGAAGACTGACGTTTTTCTGTCAGATAAACCTGTCGAACTGACAGCGTAGAGCGCATTTCAAAACCGGGACAGGCACCCTTGGAGTTTCACAATTGTCAGGCAAACACAGCTTCCGTCGGGAGCCAGTCCCGGTTTTGAAACCATCTGTAACACAGTTCTATACGAAACCTTTTCAAGAATGAGCGTCATCATGAACACAACGATTTCCATCATCGCAGATTCCAGTCAGATGTATGAAACAGAGAACGACATTCCTCTTCCTCGCCGTACGGCCATCAATGTTCTGATGAATCAGCGACTGGCCTCAGCGATTGATCTCCAGCTGCAGCTGAAGCAGGCTCACTGGAATGTCAAGGGGCCGAATTTCATCGGACTGCATGAGCTGTTCGACACTGTCAGTGAGGCTATTGAGCCCTATGTTGACATGATTGCGGAACGAATCGTTCAGCTGGGGGGAACGGCTGAAGGAACCATTCGTGGTGCAGCCGCTCGCTCAAGATTAACCGAGTATCCTGCAGGTATCGGCGACGGTTCGGCACACGTTAATGCTGTCGCCCATGCATTATCAACATTTGCCTATGAATCGCGTAACACGATCACAGAGGCTGGTGAACTTGAAGATGCCGTGACCGCTGACCTTTTCACTGAGATCACTCGGGGGATTGATAAGTGGCTCTGGTTCGTAGAAGCGCACCATCAGGCAAACCGCTAGGACGCATTTCAAAACCGGGACAGGCACCGTTCCTGCTGCAGATTCTGCAGGGCAATTCCATTTCCGATGGGAGCCAGCCCCGGTTTTGAAACCACCTTTGGATTAATCAGCGTCGTGTTGACTGATTCCCGTGGCGAGTCTCAACTTCACCGCCATACTTCGGGTACCGGCATCACTGAAAAACGTGGCCCTGACGAGTAAGAAACAATGGTCACAGGAATCAGTCGACGGATCTGGATCGTTGCTGCAGTGGTCATCGTCAGCGGCATCACCTGGCTTGTTCTGGCATCCGGGAAGCCCGTCGGACCGGGCGAAGGGTTTATCAGTGGAAACGGGCGGATTGAAGCGACAGAGATTGATATCGCCACGACACTGCCTGGGCGAGTGATTGAAATCTCTGTGAATGAAGGAGACTTCGTGGATGCCGGGCAGCCACTGGCTCAGATGCAGATTGATTCACTGGATGCACAGAAGGATGAGGCTCAGGCACATTACCGACAGACCCTTGCCGCAGTGGCCAGCGCGGAAGCTCAAGTGGCAGTTCGTCGAAGCGACACCATTGCCGCATCTGCTGTGGCCGGGCAGCGAGAAAGTGAACTGGACACTTTCCGGCGACGGCTTGCACGGTCTGAGCTGCTTTCAGAAAAGAATGCGTTGAGTGGGCAGGAGCTGGATGACGACCGTGCGGGTGTCAGAACATCAGAACGTGCACTGGCTGCATCCAGGGCTCAGATCGAAGCAGCGAATGCGGCAGTTGATGCTGCGTTGCCCAGGTCGCCGGAGCGAAATCCGGGGTTGCCGCGGCCGAAGCGACCATGGCGAGAATCGAGTCAGATCTTCGAGACTGTCAGCTGAAATCACCGCTGGCTGGTCGAATCCAGTATCGGATTGCTCAGCCTGGCGAAGTGCTTTCGAGTGGCGGCAAAGTTCTGAATCTGGTGGATCTCAGCGATGTCTACATGACCTTCTTTCTGCCCGAAACCGTTGCCGGCCGAGTGCCGCTCGGATCCGATGTCCGAATCATTCTGGATGCTGCACCACAGTATGTGATTCCGGCGAAAGTCTCATACGTCGCAAGCACAGCACAGTTCACACCGAAGACAGTGGAAACCGCGAGCGAACGTCAGAAGCTGATGTTTCGAATCAAAGCTCAGATCAGTCACGAGCTGCTTCTGCAGCATCTGCGGGTAGTGAAAACCGGCCTTCCGGGAGTGGCCTGGCTCAAGCTGAATCCAGAAGCAGAATGGCCGGAGAAGCTTCAGATCAGAGTACCCGAATCATGACGGACACTGCAGCTCAGGTTTCGGCAGCTGCCGTCAGTAATGTTTCGCTGAAATATGGCAGGATCACGGCGTTGAACGACGTGACGCTGAACCTACCTTCGGGGCAGATGGTCGGAATCATCGGACCGGATGGTGTCGGGAAATCCAGTCTGCTCTCACTTCTTGCCGGGGCACGAGCTGTCCAGTCGGGTTCCGTTGAAGTTCTTGGCGGAAATATGACCCTGAAGTCACATCGACGAGAGGTCTGTCCGCAGATTGCCTACATGCCTCAGGGGCTGGGAAAGAATCTCTACGCTTCCCTTTCTGTTGAGGAGAACCTTCAGTTTTTCGGGCGTCTGTTCGGTCACAGCAAAGCTGAAAGTCGTCGACGGATCGATGAGCTGACTCAGAGTACAGGGCTGTTCCCCTTTCTTTCGCGCGCTGTTCAGAACCTGTCGGGCGGAATGAAACAGAAGCTTGGTCTCTGCTGCGCTCTGATTCACGACCCGCAGCTGCTGATACTCGACGAACCAACGACCGGAGTCGATCCACTGGCACGAGTTCAGTTCTGGGAACTGATTGCTCGAATTCGCAGTCAACAGACCGGAATGAGCGTCATTGTTGCGACAGCCTACATGGATGAAGCAAGCCGGTTTGACTGGCTCGTGGCAATGAACAGTGGTCGCATTCTTGCCACAGGAGCACCGCAGGATCTGCTCGTTCGCACAGGCACGACGTCTCTTGACGAAGCATTTATCGCATTGATGCCCGAATCAGAACGCAGAGGGCATCGTGCTGTGCAGATTCCGCCGCTTGTCGCTGCCGGTGATGAAGAAATTGCGATCGAGGCTGTGGATCTCACCCGGCGTTTCGGAAGCTTTACGGCAGTTGATCATGCGAGCTTTCGAATCCGTCGTGGGGAAATCTTTGGATTCATCGGGTCGAATGGATGCGGAAAATCTACCACTATGAAAATGCTGACGGGGCTGCTGGAGCCCAGCGAAGGAAGTGCATCACTGTTCGGACACTCCGTGAATACTGAAGACATCGCGACACGGCGGAGAGTCGGATACGTGTCGCAGTCGTTCTCTCTTTACTCGGAGCTGTCCGTCCGGCAGAACCTGCTTCTGCACGCTCGATTGTTCAGTCTGCCGGTCGGCATCATCTCCGATCGCGTTGCTGAAATGATCACTCGGTTCGGGCTGAAACCCTTCGTCGACTCCATGCCGGACACACTGCCTCTCGGTATTCGCCAGCGACTTTCGATGGCGGTGGCGATGGTGCACAGGCCGGAACTTTTGATTCTCGATGAACCGACTTCAGGAGTCGATCCGATCGCGCGAGACAGCCTGTGGCAGCTGATGAGTGATCTTTCTCGCAATGACCGAGTGACCATCTTTATTTCGACGCACTTCATGAATGAAGCTGGTCGCTGCGATCGGATCTCATTGATGCATGCGGGCAGAGTTCTTGTAACGGATGCTCCTGCAGAACTCGTGAAGCGGCGAAATGCCACGAATCTGGAGGAAGCGTTTATCGGATACCTGAAAGAAGCCGAGGAAGCTTCGCCGACAGTCGAGCAGGACACACTGCGGACTGAAGAATTCGAACCGAGCGTAAGCATTCCGATGACTGTTCGTGAGCCTGTCTCGACCACCGCGATGCCGACTGAGATCCGGGAGAAAGGAACTGCATCTGAGAGCAGCAGGCGACGGTATTTCAGCTTTCGTCGCGCGTGGAGCTACACGCTTCGTGAGACGCTTGAACTGCAGCGGGATCCATTTCGAGCGACGATGGCGCTGCTGGGTACAGCGATCCTGATGTTTGTGTTTGGATACGGGATCAGTCTTGATGTCAACGATATGACATATGCTGTACTGGACCGAGACCAGACGACAACGAGTCGGAATTATATGCTGAACATTTCCGGCTCTCGCTACTTCATCGAACATCCTCCTTTGACTGACTACAACGATCTTGATCAGCGAATGCGAAGCGGAGAACTGTCGCTGGCCATCGAGATTCCCTCCGGTTTTGCTCGCGATGTCAAGCGCGGAAAGCGAGTGGAGATCGGGGCGTGGGTTGATGCAGCAATGCCAACGAGGGCAGAAACGGTGCAGGGTTATGTTCAGGGCCTTCATCGAAGCTGGCTGTCAGATGGAGCCACAGGACATTCCGGAAGGCGTGGTGTCGGAGCAGCTGCAGTCATTGAAACGCGATTTCGCTATAACCCGGATGTCAGGAGCCTTCCGGCAATGGTGCCCGGCGTCATCCCCATGCTGTTGATGATGATTCCTGCCATGCTGACAGCACTTTCCGTCGTCCGTGAAAAGGAACTGGGCTCGATCATCAACCTCTACGTGACCCCCGTCACTCGCAGTGAGTTTTTGCTGGGAAAGCAGTTTCCCTACATCGTTCTTGCGATGTTCAATTTTTTGGTGATGACGGTTCTTGCAGTGCTGATATTTCAGGTACCCGTCAAAGGCAGTTTCCTGGCTCTCACCACTGGAGCACTGATCTTTGTGACGTTCTCCACAGGATTCGGACTGTTCGCATCGACTTTCACGAAAAGCCAGATTGCAGCGCTGTTTGCGACGATGTTCGGCACAATGATTCCAACCGTGCAGTTCGCCGGGCTCATCAATCCCGTTTCGTCGCTTGAAGGTTTCGCGGGTGTGATCGGCCGAAGTTATCCCGCGTCGCATTTCCTGATCATCAGTCGAGGTGTCTTCAATAAGTCGCTCGGCTTCAGCAGTCTGATCGGATCGTTCTGGCCCATGGCTCTTGCAGTTCCCGTCGTTCTCGGAGTGTCGATTGCACTTTTGAAGAAGCAGGAAACATAGATTGCCAGCACCGTCTTTGCACAGGCATTCTTCGGCACAAAATCAGAGTTGAAATCCCCGGAGTTTGTTTAAAGGTTCAGTTTGATCGGTACAGGTGGTTCTGGCATGCGATCTGGAAGTGGTGCGAAGCTGACAATACTGGCTATCCTGCAGAACAGTGAAATAAGACTTAAAGGCTTCGACAAAAACGGGACAGGCACCCTTCAACCAACGAATTTTCTGGCGTATTGGCTTTGCTCAGGAGCCAGCCCCGGTTTTGTCGGGAGTCCTTAATGTCACGGCCCGGCAACATCTATCGACTTGGCACAAAAGAACTATGGAGTCTTACCAGGGACCCCATACTGCTTGGGCTGATCATCTACACATTCAGCGTATCAATCTATATTTCTGCCACCGCGAAACCGGAGACCCTGCATCACGCACCGATAGCAATCGTGGATGAAGATGACTCACCGTTGTCTGGCAGCATTGTGTCTGCTTTTGTTCCGCCGCGATTCATGACTCCCAGGATTATTTCTCTGCCGATGGTGGATCGCGGAATGGATCAGGGAGAATTCACTTTCGTTCTGAATATTCCACCGAACTTTCAGCGAGATGTTCTGGCCGAAAGGACACCCGCGATTCAGCTGAATGTGGATGCAACTCGAATGAGCCAGGCCTTCGTCGGCAGCAGCTATATTCAGCAGATGACCATGGATGAAGTCAGTGAGTTCACAGAGAGAAGACGCGGAATCGCCTCTGCGCAAGTCGATCTTGCTCTTCGAGCTCGGTTCAATCCGAATCTGGAACAGGCCTGGTTTGGTTCACTGATGGAAATCATTAACAACGTCACGATGCTGTCGATCATACTCACTGGTGCTGCTCTGATTCGGGAGCGTGAACACGGTACGATCGAGCATCTGCTGGTGATGCCGGTAACGCCTCTGGAGATCATGCTCGCAAAAGTCTGGTCAATGGGGCTCGTCGTGCTTCTTGCTGCCGGACTGTCACTGACATTCGTCGTACAGTTGCTGCTGCGAGTGCCGATTGACGGGTCAGTCAGTCTCTTCCTGATCGGTACAGCACTTCACTTGTTCGCGACAACGTCACTCGGAATCTTTATGGCGACTCAGGCGCATTCGATGCCGCAGTTCGGAATCCTGACTGTTCTGGTGATGATGCCACTGCAGCTTTTGTCGGGTAACGCAACACCTCGCGAGAGCATGCCGATCTTTATCCAGAACCTGATGCTGATCGCACCGACAACACACTTTGTCGCGATTGGTCAGGCTATCCTGTTCCGCGGAGCCGGCATCGCTGTTGTCTGGCCGTCGTTTGTATTTCTGCTGCTCATCGGAACCGCATTATCTGCAGTGGCACTGAATCGATTCCGAAGGTCGATCAGCCGAACGATCTGAAATGCAGATCGAAATTCAGAACCGGGATTGGCACCACTTGCAGTGGAAGTGTTTCCAGTCGTTTATGGGGACGATGATGTTGCGTCGGTCGATGTAAACACGATGGAACTCGTCGCTTCAGATGCCTTATGGATACTTTCACCAATTCCCGGAATACTTTGCCATCTCACATGGTGTTTCTGTTTGAATGCACTATTATGTATAGGTGAAAAGTAAATAATCGCTGACTCAAACAAGAGTTAAGTCGCGATCTTCATCGGATGACTATTTAAATCGCAGACCAGAGTTTTCTGGCGGGCGAATTTTCGAGTAAGCCGACATGCACTGGGCCTTCAATGGAAGGTTCAATGCATGTCGGCTTTTTTCGTTTCTGTTCAGGATGTTTGCGATTCAGTGCGCTGGTACCGGCCGATCTGTTCACCAGCCATCAATTGATCCTGCTCTACAGAGGTACGTTCCTGCGGAATCACGAATACTGAGCAGTGCGGGATACGAAACTGCTTTTGACCAGACCACAGCAGAACAGGGAAGTGCAGAAATGCTGGTACTGTCACGAAAAATTTCTGACGTCATCGTTGTAGGAAGTTCCGGAGCGAATCTCGGTGAAGTCAGAATCGTGGTGCTCGGTGTGAACAACGGTCGCGTCAAACTTGGAATTGAAGCGCCGCCGGGAGTGTCGGTTCACCGCGAGGAAGTGACTCTTCGCAGTCGGATGACTGAATCCTTAGAGAAAGTGTTGTAGCTTTAGAGCGCGTTTCGAAACCGGGGCAGGCACACCTGCAAATGCAGAATTTGCAGGAGATATGGGGTCCTTCGGGAACCAGTCCCGGTTCCGAAACCACATGCAGGTTGTTTCTGTGTTTGTTTTCAGGAGGAAATGAAATGTTCGGAATTCGTGTATCTTATGTTGCGCTGGGACTTGCTCTCATTCTGAGCGCCTCAGCAGCGAATGTTGAAGCTGGTAAGGGTCGGCGCCATCACTCCATGCGAAGAGAGCCGGCTCACTGTGGAGGGCATGGTCACCATGGGGCTGCAGGCCATAGCTGTCGAGCAAATGGCTGTTCGGGTGGGCATTCTGCTGATCATCATAACGGCGGACATCATAACGGCGGCCATTATAACGGAGGTCATCATAGCGGCGGTCATTATGCCAGTTTTCAGTCAGAGTGCTGTGGGGGCAGTGAATGGCAGCACCATGCGTATGTATCACCGCCATCCGCTGACTGTCAGATGATGGATCGCTGCTGTGGAGTTCCTTCGGGAACGATGATGGCTGCGCCGACTCACAATGCAGTTCACCCGCAGCAGGAATCTGTCACTCCACAGAACGCCCCGGCTCCCGGCACATAACGATGCTGCCTCGCCAGAATTCAGAATGACTCTGCTGAAAACCGTCAGAGTTCGGAAGCATTCATGCCCCATCTGAGTGTGTGGCACCATCAGGAATCTCTCCTGAATCACCCGCTCAGGCTGTCTTTGCTTCCTGGCTGTGTGCTGGGAGTCGCCTCGGCGTGAGGCGCAGCGAAGGCGATTCCTGAAGGATTTCTGATAACGATGTCAGATCGGTTCGGAGTGGCATCCTGGTTTGGGGATCCGGTGCCGCAGAAGATAACGGGTGTTCCAATTCTCGAAAGCCATGCGATCTGGCGTCAGGTCGTTGGCTGACTTGATCAATTAACTTGAGGAGAAGACGTGATGAACTGGGATCAGATTCAGGGCGACTGGAAACAGATGGCTGGCCGAGTGAAGGAAAAGTGGGGCAAGCTGACAGACAACGATATGACGGTAATGTCGGGGCGGCGCGAACAGCTGGTTGGTGTCCTGCAGGAAAGATACGGATATGAGAAACAACGGGCGGAGAAGGAAGTCCGAGACTTTACGGACAGTCTGAAGGCGTCGTAAACGGTCGAATCGCGGGCCAGCACATCAGCGGATCGTTCGGCCGATGGGCTGAAAGTAGTGACTCAAAACGTATGAGCAGTCACGTGCTGTTCACACTTAACATAAACATTTACCAGGGAGAATCACAGATGTCGACTTCAACAATGGTTCCGGGCGTCCGAAAAGAAGAATGGGCGCAGGCCACAGACAAAGCAAAGGATGCGATCTCGTCTGCGGGTGATATGGCTGGCCACGCGGTCTCGGCAGTCGGAGAAATTGCATCACAGAAGGCCTGCGAGATGGGGGCTCGAGTCGACCAGATGGTCGAACAGGCAGGAGCCGGAATTCATCACATGGGCGACACTCTGGGACGCAATCTGCCCCACAACGGAATGCTGGGGGCCGCATCTCAGGGATTGGCTGGAGCAGTGCAGCACAGCGGCGAGTATCTGGAAGACCAGAAACTCAGCGGGCTTTCAAAAGATGTGACCTGTCTGATTCGTCGGAATCCGGTTCCGTCGGTGCTGATTGCCCTCGGCATCGGCTGGCTGGCAGCCAGAAAGATCTGGAAGTAGCCCATGGCAGATGATGTCGGATCTCGTCAAACGGTCACCGTGGGAACGCTGCTGACAGGATTTCTATGCGATCTGCAGCTGCTGTTTGAACAGCAGTTTCAGCTGACACGCTGTGAGATTGAACAGGAATTTCGTCAGCGAGCGACTGCGGTGGCCTTACTTGCCGCCGGAGTTGTGACCTGTTTGCTGAGTGGAATGATGATGTGTCTGTCCGCTGCTCACGGTATTCACTTTTTCCTGCAGAGAACAGCTGCGGGCGACAGCACCTTCGTGCCGCTCTGGGTCTGTTACGCGATCGTTGGCGTTGTCATCGGGGCCGCAGCGATTCTGCTGCTGTGGCTGGGAAGACGACAGATCCGCCGTGTCGCCATCAGCGAGAATCCGGCAGTCGAGATTCTGGAAAGGGTTCGAAATTGGAAGACAGAGCCATGATCATTCGAAACCAGATGGAGATCACCAGACGAAGGATGAGTCAGAAGCTGGATATGCTGGAAGAACATGTCCTGGATACTGTTCATTCTGCTGGCTCTACCGTGAACGCGACGGCGGAAACAGTGCAGGATGTTGTTCAGTCTGTCGGTCGAGCGTTTGATATTGAGCAGCATTATCGTCGACATCCCTGGCTGTTCATCGGAGGTTCTGTTGCACTAGGTTATGTCCTGACGGAACTACTGAGCGAAGGTGTGTCCGAGGTCTCGCCATCTGTTGCTGCAAAGAGTTCAGATCAATGCGACTGCAATGGCGACACTCATCCGGTTTCAGCAGACCATACCGCAACAACAGACGGTTCTGTTGTTTCCGGCAATCCCGGTGCGATGGAAACGGCGCACAACGGAGACCCGAGGAGCAACGGAGGCACAGCGGGATATGGCATACGCCGAGCCTCGATGGAGGCATTTGCGAGCTTTGCCCGAGAGATCGCAACTCGATCACTGCCGCTGGTGATGGACTACTTCCTGCACGCACCATCATCTCAAGGACGCAATGAGGAACGTCAGTCGGACTCACGATCACCTGAGAACATCTGAGGTCAAAGGCAGATGCCGGCATGTTCCCGGCGACCGTGAGTCCTGGAACGCCTGACAAAACCGGGACTGGCTCCCGAGCAAAGCCAATACGCTTACAAACTCGTTGGTTGAAGGGTGCCTGTCCCGATTTTGTCAGAGCCTCTTAATCATTTTGCAGAGAAGGAACGAGAAAATGTCCAGGAATTCGCTCGACAGCAAGGCTTCGCCGAAAGAAGCGGAGTGCCACGAAAATGCTTCATGCTCATTTGAGGGGAAGCTCGTCAGCATCGGAGGCAGCCGTCTGGTTGTCGAATCCGAGAAGGACAGGAAAACGTCTTACGCTCTCGCATCTGACGCCATTCTGACCTGCGATGGCAAGGTGGGTAAGGAAGAATCGCTGAAACCCGGAAGGCGCATTCGAGTCACGACGCAGAAGGGAAATTCCAACATGGTCACCGGAATTGAATGGCTCAGCAAAAACGAAAGCTTTCCGGCGCAGAAATCAACAACAGCAAAGTAGCTGGAAAGCCTGCAGTCTGAGATCACTCAGAATTCGCAGGACTGTTTCTGCACTGAAAGCGTCATGGATTGAGAATTACGCGAGCCACTGGCACATCGAAGCCTGCGGCAGTGAAGACATGTTGTCGTCACGGAGTGATTTTCATGTTGTGTGAACGAAAAATGAAAGATGACAATCATGTTTTATCAAGCACTCTCTGCAGGAGCTGTTGCTCTGGCATTGCTGACCGGAATCAACGCTGCGACGGCCGCAGCCGAAACTGCAGAAGCCACCCATGATGGTACCGTTGTGTCGATCACCAGCACCGAACTGGTGATGCGTACGAAAGGCAAAAAGGAACATACTCATTCGCTGTCACGCGAGACGACGATCACTCTGGACGGCAGGGAATGCAAAGCCGCAGACCTCAAAGCCGGGCTGAAGATTCGAGTCACCACGATCGCTGCCGACAAGGTGGCCGCAAGTCACATCGAAGCCATCAGCAGTCATCGAACGTTCGCAAACACTCATGACGGCACAATCGTCAGCATCACCAGCAGCAAACTGGTCATGATCGGTGAAAAGAGCAAGGAGCATTCTCACGTTGTGAACGCAGACACGAAGATCAGCTGCGATGGCAAGACGTGTAAGGCGTCCGATCTGAAAGCCGGCTGGAAGATTCGCGTCACAACAAAGAAGAAAGATCAGGACACTGCCCTGATGATTGAAGCCATCGATCAGGATTCGGATTTTTCCTGAACGCTGTCAGGCTGGGCAATCAGCTCCTGGCATCGCAATTCGATGCCGGGAGTCATGACTGCTCCGTCAGATGACGTTCACATCCCTCCACACCAGCCAGCAGAACTTGTTGTCTGCAATGGTGCTCACGCGACAGAAGGATCAACTCATGCTCGGAACTCTCCTGCTCGTCCTGCTTGTACTTATGCTGCTGGGTGTAGCTCCACAATGGCCATACAGCCGCCAATGGGGCTACTACCCGAGCGGAGGTGTCCTTCTGCTGATCGTGCTTCTCATTCTGTTTCAGCAGGGATTTCGGCTTTGAAGGCATCAGCCCGCGTTGCGATCTGTTCTGCAGAAAATCACTGAGGAAAAGAAATCATGCTTCATCATGAAACAGACATCAATGAGCCATCATCAACCCCCAACGGCAAGATATTCGGCATCGTCAAATATCGATATCAGTTGAAATCTGTCTGCGATGCACTTGCGGCAGTCGACGTGCGCGAAGTCGAAATACTCGACGGAAGCGCAGGAGCGGCACGTTTACGAGAATGGGAAGAGCGATTCTCCCACTTTATTCTCGGAGAAAGGGAGACTGATCTGCTCAAGGGATATCTCGAGGCCGTTGAGAGTCACTTCATTGTGTTCACAGCTGTTGTGGACTGGGGGCAGGACGTCATTGCCGCCGACAGAGCAAAAGCCGCAGGTGCCAGAGGCATGTCCCGTTTCGGCAACTCCGTTGTCACAAGTTACTGATCAGGAATCGTCGAGTGAACCAGTATGGTTCGACAAAGGATTGATGATCGTTTCGTTTCTTTAACTGAATTTCGAAATCATTCACACAGGATCAATATGATGAAGAATCTGAATATCGGAATTACTGCGGCTCTGTTTCTGCTGACCGGTTGCGGTCAGGGAACACCGGGCGGCCCGGGCGTCACATCGACCACGGCCGGGAAGCCGAGTTATGGTCAGACTGAGGATACGTTTCACCTGAGCGTTCCACTCATGTCGACAACCCTTCAGCAGGGGGGAAAGCTTGAAGCAAAGGTCGGGATCGAGCGAGCAAAGAATTTTGGTGAAGATGTCTCTCTGAAGTTCTTCAGTCTGCCGGAAGGGGTCACAGTCACACCGGCCGACGCCGTGATTCGGCATGGAGATAAAGAAGTCGCTGTTCAGTTCAGTGCTGACGCAGCAGCAGCGCTCGGAGATTACAGGATCAAGGTTTTCGGTCATCCGAAAACAGGGCCTGACGCGGAAGTTGAATTCAAGCTGAGCATCAGCGCCATCGACACGTTCGCTCTGAAGATGCCGTTTCTTTCAACAACTCTGAAACAGAACGAATCCACTGAGTTCACTGTCGGCATCAGTCGGGATAAAACTTTTGACAGTGATGTTCAGCTGCAGTTCGGAGACCTGCCGGACGGTGTGACTCTGACTTCCACGGAATCCATGATTCAACGCGGAGAAAAAGAGAAACAGTTCACCATGTCGGCCACGGAGGATGCAGCTCTGGGGGACTTCACAGTGAAAGTCACCGGCCATCCGTCCACCGGAAAAGATGCTTCCGGTGAACTGAAGCTGTCTGTCGCCCAGAAACAGAAATAAACATCTCTTCGGCTGTGAAATGAAACACGCAGTCGGAACTAACTGACTCGACTCTCTTTGCTGGTCTGGAATTTATCTGAAAGGATCGTTTGATGCTCTGGACAATCTTCATCGTGCTCCTGGTACTCTGGGCACTTGGCATGGTAACTTCCACGACTCTGGGTGGTTTCATTCACCTCCTGCTGCTGATCGCAATCGCAGTCGTTCTGATTCGAATCATTCAGGGACGACGAGTCATTTAGCGGCTACGAAAAGACAGAGTCAGGCCGCTTTTTCTACCTGATTCTCCTGAGCTTGATCAGCATTGCCCGGGAGCCAGCTTCGGTTCTGTCACCTGTTCTGGAGAAGATTACAGGGCGCCAGTCAGAGTCGATTGTTTTCCTCAAAGTCTGTTTTGGCTCAGAACTCGGCGTGCATTGTTATCACGCTTCCGATATGCTCGACGACTCACGGGGCAGCATGAGGCTGACCCCGGGAGACAGGTTACGTTAACACCGCTGGACAACTAGACAACCGGCAATCCGCAGAGCGGGAGGCCAGTTGAAGAGTAGACCGACGTGAGCGAATCCATCAGGGTTCGTTGACGTCGGTCTTTTTTTGTGACCGAATTTCCGCGGGATCGCATTCCGCACCTGAAAGAAGATGATGACTGAACCGGCGGTACACCTGCTCATCGTCGATGGCAGCGCAGACGATCGAGCGTGCATCCGGCGGATGCTGGAAGTCGTTCCGAAACATCGATTCACATTTTCAGAGGCTGAAACGGGCAAGGATGCGATGCGTTTCACAGCATCTCAGGTTCAAGGTCCGGTCAGCTGCATACTGATGGCTGAGCATCCGGGTGACATGAATGCCGGCGATTTCCTGAGCGCCGTTTCGGGTCATTCCGCTCTGACCCCATGTGCCGTTGTCGTACTGACAGACGGGGATTCCGAAATGGTCCCTGCGATGCTGCAAGCAGGTGCTCAGGACTGTCTGATCAGAGAGTCCCTGTCGACGGAAACACTCAACCGCGCTGTTGAGAACGCAATTGTGCGACATTCGATACTGTCGGAACAACGAGCAACGAAACACGAGATGCGTGAAGGTGATGCGCATTTCCGAGCGATTCTTGAAGTGGCACCGGATGCCATGGTGATCGTGGATCAGCACGGCATCATTGTGCTGGTGAATTCTCTCACGAAAGTGATGTTCGGATATGCAGAAAGCGAACTGATCGGAGAACATGTGGAGATGCTGATGCCACAGCAGCTTCGTGAAAGTCACGTGAACTATCATCTCGCGTACTCGACACGACGAGAACATCGAGAAGACGGCAGTAATCTTGAGCTGACAGGGCTGAGAAAAGATCGCAGTCAGTTTCCAATTGAAGTCAGCCTGAACCCGATTGAAACGACTCAGGGGGTGCTGATCTCAAGTGCCATCCGTGATGTCACGCATCGAAAGCAGGTGGAAGATCGACTTCGACGGAGTGATGCTCAGCTGCGGTTCATCATGGATTCAATGCCGCAGAAGATCGGAACAGCGACCCCGGAAGGCGAGGTTGACTACTACAATCCTCAGATGTCTGAATTCACCGGTCTGTCGTTCGATGAATTGCAGGCGTGGGGCTGGACACAGTTCATTCATCCCGATGACGTTGATGAACACATCCGAATCTGGAAGAACTCTGTTCAGTCCGGTGAGATATTCGAGTTCGAAAGTCGTTTTCGGCGCTTCGACGGTGAGTACCGATGGCATTTCACTCGTGCTCTGCCGATGCGGGACCCGAGTGGAAAGATTGTCATGTGGGTCGGTTCAAACACTGACATTGATGACATCAAAAAGGCCGAAGCTGCACTGCAGATTTCCGAAGTGCGATATCGAAGGCTCTTTGAAGCCGCGAAAGATGGCATCCTGATTCTCGACTTCTCGACGGGCCGGATCGTCGATTCGAATCCGTTCATGAGTGATCTTCTGGGATACACTCATGAAAACTTTTTGAAGAAAGAACTCTGGGAGATCGGTCTCTTTCAGGACAAAAATGCCAACGAGGCGGCGGTCCGAAGTCTTCAGGAAACCGGTTATCTTCGTTATGAGCATCTCCCCCTCGAGTCAAAAACAGGGCTGGCGGTCGAAGTGGAGATCGTTGCAAATGCGTACAACGAAGCCGATCACCAGGTGATCCAGTGCAACGTTCGAGATATTACAGAACGCAGTCGGCTGGAAAAACTTCTGCAGGCACAGGCAAAAGAGCTTGAGAATCTGCATCTCAGGAAAGATGAGTTTCTTGCGATGCTGAGTCATGAGCTGCGAAGCCCGCTGGCTCCTATTGCGAATGCCATTCAGCTCATGAGTCTGCAGCAGGATACGGAATCACGGACACAGCAGCAGGCTCGCAACATTATCGAGCGTCAGCTCGGCAAACTGCAGCATCTGGTCGATGATCTGCTGGAGGTATCTCGCATCACTTCCGGGCGAGTGCAGTTGCGTCGAGAGTGGGTCGCTGTCAACGGGATCGCCCAGGGGGCTGTAGAAACAGTTCGACCGCTGATGCAGCAGAGGCGTCACGAGCTTCAGGTAATGCTGCCGACGACCCCAATGCTGCTGTATGCAGATGCTGCTCGACTGGAGCAGGTTGTCATTAATCTGCTGACCAATGCTGCGAAGTATACTGAGGAAGGTGGTCGTATCTCATTGAGTGTGGCCCGAGAGAAGAATGAATGTGTCATTCGTGTGCGGGATACCGGAGTGGGAATTTCTCCGGCACTTTTGCCGAACGTATTCGATCTGTTCACTCAGGCTGAACGTTCACTCGATCGATCACAGGGAGGCCTTGGAATCGGCCTGGCGCTGGTTCAGAGACTGACAGAGCTTCATGGAGGCACGGTTGAAGCGCACAGCCGTCTCGGCGAGGGAAGTGAATTCGTGGTCCGACTTCCCCTGCAGGCGGACGGCTCTCATCCCGTTGAGACGGCTGTGATCAGTGCTCGAAATTCGAATCGTCCGCTTCGAATTCTGGTCGTGGATGACAACGTCGATACGGTGCTTGGATTCTCCCTGCTGCTGAAAGCGCAGGGGCATGAAGTCCGCACGGCATACAATGGACTGGATGTCGTGAGAACCGCAGCTGAATTTCATCCGCACGTCATCATGCTGGACATCGGTCTTCCCGGTTTGAATGGCTATGAGGTTGCGAAACTCATTCGCGGTCAGCCCTTCGGATCAGACATGACTCTGATTGCACTGACGGGCTATGGACAGGATTCAGATCGACGCACATCCACCGCTGCGGGATTCAATTATCACCTGGTCAAGCCAGCTCGGTTCGAACAGCTGCTGCAGATTCTGTCGACTGTGGAAGGAGATTAATGGGCTCCCACAGAACCGGGACAGTCGCTTTGACAACTCGACATCGCCGGTGAACACGGCCTGGCAGGAGCTTCACCCTTCCGCCCTGCAGATTTGATTGTTGTCCAACTTCACTACGTGTCTCCAATCGGCATCATCAGTGAAATCACTGAAACCTGTTTTATTCCGGAAAGCATTCCCATGCCCGTCGAAAATTCACTGCGTGTGCTGATCGTTGACGACAATCGCGACGGCGCCGATGCGCTCGGACTGCTGCTGGAGGAACTTGATCACCAGGTGCACGTCACCTACGGCGGACTTCAGGCGCTCGATGTCGCCACCGCCTTTCGACCTGACCTGGTGCTTGTCGATCTGCTGATGCCAGGAATGGATGGTTGCACGCTCGTCGCTCGTCTTCGCCAGCTGTCAGGATTTTCAAAGACGAAGATTGTTGCTGTCACCGGACAGAAAGGCGATGAGCACAAAGCAATGGCATTGCAGGCCGGCTGTGACCTTGTGCTGTTCAAGCCAGTTACGCTCGCTGCTGTCAGGATGGTACTGGACAACATCATTCCTGCGGTCACTTTTACAAAAACTCCGATCAGGAACATCATCTCCGATTTACCGTCGGACACTGAGCGTCGGCTGCCGATTGGTGAGGCTCGCAGGCTGCGTGCTGAGCGTCCATCAAAGAGCCTGACTCAGGCGGAAAGTGAAGCGGCCATCTGCGATGGTATTGTTCGTTTTCAGGACGAATACCTTGGGTGGCGCTCTGAGAGAATTCACGCTCATCTCATCAAAGACATCCTCATTGTGCGAATTCTCGGTGTCCTGACGCTCGCGGAGCGACAGCTCGGCAAGTCGCTCTCTCCGGAAAAGGGCAGAGACCTCATCAAGCAGACTCGCAGACAGCTTCTGGAACTGGCACGTCCCATGCTCGAGTCGCTGGTTCATGAGGCATCCGGAGTCAAAGTGCGAAGCATGCATCACGATATCAGCACAGTGACGGGCGAAGAAGTGGTCGTCTTCTCTCTCTCGGATTCGCCCAGATTTGAGTGACCACAGAATTTCCCCGCCGATGTCTTGTTTCTGTCACTCTGGTCTGTGTCGGTCACCATTGAACTGTTTCGGTCACCATCGAAGAGGAGTGCGACAGGAATCCGACATCCGTGCAGATCCAGACCCATGGCGTCCTCGCCTGCTGATGCGCAACTGCAGATCAATGTGGATGCGGAAGCCAGATCTGGTTCTGCCGGATGTCACTCAGGGCTGCCCAGTCTGTTGTTTCAGTACTTTCTCTCGCGCCGTCCTTTTCCCGCGCATCAGACGTTGTATGTGCTCGTTCCTGTGGCGGGGAAACGGATCGACCGCCGCCAGCACTATTCGAAATCAGAGAGCCCCCCGGAATGCGACTGACACAGTTTTCAGAACGTCTGAATCGAATGATGCATTGGCCAACGACAAAGTGCCATGCGACACATTCACCATCCCCGGAGAAACCTCCGCTTCGTGCTGAACTGCTCAACGTTGATCAGCTCGAACGCCACGCGCGCAGTATCGCCTCTGCACACGGGCTTTCCACCGGGGTTGTGCCGGACAAACTTCTGCCTCGACTGGCAGAAAATGAAATCGTACTGGTGAATACATACGATCTGGTGACGGCAGCGGCTGCCAGAAACAGGAGAATCGCCCCGGCAGCTGAATGGCTGCTCGACAACTTCTATCTGATCGAGGAACAGATTCGATCCACGCGCCGGCTTCTGCCGCGATCGTACAGCAGCGAATTGCCGGGAATTGCCTCTGGTCCAGGATCAGACTTTCCGCGAGTTTACTCAATCGCACTGGAACTCATTGCTCACACAGACGGCCGCATGGACTGCGCGAGTCTGACGGGATTCCTGACTGCCTATCAGTCTGTAGTGCCGTTGAAACTCGGTGAGCTCTGGGCCATGCCGCTGATGCTGCGACTTGCGCTCATCGAGAATCTTCGTCGAGTTGCAGTGCGGATCGCTCAGGGACGTTGTGATCGAGATCAGGCCAGTGACTGGGCGGAACAGATGATTCGCACCGTCGAGCAGAAGCCAACCGATCTTGTGCTGGTTCTTGCAGATATGGCCAGAGAAAGCCCGCCTCTGACTGGTGCTTTTCTTGCTGAACTGACTCGACATCTTCAGGGGCAGAATCCGAGTTTCGCGTTCGCGGGCAGCTGGCTTGAACAGCGTCTGAGTGATCAGGGGCAGACCACAGAGCAGCTCATTCTGGCAGAAGGGCAGGCTCAGGCTGCGGACCAGGTCTCGATTGGAAACAGCATCACCAGTCTGAGATTTCTCGCGGTCAACGACTGGCGCCGATTTGTCGCCGACCAGAGCCTTGTTGAACAGACACTCACCGGCGATCCGTCCGGCATTTATTCTCGAATGGATTTTGCGACTCGAGATCGATATCGACACGCAGTCGAAGCGATCGCGCGACGATCCAGCTGCACTGAATACGACGTGGCTCGAAGAGCCGTCCAGCTGGCTGAGGCTGAGTTAAAGGACCACAACGATCCGAGGATGCATCATGTCGGATATTTTCTTATTGATCAAGGGCGTCCGGCACTCGAACGTCTGGTGCAGATGCGCCTGACAGCCGGCGTCATCGTGGAGAAGTTTCGCCGACGACATCCGCTGACTATCTATGTCTCTGTCATCACTGTTCTGACGATGTTCATTCTGGTGACGTTTCGAAAGATCAATGGCGATCCGGAACTTCGACTCTGGTCAGCCTGCCTTCTGGCCATTCCGGTGCTGATGTGTGCTGTTCAGCTTTCCATCGGAGTTGTTCACTGGCTGATGACGCGGCTGATCAGTCCGCAGGCACTTCCAAGGATGGATTTTCTGGAGGGAATTCCGGCCGAGCATCGGACTCTGGTAGTTGTTCCGACAATGCTTTCAAACGCCTCAGCAGTCGAACGCCTGCTTGAAGGTCTGGAGATCCGATACCTCGCCAATCGTCAGTCGAATCTGCATCTGGCGCTGCTGACGGATCTTGAAGACGCAGCGGAGATGACCTGTCCGGGTGATGCGGCGCTGATCGAGCAGGTCAGTGATGGCATTCGTGAGCTGGCATTGAAATACAATGAAGATCGGACGGACATTTTCTTTCTGATGCACCGCGACCGTCGGTGGAATCCGCAGGAAGCTGTCTGGATGGGATACGAACGCAAACGTGGAAAACTTGCCGACCTGAATGCTGCTCTGCGGGGGGCAACCGACCGCTTCTCACATGTCGTCGGTAATCTTTCTGCGCTGCAGCAGGTTCGCTATGTCATCACACTGGATACGGACACTCAGTTACCTCGCGACTCCGCACGCGACATGGTCGCCGCGATGGCGCATCCGCTGAATCGACCGGTGCTTGGCGAATCAGGCGAACATGTGATTCAGGGCTACACGATACTGCAGCCACGAGTGGGCGTGAGTCTTCCGAGTGCATATCGATCGTGGTTTGTGCGCCTGATGGGCGGAGACGCCGGCGTCGACCCCTACACAAGAGTTGTTTCCGACGTCTATCAGGACATGTTCGCTGAAGGTTCGTTCATCGGGAAAGGGATCTACGATGTCGATACCTTCGATCGGCGGTGCGGAGACTTTCCTGAGAATCGCATACTGAGCCATGATCTGCTGGAAAGCTGCTACTGTCGATCAGCGCTGCTCACGGACGTTGTTCTGTATGAAGACTATCCATCAAGCTACACGGCAGACGTCAGCCGACGACATCGCTGGATGCGAGGTGACTGGCAGATTGCCGCATGGCTCATGCCGCGAGTTCGCAGTCTTGCCGCTGACTACGTCGGAAATCCGATTTCATCGCTTTCCAGATGGAAGATCCTCGACAACCTGCGACGCAGTCTCGTTTCAGCATCGATGCTGGCCGTTCTGCTGGTGACCTGGATCGTTGCTCCGTTATCGACTGCGTTTCTGGTCACAATCTGTATCGTATCCGTGGTCACGCTGCCGGTCGTTCTTTCATCGGTCACCGGAATGCTCATCAAGCAGACTGACGTGCCCCTGCGAACACATGTCGTGACGGCAGCTGCTGCAACAGTGCGGCCATTTGCACAGTGCCTCTTTACTCTGACCTTTCTGCCTTACGAAGCCTGCATCAGCCTGGACGCGATTCTGCGAACCCTGATTCGAGTGCACTGGACGAGGTCGCGACTGCTCGAATGGAAGACATTCAGTGACACCAACCAGAGTGTTCGCTCTGATATGCGGGGATTCTTCCGAGAAATGATGGCTGCACCAGCAGTCTCATTGTTCACATCAGTCACTCTTCTGTTGACGAATCCGTCTTCACTGATGATTGCCGCTCCACTGCTGCTGCTCTGGATCGCATCTCCAGCCATCGCATGGTGGCTGAGTCGTCCGATCCTGACGAAGCCCACAGACCTGAAACCCGAACAGCTGCAGTTTCTCAGAAAATGCTCCCGAAAAACCTGGCGATACTTCGAAACCTTCGTCACCGAAGAAGACAACTGGCTGCCTCCCGACAATGTGCAGATGAACCCCGATGAGGTCGTCGCTCACAGGACCAGTCCGACGAACATCGGAATCGCTCTGCTGGCCGATCTGGCTGCCCATGATTTTGGATATATCTCTGTCGGATGCCTTCTGGATCGGACTCAGAAAACCTTCGGCACGATGAACCGAATGGAACGCTATCGAGGCCATCTGTTCAACTGGTACGACACGCGAACGCTGATCCCGCTGGCTCCCCGTTATGTCTCCACCGTCGACAGCGGAAACCTTGCCGGTCAATTGCTTGTTCTTGGCAGTGGAATGCGACAGATGCTGGATGAAGATCTGCTGTCGAGTCATCTCTGCTGTGGTCTGGCCGATACGCTCAGCGTAGCTCTCGAGATGTCACAGGATTCGCCAATGATGACTTCCGGGCGAATCACCTCAACCGGGAGCCCACCGCAGATCGACTCCGAGATCATTCGTCTGGTGCAACGTCAGCGAGAAGATCTCGAACGCTGTTCCACTCAGATACCTGTCGTATTTCATCTGCTGAGCAGACTGGTCATCGAGTCTGCTGACACGCTTGGCCGGGTGTCGGTCTGCGAACATCCGGAGTTCAGCTGGTGGCTGAGTGCTTTTGTACGCTCCTGCAGTGATCACATTCAGGAAATTCAGCAACTGGCCGCGTGGGCGATATTGCCGCCACTGGAGAGTCCGAACGGAATCGTTACCCGCGAGCAGGAACAGCGACTGAGTGAAATTGACCGTCTTCTTTCTCTGCTGAATGATCATCCATCCCCTCGAGGCGTTCTTCAGCTGTCGGGGTTGCTGTTGCCGATTGTCGATGCTGCGATCACCGAACAGTCTGCATCGTCAGGCACTGATAATGAGGCCGGTTGTGGAGCTCTGGAATGGCTGCGCCAGCTCCATCATGCGGTCACCTGTTCGTCGCAGTCGACTGCAACGAGAATTCAGTGCCTCGAAAGCGTGGCAGAACAGTGCTCCGAGTTCGCAGAGATGGACTTCGAGTTCCTTCACAACAAGTCACGAGACCTGTTCGCGATCGGATTCAACGTCAGCGAAAACCGAATCGACAGCGGCTGTTACGATCTGCTTGCATCGGAATCGCGGCTGGCAAGCTTCGTTCTGATCGCTCAGGGGCACTTCAGTCAGGAACACTGGTTCGCGCTGGGGCGGCTGCTGACCAGTGCCAGTGGAGCACCGGCGCTGCTCAGCTGGAGCGGTTCCATGTTTGAATACCTGATGCCGAAGCTCGTCATGCCAAGTTACGAAGGGACATTGCTTGATCAGACCTGTCGAGCCGTCGTTCGCAGGCAGATGAACTACGGCCGGCAGCGTGGGGTTCCCTGGGGCATTTCGGAGTCCGGCTACAATCTGCTCGATCGCAGTCTGAACTACCAGTATCGTGCGTTTGGTGTGCCCGGTCTGGGGCTCAAGCGAGGACTCGCGGAAGATCTGGTTATCGCACCGTATGCCACGTCACTGGCGCTGATGGTGGAACCGGAATCGGCCTGCCAGAATCTTGAACGACTGGCTCGAGAAGGGCGTGAGGGCGCCTATGGTTTCTTTGAGGCCGTGGACTACACTCCCTCGAGACTTCCGCCGGGAATGAACAGCATCACGATCAGGCAGGTGATGGCTCATCATGCAGGAATGAGCCTGTTGGCCATGGTCTATCTACTGCTCGATAAACCGATGCAGAGACGATTTTCGGCTGATCCGGCCTTTCGGTCCGTTGATCTGCTGCTTCATGAACGAGTACCCCGCGGTGCTGTTCCTGTGTTTCCGCATGCGATTGAAGCCCGAGCAACTCGCAGCGCGTCTGCCGAAGAAGCCGGAACCATGCGAGTCTTCAGCGACCCGAACGGCCCTGTTCCTGAAGCTCATCTGCTTTCCAATGGACAGTACCACGTCGTGATCACGAGTGCAGGCGGGGGGTACAGTCGCTGGCGAGACCTTGCCGTGACTCGCTGGCGCGAAGATGCAACTCGTGACTGCTGGGGAACCTTCTGCTTTCTGCGTGATGTGGAGAGCGGAAACGTCTGGTCAACGGCCTGGCACCCCACAGGCCGCGTCTCAAAGCAATATGAGGCGATCTTTACGGAAGCCCGTGCGGAGTTTCGACGAAGTGATGAACAGATCGAGACTCACGCTGAGATCAGTGTATCTTCCGAGGATGATCTGGAACTTCGACGAGTTACTCTCACCAATCGTTCGGAGCGAAGCCGTACGATTGAGGTCACGAGCTATGCTGAAGTTGTTCTTGCGACGCAGGCGCAGGACGAGTCGCATCCGGCCTTCAGCAATCTTTTCGTACAGACCGAAATTGTACAACCTCAGAACGCGCTGTTCTGTACTCGTCGTCCACGATCTGCTGAAGAACACCCACCCTGGATGATTCACATGATGACGGTCGGAGGAACCAGTCCGAACAGTTCCGTGAACGAATATGTTGCAGAAAGCATTGTAAGTTACACTCCGTCATTCGAAACGGATCGGATGCGATTCATCGGACGAGGTCGAAGTCTCTCGTCACCGGCAGCCTTCGATGAGCGGACACCACTTTCGAATACGGTTGGCTCAACTCTTGATCCGATTGTCAGCATTCGACATCAGGTCGTCATTCATCCGGGAGAATCTGTTCGTATCGATATTGTGACCGGCGTTGCAGAAACACGAGCCGGCGTTCAGGTGATGGCGGAGAAATACAGCGACCCAAGTCTTGCGGACCGCGTTTTCGAACTCGCCTGGACGCGTGGGCCAATCATGCTGCAGCAGCTGAATGTTTCCGAAGCTGACGCTCAGGCCTTCGGCAGACTTGCCGGTTCTGTGATCTTCGCTTCAGCACTGCGACGGGCACATCCGAGCGTACTCGCCCGGAATCGTCGCGGTCAGTCTGGTTTGTGGGGTTACGGAATCTCCGGGGATCTTCCGATTGTTCTGGTGAAGATTCGCGATTCAGAAAAGATTGAGTTGGTTCGCGAAGCGTTTCGGGCTCACGCCTACTGGAGAATGAAAGGGTTGAGCGTTGATCTTGTGATCTGGAACGAAGACGACACCGTGTATCGTCAGTCGCTTCAGGATTCGATCATGGATGCATTTGCTGCAAGCCCGGCCTCAGCGCTGATGGATCGGCCAGGAGGCATTTTCATTCGGCGAGGCGAACAGATTTCTGAGGAAGATCGGTCACTTCTCCAGACGGTCGCAAGAGTTGTCCTGAAGGATGATGCCGGAACGCTGGGAGAACAGGCCGACCGTCGAGCTCGAGTCGAACCATTTCCACCGCCGCTCCGTCTGAGTATTCCCGTCCATAGAATCATTGCAGCTGCAGATCCGGCTCCACGAGATCTGGAATACTTCAACGGGGTTGGCGGATTCAGCCGGGACGGCCGCGAGTATGTGACTCTGCTGAAACCCGGTACAGCGACTCCTGCACCGTGGGTCAATGTGATTGCCAATTCTCAGATCGGGACCGTCATCTCAGAGAGTGGCAGCGCCTATTCGTGGGTCGACAACAGTCATGAGTTTCGGCTGACACCCTGGACCAATGATCCGGTGACCGATGGTTGCGGGGAAGCGTACTATCTGCGTGATGATGAGACCGGTCGCTTCTGGTCACCGTCACCGTTACCGGCACGCGGTACGAATACGTACCTCTCACGACACGGTTTTGGATACAGCATTTTCGATTATACACAGGACGGAATTACAACGGAGTTGTGTGTCTATGTTGCCATTGATGCCCCGGTGAAATTTGCGAGGATCAGAATCCGAAATCATTCCGGACGAACGCGGCAACTGTCTGTCACCGGCTACTGGGAATGGGTTCTGGGTGAACTTCGCAGCAGATCGCAGATGCATGTCATGACCGAAGTGGATGCTGTCACCGGAGCGATTTTTGCAAGAAACCATTACAGTCCTGAGTTTGCTGAAAAGATTGCGTTCGCAAACTGCAGTGAGACGATTCGAACGGTCACCGCCGATCGATCTGAGTTTCTCGGGCGTAACGGCACCTCATCACGTCCCGCTGCCATGAATCGTTCTCGACTTGCGGGGCGAATGGGCGCGGGGCTGGATCCCTGTGCCGCGATTCAGACAAAACTGAACATGATCGACGGTGAAGAGAAGGTCATCGTTTTCACAACTGGCGCTGGCAACGGCGAAGAGCACACTCGACGCCTGGTGCAGCAGTTTCAGGGTGACGGGAACGCTCAGAAGGCTCTGGAGGGAGTCTGGCATTTCTGGAGTCGCACGCTGGGTGCTGTGCATGTGGAAACTCCCGATCCGGCTGTCAATTTCCTCGCCAATGGATGGCTGATTTATCAGACACTGGCGTGCCGCATGTGGGCTCGGTCTGGCTTCTACCAGTCTGGTGGAGCCTACGGCTTTCGTGATCAGCTTCAGGATGCCATGGCGCTCATTCATGCGGCACCCGAACTGCTTCGTGAACATCTGCTTCGAGCCTGTTCACGTCAGTTTCGTGAGGGCGATGTGCAGCACTGGTGGCACCCTCCGGCTGGAAGAGGCGTTCGAACACATTTCTCTGACGACTTTCTGTGGCTTCCGGTGGCGCTATGCCGGTATGTGCGGATGACAGGTGATACCGGTATCCTTGAGGAACGAATTCCTTTTCTGAGTGCCCGCCCCCTGCATGCTCACGAAGAAGCGAACTATGACCTGCCGACGGTCTCTGACGATGTCGGCACTGTGTATGAACATGCGCTGCGAGCGATCGACAATGGTCTGAGATTTGGTGTTCACGGTCTGCCACTGATGGGATGCGGAGACTGGAACGACGGCATGAATCTCGTCGGCCATCTCGGCCAGGGCGAAAGCGTCTGGCTGGCATTCTTCCAGTACGATGTCCTGAATCAGTTCGCTGAACTGGCTCAGCGCAGGAATGAGGTGGCAACGGCAGAACGACTGATGATGGAAGCGGGACGACTCCGTGGCCATATCGAACACAATGGGTGGGATGGTGAATGGTATCGTCGGGCTTACTTCGACGACGGGACTCCCCTGGGATCTTCTCAGAACGCGGAGTGCCAGATCGATTCAATCTCTCAGAGCTGGTCGATTCTGTCCGGAGCGGGAACGCAGGAACGCTGTCGCCAGGCTATGGAAAGCGTCGATCGAAGGCTTGTTCGAACGGATGCGAAGCTGATCCAGTTGCTGGATCCTCCGTTCGATCATTCCGACCTGAATCCCGGATATATCAAAGGCTACGTTCCCGGCGTTCGCGAGAACGGTGGGCAGTACACCCACAGCGCGATCTGGACCGTCATGGCGTTTGCCGCGATGGGCAACTCAGAGCGAGCGTGGGAGCTGTTCAATATGTTCAACCCCGTGAACCTCGGAGCCACGCCGGAGGGGCTCAGTACCTATCGAGTTGAACCTTACGTTGTTGCGGCCGATGTCTACGGCGTCGCGCCTCATCAGGGACGCGGCGGCTGGACATGGTATACGGGATCATCCGGCTGGATGTATCGCCTGATCACAGAGTCACTTCTGGGTCTGCGTCTGGATGTCAATCGTCTGCATTTCAGTCCGCAGCCTCCGAAAGCATGGCCGTCGTTCAGAATTCACTATCGCTTTCATGAGACTGTTTACCACATCACCGTTCAGAACGGTGGCGAAACCAGAACGGTACGCTGCATCAGGCTTGATGGGATCGAGCAGAACGGGCTGTCAGTGCCACTTATCAATGATCAGGAAAGTCATCAGGTGGAAATCGAGATGGCATAGTTCTGCCAGGTGCTGGTTCACCGCGATCTTCCGGGCGTTTGATTACTCCATCTGAATTTCGTTCATCACGCGTCCGATTTCTTCGATGGCAGCGATTGCGCCTCGGCTGGCATTCCGAATGGAATCAATTCTGACGCTGATGTCGTTCGCGGACTTTGATGTTTCCTGGGAGAGCGTCTTCACTTCCTGAGCGACAACGGCAAAGCCTTTTCCAGCGGTTCCCGCTCGAGCGGCCTCGATGGTTGCATTCAGAGCGAGAAGATTTGTCTGCTCCGCAATGTCACCGATCAACTTGATTACGCCGCCGATTTCTGAACCGCTCCGGTCGAGCTGCGACATGGTTTTGGTTGCGGCTTCCACCACAACGAGTACTTCCTGAACGCCTTCGTGAAGACCGGCAGATCGTTTTTTGGTTCGCTCATTGTCCATGATCCGACCGAGTGTCTGTGAGACGAGATCGGCCACGAGCTGGAGGGCTTCCAGCCGTCCTTTCGACAGAGTGAATGTTTGCGTGGAGAAGAAATCCATCGTCCCCTGAACCTCGCCGGACAGAATCACCGGGAAGCAGACGCCGGCTCGCACACCAGCTCGCTTTGCACTCTGCAGCAGTCTCTGACCTCGCCGATGTCAGGGGTAAACTGTAATGATCGCGTAGACCATGCTCGTCCGGAAAGCCCGACGCCCCTCGCGAAACTGGCGGATAGGGTCACGTCACGGAACTCTTTGCTCACGGTTCCGGATTCCACCTCAAATCGCAGCTCAGTTCCTCCAGGAGACATCCGCCAGAAAGAACCATAATTCCAGTTGAAACTCTGGCGAACTGCATCAAGAGCCATTCGAACCGCATGATCGCAGGTTTCTGCCGTGGAAATGGCTCGAATGACATCAGAGATCGCATTGCTGTTCTGTCTTGCCTCGGTCTGAAGTTCAATCTCATGCAGTTTCTTCAGCGTGGCGGAGACGAGCTTTCCGACTGCGCGAAACACCTCCAGTCGGGAAGCCGACAATTCGATTCTCTGATTCGTGAAAAAATCCATCGTGCCGATGACGCTTCCGTTGAGATAGATCGGGAAGCAGATTCCGGAACGAACTCCCGCAGTCCGCGCGACGGGTGCACGGCAGCAGTCGGACACATCTCCGATATCCGGCACAAACAGGACATCTTCCTGTTCCCAGACACGTCCACTCAGACCAACACCTCGACGGAATGAGGACCTTCGGGTGATTTCAGCAAACTCCGGATTCACCTCACCGGATTCGACAGCGAACCTCAGTTCATCGGCATCCCGATCAATCTGCCAGAACGAGGCATACTGCCATCCGAATGCAGTTCGAACTGCGGCGAGTGCACTGCTGATGGCTTCAGAAAAGGAATCAGCTGCCTGAATCAGCTCGATCACGCTCGCAAGCGCGGAAACGTTTTCAATGGATTCCTGATATCTTTCTTTCCAGATCAACGAAGGACGCAGGATCTTTACGAGTCGACGTTGAAGTGATCTTTCGGTTGTCTCAGACATGATTCATCAACTCCGGTGTGGATCGTTTCTTATTTTTGAAGGTTCAGATTTCTGGATCAGGGATTGCTGTTGATTCCGAGATCCGAACGATGTGCTTTCGGCCTGATGCAGAGACAGCGGGGATGCTGTTTTCAGTATCGAAAGCGGTACCCCATCGATCGCAGAAAAATCTGATGTCGATGGATTCTGCCGGATCTGAGCGGCTCAGTGGTCAGTGACTTCGGCATGGGAGTACTGACTGCTTTGGCACTGAATGCAGAACGTCGGCGCGATGACGAACCGGAAGGTTCCCCGTGGCCGTCTGTCTACGTCTTCTGCGATTATGGAACCGTTGAAGCGATCCGATCAATCCATCGTTGCCTGTTCACCGGCACTGAGGATTTCGAGGATCTCTGCGGGCTGAGCGGCAGTTCTCAGGCGAGCAGGAATGAAGTCGCTTTCATCAAGCAGAGTGGCGATGACGGCCTGAAGTCTCTGATGGACGCGAGGCTGGCCGGAAGGAGTCAGCAGAACAAAAAGCAGGTGAGCCCGTTCTGTGGTTCCGCGATAGGGAATTCCCTGTTCCGATCGAATCACAATCACCACGGCCTTCTGTAGCCCCGGCAGACGAGCATGAGGCATGCCGAGGTTTCGGCCAAGGTAAGTTTCGATCAGACGTTCACGTTCTTCAACGGCTCGAATGATCTGATCAGCCGGAACTGGAAGTGAGGCCGGCTTCATTCTCTTCAGAGCCTGACGCAGTGCATCGATCACGCTTTCAGCTTCGATGTTCAGCTGAATACGATCCTCCACAATCGCATCCGAGAGGCTGATTGGTTCTTCGTCTTCGAACTCATCACGGATCGTTCCGACGATTTCTTCGATCACGTCTTCCAGTGTAAGAAATCCGGTCCAGTCACCTTTTGTATTTCGAACGATCGCAACATGAATTCGTTTCTTCTGCATTTCAGAAAGAACGGATTCCAGCAACGTTGTCTCTTCACAGACGATCGCCGGTCGGACCCGAGATTTCAGATCCATCTGGTTGTCGCCTGTCAGAAGCATGTCCTTCAGGTGCACGATACCGACCGGATCACCAAAGTCAGCGGGGATCAGAGGATACCGACTGAACCGAAATCGCCGAGCAAGCTGCAGATTCTCTTCCCATGTTCGTGACATATTCATGCACTGAACCTGGGATCTGGGACGCATGGCATCACGCACGACGAGTTCACCCAGGTCGAACACATTTTCCAGGAACAGAAGTCGGCGGAATGTCATCAGTCCGTGTGACTGTGACTGGTTCAGAAGAATTCGAAGCTCATCTTCACTGTGCGTGTCGTGATGTCCGAAAGCACCGAGTCCCATCAGCTTGAGAGCGATGTTCGCTGAACCATTCAGAACCCAGAGTGGAAGTGCAAACAGACTTCTGAAGACTCGCAGCGGTGGAGCCGTCAGGAGCGCCGATCGATCCGTGCGGCGAATCGCCATGGACTTCGGAATCAGCTCGCCGACAAGAATATGCAGGTAGCTGACAATCAGGTAACTGATCGCGAAGGCAACTCCGTGCGATGTCAGTAATGCTGCGGCTTCATCCTGCGGAAACAATCCGGTCCATCGCATGACCGGCTCGACCAGTCGGACGACAGCAGGCTCCGCGACGAACCCCAGACCGATCGACGTAAACGTGATTCCGACCTGGCAGACGGAAAGGTATTCATCCATGTGGTCCTGAATACTCTGAGCTGCTTCGGCGCCTCGCACACCATCATTGAGCAGTTCCCGAACGCGGGATGGACGCATCTTGACCGCAGCGAATTCTGCAAGGACGAAGAATCCGTTGAGGATAATCAGCAGGACAGCAATCAGCAGGAACGCAATAACCATTCAAATCGTCTTTTCAGGAACTCTGTCAGGAGATGCAGCAGGGCTTCCGCGGAACTCCAGAGCACCACGGCAGGCTGATCTCAGTAAAATGCAGTCGCCAGGCGGCGCCTCATTTCGGACGTCAGTTTTGATCTGGGGCCCATGACTCCCAGAAGACCGACCATCACTTCTTTGGCGCGAACACCGATTCCGGCGCGATCTCTGGAAATGATGGCCAGACAGATCTCACACGCTTCTTCGAAACCACCATCTGCCCCGAGTGCTTCTGCCAGATGAAGCTGCAGTTCCGGATCGTCCGGGTTCTGCTGCAGTGCTGTTCGCGCCGCCTGAACGCCACCGGATTCTTCGACCTGAGATCGAAGTTCAAGCTGACTCTGAAGTGCCTGAGCGTCCGGTTCGAGAAATCCACGGCGTTCCAGTTCCTCGATGATTTCGCGACACTCCAGTTCTCGATTCAAGGCGAGCAGAACGCGAGCGAGGCTGATCCGGTACTGGGACTTTTCAGGCTCAAGCTCAGAGGCGCGGCGGTAGAAGCCTTCTGCCAGCTCCGCGGAACCGTCCGCTTCTGCCTGCTGTCCCTGTTCAAAGGCTTCAGCGGCAGGAGAAACAACAAACGATGCCAGCCACTGTCGAATCTGCTTTTCGTTCTGAACACCCGCAAACTGATTGACGGGTTGCCCCTGAACCATCGCGACAACGAAGGGAATGGACTGGACTCCGAACGCTCCTGCGATTTCGGGACACTGATCCACATTCACTTTGACCAGCACGAAGCCGCCCGCTGCTTCAACGGCAAGCTTTTCGAGGATCGGGATCAGCTGCTGGCACGGACCGCACCACTCGGCCCAGAAATCAACGACAACCGGGCGGTCCATCGACTGAGCGACGACATCTTCCCGGAATGTTTCTGTCGTTGTATTACGGATCCATTCGCTCGAAACGGCCATAGACATCGAATCCCCGATCAAATACCTGCTGAAGCCTCCGGATGGGAGGCAATTCAGATGATTGAATCGGAGTGTTTTACAATGTCCGGAACGAAACGAACAGTCGACAGCCGGGTGAGGTCGATCCGGCTGATCGGCCGGTTTCTGCTCAACGAACGCGAGCTTCGAACGTGATCACACCTGATGCGTGGCCTTTCAGCGGGCCATTCAGAGTGAATGTCAGCACGCTGCTTCCTTCGCCGTTGGGACTGACTGAGACCTTGCCGGGGTTTTTATCGTCCAGTGAAGCACTGTCAGCGATGTATTGCAGACGAGGTGTGAGATTATCCACGATCTTCACATCGTAAACATCGAAGTCACCTGTGTTCTCGTACTGGATCGTAAAGCGAATCGTGTCACCCGGGCGAGCTGTTTCTCGGTCGGCAAGTTTCAGGATTCGCACATCACCCTTCGTTTTTCTTTCGTCCTCAACACCGATCGTCTGCTGAACCTTGAAGGAGGCGCGAAGCTCGCCTGCTGACGTGGTGCTTGCAGAGATCTGCGGGAACTGATTTCGCGTCCAGACGACAGCGTTTCGGGCCTGCTGACTGACGATCGCATGATCGAATGTTGCAAACTGAACCGGGCCGAGAGCCCGCTTTCCTTCGACACCCTGATCGACTTTGCGTGCCTGTGCAGCAGGATGAGCCTCGACTGACACGGATGCGGGGAGTGACGTTTCCGCACCATCCGGTCGTTTTCGCGATTCGAGGCCTGCGACACCCGAGCCAAGAACATTGGCTTCCGGTCGCGAACCTGTAATCAGACTGTCTGTGCCACGGTAGTCTCCTGCACCCACAGCGGAATCGATCTTGATCCCTGTTTCGAGTCCGGAAACGGTTCTGACGGATCCGAATCGAGGTGAATAAACCGCCACTCGATTCGAAGGGCGAATTCTCTGAGCTCCGGTATGGTCAGCAAACTGAGCGACGGTGTCTTCGCTGTCGAGGCCATAACGGTTGCCGGTCGCTGTCTGCACCGGGGAACTCCGGTCGCCACCGTCCATGACATATTCGTCGGCATGCAGGTCCGGATTCGGGCCGGCACCGATTGTTTCCATCGCGTTTCCGGGAAGAGTACCGGGAGGGCAGTCGACTCGTGGTTCTGCGGGAATGAATCCGTCATTGATCATCTGTTCTGCGGGCTGTTCCTGCTGATGACTTGTCAGCAGGAACGATCGATCACGAATCGGATTCGTCGCTGAGGTGACTGCAGGAGCCGCATGCAGAGCGTTTTGCGATGATCGTGAAAGTCTTGCCACGCCATCGGTGTTCTGATGGCTGACAGAGCCTTCGGAATGCGGAACTGGTTCTGAACGATGTGCAATCTCAGGATGTGACCCAATCGGAGGTGACTGCGAAAACTTGTGGTTCGTCGCGGGACGAGATGTTCCGGAAGCGGACGTCTGCTCCGGGTAAACTGCTTCCACCATATTGCCGATGTGCCGTTTTCCCGATTCCAGTTCGCAGGGTGATTTTGCGGAGAACTGCGCTGACTCGCAGCTGCGGCCGGCACTGAGATGTTTCATGCCTGTTGTTCCACAGGCGGGCAGAAACACGAGTGAGACCAGGCTGAACAACTGGATGATCCCGGACGCTCCGAACGTTGATGTTACCCGTGGTCGAACGAACACAGTGCTGGTTCGGTTGCTCAGAACGTCGGTCACGGTTGCTCTGCGAAGCCCGGAGAGTTGTCGGCTGAAGTGGGTCATCGTTCGTGTCTCACAATCATCAGGAACGGCGATCAGGAACGGCAGGATGTATCAGGGGTGGGAATCAGCGTGCGACCACGGCACCGGAACGTCCGGGTTTCGACAGACGAGCGACACCAGGTCGAACGGATTCGACGGGACGAAGGTCCACCGCGCCGCCGGATCCATAAAAAGTGACGGATTCATCGTACTCAGAAGGGACTCGACCACCGATCCGAACAATGACCATCGGACGACCAAGGCGATCTGCTTCATGCAGAGCATTTTCAGTCGGCGCGACGGAGAGCGGGATCTCTCGTCGGAGCGGATCTTCCCAGCTCGCCAGCTGTGGCTGTTCCAGATAGACGACGCGTGTGACCATCTTTCCGGAAAGCGCGAGCTTCATGTCAGCGAGCGTGAAGACAATCGGAATCGGGAAATCATTCTCACGTCCGTACGGCGGATGAAGTCGGTCGAGGATCTCAATCGAGGGATAAAGTTCTTCGCCCGGAAGTTCCGGAATTTCCGAGAGCTTCAGGCGATAGATGTGTCCTGCGTTGACACCGAACTGAGCGGGAGACGGCAGAAGGCCCTGAGGAGCACTGGAGCCTGAGTAGATCGAGACGTTGCCTCCTGTTGGCAGTTCCACTCGAACCGGCTGCATCCATGAGGGATCGTAGCCTCGAATGGAGTTCAGCCAGCCAGCCGCCTGACCCGGCATCATGTGCTGATTCAGCGGCTGGAAGCCATCACGCTCCTGAGCGTTCAACTGGCGTGCAGCGCAGAAGAAACAGAGAATTGCTGTCAGCAGCAGATGACTGGCGAGCGCCGGAGTGACGCCGTGACGGCGTGAATCGTCAGGACGGTCAGATATTGATGCAGTATTGAACATGGTATTTTTCCGCCGGAACGACAGATTCAACTGGGCTCAATTCACCATGGGCTGACAGGTTCTGAATTGTGAAACAGTGCCTGCCATTTTTCCCGGCTGCTATGGAACGGAAACGAGGGCGATCCCGAGCTGTCGGCTCTGAATCGCCCTCGCATTTCACTCATTGATCCTCAGCAGTCATGGGCATTTCGTCAGTTCTGGTCAGGGGTTCCGTTGTGGTTCAGAATCCATAGACCTGAGAAGCTCGGGACTGTGGCGTTGAAACGGTTCCCGGACGATGCACAGGATGAGATTCACGATACTGGATGTGTCGAACAGGCTCCGGCAGGCTGTAGCCAGGGTTGTGCTGAACGTCGATCAGCATGTGATCCACGGGATCAGGAATCCGATTGTCGCTCAGGTTTCGAATTGTGTGTGACTTCAGACCGGCAGGTCCGCCGAGTGGCAGGTGCGGAGGTCCGACCAGACCGATTGGTGTTCCGGTCTGAGGCATCCCCCAGGCAGGTGTCGGGCCCATTCCGGCCACAGGCATGATCGGCTGTCCGGGCATTCCGTGACCAGCAGCGATCATCGCACCGGGAACTCCCTGGATGTCCGCAGGGATCGTGGCAATCGGTGTTGGTCGGGAATACTGACCGGCATCGCCGTCATAGATCTTGTAGCTCACCGGGCGGACATTGCCGCTGGCGTCAGCAACCTGCTGTTCCAGAGCGACCTCTTTGTTTCCGACACGCAGGACAACCATGATGGTTCCCATGCGTTCCGCCTGCTGAACAGGATCGATACCTGGATCGAGCGTTGTCGAAACGAGTGTCTCAACACCAGCCATTGCACGTGCCTGATACTTCGGATCCGGCAGGTAGATGACCTTGGTCACCATGTTGTTGCCACGAATGTGTTCGAGGTCTTCATTCGTGAGTTCCACCGGCACGGTATTGTGTGCCAGGTAGGCCATGGTGTTTGGATGAGCCGATCGGACTTCCAGTGTCGGATAGAGGCTCACACCTTCCCATCCGTCGCCGGGGATGTTCTCGAAGACCAGCTGGTAAACCGCTGACTGCGGAAAATCAGCTCGTCCGGGAACGTATTTCTGGTTTCGAGCGAGTGCATCACCCACCAGCCAGCCGACGGACATCCCGCTCTGGCCGAGGAATTTCACCTGAGTGGCCTGCATCGGACCAGGCATCATCGCTCCACCACCGGGCTGAGCAAGCACTCCCAGCACACCTGGCCCTGGTCCGTCAACCATCGGCCCCGGTCGCTGCATCATGGCAGCTGGCGGAGCAACATATTCGTTTGGCTTCAACACGCCGAGGTTGTCCA
The DNA here is from genome assembly GCA_046345315.1 of Planctomyces sp. Classification (GTDB taxonomy): domain Bacteria; phylum Planctomycetota; class Planctomycetia; order Planctomycetales; family Planctomycetaceae; genus F1-80-MAGs062. The sequence goes on from JBKDKA010000091.1 coordinate 56,279, forward strand.
CCCCGGCGCAACCCATGCAGACCACCACAAGGGCGCCCAGGGCCAGAAAATAGATTCTCATTGCAACCCCTTCCTTTTGCTGCTGAGTGTTTCCGCCAACAGCGACCATCAGATGACCGTATATGTACTGAACAGGGAACTGACCCTCTGCCGGGGAAAGACTGCACTTTGGCCGAATCGGAATGCCGTGAATGGTATCCAGATTCGATTTTTTGCAGCCCTTTCGGGCTTTTGACACAAACCGGCGGTCAGTTCTTGTATTGGTTCTGCGGCAGTTCGTTTGACCCGGGGTGCCTGTTTCGGGCACCATTCAGTTCAGCGAGCTTCCGGATGGCCGTTGAAAACCGTCGGTTCTTCACTTCTTTTTTCGGGTCCGAACAACTCGATTCTTTGGCAAATCCCCCAAAATCCGAATATGAACTACAAACCGCAAAGTCGATTCCGAGCTTCCCGATGTGTCGGACTGTTGGCACTGATGCTGCTTTTCTGGCATCCAATCAGTGAAATTCCGGCACAGACGGCCGAGGACGCCAAAGCTCCGGCCGGATCCGCCGAAGCCGCCCCGTCCGGACAGCCGGGGAATGCGCCAGTCGGTTCAGAGCCTGAAGCGGCAGTTCCTGCCGCTGAGGAGCTCCTGAGTCAGATGCGTGCTCGCCTTGACGGACTCGAATCTCTGCGGTGCACTCTTCACGAGACTGCGGTTCTGTCCGGGATGAAGTTCATCGCCCAGGGACAGTATTTTCAGGCATCTGGAAATCGTGTTCGCCTGGAGTTTCAGATTGCTCCTGTCAGCAGTGTCCGGGCTTCTGACGCCGACAGTCTGAAACTGAAGGATGAAGCTCCCGCAGCGATTCCGGAAAAAGAAGCTGCCGGATCACTCCTTCAGGTCAGCAACGGCAGTGTGCTGTATTCCTGGTGGAAGAATGGAAAAGACTCCCGGGTCACACGACGAAATGTTGCGGCGATCCTGAAGGCAGCGGAAGAATCAAAGCTCTACGATCCTTCTCGAGCACTGCAGGATCTCGGTCTCGGCGGACTGAATGCACTTTTCGCTCGTCTCGAGACATCCATGGAGTTTTCAAAAGTACGACGAGAACGACAGGGCGAAGCCAGCTACCTGATCCTGACGGGGCGTTGGAATCAGAAGTTCCGGAAGGAAGTGTTTCAGATTGCCGATGACGTGGAAGTTCTTCCTCAGGAGTTCCTGCCCGAGTATGTTCGCATCTATATCGACGAAGCAACAACTCTGCCTCGTCGAATTCAGTACCTGAAGCGAAGCCAGAATCCCGGTCAGAAACTGATCCGTCCGATCATTACACTGGATCTCCGCGAAATTGTTCTCAACGAAGCCGTTGATGATTCCCGGTTCGTGTTCACGCCACCGGAGAATGTTCGCGAAGATGACATCACGGAGCAGACCGTACAGAGCATTCTGCAGGCAGCGAATCCAGGGCCCCAGAACGGCGAGACGAATGTGCCGTCGGAAGTTCTGCCAAAAGAATCCGATGCTGCAGCTCCGGCAGCATCCTCTGCACCATCGAGTGCTCTACCATCATCAGAGCCGGTGCCGCAGAAGTAGAACGCATTTCGAAACCGGGACGGGCACGCTTACGGCTGTAGTATCTGCAGAGATATTGAACTCTGTCGGAAGCCGGTCTCGTTTTGAAACCATCTGACGTCTGAAGCAGCTCAAATTTACACTCATTCCGACCGAGGAGAGACCGATGCGTCGATGTGTTGAGTTGCGTTCCGTGGCGAACCATCGCTCGTTCTCGGGGCTTCGAAGAGTTCTGGCTGTCATTCTGCTTTCGTTGAGCTGCTCTGGCGGAGCTGCATTCGCAGAAACGTCCGGAGTCTCCGTCGTTCGAGTCGACGTCCCGATGCGGGACGGAATCAGGCTCGCGTCCGATCTTTATCAGAAGTCGCCGGCGGATTCTCTGCCGGTGCTGCTGATGAGAACACCCTACAACCGAAAGAACGCCAAACCTGCGGCGGAACGGTTTGCAGCGTCGGGGTTCCATGTTCTCGTTCAGGACTGTCGTGGGCGGTTCGAGTCGGAGGGAGATTTTATTCCCTACAACAACGAAGGCCAGGATGGTTTTGACACGATTGAGTGGATTTGCCGACAGCCGTGGTGCAGCGGCAGGGTCGGGATGTGGGGGAGTTCGTACGTCGGTGCCACCCAATGGCAGGCGGCAGCAGAGCACCCTCCTGGTCTGGTGACGATGATTCCGACGGCAACGTGGAGCAGCTTTTACAGGAATCTGTATCTGGGCGGAGCCGTTCGGCTGTCGCTGATTTCCAGCTGGGCTGGTGGCAACTCGAAACGTCCCGATGGTGTGCAGGTGCCGACTGACTGGAACAGCATCTTCATGCATCTGCCGCTCAGCACGACCGATCAGCGAATCGGCTGGTCGATCCCCTGGCTCACGGGGACGCTCGTTCATCCGGAGCCCGATGGCTACTGGAAGCGGCTCGACCTGACGGATGATATCACAACCATCCGCATGCCGATCATGCACGTCGTGGGTGTTTACGACTTCTTCTCCCGGGAATCAGTGGACAATTTTGTTCTGATGCAGAAACAGGCTGCGGATGTGCCGACACGATCCCGGCAGCACCTGATTCTCGGCCCCTGGGATCATGGAACGATTGGAAAGTCGAAGGTGGGAGAACGCGACTTCGGACCGGAAGCCGTCTGGGACGCGACCGAAGAGAATCTGCAGTGGTTCAATCGAACACTGAAGTCGGATCCGAGTGTACGGCTGTCGGCATTGCCCGCTGTTCGATATTTTTCCATGGGAGAGAACACGTGGAAGGAGTCCTCTACATGGCCTCCTGAAGGATCTGAAGCGTTTTCGTATTATCTTCAGTCAGCCGGTCACGCCAATTCACGAAAAGGCGACGGTAAACTTCTGGAGACGGCGCCGAAAGATGATCAGGTCGCGGACCAGTTTCGAGCAGATCCTGCGAATCCGACACCGGCGTATACCGTCACTTCGGAGCGACCGATCAACGCGTCTGTCTGGGCGCCGGTGGATCAGAGTCGCATTGAAGACCGGGATGACATGCTTGTCTACACGTCCGAAGTGCTGAAGTCACCGCTGACGTTCGCGGGAAATCCGCAGGCGGAACTCTTTGTTTCCACAGACACACCGGATGCTGACTGGGTCGTGCGACTGACGGAAGTCTTTCCCGACGGACGATCACTGAATCTGGCGGTTGGAATCCAGCGAGGTCGCTACCGGAGCTCATTGATGACGCCGGAGACCATGAAGCCCGGCGAAGTTTACAGATTGCTCATCGATCTGGGGCCTGTGGCCGCGCAGATCCCGGCCGGTCATCAGCTGCGAGTCGACATCAGCGGTGCGTATTACCCATTGTTTGACCGAAATACCAACACGGGCGAAGGACCGTTCAGCAGCAGTACGAGGGTCGCGAACGAATCAGTCATTCACTCAGGCGAGCATTTGTCTCGACTCATTCTGCCGGTCATGAAGAATTGATGACTCAGCTGGACAACACCATCCTGTAACTCATTCTTTGTGAGAAATGCGTCCGTAAGTCGTTCATGGAAAATGAATGACACGCAGATGTGTCCTCCGGCCCCGAGATGCTCTGAAAAGATCGATTTCATAGGGACGGACGAGCGAGGATTGCGAGCTCAGGCCCACCCTGCAGAAAATCACAGCCGCTTTCGCGGTGGTCATCGTGACTGGCCGAAGCTGCTCAGCAGGAGCTTCGCCCTCCCGGATTGGTTCTCCTTCGTGATCATCGTGTCTTTCGTGGTGCAACCTGCCTTTCAATACGACTGATGTCTGAGAACAACGGAATCATTGCCGGGAGGGCTTGAATCACCGGACTTCCGGCGGAATCTGGCGCTGTCTAATCAGACGGAAAGGGGCTGCGTCCGGGTTTCAGGCCGGCCGTTCTTTCCTCGGGATGTCGGCTCGGGTATGCTTTTCCGGTACGACCGGCACCTGCGTTGTAAGGTTCAGCATCTTAGCGTGAGTCCCTGACCAGAAGAGAAAGATCATCATGCAGCATTCAGGATCTCCGCGGACAGGATCTCACCAGACGCGTCGATCGATGCTGAGTGTCGGTTCCATTGGCATGATGGGACTTGGACTGCCGCAGCTCTCGTCGTGGGCTGCTCAGGGAGCGATCGATCACACAAAACCACCGAAGTCGGTCATCTTTATCTTCATCAATGGTGGCATGTCGCATCAGGACAGTTTTGACATGAAACCATTCGCGCCGTCGAGCGTGCGCGGGGAGTTTCAGCCGGTTCAGACGCAGACACCGGGGATCCAGATCTGTGAGCATCTGCCGATGATGGCAGCTCGCACAGATCAGTATGCCATCGTTCGTTCGCTCTCGACCGACAGCAGTGATCATGGTCCCGCCTGCCATATGCTGTTCACCGGGCGATTGGATTTTCCTCCGGGATTCGTTGATCAGGGCAAGATCAGCCCGAACGAGTGGCCATCAATTCCGTCGCAGGTCACCTATGTGCTGAATGACGGTGGTTCACTGCCGCCTGCTGCAGTTCTTCCTCAGCCGAGCATCAACGAGGCGAATGCGATTCGTCCCGGACAGTATGCCGGAAAGCTCGGGACGCGCTGGGAGTCATGGCATATCGACATCGCTTCGCCGTGTGCTCTGGGCAACGGAGCATGTCCTCACTGTTTCCGTTTTAATGGTGAAGTATTTGAACATGGTGCACCCACTGTTCTGAATATGCCGATGCTCAGTCTTCCTGAAGGTGGGGAGTCGCGTTTTCGAAATCGCGTTCAGCTGCTGTCGTATGTGGAACGTCAGCAGGCGACGCTTGAACGACTGGCGATGGCCGGAAGACTGGACCGCGATCGACAGCAGGCTGTGTCAGTGCTTGCCGATGCCAAAGTGAGATCTGCATTTGATGTCGAGAACGCAGATCCGGCAGTTCAGCAGCGTTATGGTCGCAACAAGTTCGGGCTGTCACTGCTGATGGCTCGTCGACTTGTGGAAGCAGGTGTCCGGCTGGTTCAGGTGAACCTCGGCAAGAATTCGTCCTGGGACACGCACGTCGGAAACTTCGTCAACCTGAAGAACAATCTGTTCCCTTATGCTGACCGAGGGATTTCGGCGCTTCTGGATGATCTCCAGCAGAGCGGGATGCTCGAATCAACGCTGGTGATTGTCACGGGAGAGTTTGGTCGGACACCGACGATCAACAAGGATGCCGGGCGTGATCACTGGGGGCCTGCAATGTCCAGCCTCTTCGCAGGCGGCGGAGTTCGCGGCGGACAGTGCATTGGTGAGACGGATGCGATCGCTGCGTACCCTGTCACCGAACGACTGACACCCGAGAACATGGCCGCGACGATCTTCCATACGCTTGGTATTCGAGAAGACACCCTGTGGCACGACCTCGATGGTCGCCCGCATGAACTTTACCGAGCTCGCCCTATCGAAGACCTTTACGGTCATCGCTCTGTCTGACGGCCTGGAAGCAGATTCACGTCATCAGCGACGGCGTGTCTTTCAGCCGACTGCATCCTTCAGAAGCGTTCCGATTCCTGATGTCAGCAGGTCATCGATCTTCGGGTCACACCACGCCACGCTGACTTCGTATCCGCCCTGTGGATAGGCTTCTGCTGTGGGAATGTACCACGGACCGCCATCGCCGTAGGCTGCGCAGGCAACGAATCGTTCCGGTGCTGCAGCCTGAGCCTCCAGCTGATACTCAATAAATGTTTCTGCCGGCAGATGAAGCATTGAGACCTGATTAATATGAAGGCCACTGAGGATGATCGGGATCATCTGCTGGCGACGTCGAATCCACGACACGATATACGACGGGCGGTTTCGATTGACGACCGGTTGAGAGTGATCATTGATCTGTTTCATGATGTCCTCCTCAACCCACTTTGACAGGGTCGGGGGCAGCAGATCCTGAGTCGACCATCGCAGGTTTGTGACAGGCTCCGGTTTCAGCTGAGCTTCGGATTCGACGATGGCATCCAGAATTCTCTGCGTCAGAACGGGCCGCATCTCCTTCGAACCGTCGTTGTACTTTCCGGCACCGATGTTTCCTCCACAGCCGTTGAAATACAGGTGAACGCATTCCGGATCCTGCTTTTGCCGTTCCTTTCTGGCAAGCCCGCAGAAATCGGCACTCACGCGACCGTCCCCGTAGTAACTCATCGGATGGCAGGCATAGTAATGGCTCGAAACAAGGCGTTTCTCGTTGTGGTACAATGTGACCGTCTTCAGCATCGGGTCGATGAGCCCCTCCGGAAGACGATGATGCTCCGGATCCTTTGAGCTGCTGCTGCGCTGCGAAACGACAGTTCCGGCAGGTCCGAGAATTCTTCGGTTGCCGGCCACCTGACTGACCTTCGTTTCTCCGTGAGCAACATGAGTCACCGGAACGACCTGCTTCAATGACTCAGTGACAGCTTGGCGAGCGGCATCGAGACAGCGGTTGTAGAAATCCATCTCGATGATGTGAGGCAGATCACCCTGTGACAGCACAATGCGTTCTGCTTCAAGACACACGAACGGAGCGTTGTGCTGATGGACACAGTGAACTGTGACTCGATCCGGGGTGGTGCCTGCAGCTTCTGCCAGTGCCTCACGCCATCGGATGTGAGCTTCGTTCAGCAGGCCGGTCCAGTCGACCACGCAGACGACGATGGGTTTTCCCACGCCGAGCAGAACGTATCCGATCGCTTCGAGCGGGTCGTCGACCACTTCAACCGGACGAATCCATCCGCCACAGAGTGAATGCCCCATCGGAGGAGTGACATCGAAGCGAAACGTTGCCAGATGAAGTGCCCCGGGTGTGACTTCATCGGCTGACAGTGTTCTGGCCTCGGGCATGAGCCCGGCACTGATTGCCGCTGCCGAAGTACCGAGGAAAAGTCTTCGGTTGATCTGAACGAGCTGATTCTTCGGCATTACTTCTCTCCCGTGTCCTGTGGATAAACGATCAGTCGATCATGGCAGAGCACCAGCAGGTCCGGACGCTGATCTCCTGTGACATCCACAACCATTCCCTCACGAGGTTCCGTGCCGCGACTTTCTGATTCGGACACCAGTCTCTTTTCTTCGAAGACTCGAAAATGAGTCGCCGGCTGAAGTTTGTTCTCGGCAAACTGCAGGATTTCAACACCATTGATCGATGTATCCACGACAGTCAGGTCGGCACGGCCATCTCCGTTGACATCCCCGGCAATCACGTCAGCCGGGTAAGCTTCGTCTCGTTCAATTCGCAGGGATGCCAGCTCGGTGAGCATCGGATCAAGTCGACCGCTGTAAAGTACCGAAAAACTCTGGGCGCCTGCCAGAAGCAAATCCGGTCGCTGATCTCCATTCAGGTCAGCCACCATGGATGATGTGAATGCCAGGTTTCCGAGTTCGACTTCATTCCATGGTCGATACAGGCCATCGTGTCGGCGGAGTACCCGAAGTTTTCGAATGCCGGTATCAACAAGAACAATTTCGTGACCATCCTGTCCATCGAGATCAAGCGATGCGACACCTTCCAGTCGGGCGGTTGTTTCACCGGCATTGAACTGATCTTCCACCTGCCAGCCGGATTCCGAAAACTTCATAGCTCGTGCGAATGTATCGCGGGCCACCAGAAGTCGATTGTCTGACGGAAATACACTGGCGGACGATGTGATTCCCAGATCGGCGTCCTGTTTTCCACGAACCAGTTTCAGACTCTGGTCTTCATTCTGCAGAAGAATCTGAACGCCTGCTTCACTGGAACCATTCGGAATTGCGAGGATATCCTTTCTGCCGTCCCCGTTGACATCTGCATTGATCAGGTTCGTTCCGCGACTTCCGAGCGCCCCCTGAATGTCGGACGTTCCTTCATCTCGAACGAGTTCCCATTTTCCGTCATCTGTTCGTGTCAGACGGCGAAAGTCGAGCTTTGCTGATTTGCCGGATCCTTTGACAAGTCCCACAACAAACTGAACCGACTTCGCATTCGGCAGTGCTCGTACTGCGACCAGCTCGTAACCGTCCGGTTTTCGAAGAATCGGTGATGGAAACGTCAGACGTCCTTCGGTGAACCGACAGATTGCGAGAACACCTTCTTTTTCGCTGAGAAGTATCACGTCGGGATGGCCATCTGCATCGGCATCAGCGATGCACACATCTCGAGTGCCCACGAGACTGGGAAAGACTTCGGCAACACCCAGACCATCGATTCCATTCTGACGATAGAGGAGAATCTGTGCCTGATCCGGATCCGTGGCAATGACGTCCGTCAATCCGTCACCATCGACGTCACCGACAGCCACTGATCGGTTCTTGTTGGTGCCCGCAGTGCCGATTCCGTACTGCATCAGCCGCGTTGGAAGAACTCCCGGTTCATCGTGGGCCGGTTTCAGTCCGGAGACGACGACGCGACCTGTTCGGGATTCAATCGTGATGAGCTCATGTCCGGGTTTCTGGTCGATGTTCTGCAGTGTCACGGCTCGTGGCTGCTGCAGGTCAAAGCTGATCTCCGGGCCCAGGCGGCCGTCTGCCGTCTGAAGTCGAGCACAAAGTCCGCGAGTGCTTCCTTCATTGGCGACGTAACACAGATCCTGTCGGCCGTCAGCGTTAATGTCTGCGATCTGAATCATCGAAAGCTGCGAGGATGTGTTGATCAGTGATTCCGGGCTGTCCAGTTCATTCTTGCTGTTCTGGTAGACGATGTATGTCACGTTCTCACCCAGGACCGCCAGATCCGCTCGCTGATCTCCGTTCAGGTCTCCTGATGCGATCATCCACGAGGCCGGCTTCAATCCCGGAAGTCGAACGGACCATCGCTGCGACCATTCTGCTTCCCCTTTTTTCGGCTGGAATCGGACCATCAGCTGATCGGGCAGCCCAATATAAGCGGTGTCGAGTCGACCGTCACCGTTCAGGTCGGCGGTTGTCATTCCGGCGATCTGCCGATCAACCGGAATTGGGCGAGTTTCGAATCTCCAGTCTGACCGCAGGTCATTGACACGTGCACCTTCACTGCCTGACCGGTCACCGGAATCTGGTTTCTGAATCAGAAGTTGAAGGGCGCTTTCACGATTGTCAACAACCATGACATCCACCAGTCCGTCCTGATTGAAGTCACCGGCCTGGAGGTTAAAAACGCGAGCGTCCAGCTTGAACAGTTCGACGCCCCGAAAACCATAGTAGGGGGCCAGCGGACTGTTTCGGATCTCTTTGCTGTCGCACCATCCGTACTGCTCAGTCAGCACCAGCATCTGAACGATCGCAAACAGGAACCTCACGGGAAATGAGATCCTTGAGGACAAAGAAGCGTACCCGTTTTGAAGAAGCTTCCTGATGAGAGAATTGCTCAAGGTGGTGGCGATACGGCAGAGGTTTACTGCGGGGGGCATCAGGATTTCTTTACGATCATTAATGATCATGAAAAGTGAACACTCGGGAAATGAATTCCTGCTCACATCACAGACTTGGCAGGGCATCATCGAGTCCAATGGGGCTGCTGATCAGACCGCACAGGTAACCATACGGCCACAGAGTCTGCTCGTGTGCTCAACGGGTTCCGTCGTTTCCGACGAAGCACAGAGCACTGCACATCGCTGGCAGGCATCTGAGCAGCACTGCCAGAATGCCGGAGCAGCAGAATCGGTTGACCGAATCTGCTGAATCGCAAAACGGCAGAGACTTTCGGTTTCGATCAACGCGGCACGAAGCTCCTGCTGTTGTCCCCCTGAATAGAATTCTCGTCGAACCTGAGCTCGAGCGCACCACTCAAGGCAATGCTGCAGGGATTCCATCAGATGCCGACGATGATCAGCCTTCGTATCGGTAGTGGTCGTCGAGGTTCGCTCGTCAGCAATCCGCTCGAGATTCATCCGGAAGCGGCTCGAGAGCTCCTCCGCGGCTGTTCGGGATCTCGTCGCGAGAGTCGCCGGCAGCGTGATCGCCATGGATACGAGTGATGCGAGAGTTCTTCTTCGATGCATGGTCGTCTTCCCGGGAGCAGGTCAAAATTGAACTTTGTTCCGCCTGAAGGATAACGCTCCGAAGAAAAACAGTCCAGTTTTGCTATCTTTCCTGAATGTTGACGTTGTGCAGAAGAGGAGTTTTTCATGACTTTGCTGAATCGACGGGCAGTTCTGAAATCATCTGCCAGTGCTGCCGCTGGCCTCGCTGTGTATGGCAGTCATCTCCTGAGTGCCTCAGCGGTTTCCCCGATTGTGACTTCCCGAGCGGCAGAACGCGTCCGTCTTGGGCTCATCGGGTGCGGAGGTCAGGGGTCCGGCCTTGGTCAATCATTTTCCGGTCTGATGCCTCACGCCGAGATCGTTGCCGTCTGCGATCCGGATACGTCACGTTGCGAACAGGCAAAAGAAAAACTGGGTGCCGTCATCTGCGTCAGTGATTTTCGAAAGCTGCTGGATGATCAGACGATCGACGCTGTGATCGTCGCCACGCCGGATCACTGGCATGCACCAGCCGCGATCATGGCTTGCGATGCCGGGAAGCATGTTTATGTTGAAAAGCCGTGTTCACATAACCTGAGAGAAGGTCGTCTGCTGGTCGAAGCAGCTCGCCGCAATAAAGTGGTTGTCCAGCATGGAACTCAGTCTCGAAGCAATCCGCTGATTGCTGATGCAATGCAGATGCTTCACGAAGGGGTCATCGGTGATGTGCTGATGGCGCGAGCGTGGGATGTGCAACGCAGGAACAACATCGGAAAAAAACAGCCGGGGCCGGTCCCTGAGGGTGTTGATTACGATCAGTGGGTTGGCCCGGCAGAGATGATGCCATGGCAGGAAAACCGATTTCATTATAACTGGCACTGGTGGTTCAATTTTGGCACGGGCGACACCGGAAACGATGGTGCTCACGAACTGGATATTGCTCGATGGGGGCTGGGTGTCGACACTCATCCGTCACGAATCACTGCCATCGGTGGCAAGTACTATCATGACGATGATCAGCAGTTTCCGGATACACAGACCGCAATCTTTGAGTATCCCGGTAACGGCGAAAAGGGAACGCAGAAGCAGCTGATCTGGGAGATGAGGCTGTGGAGCACCACCTATCCCTACAACGTGGATTCCGGGGTGGAATTTCACGGTCCTGAAGGAAGGCTGTTCGTGAGCAAACGCGGCAAGCTGGAACTCATCAACGGTCGGAATGAAAAGATCGCAAACCCGACGCCGAAGAATCCTCGAGTCCTGCAGCCGCCTCATCATCACCTGGATTTTGTTGATGCCATCCGAAACGGCCGAAGTCCCAATGCAGAAATTGCCATTGGGCATCTTTCTGCTTCACTTTGCCACCTTGCCAATGCGGCGTCGCGTTGCGGAAGATCGCTTCAGTTCGATCCGGTCACGGAGACCATCTCCGGCGATTCGGAGGCTTCGTCACTGCTGACCAGAAGTTATCGTGCAGAAGGCCACTGGGCGATTCCGAAAGGTGTGAGCTGATCTGGTGTAGAGCGCATTTCAAAACCGGGACAGGCACCCTTGCAGTTGCAGATTTTGCAGGTAAACATCTCGCCCGTCGGGAGCCAGTCCCGGTTTTGAAACCACCTGTATCAGTACGCCATCAGAATCGGTTTTCGACAGGAATCCTCTGTGAACTGCGTCCGGACTGCTGATCATCCAACTGAACGATCCGGATGCCCCTGGTATGCCGGAGCCGCTCTGCTGGGGCTTCTGATTCTGTCGATTCCGATCGTCGTCTGTATGCCGTTGACGTCCGATACGGTGCTTTTCGATCTTCAGGCAAAGATCGTCTTGAATGGTGGCGCCCTGTATCGAGATGTCATTGAACCGAATCTTCCCGGCGTTGTCTGGATTCATATTCTGGTCCGGACTCTTGTCGGATGGACATCCGAAGCCATCCGGTTGGTTGATCTGGCATTATTCGCCTTCTCGGCCGGCCTGTTATCCGCAATCGCTGTCGTCGCACGAAACTCACGACGCAATGCCTCTCTGAACTCCGAGGCGTCCGAAAACATCAGCTCTGAGACCACATCAGTCTTTCTGAGGATCAGAAACGCTCTTTCCGAGATCTCAGTTCCACTGCTGTTTCTGTCTCTGTTCTATCTTTCGCGAAATGAATGGTGTCACTGCCAGAGAGACACCTGGATGCTGCTGCCTGCTGCGCTTGCGATGCTCTGTCGAGATGCTTCTTTAAGTCGTCGGGAACACCGGATGTTCTCAAAGTACGCCACGCTCGAAGGTGTGTTCTGGGGAGTCGCTTTCTGGATCAAGCCTCACATCGCTGTATCGGTGGTGTTGCTCTGTCTTGCGGAGATCGTGACTTCAGCGCAAAGAAGGCTGACTCTGAGTCGGATCGCCGTTGTCGGATTCGGCGGGTTGTTCTGTGCTGTGCCAGGAATCGTCTGGCTGGTGAAAACCGGAGCGTGGGGTTCGTTTGTTGAGATGCAGCTGAAATGGAATCCCGAGTATCTGGCATCCGGGAGATCCAGAAAGACGATTGAACGTGTCGGAATGATGCTCATTCGCTTTCATCCATGGTGGATGGTTCATCTGATTGCTCTGCCTGTTTCCCTGAAGTTGATGCGTGATTACTTTCGGACGGGAGGAAGAGGTCTGGAAGCGACGGAGTTCGTCGGAATCCGTCGGCAGGCTTCGCTGGCGATTCTTTATCTCAGCTGGTTTCTTCAGGCCTGTCTGCTGCAGCATGCCATGGATTACATCCATGTGCCGCCGGTCATCCTGGGGATTGCTGTAATCGCTTCTGTGCCTGTGTCGCGTCCGTCCGTGGTTCGTCGAACCCTTCTGACGGCGGCAGCAACGCTGGGGTTTCTGATTTCACCTCAGCTCTGGCCGGAGCGTCTTTCGCTATGGTTCGTCTGTGTCCTGGAGGGGTCGAGCACCGCGGTGAGAGCAGAACTGGCTCAGGGGCGATTCCCCGACTGGAAGAACCTTCATCAGGTAGCTGAGTTTCTTCAGCGCCAGAATGTGCGTTCCGGAGATGTTACCTGTTTCAACGTTCACTCGCTGCATCTTTACGATGCACTGAGGATTCTGCCGTCGACTCGTTATCCGGCGGTCGCGGTCCTTATGGAATTGTTTCCTTCAAGAAAAGATCAGATCGAGACCGCAGTCAGAACTTCCGGACATCGTTTCGTGGTCACGGATGCCGATGAACGAAGACTGGATGTCACGCAATATCCGGGATGTCTGCCTGTGATCTTTCAGGCAGGTCAGTTTCGGGTTCACGCTGCATCTGGGGAGACTGAAGCCAGGCATTCTGCCGCTCAGCCCGATGCCCATGTCCGATGAGTTCATGTCTCACGTGATTTGCTCAGTTCCGCCAGCACTACGTGTTCTGCGTATTTTACCCAGAACGATAAATCATTTTCGGACTGGCTGACGCTGATCGCAATGACGATGAACTTCTGAAATGCGGATCGATCCGGATGGCGATGCCAGCGAAATTCCGGATGAATGGCGCGTTATTCCGGAAATGCGGTTGTTCTCCAGAAAATGCTATCGCCCGGATTCCGGCTCTGAGAGCATGTTTCGGCAGATTCTGCTGGTGCGGCTCCTGGATTTTTTGAGGACGCATTCGCCTGCGGAATGATGGTTCAGCCTCAGAGGCTCCAACAAAACTGGGACAGTCACCCTCACTCGGTCAATTTTGTGAGCTTCACCAAAGTTGTCCGGGAGCCAGTCCCGGTTTTGTCAGGCGCTCGAAGAAGTTTCTGGTAGTGACGGTCGACCGGAGACGACACTAGACTTTCGATGACCGATCAGACCGTATTATCGTTTCGCAGCTGGGATCCGTTTTCCGACTGATGGAGATTCTTCATGGTTGATCTGCGGAGCCCCTCACGTGCCGTTGAAAACATTTCTGATCAGGCCATTCCGAACTCCGCGAATTTCCCGGTCGTTACTGATGTCGCAGGATCTTCAGCGGAAGAGTTGGGCCGGAATGTTCGCGACACTCTTCGGTCTGTACCGTCCGGTTCTTTGAGTGAAGGGAGTGTTCCTGCGCCTTCGCGAGGACTGGCATTTCACGCGTTGCCATATCGTGAAATTCGTCGCCGATTCTGGCACATGACACCGGGCCTGCTGCCGTTTGCACTGCAGTTGTTTTCCCATGCCGATCCGATTTCACCGACGATGTACGTCATAGCCGTTGGCTGCTGCGTCGTCATTGGATTGCGAATTCTGACAAGTTTTCGGCAGATCCAGCGAGTCGGTGAGGGAACGGGCGCGTCTGCAGTCGCCGGTTATGCTCTGTCCGTCCTGTTCACAATCGTCATGTTTCCCGCTCACATGGAGATCGGGATGGGCGTGTTGTCGATCCTGGCATTCGGAGATGGATCGGCGACGCTGTTCGGACTGATGCTGCGAGGACCACGCTTGCCCTGGAATTCAGCGAAGTCGTGGTCCGGCCTTCTGGCCTTCTGGGTGATCGGCAGTGTTATGTCCGCCTGGTCTTACGCAGGCGAGACCTGGAATCCTGAAGCACTGGATCCACCGGTGAGCTTCGGCCACGCGCTGATCGTTGTTCTTCCGGCAGTGGTCGCATCAGGGCTGGCTGAGTCTGCTCGAACTCGTATCAACGATAACATTCGCGTTGGTGTCGTTGCGGCCTTCTTTATGACCGCAATGCATTTTCTGACACGATCGTTCTGAGTCGGCGTTGTAGCTTGTTGAGCAACTTCAGCCGACGTGATGCACCTCAGGTACATCGCAGAATTAATGCTGGACAGGTTCGCGTCAGATCACGCCACCGTGAACGCGGTACGGAGTCGCAAGACTCGGCATGTCCAGCCCCCAGATCCGTTCCCAGATCTCAGGAATATGTCTCAGGCTTTCTGAGGCATAAATCAGCTGACGTGCGCGAACATCCGGATTGGGTGAGTAAATCGGAGTGGCACACCCGTAGTTCAGGGCTGAGGTCACCAGCAGCAGACCCACAAGAACTCGTTTTCGCAGCGACATCATCGCGTCCTTCCCTGGACTCCGGTACACGCCAGCAACATCACAGATGCCGACGTGAGACAAAGACGGAAATCAAATCAGAGCCCGGAACTCGTTGACAGCGAGCAGACACTTCAATGTCTGTCGCAGTTCGACCGGAAACCATGATCAGATGCGATATGAACCGTTGCCATCAGACCTGCTGACTGCGTTCGCGTTTCCGGCTATTCCGAAGAACTTCCCGGATGATTTCTCGGAATCGCAGGGGGACCGTCAAAGGACGCACCACTAACTTCCGACCGGACATTGCCTGAATTCCCGTCAGCTGTTTGACCGGAATTGCCCCTCGGAGTGCCTTCTTTTCCCTTGAGCGAGAGTCGGCGAGCGGCTTCTCGTTCTTCAAGGAGACGGACCTTTTCTTCCATTTCTTTGCCCGGCTTGAACGTAACCACAAATTTGGCCGGGACTTCCACCTGGCCACCAGTTCGTGGGTTACGAGCCTTCCTTGCAGCTCTCATCTTGACCTCAAAGACGCCGAAGTTTCGCAGCTCGATTCTTCGCTCTTCAACCAGAGTCTCGATGATCGCGTCGAACGTTTTCTGGACGATTTCCTTCGTTTTAAGCTGGGTCAGACCCATCTCATCGGAAATCCCCTTCACGATCTCTTTCTTCGTCACGACGCGATTCTCCTGAACGTAAACCGTGGGTGCTGCGAAGGCACCGAAAGCGATACAAGTGTATGATTTGTCAGGACTTACTGTCAACCCTGCATGGTTCTTACACGCGATTCTCTGTTCGCTGATCGCTCATCGGACGTGCGCCGGATGCATCAGATCGCATTTGATCATGTTTTCAGATCGAATTGTCAAAGAACTCTCGAACCAACGCAGGAATGACCCCGCGCTTGTTGCTAGTTATCGGACGGCATATCGCGTATTCTTAGTAAAATCGTCGCAATCGGCAGAGTTTTACAAAACCTCAGCAACACGGCGGGCTGAACTATTCGGAATCCGACGGTATGAGCCTCAATCGCAGAAAATATCTGTCCAGGTGTTCATTTTTTCTGTCTGGGATTGTGCGTGATGACTCGGCTCAGCTCTTTGAGTCTCGCGTCATCATTCCGGGAGCTGCCGTATCGCTGACGCTCTATCTGGCACTCCATTTTCTGCTGCGACTCAGCTGACGGCGATGGCCGCTCGGTCCAGACTCGCCTCCATTTTCTGATGCTCAAAACATGATCAGAATCGTGCTCCCTGCTGCATACGCTTACCGACTGCGAAACGCCTTACTCTTCGTCGCAGGTCTGGTTCTTGCCGACCTGCTCCCTGCATTGACCGTATCCGATGCCGGCGAGATTCCTCGCGAGCACGGTGCTCCAGTCGATGGACGGTTCCGACCGACTTCCCTTCTGAACCCGGAAACTGATGTGTCGAATCCATTCTTTACGCCTTCACCGCTTCCTTTCTCTGCTCCCGATTTCCAGCGGGTTAAATCAGATGACTACGTCCCTGCGTTTGAAGCGGGAATGAAGCAGCAGCTCGAACAGATCGAAGCGATTGCTTCAAGCAGTGAGAAGCCAACTTTTGACAATACGCTCACGGCGATGGAGAAGTCCGGGGAAATTCTCCGCCGGGTCAATAATGTCTTTTTCAATATGACCTCTGCTCACACAAATGACGTGATTCAGGGGATCCAGAAGGAGATGGCTCCGAGGCTCGCAGCGCACTCAGACAACATCCGTCTTAATCGACGACTCTTCAGTCGCATTCGGGAGCTTCACGAACGGAAGCAGATGCTTCAGTTGTCGCCGGAGCAGCAGCAGTTGCTCAAGGAACAGTACGAAGACTTCGTTCGAGCGGGCGCGGAGCTGACTGACGAACAGCAGACGCAGCTCCGGGCGATGAACGAGGAACTGTCTTCGCTGACGACTCAGTTCCAGGACAATCTGCTGGATGTAACCCGGGAACGCGCGGTGATTGTGGATCGCGTCGAGGACCTTGACGGGATGGATCCCGCCGATATCGCAGCAGCAGCGGAAGCCGCAAAGTCTCGTGGACTCGAAGGGAAATATCTTCTCGCAATCACCAACACAACGCGCCAGCCGACTCTGATTTCTCTGAAGAATCGAGATCTTCGTCGCCGGCTGTTTGAAGCGTCTGCCAATCGCGCGATCGGTGAGAACAAGGGGATCGATAATCGCCCTCTGGTGCTCAGGATGGCCAAGTTACGAGCTGATCGAGCACGAATCCTTGGTTTTCCGAATCATGCTGCGTGGCAGCTGCAGCCGCAGATGGCTCACAATCCTGAAGTCGCGGCGAAAATGCTCACGGACCTGATTCCCGCACTCCTTCAGAAAACGAAGGAAGAGTCCGCAGAAATTCTTGCGGCGATGGTCGCTGACGGAGCAGGAAGTGATCTTCAGCCGTGGGACTGGGAGTACTATGCGGAGAAAGTTCGCAAGGCCCTTTACGACATTGATGAGGCGGCGGCTCGTCCCTACTTTGAACTGAATCAGGTTCTGCAGGATGGTGTCTTCTTCACGATGAATCGGCTCTACGGAATTACGTTCCGTGAACGAACCGATCTGCCGGTTTACCATCCGGATGTTCGTGTCTTTGACGTCCTCGAGGAAAACGGCGAACCGATCGGTCTCTTTTACGCGGACTATCTCCATCGGGAATCCAAGCGAGGCGGAGCCTGGATGAGTTCATTTGTTGACCAGTCCGGTCTTCTCAATGAGAAGCCTGTGATCGTCAACGTCATGAATATTCCTCGACCTGCTCCCGGGGAACCTGTGCTCCTGAGCTTCGATCACGTGACCACCATGTTCCACGAAATGGGTCATGGTGTGCATGGGCTCTTTTCGAAAGTTCAGTATCCGACATTATCCGGGACGTCAGTGCCACGTGACTTTGTGGAGTTCCCTTCAACATTCAAGGAGGACTGGGCCATTCAGCCTGAAGTCCTTCGGAACTACGCGAAGCATTATCAGACCCGCGAAACGATTCCCGCAGAACTTCTTGAGAAGCTGCTGCGAGCTCGCAGATTCAATCAGGGCTTCGAAACACTGGAGTATGTTGCCGCCGCCCTGCTGGATCTGAAATGGCATACACTCAGCAGTGATCAGATTCCGTCGGATGTTGAAGCCTTTGAAGAGGCCGCTCTGAAATCCTTCGGTATTCTGAACCCGCTGATTCCGCCACGGTACCGATCCAGCTATTTCGCTCACATCTGGAGTGGTGGTTACTCGGCGAGCTATTACGCGTACATGTGGAGCGAAGTGCTGGCCGCAGACGCGTTTGCTTATCAGCTGTCTCAGGGAGGCCTGACGCGAAGCAACGGAAACGCGTTCCGGGATGCAGTTCTGTCGCGGGGATACAGTCGTGATCCCATGCAGATGTATCGTTCATTTCGGGGCAAGGAGCCTTCCGTTGAGGGGCTTCTGATTCGTCGTGGACTGACACCGGCGAAGGAGTCGTCACGGTGAGTCTCTGTTCGGATCGCGGCGATGTTTCCAGAAGATGGATCCGATGGAAGCGACTCTCCGCGATCACGATCGCTCTCTGTCTGGTCGGCAGCGTTTTCCGCCTGCAGGCTGCTGAACCTGTACGAACTGCGGGGCCATTGCCGAATGTTGTTCTCCTGATCGGCGACGATCAGGGATGGGCCGACTACGGCTTCATGGGACATCCCGAAGTCAGGACTCCGTCGCTCGATGCACTCGCAAGGCGAAGCGCGGTCTTTCGACGAGGCTATGTTCCGACGGCTCTCTGCCGCCCTTCGCTGATGACCATGATCACGGGGCGTTACCCTCATCGGCACGGAGTGACCGGAAACGACCCATGGCGATCTTCTGAATGCACGGAAGAGAATTTCGCAGATCTCCGGTCGCAGCTGATCGCTCACGCATCAGAGTCACGAATGCTTCCGGAATTTCTTCAGGAGAAAGGCTACCGGAGTTTTCAGAGCGGCAAATGGTGGGAAGGAAACTTTCGCCTCGGTGGATTTACTGGAGGAATGACTCGCGGGTTTCCTCAGCCTGGTGGTCGTCACGGTGATGATGGTCTTCGCATCGGAAGAGAAGGAGTCCGGCCGGTTCTGGATTTCATTGACGCGTCGGCAGAAGCGAAGAAGCCGTTTTTTGTCTGGTACGCACCGATGTTGCCTCACACGCCGCACAATCCTCCTGACAGGATTCTGAAACACTATCAGGATCGAGGCTGTACGGCGGCCAGTGCGCGTTACTACGCCATGTGCGAATGGTACGATGAGACCTGTGGTCAGATCCTGCAGCATCTCGATCAACATGGTCTGACCGACGATACGATCGTGATTTCCGTCTGTGACAATGGCTGGATTCAGCCCGATCCGGAAAAGGCTCCTCTGCCCGATGGCTGGAAGCAGCC
>JBKDKA010000092.1:0-21924 GCA_046345315.1 Planctomyces sp.
GTTTCCACATCCTGAGCATACATCAGCACACTTAACTGGTCGTTTTCGGTCAGAGCCGAGTAAACAGAACCCGCTTCGCGCAGGAGTTGTTCCGAAATGCCGGTTCGACTCATGCTCGCGCTGCGATCCAGAACAAGAATCACTTTTTCTCCCACCGCTGAATGAACAGTGCGTGGTATCTGAACATTCTGGTAGGGTCTTGCGAATGCCAGAGCGATCATCGCGACGGCGAGAATTCGCAGCAGCATGAGCGGCCAGTGTTCAATGCCGGAACGACGAACCTGCCTCGGTCGCGTCGGTTCAAGAAACTGCACCGCACTGAACGGAATGACTCGCGATGGTGTCCGTTTCAGAAAATGCAGCCAGATCGGGATCGCAGCAGCAGCCAGACCAGCAGCGGCAAAGAACGGAGTCAGCAGTTCAGGCATAGCCGCGACTCCTTTCGTGCCGACGATGTCTTCTCAGCTGAAGAAAATCAGCCAGTGTTTTTTCCGCGGGGGTTTCTGTTTTACAGGTCTGAATCGGAATACCGAGCGAATCACAGAGACGAATGATGGCTTCCTGATGCTCCGCCATACGCTGCTGATACTGAGATCGCACCAGTTCCGGATCGCAGTGCACCTGCCGTCCGGTTTCCAGATCGGCAAATTCAAATGCCTGTGTGAAATTCAGTGACAGCTCTGCCGGATCGAGAATCTGCAGGATCAGCGTCTCGTGGCCAGCTCCACGAAGAGACCGAAGCCCGGTGGCCAGATCATCCGCTGGAGAAAGCAGATCAGAGATCAGGATCACCAGAGATCGTCTTCGCAGCAGCTGAGCTGTTCGTTCCAGTGCCATTGCCGGCCGAGTGTCAGTGCCACCCGCTGACTGTTCCAGTGCGATCAAAATGCGGCGAAGTTGTCCCGGTCGGAAACGCGGTGTCACCGTCTGACGCACGACTTCGTCAAACAACGTGATTCCAACGGCGTCTCCCTGACTTTGCAGCAGCCAGGACATCGCTGCCGCCATCGTTCGTGCATATTCTGATTTGGTGTAATTCAGGCTTCCGAACTGCATGGAGCGACTGCAGTCCAGAACAATCATGCAGCGCAGATTCGTTTCGTCTTCATAACGTCGGATGTAGTGACGATCGGTGCGAGCTGCAAGTTTCCAGTCGATGAAGCGAGGATCGTCGCCCGGCGAATACGAACGATACTCGGAGAACTCCACAGAGAAGCCGTGCCTGGAGCTGCGGTTCATGCCGTTCCGAAAACCATCAACCACAAGCCGCGCTCGCAGCTCCAATGACTGAATCGCCATGATCACGTTCGGATCCATGTAATCCGTACCGCTGTTATGATCTCGTTTGTCAGTCACTGAGTGATTCACGGGATCTCCCGCCACGAACTGGTTCGATCAGACTGCGGAATCGTTCTTCGGATGTCCGACGGATTCGAGGATTCCGGCGATAATCATCTCGACCGTGATCCCCTGAGCCTCCGCGCGGTAACCTGGCAGGATTCTATGTCTGAGCACCGGGAGCGCGAGTGCTCGAATGTCTGCTGCGGATACAAACGGACGACCTTCCAGCAACGCCAGTGCCTTGCCACCAAGCACCAGATTCTGCCCGGCTCGCAAGCCCGCTCCCCAGGACACCATTTCGTTGACCAGCGGAATGCTCTGAAGACTTCGAGGACGGGAAGCCGTCGCAAGTCGCACTGCATAGCGGGCGACATCTTCTGCTATCGGAACGCCACGCACCAGAGTCTGAAGATCACGCAGCACTTCGGCACTGAACAGCGGCTGCACGGGAGCAGCGGCTTGACTGGTCGTTCTCAGAACAACTGCCACTTCATCATCTTCCGGCAGATAATCCATCACCACATTGAACATGAACCGATCGAGCTGTGCTTCCGGAAGAGGATAGGTTCCTTCCATCTCAATCGGGTTCTGTGTTGCCAGGACGAAAAACGGTTCCTCGAGTGGATAACGCTTCCCGGCGGCAGTGACCTGATGTTCCTGCATCGCTTCGAGAAGTGCCGCCTGCGTTTTCGGTGGCGTTCGGTTGATTTCGTCTGCCAGCAGAACGCTCGTGAAGATCGGGCCTCGGACAAATTTGAGCGAACGCCGCCCGTTTCCATCGTCATCGAGGATTTCCGTTCCGGTGATGTCTGCGGGCATCAGATCCGGGGTAAACTGAATCCGACTGAAGTTCAGGCCAAACAGCTGCGCGATGGATTTGACGAGGAGCGTCTTCGCCAGTCCCGGAGCTCCCGTCAGAAGACAATGCCCGCCGGACAGCATGCAGACGAGCAGCTGCCGAACAACATCTTTCTGGCCAATGATGACATCCGAAAGACGCTGATCCACCTGACGCAGCATCGTCTTCATCAGCACTGACAGCTCGCGTTCACGATCTGGGGACAGCTCCGGTTGTCGTTCAGTCATGCCAGTCCCCTGCAGCGATTCCGTGCGTTCGGCCAGATCAGTGAGTCATTGCATAAAAGATGATGTTGATCCCCAGCGGGTAGGCTTTTTTCTCAGAAAACTCACGGAAGAACCATTCTGATTCGCCCTCGCGTTCCCAGCCGTCGCCCAGGTCGGTATTGTGACACACCATGACCATCATCCGACCGTTTTGGTCGAAGATTCCTCGATAATCCACTTCACGAGCATCTTCCTGTTCCCAGGTCCGTCCCGTGCCGCGAAAGCGTTCCGCCCAGCCTACCGCCGGAATCTGGGGCTTCTCTTTCAGATCGTAAACGCAGTGAAAGATCTCGTGTTCGAGCGGAAGCTCCACGGCGTCGAATTCCGGAAATACGGTTTTCATTTCCGCGTAGAAATTGTTGCCCTCTTCGACACCCCAGAAATCATCCACCATGAGGAACCCGCCATTCAGCAGATACGCTCGCAGTGCCAGTCGCTCAGGTTCTGAGAGCGCGATGTAGCCCGGTTCAATCATGTAGACAAACGGAAAATCGAATAGACGCGGATCCGTCAGATCGATGATCGTTCCGTCCGGGTTGACATGGAGCGATGTCAGCTGCTGCAGTCGATAAGAAAAATTCAGATCGGCATCCGGATAATCCGTATGCCATCCCCATCGACCGTACGACTGATAACGAACTCGAGCAAACGTGAACACGTCGTGCTGGAAATCAGGATCGACTTTCCAGTCCGGAACACCGTTTCTCTCGACGCGACCGTTGTCGCCGTAAAGACTCTCAATTCTCTGAAATCGTTGGGAGCGAAAACGACCGGGCTGCGAAACACTCCAGGCGGTTCCGCAGAGCAGCAGGAGCACCACAGTCACTGCGAATGCCCGCTTCGTCATTCAGCTTTCCGTTCCGAGTTCCACAATCTGGAGGATCTGAGCCTTTTCTGAAATCGCGATGTCACTGTGGCAGGCGGCTTTGCCCTGATCTGCTCCCATCGATTTTCGCGTCTTGCTCGCGAGCCGATGAAGTTCTTCCGGAGAGAGGACTCCTCGCTTTTCCAGAATCTCTTTCTGTTCCGCAGTGAGCGCTGCCGTCACCTTTGCTTTATCCCACTGATATTCCTGCTCTTTACCGCTGGCAAAAAGCTGAATCTCCTTACTGATGCGGACACTGCACCAGTCGTGACCGCACATCGCACAGAAGTCCGTGTCGACGTCCAGATCTTCGTCGTGGTAAGCTCGAGCTGTGTCCGGATCGAAACTCAGCTCAAAATGCTTCTGCCAGTTCAGCGCCGCACGAGCTCGCGTGAGTTCATCATCGCGGTCGCGCGTACCGGGAATTCCCAGAGCCACGTCGGCAGCATGAGCCGCGATGCGATACGCAACGCATCCCTGTTTGACGTCATCCTTCTTCGGCAGTCCCAGATGTTCTTTCGGTGTCACATAGCACAGCATGCTGGCTCCGTGCCACGCAGCATTCGTGGCACCAATGCAGCTGGTGATATGGTCGTAACCGGGGAACATGTCCGTGACGAGCGGACCCAGAACATAAAATGGCGCACCGTGACAGAGCCGGCGCTGCAGCTTCATGTTGAATTCAATCTGATCGAGCGGAACGTGTCCGGGTCCCTCGATCATCACCTGCACGCCCTGTCGCCAGGCACGTTCGGTGAGTTCGCCCAGAGTGGACAGTTCGGCCAGCTGAGCGAGGTCTGTCGCGTCCGCGAGTCCGCCCGGCCGCAGTCCGTCTCCGATACTGAACGTCACGTCATGATTTCTCATGACGCGGCAGATGTCTTCCCACAGAGTGTACATTGGATTCTGCTGGCTGTGATGAATCATCCATTTGGCCAGGAGTGAACCACCACGACTGACGATTCCGATCAGACGATCCTTCACCAGCCGCAGATGTTCCTGAAGAACACCCGCATGAATGGTGAAGTAGTCGACACCCTGCCGAGCCTGATGTTCCAGTGTATCCAGAATGATTTCGGCGTTCAGATCTTCGATGCGTCGTCCGATGATCATTGAATAAATCGGCACCGTACCGATCGGCACTGTGCTGTTGCGGATGATCGCAGCACGACAGGCATTCAGGTCGCCGCCGGTCGAAAGATCCATGACCGTGTCAGCACCCCATCGTTCTGCCCATCGCAGCTTCTCCACCTCTTCGTCTGTACCGGACGAAACCGGAGAAGCTCCCATGTTGGCATTGATCTTCGTCTTTGACGCTCGACCGATTGCCATGGGATCCAGCTGAAACTGAAGATGGTTCCGATTCGCCGGGATCACCATGCGCCCTGCTGCGATCTCATCTCGAACCTGGATCGCGGTCAGATGCGGTTCCCGGTCGGCAACGCGCTGCATTTCGGGCGTGAGGATGCCGCATCTGGCATATTCCAGCTGAGTGATCGGCTGAAACCCTGCCGGAGGCTGCCATGCATCGGCACACTCGTAACGGCTCTCATAGCCCGGCTTCAATGTCCAGTCCGTCGGCATGAAATCCCATGCCGTCCGATCCGATGGACCCGGCATTCCGGGAGTGTCGGGCGAGGAATACGTCAGAGCACCCTGCCGACCAGGAGCAATTCGCGAGGCATTCGCGAAGCTTCCGGGTGTCGTCCCGGCATGCGTGCTGCTCGGGTCGGATGCTGTCACAACAGGAAGAAAACTGGCAATACGATCGACGTGATCAGTGGTCATCTGCGTTCTGACTGAACAAATAAATGCAGGATGGTAACGAAATACTGACAGCAGACCCGCACTACGGCAGATCTGTCTTCAAAGTGCTGACACCATGAATCATGGCGGAACGATCAACGCTGCAGCCGGATGATGCCATTACCTGATGACCTGATATCATACCGGTCTGACAAGAGCATCGGGAAGCCGGAACACCGTTCTGTCCTGACGGAGTCACAAAAATCCTTCCGTATTCTTCGAATGTGACTCATCGAGGTTCATTCTCCGAGAATGACCTCCTCGTCCGAAAAATCAATGCTCCGATGAATCTTCACTCTCATTATCCCTGTCGATCTCAAAAAACCATCAGATTTTTTCCGGAGCATTCCCGATGCCTGTGAATTCCGGGCCTGACGATTCCGTACCTGTTCCTTCGCGGACTCAACCTGCCCGGGATCTTCAGTCGACTCGCCAATGGTTCGTTTACGGCACTGGTGTGATTCTGACTACCGCTGGTCTGATCACTGCCGAGGTCCGGGGCCTGCCTCTGGTGCTCATTGTCGCGGGGTGTGTCGCGTTTCTGTTTGCGAGCACAGGGAAAATCCAGAAGCGATCCCTGTTTAGTAGATTCTCGACATCAACCCAACAAGCTCAGACCTCCGAAAGCCGTGATCATACTGGTGGTCGCGAGGAGATCGCTGATTTTGAAGAACTTCGCAGACAGACGGCGGCTCATTTCGACGAGCTGGCCGAAAGGCTGAATCAGCGAGAACGATCACTGACCGAACGTTTCGTGAAGTTTCAGGAAATCCTCGAGTACCCCGTTCCAGATGTTCACGAGAAACATACCAGCACTGAGCTCAGAAAGCTGAGCGAACACGATCGGGAAGTTCATCGTATTCTCGAAGCGGAAGCGGAACGAGTTTACGAAAAGATCCGAAACAGCGGATATCTGGTCAACGGAAAAGTCGACGTGGCTGCCATTCGTGCCGAGGTGCTCGAACTGATTCAGCGGATCGCGCGAGTGTACTCACCCGGCAGTGCTCAGCCGCTGCTGGAAACGAGTTTCGAGCAGATTGCCCGCGCCGCCAGTCGGATCTTTCTCCACATCCTGGTTCTTGTCGAACAGCTTCCGGTAAACGTTCAGGAGTACAACATCGTTCGGCTGCACGATTACTTTCGCAGAGCCGTCGTGGGTTATGGCGCCTACAAACAGGCAGCTCCGTGGCTTTCTTACATGACCCGCGGCGTCTACGCTGGGCGAATGATTTCGGCATCCAGCCCCGTGACTCTTGGTGCCTGGTGGCTGGCTACGGAAATCGGAAAAAGGGGAGCTCAGAAATTCGTCGAGAAATACGTCGACCGACAGGCCATCGCCATTCTCCATGACATTGTGAATGTCATCGGTGTGGAAGTGGCCAACGTTTATGGTTCCGGATTTCGTTATCGAGATTCTGCTTGGATCCTTGGAACAGAACTGGTGGAACTCATCAGTCGATTTCCACTCTCCCGAGAAAGTCTGCGCAACGGACTCCGTGAGGTTACCGAGCTTCCTCTGCGAAATGAATACGACCGAATCTATCTCTACCGTTGCCTTGCCAGTCACCAGTCTGCGTCACCAAAACTTCCCGATTCCTCCGTGCTGACGCGTGGAGAACGCGAACAAATTGCCGCAAAACTGGAAGCGTTCTTTGCGAATTCGATCCATGGAAGCACGCCCGCTGAAGTGGAACGGTGGCGTGCCAGCGTCGAAGATCGGCTTGATCTTCGGCTGCAGTTGACGCTTTCCGCAGCAGGCAATCCGGAGCCGACATGTCCGGCCATCCTGCAGCTGGCGGTCTTTCTCTCCAGCGTGGCCACCGCAGAACGCGAGACAATTCCAAAGCTGGTTCAGAGCACTCGACTCTTCGAGCAACTGCCCAGGGAAGATAAGGACAAAATTCTGGCTGAAGTCGGGCTTCTGAGTTCGGATGCCCGGTTCGAACCACCACCGCTGGATCCGTCCTCCCCCATCACTCGAGTGTTTCTGGAAGATCTGTTCCGGACGACCATTCAGGTGATCTGTGACTCCGCTGAGCGCCGCCGAACACCCGAGAATGCGGAGTCAGCGTCCCTCGGTGAAGAGGCCAGCGAAAATCTATCGGAAGATCTGGTTTCGGAAGTTGGCGCATACTATCGGATTTCGCGGGATGATTGCCGAACAATTCAGGACGGGATCTGGCGCGAGCATCTGACCTCGTGCGCCAGTGCTGGCATTCACCTGCCGTCTGCAATGTCGGCAGATGCGGTTCGCAGGATACTACGCTTTCGCGATGCCGAGGAAGAAATCTGCTGGTGTTTCCCGGACATCAGTGTGCCAGCTATGGAATCCGATTCGTGGAAGGAGTTGCCGGATGCGTGGTACGTCGGTTTTCGCAGCAGGACATCCGGGCGTCATCGATCCATGCTGTTAACAGCGGTATCAACAGAACCACTCTGGGTCGCGGAAGGACTGCCTTCCGTCATCCGACAGCGCGGAATCTTCGTGGACAGTGCTGGAATCTCCGGCGGTCGATGGCTTTCGAAGGCGGTGCAGCTCCCGGGTTCCGAAGCAGGCGGTACGAAAGTGGTCACCACCGGAAAGGATTCGAAATCCGGAGTTCAGTTCCTCGTTTCCGGCCATCTGCGAGGTGGACGGTATTCGGTTTACTTCGAGCCACTGCTGAAAGCCCGCGGCGAGTAATCCGAATGCGATTCCGCCAGCGGTCCGGCACCAGTCGCCCGTGAGTCATCACCGGTCGGTCGTCACCAGTAGGTGGGATTCCATGTTCTTCACGCGTTCTGAATGCGTTGGCGTTTGGCTCGTCATGCATTCGATCGCATTTTCAGCGTCGGATCGATTCTCACAATGGATTGAGCAGTTGTTTCAGGCGGTCGAGGGCCTGTGCTCTGGTCACCAGAATTTCGTCGAGCTGCTCGCGGCGGATCTGTTCGAGCAGAGTTCGGTACAGGGGGCCCTTGGGTACCTGCATCTGAAGCAGGTCGAGCCCCGTGATCAGCGGTTCCGGGCACAGAATCTCCCGATTGTTCGAAGCCATATACTCTCGGCAGAACAACGTCGCTGACGTCGAAATTCGCTCAGCCTCACCCGCCGCATCAGCAAGGTCCAGAAGCAGGGTGATTCGTGAATCCGCGACGAGCACTTTCAGGATGTGCAATGGTGCCGTTTCGATGGTGCTCATTCTGGACAACGAATCCGTCAGCCAGGACACACAGGTTGTTTCGTCGGTAGACAGTTTCAGGCGATGGCAGACCGAATCCACAAGAGCACAGCGTTCTCGCCGATCAGCACCCGCCTTTCGAAGTGGCAGCAGGATGGCAGCAAGTGCCGGTTCGAACGTACCGATCCGCAGTCCGGCCAGAATCGAAAGAAGACGAGCTCTGTACGAATCGGCCAATCCGAGATGCGGCGATTCAGGCATCTGTGATTCCTGCAGTTCCGGAAAAACCACAGGAAAGAGCTCTGTGTCGAACAACAGCGTCACGGCTTTCCCGCGTTCTTTGTCTGCAAGCATCCGCCTCAGTTCCTGAGCGATGCGTTCCACACTTACCTGATTCAGATCCGATGCATACTGCCGAACGGCACTGGCCGTATCTTCGTCGAGCTCAAACTTCAGGGTTGCCGAAAACCGGACCGCTCGAAGCATCCGAAGCTTATCTTCCCGAATCCGTTCGATCGGATCACCGATGGCTCTCACAATGCCGGCTCGGAGATCTTTTTCTCCACCGACAAAATCAATGACTTTCTCCGCGATCGGATCGTAAAACATGCCGTTGATCGTGAAGTCACGTCGCTGAGCGTCTTCTTCCGGGGAAGAGAAGCGAACCGTTTCCGGGCGACGACCGTCAGTATAGGTGCCATCACTGCGAAATGTGGCGACTTCCACCTGTCCATCTGATCGATGCGGGCCGAGAACGACAATGACCCCGAAGCTGGCTCCCACGGCGATTGTTCTTCGGACTCCGAAAAGCTCAATGACCTGATCAGGAGTTGCCGTGGAGGCAACGTCGTAGTCTTTCGGAACGATGCCCCTCAGAGCATCCCGGACACAACCGCCGGCCCAGAACGCCTGATGCCCGGCATCTCGAAGCTGCTGAACAACGTGCAATGCGAATTTTCGATGAGCTTCCATGGACAGACAGATCGTTTACTGGAGTGCCGGTTCGCAGAATCACGATTCTTCTGCATTTCGTGGTGATGAGAATGATGATCCGGGAGAATGGAATTCGGCTTCTGCCGGCAGAATCACCATCTGACCCATCCTTTACCTCGAAACCAGAAGATAAGCGACGTTGCCACGGAAATCATCAGGACGATGACTACGGGATACCCATACTTCCAGTGAAGTTCGGGCATGAAATGAAAGTTCATACCATAGAAGCCCGCGATAAAACTCAGCGGCATGAACAGTGTCGCAATGATGGTGAGCGTTTTCATCACCTCGTTACTGCGATAGCTGATCTCTGCGACGTGAAAATCTCGCAGATCGGCACAAAGTTCGCGATAGGTTTCCGTGACGTCGAGAATCTGAACCGTGTGGTCGTAACAGTCTCTCAGGTAAGTGCGTGTTGTCGCCGAAATCAGTTTGCAGTCATCACGCATCAGAGCCGCCAGAGCGTCGCGCTGGGGCCAGATGGATCGACGCACGAGCAGCAGATCGCTTCGAAGCTGGCGAATCTCGGACCGCTGATCGGGAGCGACTTCGTTCTCGATCTGTTCATCAAGAACGTTCAGACGGTTTCCGATTTCTTCGATCACAGGAAAATAATAATCCGTGACCGTATCCAGAATCGCGTATCCGAGATAATCCGCAGGCATTTCGCTTCGCCGCGGCAGTGCCCGAATAATGCGTTCGCGAACCGAGGCAAACAGGTTCTCTTCCTCATGAATTGAAATCACAAAGGTTCGGCCGACAAAGAGCGAGACCTGTTCCGAAATCAGACCTCCGGTCGGGTGATGGCGCGGCAGCCGAGAAATGATGAAAAGATATTCTTCATAATCTTCAACTTTGCATCTCTGATGAGTGTTTCTGACATCCTCCAGAGCCAGCGCATGGATTCCGAAAACGGTACCCAGTGCCTTCAGAATATTCGCCGAAGGTTTCCCGCAGATCTGGATCCAGGCAATGCGATCTCCTGGGGAAGCGGCAAGCTGACTGACATCAGTGAGCTGCTCTTCAACGACCTCCGACCGACTGTAACTCAGACGCGTCATCCGACAATCGCTGTCGTCCGCGTCAGATTCAATCGACCCGGGCATGGCACCAACACCCGTTTTCCGGTGAAACCCGGTCAGGATTCCTTTCTTGCGTTCAACGGTGCTGTCAATTTCTGGGGTCGACACGAAGTCTGTTTCAATGAATTGAGGAGGTTTTTGCGACCGGAAGGCATTTTTCTGTGGAGGTCTGCTCGTTCGAGAATAACGAATTCTCAGCCGCATTTCGACGTAACGCTGATATTTCACCGAAGATGAATCATTCCGAAGATGAAACTCTGGAACCCGGGCTGAGCGGCGATAGATTGCGGATGCGCGGGAGAGGCAGGTTTGCTGTTCGTGATCCTGCGAAACTTTTCTTCCTGTGAATCGTTTTCCATTCGGCTCAGAGTTTGTCAGACAGTCAGGGTGTTCTGTGCTGCTTTTCGCTGATTCCACCCGACCTGATCGGGACGTACTGGTGACGGGAATCGGCATCGTATCGCCACTGGGAGTGTCGCAAAAAGAGTCATGGGAGAAGCTGATCGCGGGACACCGTGCCTGTCGTCTGCTGACACCGGATGACATCGATCGCCACGAACAGCTGAGCTCGCTTGCAGGTCTTCGCATCGCAGGCGCCCCTGTGAAACATTCGGAAGTGGCAGAGCGACTTCAGAGTGCCCTGGCTGAATTCGACCATCGATGCGATTCCATCCTATCGACGATTCGCTCGGCAGCTTCGGAGCCATTGATCGCGATGACATTGCTGGCATTCTGTGATGCAGTCAGAGATGCCGGTCTGCCCATCCCGCTGCAATTACCCGATGCGGCCTGCATTCTCGGAGCGAGCAAAGGGGGAATGCGAAGCATGGAGCAGGCTTGTCATGACCTGCGCGGAGACGTCCATCGGAAGTCGCTGCCGAAGGAGACTCCTGAGGCTTCGAAGCCGGGTGTATCGAATGAGTTTTCATCCTGGAATCGGTTTCAATGCGACGTACCAGCTCAGCTGGTCGCAGCTCTGGCCGGTTCAATGCGGAGCACTTCAAGCCCTGTCGCTGCGTGTGCGACAGGGCTGATCAGTCTGATTCAGGCAGCGGCGGAGATTCATTTTCGTGGTGCTGATGTCTGCATTGCCGGAAGCGCTGATGCGGCTCTGCGAGCTTCTGTTCTGGCATCATTTCATCGCCTTCGAGTGACCTCAGGCCATGCGGACCCATCAACTGCGTGCCGCCCGTTCGACGAAACGCGAAACGGTTTTGTTGTCGGTGAGGGTGCGGCGGTGATGATTCTTGAATCTCGCCGTCATGCTGAATCTCGTGGCGCGGTCAGCTACGGGCGAGTGACAGCGGGGGGATGGTTGAGCGATCCGACAGGAATGACACAGATCGATGCGACCGGTTCCGTCGTGGCGGAACTGATCCGCAGAGTTAGAGCAGTGCTGCCACCAGCACCGTCAGCTCGGAGTGTCGACTATCTCAACTTCCACGGAACAGGCACGGAAACGAACGATCTTGCGGAAGCTCGCGGAATTCTGGCTGCGTTTCCGGATGGGTATCCGGCTTGCTCCGGATTTAAGGGATCAGTCGGGCACCTTCTGGGAGCTGCTGGAAGTGTGGAGTCCGCTCTGACACTGATGGCGCTTCGCAACGGAGTGATTCCCGGGACAGTGAATCACTCTGTCACAGATCCGCGGCTGCTTCCCCTTCGACCAGTTTCGATCACGCAGGCCGCCGATCTGCGACGAGTCATGAAACTGTCTCTGGGGTTTGGCGGGCATGTGGCAGCAGGCGTTTTCGATCGACATCATTGAAGGACTTCCGGAAAGTTCGCCTGGACGGGGATGTCGTGGCTGCGAACTTCGGGATTCGGTTACAGCCGTCACTGAACTGAGTGTGGCGAACCGTTGCTGACAGTGTTACCATTCCGCTGTCGAATCGGTGCTCAGCATTGCGGAGCCACCAGCCAGCTGAGTATCGAAGTATCAGGGAACCTGCCATGTCATCGGGGGATCGACCGAGTTCATCAGAAGCTCAGCGCGTCATGGCACGAGAGATCGTTCGTGGAATCGATCGGCTTGTTCAGGATGCACGGAAGGAGACTCGGCCCCTGGAAGTTGATCCTTTCCGATCTCGACTTTTTGAATTCTTCGTCACGGCAGATGGAGCCGGTCTGATTTCTGATGACCGTTCGTCACCGATTCCGACAGATCCTGACGGCCCGGTGAGCGAGCTCGATCTGTCTGCCGATAACCTCTGCCGGCTGCTCGCTCAGTACTGGGGGCTTGATATGGCGGCGAGGGAATCTGCGGCACTGCAGACTCGACTGCCGAAAGATCAGCTGGAAACCATGCGGCTGCTCTGGTCGCTGATGCGAATGTGGATGGAGTGGACCTACGCCTGGAGCCGCTGGGAAGAGTTTCATGACGCGACGTCAGCTCGAGTGCATGCAGTGCCGCCAGCTGATGGCGGTCTCTCCCACGGATCCGACTTTGGAATCGAGTCATCCGACGGAATGGATGACGATGAGGACTACGAGTCTGACTTCTCTGGCTGATGAATTGCAGTTTCAGACCAGAATCGGGAGTCCGGATACGGATCCGTGCTGAACTTCGAGCGTTTCGATGGAACCGATCAGAGTCGTGCTGGTGCAGTCGTCGACTCGAATTCGAGCCGTGGTTCCTGTCAGTCGCGGGTTACCTTCGAAGACAACGATCCGGTCACATTCAGATCGTCCCATCAGCTGGATCGCAGGGGAGACACCAGCGACAGTTTCGGTGTGATCATTCGCCTCTTCAGAACGGGCAGCCTTTCTGACGGCCGATTTGCTCGGACCTTCAACAAGTACGCTGACAGTGCGGCCGATGAATTCCGCATTGTCTTCTTCGCTGACCTGATTCTGGAGATCCAGCATAGCGTTGTTTCGCCGGCGTTTGACCTCGTCCGGAATGTCATCTTCAAACAGTTCGTCGGCTTTGGTGCCTTCGCGAGCACTGTACTTGAAAATGAAACTGTTCTTGAAGCGGAACTCACGGATCAGATCCATACTTCGCTCGAACGATTCTTCGGTTTCGCCACAGAATCCGACGATGAAGTCACTGCTGACAGCACAGTCCGGCATGATTTCGCGAATGCGTCCCATCATCTCGCGGTAGTCTTCGACGGTGTAGCCGCGCTTCATCTTTCGAAGCACTTCATTGCAGCCGGACTGAGCGGGCACGTGCAGATACTTCATGGCTTTCGGAAGATCCCGAACGGCCTGAAGCAGATCGGTGGACATATCCTTCGGGAAGTTCGTCACGAAGCGGATGCGCTCGATACCGCTGACATCGTGGATTCGATACAGCAGATCAGACAACCTGACGAGGCGTCCGTTTTCGGTGTATCGATAACTGTTGACCGTCTGGCCCAGCAGCGTGACTTCCTTCACTCCCTGATCGGCGAGCGTTCGGACTTCGGTGAGAATGTGTTCCGGCGGACGGCTCTGCTCCGGACCTCGTGTTGCCGGAACAACACAGTAAGTGCAGAACTTGTCACAACCGATCATGATGCGTACAAAAGCCTGAAATGGCGTTGGACGCATCTCCGGATCGCGAAGCGGATCGTAGCTCTGAAAGCTGTCTGAAACTTCGTCACGAGACCCTTCGCGACGACCGAGACTTACGGCTTTCCGATGAGTCCGCTCGGCTGAGTCTCGAGTCTCACGAATCATTCTCGGAATTTCAGCCAGCTGGCCGGTGCCGACGACAAGGTCCACATGAGGGGCTCGCTGAAAGATCAGATCCTGATCCTTCTGAGCCATGCAGCCCATCACACCGATCACCTGATCAGGACGAGTTCGTTTGCTGTACTTCAGTCGTCCGAGAGCACTGTAAATCTTGTGTTCTGCGTGTTCCCGGACGCTGCAGGTATTGAAGAGGATCGTGTCCGCCTTCTTCGGATTATCAGTGAGCTGATAGCCGTCTTTTCGCAGAGCAGCCACGACGAGCTCGCTGTCGAGCATATTCATCTGACAGCCGACAGTCTCGATGTAAAGCAGTCTGTTCTGACTGTTCGCAGACTCTGATGCCACCGGAGCGGACTCCGGCGTTTCAGATGACAGATTTTCAGAAACCGAACTGTTCATATCAGATCACACTTATGAGAAAGCCGAACACCGTTCAGTTCTGAACGCGTTCCATGTAAGTCCCGGATTCTGTGTCGATTTTGACTCGATCCCCATCCTTGATGAAGGCAGGAACCTGAATGTCGACGCCACACTCCAGCGTAGCAGGTTTGCTGACGTTGGTTGCAGTATTCCCGCGAGCTGCAGGTTCTGTGTACGTAACGACCATAATCACCTGCTGTGGTGGTGAAATGCTGATCAGCTGATCGTTCCAGAAGAGCAGACCAACCGGAGCACCCTCCATCAGAAATCGCATTTCATTCTGACAGGTTGCGGCCGGCAGTGAGTGCTGCTCGAATGTGTTGTTGTCCATGAAGACGTAGTTGTCGCCGTCGCGATAGGAATAAACTCCGTCGCTTCGGTGCACATCGGCAGCATCGAGACTGTCACCGCTGCGGTATGTTCGCTCCAGCAGTGAGCCTTTCAGCAGATGGCGAAGCTTGGTGCGATACAGAGCCTGACCTTTACCAGGTTTTACGAAATGACAATCCAGCATTTCGTAAGGCTCGTTCTCGACAAGGACCTTAATTCCCTTCTTGAAGTCTCCGGCATTGATCGTGGCCATGAATCGTATTCTCTGGAATCTCTGAAAACAGGAAAACTGCGGAACGAACGGTTCGTCAGATTTCCGATGCTGACTGGTCACGTCCGTGATCTGTCTGCGAAACTCGGAAATCCGGCAAGTCAGCGGAAAATCGAAATTCCTGACTGCTGCCGGTGATTCTGATCCGTTAACCTTACAATCGCTCTGAAAAACTGCTTCCTGTCCATTCCCGCAGACAGACCAGTCCACAGAATTCACTCAGGAAACGACATCTTGTCAGTTCAGGCGGCCCGGTGCTGCCCAGCGATGTGAAAACAGGACCGAGACGTTACCAGAACCGATGGTCCGAGTGAATCCTGATGTGCACGGTTCCGGGACTGATCCCGGCAAATTTTCGTCTTCTGGCCCGAATTGATCCATGGAATCCACCGTAAAAAGCTCCTGGCAGCGCGATCTCGTCGATTCAATTCGCGATTCCGCCGAACTGCTTCGGCTGCTGCGATTGCCGGCGGAAACCATTATCGCGGGGAGTTTGGCTGATAACCGTTCGCCACTGGTCAAAGGCGGAACGGCTGACGCGGCGGAACGAGCTCAGGGCGAGTTGCGGTTTCCCGTTCTGGTGCCTCGAAGTTTTCTGGAACGAATGCAGCCGGAATGCCCTGACGATCCTCTCCTGCTGCAGGTCCTTCCGGTGCCGGCGGAGGATTCTCATCACGACGGATTTGTCAGCGATGCCGTGGGTGATCTGAATGCTCGACGCGCACCGGGAATGATCCATAAGTATTCTGGTCGAGCCCTGCTGATTTCCACGGGCAGCTGTGCAGTCCATTGTCGCTATTGTTTTCGACGAGAGTACCCGTATCAGGATGATCCTCGCGGTGGCGCGGAATGGGAGCCGGCTCTGCGTGAGATCGCAGAGGATGCTTCGATCACGGAAGTCATTCTCAGCGGAGGTGATCCGCTCATGCTGAACGACACCGCACTGGAAAGACTCTGCCGACGAATTGACGAGATCCCGCATATCGAGCGGATTCGGCTCCACACGCGACTCCCGATCGTGCTGCCCTCCCGAACAACTTCGGAGCTTCTTCGGATCCTGACCACTCTGCGAGCTCGATCGATCGTTGTTGTTCACGCCAACCATCCCGCAGAAATCCAGCGTGACTGCGTTGATGCACTTCGGACTCTCGTCAGCAGTGGCATTCCGATTCTGAACCAGGCGGTTCTGCTTCGCAGCATCAATGATTCAACTGACATTCAGGAAGAACTCTGCCGACGGCTCATCAATCTGGGAGTCATGCCGTACTACCTGCACCAGCTCGATCGTGTCCACGGAACCGCTCATTTTGAAGTCGACGAAGCCGTCGGGCGACGGATCATCGAAGAGCTGACTGCGCGGCTGCCTGGCTATGCCGTGCCTCGTTACGTTCGGGAAATCCCCGGTGAACCTTCAAAGACCGCTCTGTGACATGTCACCGAACTGAACGCCGGCATCGCGACAGACAGGCGGTTCAGTCATGAGAATGATCGGCATCGGGAAACGTGCCGCTGCTGACTTCACGCACGTAGTTCTGAACTGCAGTTCGAGCCGCCTCGCGGAGTTCCCCAAACCGCTTCAGAAACTTTGGACGGAAGTCCGGTGTCAGCCCCAACATGTCGGGGCCGACCAGCACCTGACCAGTGCAATGCGGACCAGCACCGATCCCGATGGTCGGGATCGACAGCATTTCCGTGATCTTCATTGCCAGAGACTGAGGAACCAGTTCAAGGACAATCGCAAAGGCGCCGGCGTCTTCTGCGGCTCGCGCATCATCGATCAACTGCTGTTCGTTGCGCTGAACTTTGCCCATTCCGCCGAGCTGACGGACGGCCTGAGGTCGCATACCGACATGAGCCATGACCGGAATTTCTGCCTGGCCGATGGCACGAATTGTGTCAGCCTGAATGGCGCCACCTTCGAGCTTCACGGCATCGCAGCCGGTGCGTTTCATGATCAGTCCGGCATTGCGAACGGCCTGCGTTGAACTCACCTGGTAGGACATGAACGGCATGTCGACCACGACGAGTGCTCTGCGAACGGCCCGCGACACCAACTCGCCATGGTAGACCATGTCACGCAGAGTCACCGGAAGGGTTGTTGTTCGGCCCTGAACGACCATTCCCAGGCTGTCTCCCACGAGAATGCTGTCAACTCCCGCTTCGTCCATGATTCCTGCCCAGAGGTGA
This sequence comes from Planctomyces sp., assembly GCA_046345315.1. Taxonomy (GTDB): domain Bacteria; phylum Planctomycetota; class Planctomycetia; order Planctomycetales; family Planctomycetaceae; genus F1-80-MAGs062. The sequence continues at coordinate 17,263 of JBKDKA010000092.1, forward strand.
TCATAGGCGGTCAGCATGCTGAGACGTCGTCCGGCAGCCTTCGAGTCGCGGAACCAGGGGACGGTGATCTTGCGTGGCGCTGTAGGGGACACAGGACTAAACTCCCTTGACGATCGGATTTGCAAGTGTGCCGATACCGCTGATGGTGATGGTCACCTCGTCGCCGTTCTCCAGACTGAAGTCGTCGTGAGGCACGACGCCGGTACCGGTCATCAGCATGGCTCCCTGCGGAAACTCGTTCTCGCGAAACAGCCAGCCGACGAGATCTTCGAGGCGTCTGTTGAGCTGACTCAGACGCGTATTGCCGGTGAACACATCCGTTCCCTTGCGAATAATTCTGAGACTGATTTCAACCTTCTCGAGATCCAATGGTTCGTCAGCGAGCCACACTGCAGGCCCAAGCCCGGCGCATTGCCGATAGACTTTCGCCTGCGGAAGGTAGAGCGGATTCTCACCTTCGATGTCGCGGGCTGACATGTCGTTGCCGATCGTATATCCAACAATCCGGCCGGAGGGATTGATCACCAGAGTGAACTCCGGCTCCGGAACGCTCCATCGGCTGTCATGACGGACACGCAGCGGCTGCCCCGGGCCAGAAACACGCGACGCGTTACCCTTGAAGAAGAGTTCCGGACGATCGGCTGTGTAGACCTTGTCGTAATGCGACGCTCCGGATTTGGATTCTTCCATGCGAGCGACCTGACTGCGCTTGTAGGTCACACCGGCGGCCCAGACTTCCTGCTGGTCAATCGGCGACAGAAGACTCACCGCAGAAAGCGGCAGGAGCGGCGTTCCCGGTCGAAGCAGAAACCTGGCCAGCCCCACCGGGTCAGCAGAATGAAGAATATCAGCCAGCGAATGGCAGTTTTCGACCTGCCCGATATCGAGCAGCTGCACACTGTCTTCGTTGAGAGAGGCGATACTCCGAGTTCCATCGGTCTGACGAATGTATGCGAGTCTCACGGCTATGCTTTCTGATGTCTGATGAACAATGTCAGCGACTTCTGTAAGTCAGAGGCTTCTGAGAAATCCCAGTGTCCGGTCAAAATCTTCGGGGAATGGTGCTTCAAACTGCATCTCTTTTCCACTCACAGGATGCCGAAAAGTCAGCCGAAAGGCATGAAGCGCCTGCCTGTCGATCAGAACCATGTCGTCGGGGCCTTCAGCCTGCAGCCGAATGAGATCGGATTTCCTGAGACAACTCTGTCCGGCATACATTCGATCAGCGACAATCGGACATCCAATGTGAAGCATATGGACTCGCAGTTGATGAGTTCTTCCGGTCGATGGAAAGAGTTCAATCAGTGCGTAACGATTGTCAAAGAATGTTTCGGCTGTCTTGTAGAAGCTCACAGCTTCCCGCGCATTTCCACCTTCCGGGCAGACCATCATCTTTTCGCGAACCCGAGGATGCACTCGAATGTGAGTCCGAATGTAATCCGACCGCAGCTCCGGAACACCCCGAACGATGGCTCGGTATTCCTTTTTTACCTCTCGCTGTTCGAACTGAGCACTGAGTTTCTGATGAACCTGGTTGTCCTTTGCCACCAGAATGACTCCGCTGGTATCGCGATCCAGACGATGCACAATTCCGGGGCGATGCCGACCAGCGACACTGCTCAGCTGATTGAAGTGAAACTGCAGACCGGCGGCCAGTGTACCCTTCGGATTGCCTCGCCCGGGATGAACAACCAGATTGGCCTGCTTGTTGACAACAATCAGTGATTCATCTTCGTACAGGACGCTGATCGGGATGTCTTCCGGAATGAGGTTACCCTCTTCGGAATCCGGAAGACTCACATGAATGCGATCACTGACTCGCAGGCGACGTGAAGGTCGAGCGGGAAGCCCGTTGAGCATCACTGCGCCGGCTTCGATCGCCTTCTGAAACTGAGCTCGACTGTGGTTGGCAAAGATGCGGCTGAGGTAGTGGTCAAGTCTCCAGCCGTGAGCTCTTGCTTCGACAGTGAGATCAACCGGTTCTGTTAACGCACCGGGAATCGTCTCATCAATCAGTTCGTCTGCTTCGTCGGGAACACCGTCGAGATTCGAGATCGGTTCGTCTGCTGCTGATTCTGCGGCTTCAGAGACAGGTTGTTCTGAAGCTTTATGTCTGCCAACGTCTGAACTCTTCGATCCCGAATCCTTCCGTGTCACTTGGTCTCACCTGACGCCTCACCAGTTGTTGGCGGGTCAGCCGGTGCGTCTGTAGCGGGCGCGTCTGTAGCGGGCGCGTCTGTAGCAGGAGCGTCTGTAGCAGGAGCGTCAGCCTTTGGAGCATCCGCGCCGGTTGCTGCGCCTTCGGCAGCGGGCTCTGCTGCAGCCGGTTCAGCGGCAGCGGGCGTTTCTGCCTTCGGGGCGTCAGCAGCTGGTGTTTCCGCAGCTGGAGCAGATGCTGCGGGAGCACCTTCAGCCGGTGCTTCAGCCGGTTTTGCAGCGGCATCAGCACCCGGCAGATTTGAAAAATCAGGCAGATTGAATGACTGCGGAATTGCTGGAACGTTCGATGGATTATCCTGCGGGATCAGAGGTTCGTCACTTGGCTTCGGATCCTGCTGCTGGAACCACGCATAGAAGGATTTGCTCGAGTCCAGCTGAAGGGCTTTGATTCGATCTTCCGCCAGCTTCTGGAAACCAACTGCCTGTTCCCCTGGGAATTCCTCCGTCACTCGTTTCCATGCATTCAGAGCGGCAGTCGTCTTCGCGTCGCTGCCGTCACAGGTGTATTCGGCAAGGTGAGCGAGCCCGACCAGTGTTCGCAGGCGAACCTCGGCATCGATGCCCTTCTGCTGCTCGAGGCGTTCATAGGCTTTCTGAGCCTGATCGATTTCATCGAGCGCCAGTTTTCGGTTGGTAAACAATTTCTCTATCGCAGAGTTCCGCAGCAGATCGGCCTGACGAAGTCGCGCTTTGACCCCCAGAGCGGTGTTCGGGAACTGATCGGCAATATCGCGAAACTGTTCCGGACCTTCAGCCGACATGAATGCAGCCGATGCGGGTGCTGTCGCTGGCGGAGTTTTTGAGACGTAAACAATCACTGCAGTGAGTGCAAGCAGCGCTGCTACGCCGTAAATGGCGGTCGTGCCATATCTCTCGAACCACGTCCCGGTCTGCTTCAGCACCTTTTCGAGATCATTTTCGTCATGCGGATGGACATAGTGCTTGTCAGACATGGGCAACGCAACTTTCGGAATGAGCGGATTTCACCGTATTGCCAGGGATTGATTGGTTACCAGGGACAGAATGCCCCGGAACGCAAGCGGCAACACGAGCAGACATCAGAGTCAGGAAAACCGGAAAGTATAAGAGCCGCAGGGAAAATCGGTCAAGTTGTGTGGTGACATGGCGAATCCGGCAGCGTTTTCCGGTGAGCTGTCAGCTTAACGAAGGACGCGCCTTCGCGACGGCAGCAGTCATCTGATCAGCCAGAATCCGAACGTTTTTCGCAGCCTGATCGGGAGTTTTCCCTTCCGCCGCCTGCCGCACGATCGCCGAACCGACGATGACACCATCGGCGACACCTTCGAGTGTTCCGACCTGATCCGGGGAGCTGATTCCGAATCCGACAGCCAGTGGCAGCTTTGTTTTCGATCTCAGGCTGCGAAGCTGACTGGTGAGCTCCACCGGAAGGTCCTGGCGAGCGCCGGTGGTTCCGGCCACAGAAATGCAGTATAGAAAACCGGTGGATGCGGCCAGAATCTGTTCCGTACGGCGATCTGTTGTGGTCGGAGCAATAAGCTGAACGAGGTCCAGACCGCAGGAACGAGCGATCTCGGACATCTCCTCCCCTTCTTCGGCGGGAAGGTCGGGCACGATGAGCCCGCTGAAGCCAGCTGCCGCGGCCTGTTCCGCGAACTTCCTGGGACCCGCTCGAAAAATGATCGCAAAGGACACCATCGCAAGAACCGGCGGCAGTTTCTGATCCTTCAGAGCAGTCATCATGTCAAAAATCTGCTGAACTGTGATGCCGTTGTTCAGAGCTCGCGTGTACGAAGCCTGAATCACAGGACCATCTGCGATGGGGTCACTGTAAGGAAACCCGAGCTCTATCAGGTCGACGCGAGCATCCCGCAGAGCCAACAGGACCTGGGATGTTGTCTCTGTGTCAGGATCACCCGCCGTCACAAATGGCATGAAGGTCATTCGTCCGGCTCGACGAGCCTCTTCAAAAGCGCTGGCAATTCGATTCATCAGTCAGAAATCCGGAATTCATTCACGGGCAGAAACGGTGGGTGCGTGTCAATCTTCAACGGCGATCAGGTCGCAATCGCGATCAGGCTTGATCGTTCTTCCAGCCTGAAGTCGATCTACGGCCGGGGCCGTACCGCCAGACAGGATCTGACAGCGGAAGATGCCTGAAAGCTGATGCGACAGACTAACGACCACCAAAGCCCGTTCCAACTGATTCAGCTCACCGGACGCGGAATTCAGCCCGATCGGACAGAAAAACCACCACATTTGCGGTGGAGTCCGGCATCCAGGCACGAAGAAACCAGAAGACGGGAAACGCACAACCGCAAAGAATCAGAAGTCCCAGGCGATTCGCGTGCCAACGCCGTAGTAGTCACCATGCTCCACGCCGGCCTGAGCATCACGAATCGTGTAGCAGTAGTTTGTCTGGACCTTGAGATTCGGGTTCAGGAACCAGTTCAGGCCGAGCGT
>JBKDKA010000093.1:0-11679 GCA_046345315.1 Planctomyces sp.
CGTACTCATCAGCAGTGTGAAGTCAGCGGACTTCAACGGCGTGATCTGCGCAGGTGGATGGATGCCGGATAAGCTCCGACGCGATCCGGATGTGCTGCGTCTCACAAAGGAATTTGCGGATGCCGGAAAACTGGTCGCGGCAATCTGTCACGGCGGCTGGATTCCGATCTCCGCAGGAGTCTATCGTAATGTTCGAGTCACCGGTTCTCCTGGTATCAAAGACGACCTGATTAACGCCGGTGCGAAGTTTGAGGATGCAACAGTGGTCGTGGATCGTCATTTTGTCAGCAGTCGTCGGCCCGACGATCTGCCCGATTTCTGCCTTGGAATTCTTCAGGTCTGTTCCCCGTCCTGAGATCTTTTCCCGCCAGCTTGTGTTCGTTCAGCCTGAAGCTCGCAGTTTCAGCAGGAAAGATGACGTTCATGGCTTCCAGTAACCCGTCCTCCGAGCCGCATGGAACGGCAGACCGTCGTGCTCAGAAGTCCGCAGCCGGCGGTCCCGGGAATGCCGCCGATCCGTCATTGTCGGAGAATTCGCTCACGACTTCCGTGCAGGCAACTTTGCCTCCGCAGCGATTATTGTCGATGGACACTTATCGCGGTTTCGTCATGTTTCTCATGGCAGCAGAGATGCTCCGGCTTTCGCAGCTCGCGAAGAATTTCCCCGGAAGTCGACTCTGGGAATGGATTGATTTTCACAACTCTCACGTCGCGTGGACCGGGTGTTCTCTGCATGACCTGATTCAGCCGTCGTTCAGCTTTCTTGTCGGAGTTGCACTACCGTTCTCGCTGGCATCCAGAAAAGGCCGAGGTCAGTCAATTCTGCGAATGACGCTTCATGCGTTCGTGCGCGGTGCACTGCTCGTGCTGCTGGGAGTTTTCCTGAGATCGACCGGGCGAGAAATGACGCGATGGACGTTCGAGGACACATTGTCTCAGATCGGTCTGGGATACCCGATTCTCTTTCTTCTGGGGCTTGCATCGTTTCGCATTCGCTGGATTGCGCTTGCCGTGATTCTCGTCGGTTACTGGGCATTCTTCGCTGCATATCCGATTCCCGGACCGGAATGGTCACGAGCAGCTGCGAATGTATCAACGGAATGGTCACATGATTTCTCGGGGTTCGCAGCTCACTGGAACCTGAACGCCAATGCCGCGTGGAATTTTGACCGGTGGTTTCTCAACCTGTTTCCTCGCGAGAGCGAATTCCTCGGAAACGGTGGTGGCTACTCCACACTGAACTTTATCCCGACTCTGGGCACCATGCTGCTCGGGCTGATTGCGGGACAATGGGTTCGCGACACTCCCGGAAAACCAGCTCTGCTTCGTCTCTTGATTTCCGGCATCGTCTGTCTGCTGCTTGGCTACGGGCTGCACCTCAGCGGTCTCTGCCCCAGCGTGAAAAAAATCTGGACACCTTCGTGGACTCTTCAGAGCGGTGGGTGGTGTTTTCTCATGCTGATGGGATTTCACGCCGTTACTGATGTCATTCGGCTGCGGTTCTGGGCGTGGCCACTGGCAGTCATCGGAATGAATTCAATCGCCATGTACTGCATGGTGCATCTGATTTCCGGATTCATTCAGTCATCTCTGAAAATTCATCTGGGATCAAAACCATTTCTCGTTCTCGGCGAACCATGGGAAGCGACTCTGCGAGGAGCTGCCACTCTGGGCACGCTCTGGCTGATTCTGCTCTGGATGTACCGACGGCGCTTGTTCCTGAGGCTCTGACTTTTCGTCCATTGATAAACTCTTTCCCATTGAATCCATGACCAAACGGACTGATGACCGCGATTCCGTCATTTCTGCACGCCACCTGACACTTTCCTATGGTGATCGGCGTGGCATCAGGGATGTTAATCTTGAGGTCTCGGCAGGGGAGATTTTTGGATTTCTGGGACCGAACGGCGCTGGTAAATCCACAACGATCCGAGTCTTGCTGGGATTCCTTCGAGCGTCGTCCGGAAGTGCTTCGATCTTCGGTCAGGACTGCTGGTCACGGAATGCAATCATCAAACAGAACGTTGGATACGTTCCGGGTGATGTGCGACTGTATCCGTGGCTGACAGCTCGACGAGGATTTCAGCTGCTCAGCGAAGTTCGCGGCGAAAAGCTCCTGCAGGCGGGACTGGAACTTGCAGAACGTTTCCAGCTGGAACCGGACCTGCCGGTTCGAAAAATGTCGCGAGGGAATCGGCAGAAAGTTGCACTGGTCCTCGCTCTCGTCCACAGACCTCGACTGGTGATCCTCGACGAACCCACGTCAGGTCTCGACCCGCTCATGCAGGACACACTGATTGCGTGTCTGCGAGAGATGGCGAAAGCCGGACATACTGTCTTCTTCAGCAGTCACACACTCAGTGAAGTGGAAGCCATCTGTGATCGCGTCGCCATCGTTCGCGATGGCAGCATTGTATCCGATGAATCGCTCAGTGATATGAAGCAGCAAGCACCGCGAAGCGTGGTGCTTACGTTCCGTGATGACGAATCTGCAGCAACTGTTGTGCTGCCGGAAGCAGCCAGACTGCAACAGCGCGCCGGACCCACCGTAAAACTGCTTCTTCACGGAACTGCAGCGGAATTTCTGCGATGGGCTTCGCAGCAGACACTTGTGGATATCAGCATCGGCGTGCCGGATCTGGAAACTCTTTTTCGTCAGTTTTATCACGATGAACCAAGTGATTTCGGTGAGCAGAGTCCGATTACAAAAGACGTGGCCGTGACCGCGAATCAGCATCTGGAATCGAGTGTGGATTCATGAAAGGCCTGCTCAGGAAGATCTTTCTGGAAGTGCGATGGCCGGTATTCTTTTTCAGTCTTGGACTGGCCGTGGTCATGGGGCTGCTGACTGCGTTACTCCCGCGGGTGCTTGGTGAAGCTCACCGGATGTTTGCGAGCCTGCCTTTCATCCGTCCCGTGATCACAGCTCTGCTCGGAATGGACCCCGGCAATCGATTCTCTGCAGAAATGATGCAGGCGTTTCTCTGGGTTCATCCGTCGATTCTGACTCTCATCTGGGCTCACGAACTAATGTACTGTTCGCGAATGCCGGCTGCCGAGATCGATCGGGGAACAGCAGACTTTCTTTTGGCACTGCCGGTCACTCGCTGGAAATTGTATCTTAGTGAAACGATCGGCTGGCTTATCTCCGGAGGCGTCATCATGGCTTTCGGCGTCGCAGGTTACCTTCTGGCTTCGAGTTCTCTTCAACCGGAAATGCGTCCGGCGTCGGCGACCACTCTGGGGATCCTGACGAATCTGGCTGGAGTTTACGTGGCAGTGGGTGGAGTCTCGTTTCTTGTTTCCGCCTGCAGCGACCGGCGAGGCCGTGCGATCGGGATTCTTTTTGCATTGCTGCTGGCATCGTTCCTGCTGAATTTTTTGGCTCAGTTCTGGCCGCCCGCAAAGTCCGTTGCATTCCTGAGTGTCATGGAACACTATCGCCCGGCGATCATCATTCAGTCGGGACAGTTTCCACTGAAAGACGTCGTGACTCTTCTGACAGTGGCTCTGATTTCGTGGACCATCGGTGGAGTTATCTTTCGGCGCCGCAGCATCTGCACGGTCTGACTCGCCGAAAGTCCGCACCGTTGAATGCGGATCCTTTCTGATGAAGACCGCGATTCTGGAATCGCTGAGGACTCCGGTCCTGCCAGATTCGACATCACGACGCAGACATGGTGCAATTCCGAACTTCTGAAGACAATCCGCAAATGAATCTGTTCATCTGATTTGGTTCTGGATTCCGCGATGAAATCATCTGAGCCGCTCCGAACCCCGACTTCAACAGCACGAATCCGCGTCGTGTGTTCGATCGGCGCTATGCATGGTGGCGGTTCTGAGCGTCAGATGGTTTCTATTCTTCGACACCTGGACCGCACTCGATTCGAACCGTTTCTTTATCTGGTATACCGATCCGGTCCGCTGCTCAATCTGATCCCCGATGACGTTCCGGTTGTCTCATTCGAGGAGAGAACAAAAACGTCCCGGTTCTACCTGCCGGGACTGATGCATCGGCGACGTGTTCGGGATATGGCTTCGTATCTGAAGGAGATCGGCGCGGAAGTCAGCTATGACCGCACGTTTCTCATGACACTGATCTCAGCGGATGCGGCTCAGCGAGCGGGAGTGCCAAATGTTTCCACGATCGTGACTGACCCGGAAACCGGCTTCGCTCCTGTTGCTGGCCGATTTCAGTGGCTGAAACGCCGCATCCTGCATCGGCTCTACAACCGGTCATTTCAGGTTCTGGCAGTGTCAGACGGTGCCCGGCAGGCCGCCACCCGCTTCTATGGGATTCGTCCGGAAAAGATCATCACTCATCGCAACGGAATCGATACTGATTGGGTCATTCAGCAGTCGCTGCGAGCGGTTGACGACGCCTGGTGGCAGCAGAATGCGACATCAGAGAACTCTCTGCGAATCGTCACCGCAGGGCGACTCAATGAGCAAAAGGGCTTTCATTTCCTGATCGATGCGGTCAGTCAGTTGTGTCGAGCACTTCCGGAACGAAACATTCGACTTGCGATTCTTGGCGAAGGCCCGTGGCGAGATATCCTTCAGAACCGCATCAATGAGAAACATCTTCAGGGTCAGGTGAAGCTAGCAGGTTTTCGAGATGATGCCGCTGCGTGGTATCGCTCGGCAGATCTTTTTGTACTGCCCTCGCTCATTGAAGGAATGCCCAATGTCCTGCTGGAAGCCATGGCCTGCGGAACTCCCGTGATCTCATCAGACTGCCATTCCGGGCCATCCGAGATACTCAAAGGCGGTGCACTGGGAGAACTCGTTCCTCCGGGAGACTCCGATTCATTGTTTCAGGCGATGCTGCGATCAGTGCAGGATTCGGCTGCAGCTCGACGTCGAGCTGACCTTGCTCTCGAAGCTGTTCGCAAGGAATTCTCAATTCAGAGCGCTGTGTCGAGGCTGGAAGCAGTTCTGGAGTCGGCAGCGAAATCCGCTGTGAGATGACTCGTGCAATGTCAGGACTCATGATTGGTTTTTTCTGTCATTCCCGCGAAGGCGGGAATCCACTTTGCGCCGCTGGATTCCCACCATGGCGCGAATGATGCCACCCCGGAACCAGGTGATGACGATGCGTTCGTTCCTGCTATTCGGCGGAATCGAGTGTTTACGGATGTGAACCGCAAGCGTATACTTCCGCAGCGGAGTGAGAAGATTCGCATCTGTGCGATAAAAGCAGTCTATGTTTTCGAAATGTTGACGTGCGATTGCAGATGCTCATACTTTCAGGCTCCGTGACGCCGAATTTGAATGCCTGATCGACATTGTCGCCAGCTTTGATTCTGCGTGTTCACTGAGATCGGGGGCGATCGGATTTGACTGGGTTTCCGTCGATCAGGGTGGCGTGTCGAGGTTGATCAGTTGGCCTCGTAAAAAGCTGATCAAACAATAACTGCAAAACCGCAGTTCTCTCTGGCTGCCTAGAGATAGGCTGGTCACTGGCCTAAGGATCCCTGCCTGAGGAGCCGACCGCCGGTTGCAAATTCATGGCTGGCGTCAGTCCATTGTTCGCTACGGCTGACGCGAGATAACTAGAGACCTGGCGATGATTGGTTTTGTCAGGGGAACCTCATCATCGCGACATCAATCAACAGACTACACACGTAGAAGCTCTGGTTAAGGGGCAACAGGACGCGGGTTCGATTCCCGCCGCCTCCACTGCGCTGAAGCCACGTTACGAGAGATCGCAACGCGGCTTCTTTATTGAACATTCGAGTTCCCCTTGTTCTTTCTCGGGGCGTTTTCATACTCAGTACAGGTGGTTTCAAAACCGGCACTGGCTCCCGACGGAAGCTGTATTTGCCCGCAGATTCTGCAACTGCAAGGGTGCCTGCACCGGGTAACCGTTCACAGGCAGATCAATACACCTGCGATCGTTCGCGACATTTATCGAATGTCTTGATTGCGCAAGCATCGGCCGTAAAGGAAACCCGATCAGCAGGAACCACGAGATCGGCGCCTCCGAGTTTAACGCTTGGCTCACTCTTTGTGTCAATTATGTTCAATCCATTCCGGTCGACCACAAAGTACAGCCTCTAGTTGCGTGATCAATTTGTTTCTTGACTTTGTCTCCGAATTGTACACGACCTTTGCCCCGCGAAAGTCCAATTGTACGTCCTTGCGTCGTCGTCCATTCTCAGTTCGCCGCCATGGCGCCGAGTAGACGGTCATGCAATAGCGACCATTGGGATCATCTTCCGGACGCCATTCTACGTCCACTGAGAGTCGCCAATGTTCGCTCGATGCCGAAAACAATGAAGAGCCGCCGAAGAATCCGAGACGAACGTTCTCAGGCGTCGGATCAAGTTCGAATAAAGTGTTCCAATTGACTCTCCAGTCTGGCGGAATGCGTAACGGTTGCAGATACGGAGTCTTCATACTTAGTTGTGTGGGCGAACGACGGCACTCACCGGGTTGCGTCCGGTGGAAGCTCGAAACACAGAAAACCCGCCGGCCGCAACTCCGGTGCAACGCTTTGTTCGCTGCTTTGTCACACTAGAGGGAGAAGCTTACGGACCCACCTCTGTCGACGATACTGATATGGCAACTCGAAAGGGATTTGTGTAAGTGTCGAACAGCGTGCTCCGTAATGTCCGGGCCAACGTAGAGGACTTTCAGTGACGAAAGCGGAGAAAAGACCTCTATCGAAGAGTCTGTGAGTGCCGTTCGCTGCAAAAACAGCGACCTGATAGAAACCAAACCAGAAATGGAATCCGCCGTAGAATCCGAAACTTTGCTTCCCGATAAGTCCAGTTCTGTTAGGCGTGGCAATCTTGAAAAGATTCCGGGACTCTGAATACCTGAGTCTTGAAATGAAACAGATTCGAGCTGACTGAGTTTCGGGAGTTCCTGGAGGCCTTCATCGGTGATGTATGGACTGTTGATTCGAAGAATTCGCAGTTTCTTCATTTTGGCACAGGATCGAAGGCCGGAATCTGTGATCGGAGCATTGATTACCTGAAGCGATTCAAGATTCGGAAGCTGACAAATATGTTCCAGACCTTTGTCGTCGATGGTTCCTGCCTCCCAAAGGTCAATGCTCCTAAGCGAACGGATTGAACTGATCGATTCGAGCCCATGCGATGAGATGCGAGAGCGAGCAACTTGAACGTGTTCTAACCTTGAGTATTCAGTAAGTGCTTGAAGGCAACCGTCGCTGACGGATGCCCCAAGCAACGAAAGTGATTGAAGGTGACTGCATCGAGCCATCTCAGCGAGGCCTTTGCCGGTCACGAGGGTGTCCCAAAATGTAACGGATTCAATCGTTGGTACTCGGGACAACAGGTGCGCTGTGTGATCAGTCACTCCGTTACCTTTAACCAGAACGTGACGTAGATCCGGAAAGTCAGCAAGTGGCAACAAGTTGCTATCTGTGACAGGTGTGTCAAACACTCTTACATTATGGACGTTTGAAAAAAGACAATCCCCAGCGAACGATCTGAGCCATTCGGGTACGTATTTCGGTTTCTTGCTGCGTTTTGCCTGAAAGTCAAATTCCACGACAGCACCCACGCTTTTGAGTGCGTTCACCGCCTGTTGCTCTCGATGAGCTTGTAGCAGCCAGGGAATCATCAGGATCAGCGCAATTACGGAAATTAGCGTCGAGCCAAAGACGAATCGACGATTCTTCACGTGTAAATGGCTCCTGTAACAGCTAACGACGGCGTTCACCGGGTTGCGGCTGGCGGATGCTCGAAAAACAGAAAACCCGCCGGCCGCAATTCCGGTTCAGCGATGTGTTAGCTGGTATTCCTGGATTGAGAACAATGCCCTGCCAATCACTGCTTCAAAAGAACACGAAGGGGAAATGCAACAGGATCTCGTAGAGTGTAATGGCAAAGAACATCATTGCAAATAATGCGCAACGAAGCTGATCTGCCCCCAATTTCTGTCCAGGTGTTATGCGAGTAATGGTTAGGGAAGTAGTAAGGAGTCGCTGTGCTGCTGAAGGGGAGGCGCAGCCCAACCGGAAGCAGCACAGCGACGCGCGAATTCCGTTGGGGCAAGACCGCCCAGAGAACTGTGCGGACGATACTCGTTGTAATCCTCTCGCCATGCCGCCCCGCACGAGCGAGCGTGGCTCAGGTTCTCGAACTCTGTCACTCGCAGCAACTCGTCACGCAAACGGCTGTGAAAGCTCTCCGCGTAGCCGTTCTCCCATGGACTACCGGGCTCTACGTACAGCGTTCCCACATCGAGCTTCGAGACCCACGATTGAACAGACTTCGCTATGAACTCCGGACCATTGTCGCTCCGTATCTGCTTTGGGGCGCCATACATCACAAACAACTCGCTCATCCGATTGATCAGGTCTTCTGAGCGAATACGCTGAGAAACATCAAGGCAGATGCAACGACGTGTGAACTCATCCACGATCGACAGCCATTTCAGCGATTGACCATGCACCGTCCGATCAAAGATGAAATCCCAGCACCAGACGTCGTTCGGGCCCGTTGCACGTCGAACGTGACAAGCGTGGCCGCTGTTACCCAATGCTCGCCTTTTCCTTGTCCTTTTGGGAACTTTCAGGCCTTCGCTTAACCACAGACGATACACCCGTTTCACATTCACGCGATACCCTTCTCGCTGAAGAAGAACCGCTATACGCCGGTAACCAAAACGAGGACGCTCTCGGACAAGCTTCAGCATGCGACTCCGAAGCAACACGTCATCGACGCGAACCTTTCGCTCGTAACGAACTGTGCTTCGCCGGAAATCCAACGCCTGACAAGCCCGACGTTCTGAAACCGAAAAACATTGCTGAACTCGAGCAACTGCTTCTCGCTTCTGCGTCGGGCTCAACCGTTTTCCCGAAGGGCCTCTTTAAGGATCGCTTTATCAAGCTCTGCCTCCGCAAGAAGACGTTTCAGCCGAGCATTCTCGATGTCCAGCTCCTTCAGCCGCTTGGCCTCTTCGCTCTTCATGCCACCAAACTGATTCCGCCAACGGTGATAGGTCGCCTCGCAGACCTCAAGCGTCTGCAACACCGCCGCCAGATCTTTACCCGAATTCAACATCACCTCGGCATCACGAAGCTTCGACACGATCTGCTCCGGACTATGACGCTTACGTCGCTTGCTCATTCGAAAGTCCTCTCGCCTCAACATGAGGCTCTAGACTCTCGTACCACATGGACCACCTTTTTGGGAGCAGACCAAAGCCACAACGATGAACGAAGCATTGCCGGATTGGCAAGCCTTGTGGTCGGCAGTATCAGAAACACACATGTAGCGAGCATCGCCCAACTACCACGCAGGAAATAAAAGGTGCTGCTCTCGATGACGCGGAACTTTTCTGCCATCGTCAACAGTAAGAGCGGAGTAAAAAAAATACACCCGAAGCGTTTCTCGAAGCGATGGTCGATTATTGAATACGATCTTACGTGAAGTCTCTCGAGAGGCGCACCAGAATGTTGCACCTCTCGTTCCGGCGGAGCATATGGATTTGCTGGTGATTCAGGCATTGCGAAAACCAAGCGTTCTCGAGGTGGATTCTGAAGGGACTCAACTGCCATTGTCATGAGCAACAATGTCTTTGCGAGCTAACGACGGCGTTCACCGGGTTGCGTCCGGTGTAAGCTCGAAACACAGAAAACCCGCCGGCCGCAACTTCGGTGCAACGCTTTGTTCTGTCTTATTGTGGTAATCCCTTTGCCCGTTCATGCGAAGCGAAAGAGGCGTCGATTAAGAGAAACATCGAAGCGATGAGTTCACCACATTCTTCCGGAGTTGAAATCGTTGGAAGTGAACATTTGACTGCCCCTTCATCGGTTTCCACACGGATGCTATATGGATGGTCTGCCTTGGGTGCACCCTCTGGATATGGCGGATCGCACATGAGCCATCGACGCTCTTTGCTATCAGTCCAAAAATCATTCTCGTAAAGGACTGCTGTCAGTGACCATCTGCCGTCGGAGTCCGTTGTCGTCGAACAATAATCTATTTTCCCTTCAACTCCTCCAAACAGGGTCACCGTTGCGCCTATCACAGGAAGGTGGTCTTCGCCGCGTAGCACTTGGCCTGTAAGCGTCAGCGAATACGAGCAACTGCATCCCGGGATCATCAGGAGTAGCAGCAAGCATGTTGCCGTGCATGAGATACGTGGGCTGGCTTCCAATTTGCACTCCATTTGGACAGAACGATCGCCGTCACCGGGCACGAGCGGAAGGCTTTGATTTCAAAAGAACGGCTGATAGAGTGCTCCGGTGCACGGCTTGGTTCGGCCACGTTTATGACGGAACTTCTCCGAATTCGTCTGCGTTCTTCGCGACGAACACGAACAATAGTTCTGTCAAATTATCCGGGTAAGAGAAGAACTTCGAGTCAAGTTCTTCCAGCAATTCCTCGTCGACCTCCAACGCCGCATCGAGTGCTTCGATTCGTGCGTCATTCTCTGTGGGAAGCGGGGCAATTGTTGCAATTGCAGCTCTGACAATTTCGGCACATGCGCGCGCCCCTATTTGTTCAAGCGATTCGGGCGCGTAAGCGATCATATCAGAATTCGAGTTCCTGAAATACTGATCGAAGCCACCGTTATTCACTTGGCTCTCAAGCTCCCAGATGGCCGAGAAAGTCTTTTGCGCAACGTTCTGGCAGCCAAAGTCCACACGGCCGAAGTCGGTTCGTTCACTTTCAGACAGGTCGATCAAGAACGTGTTCTTGTCCATACTCGAGGTTTCGTTTCAGGGGCGGAACGACAGCGTTCACCGGGTTGACGTCCCATTCAGATATGTCATCGGCGTCAGATTCCAGGATGGCGAAAACCGGAACGTCTGGATGCTGGGTTAGGGCGTCAAATAATCGCATGATGACGGTGTTGGATCAGTGGCATAACGACGGCGTTCACCGGGTTGCGGCCGGCGGATGATCGAAAAACATAAAACCCGCCGGCCGCAACTCCGGTGCAACGCTTTGTTATTTGCCTTCTGGTACCGACAACTTCGCCAAAGCCGCTCCGATAACCGGATCCTGGAGGCCGTGCTCTAGAACAACTTGCAACACTATATCCCTAAAACACTCGTGGCGACGCACGAAATAGATCAGTGTTTCCGCAAGCGATCGGTCACGGGTTGCACGCAAAAGTCGTAGGGAGTGCTCCACCCAACGCGAGAGTGCTTCGCTGGATGGAGGTTCGTTTCGCACAAGGTAAAACATTGCAAAATCAGTTAAACGTGTCTCGAGATCTCCGGATTGGAGAAGCCGTATTGACCAGCGGACCAGAACCCTCTGCCGTTCTATAGGAGAAAGAATTGGGCGTCTTTCAGCGGGCCGCCGGCGCTGAAATATAGATTGTAGGCAGTCTCTCCAGTTTGGGGCTGCCTGTAGCTCAGTAAAGTTGATCTCGGCCAGTGACAGTGCAATGGTATTGTGCGGAGCTGATTCAGTTTGCACCAAGGCGTCGGCAAATTCTCTGTGGCCGCAGGTTGTACACCATTTTGAAACGCACCAGCGTTCTCTGTCAGCAGTATGCATCACCTGAACTAGAGAATTCATTGCCGGAGACATTTCCTCGCAAATAACGACGGCGTTCACCGGGTTGCGGCCAGTGGATGCTCGAAAAGCAGAAAATCCACCGGCCGCAACTCCGGTGCAACGCTTTGTTAGCCCTTCTTGGCTATGCGGTGGCGAAACCATTCTGCAAACGGAAGGAGTTCAA
>JBKDKA010000094.1:0-28547 GCA_046345315.1 Planctomyces sp.
GTTGGTCGCTGGCGTGTTTTCAGGGATGTTTTCGAGAATTCCTCGGGACTACTTAATCAGAACGAACAGAACATGATCCGAGCCTTTTTTGAGGAACATCCCCAGCTTTTGCGTGAAGGGTAGTCAGGGACGCTACTATGATGCGTTTTCAATGGCAGAACTGGCGTACTCATACTGCCGGAAATTGCTTCTGCAAGTAATTGAAGCTGTGTCGAAAAGGAGTATCCTCGGCCGGCTGTACCCCTGACGACAAAAGGAAGATTCAGGCTGATGGCAAAGAAGAAACCTGTATCTCGATCTGCGAAGAAGAGTTCCGCTTCGGGAAAGAAGACTGACGTCAGGTCGAAGAAAGTCGTCCGAGTCACCGCGCTGCGCCCGGCTCGTAAGCCCGTGGCCGCCAAGAAGACTGTTACTGCGAAAGCAGCTGCTCCGGCCCCCGAACCCGATCCCGTGGAAATCGCTGACGATTCTCTGCTGCGTCGCAAGGGCGTTCGCAAAGCAACCCTGACCACAGGGATTCGAAACGGTAAGCCATCGAAGTCGCTGGGACGATCACGAATTCCAACGGACGCACCTCTGGATGTCGTTTTCCAGAATGATTCTCAGGCCCGTGAGGCATTCCAGTTCCTCGGTGTCAACACGATTCGGGAACTCGAACGGTTCCATCCCGATGATCTCGTGATGCGGCTCACCAGCCCGGCGAAACAGACGGTCGGACGAATTCGAAAAATCCTCGCGATGAACAATCGCTGCCTCGAAGGCGACGAATCATTCGCTCTGGAATACCAGGAACAGCACATGCACCCGACGGGGACACCTTCAGGTTCGTGATTGTCGAGTCATTCCCGCGCAGGTGGCAATCCAGGAGATCATCTGAGAGCAGAATTCTGGATCCCCGTATCCACCGGGATGACGACCGTTGCTCGCATGCCGTTACCTCGCCATCGCCGTTACTCCGCAATCGTCCAGACTTCAGAGGCAGACGTACTCGTAAATCTGTACGTCGCGGCCGTTTTCGTTGCCTCACGGTACGAACTGCATCGAATACAGATCCGCATCTTTGAGCCGGAAGCGAAGTCGCACTGCCTTTCCTGCCAATGAACTGACGTCGGACCCGTTTTTCCAGGAAACGACCCGTGCGAGATCGTCAGTGTTGAGCTCCACGCAGTCAGTCATGGCAAATCCGGGAACCGGGACGCCATCCGGCGTCTGAATCTCCAAAAAGACTCCCCCGGCAGCACTCGTCGACAGGTTCAGCGTTAACCGGCTTCCACTGAAGGTCAAAGCTCGCGTGAGCATCTCCCCGGGCTGATAGCCGGCATGCACGGCAGCAAAACCGTCGGTCCGGAACGTGAGACGTTCCAGATAATGTGTCGGCTGACCATAATTCCGCTGCACATACATCGACATCTCGAAGTCGCCGGTTGGCACGATTCCTCGGGCCGGGTAGTTCGAACGAGCTGTCCAGTTTTTCAGATCTGTGCCCGGTCGGACCAACGACTCCGGAAACATGCGGTCGTAAATGTTGCCACCGCGACTGGTGAGCAGAACGCTGTCGGAAGTTGATGACTTCAGATCCGCATAGTTGACTTTGTCGTCAATTCTCAGGTCCGCAGCCTGAGTCTCCGTCAACGATTTTCTGTCGGGCCAGTATCGTGCCGCAGTACCGATGTAAAGATGTGGAGCTCGGAAATAACTCACGGTCTGATTCGTATAGAGATGTTCCGGCGGGACATCACCGAATGACATGTCCACCGCAGGCGTCCAGTTCAGAAAATCCGTTGACGTTGTTCGAGTAATCCATCGAACACCGTTCTTGAACGTTCGAAAGAAACACACATAACACTGCTCATGGTCTGACCAGAGAATGTTATTCTGCGAATCGAATGCACCGCCGGTGATGATCGGCTTCTCCTGAAGCCGCCGAAAGTGAATCCCGTCTTCAGACACCCACGCCATCAACCCGGTTTCACTGCTGCCTCCAACCCCCTTGAATCGTTCCGTGCCGGGCACTCCCGGACGAGTGTCCAGGAAGGGAGCGAAGTTGTGAGTCACGTGACCGATATCCGCAAGAATGGCATTGTTGTCTTTGTTGCCGCCAAAGCTGATCAGACCGAGTTTCGGTCGAGTGAAGGTTTTGCCGTCTCGGCTTTCGGCATAGCAGGTCACTTCCTGAGCTCGTGGATCGTTGTCGCCATAACCCGTCAACGGACGGCCTCGATAATACATGCGATAAAGATCACCATCCTGGATCACTGTCACGTAGCCACTGACCTGTCCTTCCCAGGGCTGGTCGAATCTCAGAGCGACTCCGGCAGACTGCGGATGCTGCAGTTGCAGCGCGGCGCCATCCAATCGGTCGATCAGAAAACGATCGACAAACAGTTCCCGGCGATTACCCAGAGCAATGGCTTCGTCTCCGGAAACGGCTGTTGTTCCGCAACAACAAATTACCAGCAGCAGGACGATCGCACGAAGCTGTATCTTTAACATCAGCGGGGCTCCGAAAGAGATTCGGTGCTGGCGACACCTCTGACGAGGCGTCCATTTCTCATCCTGACAGATCCGATGAACTGTCGGAAGCGCTCAGCGACCAGAATTCTAACGGGGAATCGCCACGTTGTGCACCGAAGTCCGACACCCGAGCAGACCGTCACTCACGCAACTGACCGATCCGCTTCGACCCTTGAACCGAAGTTGAGCGGCGGATATCAAACCTCTAAGCCCTGCCGCCGCCTCTTTGCCGCTCAATCCTCAAAACATCCGAGCACTGACGTACCCAGGTCTCTGGCAGTACTGAGGTGACACGCGAATCTTACTTCGTGCGACTCTTTTCCGAGTCCGGTGTCTTTGGAACGGGAGCCTCAGATCGAGGAGTCGGCTTGATCTGCTTGAAATCGCGACTCAGGTCGGGTCCAAAGAGTGACCACGGTTTTTTCTCCGGCGGTTTTGAGGACGGTACTCGCGGTTTTCCTGGCTGCGGAAGCGATCCACTGGATGGGTCTGTGACTTTCGTGTCGGATGCTTTTCGAATCTGTCCGCGTTCGCCGGAGTTGACTCCAGCGGCACGACGTCCGCCGGATTTCTTCCCGGATGAAGTGACCGGATCATTCGTGTTCGGAATCTTCAGGTCACGCGGCGGAGCGTTCTTCGGCGGCTCAGTAAAGTCTTCTCCTGATTTCTCGGAAGCATCGTCACCTTTCGAAGAAGGCTTCTGTCCCTGTTGATCCTCTGATTCCGTCTGAGGATTCAGCGGAGCATCGGTCGACGGTATCGCTGATGAACTGGTTTCCCCCGACAGGGTCGGATGGACTGGAGTTCCGGTGACGTGGGGACGATCCGTCGGATTCACGGATTCCCACGCGTTCGGTGCCGGCGGTCCGCCGATTTCGAGTGGCTCCGTTCGCAGGTACGGATTGTCGATAGCATTCGTTGTGGCTTCGGCACGCTTCCGAGCATCCTCATAAGCCGCCGGGTTCCATTCACCTTCAGAGAGATAGACCGACTGATTGCGGAGCGACATTCCCTTGCGGAAATTCATGTCGACAATGGCTTTGTTGTATTCGACGAGACTTCTCAGCCATGCCTGTTCCGCATCGCGAAGGGAAGTCTTGGCTTCGAGGTTACGTGAAAGCACTGCGACAGGATCACCGAGCTTGATGTCCTTCTCCATGCGGTCGTCTGAACTTTCCATCGCGAACGTGGCCGACTGAAGCCTCTTCGTGGAACTCTCGGAGAGTGCGTACCAGCGTTCCATGTTTCTCAGCGACGTATTGAGCTCATAAGCAATTTCCTGCTCCTGGGCGCTCAGAACGGCTCGCGATTTGACAAGTCGGATTTCGTAGTTTCTCACCTGAGCCCGTGCCAGACGGAGTCCCACTGGCATTGAGAATGCAACACCGGCGTTCCAGGTGGTGTTGACTCCCTGAGTCAGCGATTCATACGCACTGGCATAACCGACGTCGGTTGTTCCGTCGTCGTCGTCGTTGCCGAAAAGCTGATCTCCGAAACCGTTTACTCGGTAGTTTGTCACGAGGTCGAGTCGGGGGCGGTAAAGATTCTTCGCCGCTGTGAGCTGCAGTTCCAGACTGCGAATCTCCCACTTCTGGCGACGAAGTTCAGGACGATTGGCGAGCGCCTCGGTCAGTGTGGCTTCCCAGTCAATCTTCATCTTCGCTTCGGAGGGATGTTCCGAAGGCGTAATGAATTCGTCATCACTCAATGGCATTCCCATCAGGCGACGAAGGCGAGCTTCAGCGTCCAGCACGTCTGCGAGTGATCCCTTGATTCTCGCATCGGCTTCGAAGATTCTTGCTTCCGCAGGATAGAGTGCAGTCGATTCCTGCATACGTCCCTTCAAGCGATCGCCGAATCGGACGAGATCCCGGAATGTCTCGATTTCAGAATCGTAAACTTTCAGAGCAAGATACAGGTCCCAGTAGCGATTCTCGACATCCTTCACCAGCGTGGCGACTGACTGTTCGAAGTCAATCAGTGACATGTCGGAGTTGATTCGAGAAATGAGCACACCCTGAGACACCCCGGACACACCACGAAGATTCTGTCCGATCGGTCCGGCGATTCGAGTAAACTCGGTGCCACTTCCGGCCAGCAGCGGTTGACGATATTCACCCTGAATGAAACCGGTGAAGGCAGACGGGAAGAGTCTCGAAGGGACGTTGTTGCCGCTGTAATTCCAGTCATTCTGGACGGAGAGTGTGCCGGAGTTAGCCAGTGGTTTTTCCAGTCGTGTCGACCACTGAGCTGATTCCTCAGTGAGCGTGTCACCGGCGGTCAGATTCAGGAATGGCGAGTTCTGCGGATCTTCCGCACGTCCCCACTGCAGGTTCTGAGTCAGCAGCGCGTCGAAGTCAGCCAGAGCGGCTTCAGGACCTCGATTGCCGAATAGAAAGCTCGTTTCCTGAATGGCCGAATCGTAAACCGAGGAGGCTCTGCCAGGATTTGCCAGAATCGGGTTCCCGGGGGAACCAAACGAGGAATCGTCGCGAAGGATTGCGGATCGTGAAAGTGCCGCTCGGACACATTCTTCCAGCTTCATCGGTCGGTGACGGACTTCGCTCAGATCAGAAATCGAACGCGGTGCTCGAAAGAGATCCTGATCGACTTCACGGACTTCTTCCTCCACGGGATACTCAATCTTTGTCGCCATGTCTTCGTAGTGCGACAGCGATTTTTCATGCCCGATCAGATACTGAAGCCTTGCGTTCGGACCTGCGCAGCCCTGGCACAGAATCACTGCTGACAACAGCAGTACTGTGATGCGTTTCCCAGGGGCTGGTTGCACTTCAGAAGTCTCCACGTCCATTTCGAGCTGTCGTAGTCATCGCGTCATCAGCGATGAATCCGTGCTCGTTGCAGTCATTTCATGTTGTCGTTTTGTCGGTGCTGACACCGGGATTTCCGGCGCAAACCGCTCGAGACCAATGCCGGTATCGAGAGATCCTGAATCGATATCGACAATCAGAGCCGTTAATCTTTGCCTAATCTGTTTTTCAGGAAGAATCGTCACAACTGGACCGGCAGAAACTGCTGCAACGCCCGAGTGCACTCACCGGGATATCTGAGGGAAGGGGGAAAGGTCAGGTTTTCTCCGAAATCTCTCGCGCCGTTGATGCGCACAGCCCTGGATCCTCAACCGAGAACTCAGCAGGGATTTTGAGACTTCCAACTTGTGGTTCCCCGGCGGGTCTCCTTTGCAGAATCTGGCTGCGACGTTGCGGCGGTTTGTCGCAACCGGACGGCGACTGGCTTAAGATTCCGCTCGTTGACGAAAGATTGGGGAACGGAACAGTGGTTGCGAAGCGGAACGGCGCGAGCCGTCCGGTCACTGCAGCGGCATGACGCACCGGTCGGCTCCCGCCCAGCCGCTGAAACTCAGCTATTCTCTAAAAAAACGAACTTGCTTATGACAACGCCTGTCCTGATGAAACGTGAAAACCTGCCCGCCGGGGAAACTCTCTGCAGCTATTGCACGGCAAGGTGCTGTCGATACTTCGCCATGGGAATTGATCCACCGAAAACGTGGGCAGATTTTGACAACATGCGGTGGTACATGATGCATGGCCCGGTTTCAATTTTCGTGGATGCCGGGAAGTGGTATCTGATGGTGCAGGCGGATTGTCAGCACCTTCTGCCGGACAACCGATGCGGTGCCTACGAAACTCGCCCGGAGATCTGTCGCCTTTACACCACAGAGAACTGTGAATACGACGACGACGGTGTCTACGATCAGTTCTTTGAAACTCCGGAACAGCTCTGGGAATACGCTCACGCTGTCCTGCCACCGAAGCCTCGCCGTTCTCCCGATGCTCCTGTCAGCCTTCCGGTACTCTCCCTGAGCTGACAGGGCCTGAGAAAGAACGGGCTTCACTCATACTGCCGATCAGTGTTCGTACTAATTATTCCGGTGAACTTTCATTCCGGAACATTCTCTTCAGGATCGTTGTCTGTGTCCGACTCAAAAACCACTCGCATCAAACCTCAGACACTGCGTGGCTTTCGCGATTTTCTTCCCGACCAGATGATGGCTCGCGAACATCTGATTGATGTGGCTCGCTCGGTCTATCGAAGCTACGGCTTTGCGCCCATTGACACACCGGCTCTGGAATACGCTGAGGTGTTGCTGGGAAAGGGAGGCGAAGAGTCTGACAAGCAGGTCTTTCGCTTTACGGATCAGGGCGATCGCGATGTGGCGATGCGCTTCGATCTGACCGTTCCGCTGGCTCGTTTCGCAGCTCAGTACGCACAGGAACTCGGAACACCGTTCCGCAGATATCATATCGGACCCGTCTGGCGCGGTGAACGACCGGCTCGCGGCCGCTTCCGCGAATTCATGCAGTGCGATTTCGACACGATCGGCACGACAAGCAATTCGGCCGACATCGAAACACTGTTCGTGATCCATGATCTGCTGGAGAAGATCGGCATTCAGCGTTTTCGCGTGCGGATCAACAATCGACGCGTACTGAACGGTCTGCTCCAGAAGAACGGTCTGGAGAATTCGGCAGTCGGCATCCTTCGAGTCCTCGACAAGCTCGATAAAATCGGTCGCGACGCCGTTGCTGCGGAAATGTGTGAACGAGTTGGTGTGACGGCGGCTCAGGCTTCGGCGGTGCTGGATATGGCTCAGCTGAAGGGAACGCCCGATTCCATTCTTTCGCAACTCGACGGCATGCTGGCGGGTAATGAAACCGGCGAACTGGGGCTCAGTCATCTGCGGGAACTGTTTCAGGCTGCTGATTCCTGTGGACTGCCTCCTGAACGAGTCACTCTGGATGTTTCGATCGCGCGAGGGCTCGACTATTACACGGGCACGATATTCGAAACGCTTCTGGGAGACCTGCCGGACATCGGTTCGGTCTGTTCAGGAGGTCGCTACGACAATCTTGCCGATCTGTTTACCTCGCAGAAACTTCCCGGTGTGGGTGCCAGCCTTGGGCTCGACCGGATGCTGGCTGCGCTGGAGGAACTGGGGATGACAAAGAAGACGAGCACACCCGCTCCCGTGCTTGTCACCATGTTCGACGCCGAACACATTCCTCAGTATCTGAGCATGGGCCGACAGCTTCGCCAGGCCGGCATCGGTGCAGAGGTTTACCCCGAGGCAAAGAATCTCGGGAAGCAGCTGAAGTACGCCGATCGCAAGGGTTTCCGAGTTGCTCTGATTGCTGGCGGCGATGAATTCGCCGCAGGTCAGTGGCAGATCAGAAATCTCAAAGACGGCCAGCAGACCGCTGTCGCGGAGGGCACCGTCACCGCTGCCGTAACCGAAATCCTGAAATCCGAAGCGGTGTGAAACTCAGAACCCTCAATCGATCGTGGTCGGAAAAACCGATTGAATTCGGCAACCCCTCCCTCCGAACCGGACTGCCTCGTCTCCCGCATCCGGCTCTCCGGTTGATGGTGATATCCCGCCGGATTTCACCGTTGGCACGGTGGGCACCAGGTCTGTAACCGTCTTTGATGTCTGCGGAGTCCCGGTGAATCCGTATGCAGTGGATTCGGTGGCTGCACCATCGACCGACGTCTTCAAAAACTTCATCCGTCAGCCGACCGGCGTTGTCGTAGCAACGCCGTAAGTCCTTGTCGAATTGAGTTTCGCGGCGAGCGGTGCGGCGTCAGCCCACCGAGAAAAACGCGGCAAGGGATTCTCCGCATCGAATCTACACTCAGCGAAGGCAATTGGCCGTTCTGTGCATCCGTTTCCGGCTACAGGCGTCGCACAGTGGAATGGAAGCCGTCACGAATCGTACTCGGCGGACTGACGTCGCGCCGCTCGCCTTTGTTGTCGTCGGCAGAGGAGAAAACGTCGGGAGACACGAGCAGCTTCCGGCGTGGCGATGTCTTCAGGTTCACCGACAACGCACCAGGGAGTTTCCGAAATGTCAGGCGATGGTGTCCTGGTGATCTGCCCGCAATTGATGAAATGTGCTCAATGCAAATCAATCGTCCCCTCACCACTCGAAACTCACACTGGCATAGCCAGTGGCACACTGCTTTCCAACTTGTTGAACACGTTACGCCGCCTGACAGTGCCACCCAGCCGTGTTGGTGCTTCGACATGCTGCAGATCTGCAATTCTCAATCAACACCACTCGAAACGGAAGTGTAAACCAAGAAACCAGTTGCGTCACTAGGGTGGATGGTACTGATGTGTTTATAATCAGGTAGCTCGTGACGCGAGTACTCGTCGTGCCGTTTTGGGTGACGTCTTCCCGAGCCAAAGATCCTTCCGTCGAGGCCATGAGGCTACTGATCTCGAAAATCCTTCCGTCGAGTTTATCTCGGCGGAGGACTCAATTGGCAGCTACAGGCTGCTAGGAGAGCATGCGAATTTGATTCAGGGCTTGCGCTCCGCGGGGCTTGTCCCGGCGGACGCAGCGAGTCGACTCGTGGATTCCGCCGGGGCGAGCCCGACGGAGATCAGTTCGGATGGACGGGTTTCTCTGTAGCCATCAATTGTGGCTCCGCCCGGACAAGCCGGGCGGAAGCCGACGCCTGCCAGAGGGGCCATCCGCAGAGGACCGTGTTCCGTCGGTTTGCAGGGTGTCGCTGTATTACGAGAGCTTCGGATGTTTCGTGAAGGCCGGGTCGGGAGACCCGGGCCCAACATTGGGAGACCCGCGCCCAACATTGGGAGACCCGCGCCGAACATTGGGGGACACTGGCCCAACACGCTTCGTCGTTGGGTTGGTGGAGGGATCTGGCATTCGCAACGGCGATACTGCGACAGCGACGTTTCGGTTTCGAGTTGCTGTAGCGACCCTTCGGTCCTCATGATCTGCTGAGGACTGCAACCGGTGGTTCCGCCACCGGCATAGGTTCTTTCGGGCCTGCACGTCTGAGCGGCAGGGGCCTTCCTTGAACCGCGCCCTGAGATTTCTGAAATGTCCACTCCTGACCCACGCCGCAGGAACGCTTTCCGCCGCAGTGATCTCGGAGCGGACGTCGCCAATTCAAACACAGCGATTCAGCGCTGCGATTCAGGCCCGAGAGGACCGGCATAACCCCTGCCGGGGCCGGCCAGGCCTCGGGAACAGCGTTGCAGTATGCCACGAGTTCAGTGGATCAGGCGGCGGCAGGCATCAGTTCGCGGCTTACGGAGTCGATGATGGCTGGTGTGATTACCGATCGTCGTTCAGCGAATCCGACCAGCAGCGCCATATCACAGAGGCGGTTCAGACGGCGGGGATTACCGGCTGTGACTTCGAACAGTCGCTGGATTGCTGCTGCAGAGAAGATTTCCGAATTGGCCCCCGCTGCTCGCACCGCTGTTTCGATGTACTCAGCAGTTTCCGCTCGCGAGAATCCCTGAATCGACGCGACGACAGCGACTCGATCGCTGATCTGAGCATGACGTCGGATGCTTCCGGCAAGCACTGGCTGTCCCGCCAGAATGATGGAGACTCGCATGCTCGCTTCACTGTCCGAAAGATTCAGCAGTGGGTGGACAACGTGCAGCAGAACATCATCCGTAAGCTGATGCGCATCATCAAAACAGATGACTACCTGGCGTCCTTCGCGAGAACTGTCGCGAGCCACCTGTTCGATCTGTCTCAGCATTGCGTCATCGCCATCCATTCCGCCGATGCCTGGCATTCGAATTGTTGCCGGAGCCTCGTTCATCCCGGAGCATGTCATCTCGTAGACGATCTGTCGGAGCATCTCCGATGGATTCAGCAGCGGATACAGGATATGAACAAACGGCCGCAGTTCCGACGATTCTCTGCGAACTGATCGAATCAGTGTCGACTTGCCACTTCCTGATGGGCCGATCAGCATCCCTGCCCCCATGCAGCTTTCGATGCTGTACATGAGACGAAGAGTAGCAACCTGCTGAGTGTAGCTTCGAAACATCTGGTCAGTCTGACGATGCGCCTGAAACGGTTTTTCCTTGAGTTTCCAGTAGCTTTCATACATGACCGGAGATGCCTTCTTTGAACGAAACAGGACAGGTAGGACTCGGAGCTTAGGGGAAGGGGCGATCGTTACTGGCGAATCGGACGAATCTCGCCGCGAAAACGAATCTGAGACACGCGATTCCGTGGTCCTGATGGGCTTGCTGACGGTACCGATCCCGAGGATGCACCGTCGACGGATGTTGAATTCGCGATGGACTGCTGGTCTGCAAATGGCTGTGAGGATGACGTTCCGGAACCGGCAGCATAGTCCGCAGTGGAAATGTTCAGGGTTCCCTGCCCGTCGGTGGAAGTTGATTCACTGGAGGCAATGTGCGGATATGAACTGGTATCTGAACCAAAGGCTGGCGCATCAGTCGTTGCTCCCGATTCCTGCGTCCCTGCTCCTGGAGTGATCGGAATCGTCAGAGCATTGCCATCATCCAGCGTGGAACCTGCCGGTGCATGGTTTTCATTCGATGCAACTGTCTCGGTTGATGCCGCTGTTCCCGGCATGTCAAACGAGCTGGTTTCCGTGCCGAAATCCGCGAGCAGCTCTTCGACTTCTCGCAGTTCGTCTGTCTGGTCCGCATTCTCGGAGCCGGACTTCTGAGACTGCTCGTCAGCAAACATTCCCATCATGATCAACGCAAGCACTGCGGCGGCTGATTCGCGACGATGCGTTGACACCCATCGCAGTGTCCGCCGAAGACGTGATGACTTCTGTTCTCGAACCCATGTCGTTGCGAGCGTCTCAGACTGTTTGACAGTGTTCTCACCGGACACCGAGTTCTCACCTGACACCGAAGCGACATCGCTGCGTTCTTTCCCCAGCGAAGATTCCGTCGCCATGGAAACAGGCTGTACTGTGTCCGTTGCGAGTGCCGCAGAATCGGAAGACATCACGGCAGATGGAGCTGAATCGGTCGACGCGCTGGTCGCCGTTCCACGGGACGATTGAGTCATCGTTCGACACCTCCATGTGCGACTGAATCTTCTTCGGGACGATACCGCCCGCTGAATCCAGCTTCGTTGTGACACTCCATTTTCCCCCGAGCTTCGGACGACGCTCAGTGACGCAGGAAGCAGCAGAATCAGCAGAATCAGCCGATCAACGGTGCTGAAATGCCCGAATCCACCGAGCGCGCAGAAACACAGCCGGAACATCCCTGTTCCTGAATCTCATCGACGTGCAGTTGCACGGGACTTTACGTTTCTTCCGATTGCAGGGCTCAGAGTCCGGAAGAGGGGAAGAAGCAGAAGCCAGTCTGGTTTTCGGTCCGAATTGCGTATCAGACGTGAAGTCGGCGCAGGTTCCGGGATTCTCGCTGTGAATTGACGTGTTCGAGCGCGTCCGGGTGGCGAGCGACGAATCGAATGAGCTGCGATGACGTGCATCCCAGCGCTGCAGCGGCTCGAGCCACATCGAATTCCTTGCTGTCGATCGCATCGAGAGCTTCCGCCAGCATCGACGGAAAGTCCGCGTGCTGGTCGTTGCAGAGAATCTTCATGCCACGACACCGCTGCTTCCAGAGCTCCGACGGATTGACCTCAGCAGATCTCACATTCCGAAATCGAACCGCAAGGAGCAGTCTCAGCCGAAACACGGCCACTCGCCGATTGGCTTCCTGACTTCGCCGTTCGGCGGCAAAGGCAACAATTCCGGTCGGTTCGTGGACAATCTCGATGGCGGTTTCCACTTTATTGCGATGCTGCCCACCGGGGCCGCCGTGTCTCGTACGCCGAACCTGGCAGTCGAGCAGCAGTTGAGATTCCGGCAGACACGCAGGATGCTGGCTTTCACTGGATGTCAACGATGTCTCCAAATAACCTTCTCGATTGGGGGCACGGCCGATAACATAGGCAGTTGGTCACGGCAGAATTCCGATGTCCGGATCGTCTCCGGATCGTTCAACAGGTGATTTCAAAACCGGGACTGGCTCCCATCGGATGTGGCAATTTCCTGGAGATTCTGTAACTCAAGGGTGCCTGTCCCGGTTTTGAAATGCGTTCAACAGTTCTGGATTGGTTCTTGATATGAGTTCTGTAGTCAAGTCAACGTCTTCTTATACCGGCAGTGATATCGAAGTTCTGGAAGGTCTTGAACCTGTCCGCAAAAGACCTTCGATGTACATTGGAGGCGTTGATTCGCGAGGCCTGCATCATCTGCTCTGGGAAATCGTTGACAACTCAGTGGACGAATTTCTGGCCGGAGAATGCGACCGGATTCACGTCACTCTGCACAAAGATGGCAGTTCCTGCACGGTTCAGGATAACGGACGCGGAATTCCGGTCGACAAACACCCGAAGATGAAGAAGTCGACGCTCGAAGTGATTCTGACGACACTTCACTCCGGCGGAAAGTTCAGCGACAAGAACTACGCTCGAAGTGGCGGGCTTCACGGTGTCGGTTCGTCAGTGGTGAATGCGCTGTCGTCGGAGCTCATCGCGACAGTTCACCGCGACGGTTTTGAATGGATGCAGCGATATTCCCGAGGAAAACCGCTGGCCGCTGTTGAGAAGGTACGGCCATTTCGAGGCCGAGGAACAATGATTTTCTTCCGGCCGGATGACGACATCTTCCGGCGGACGCATTTCAACGCTGACACAATTCGCCAGCATCTGGAAGACATTTCCTACATTCACGGCGGTCTGACGATCATCTTTAAGGATGAAATGAAGGGGGAGACACACGAGCTGTCTCATCCGGATGGGATCGTGGCCTATATCGCCCGAGTCATTGAGGATACTGGTCGAAAATCTGTTCACGATCTGTTGTTTACCGCCGATCGAGACGAAAAATCAGCTCGCGTCGAAATGGTCATGAAGTGGACGGAATCCACCGACGAGCATGTCCGCAGTTACGTCAACGGAATTCGCACTCATGCGGGCGGTACTCATGAGAACGGCCTGAAATCCGGTGTCGTCAAAGCTGTTCGAAATTACATGGATGTTCACAACTTCAAGCCTCGCGGCGTGACGCTGACGGCTGAAGATATCCGCGAGGGGCTCGTTTGTGTGCTTTCCGTTTTCCTCAGCGAACCGATGTTTCAGGGGCAGACCAAGGAACGCCTGAACAATCCGGAAATGACGTCGTTCGTGGATGGCGTCGTCCGCGCGGCGCTCGAGAACTGGCTCAACAGCAATCCGTCGCTGGCTGACAACATCCTCGGTCGAATGGTTCTCGCCGCTCGTGCTCGTCAGGCAAGTCGCGACGCCGTGAGCGAAGTGAAGCGAAAGTCCGTCACTTCGCGAAAGACAAATCTTCCCGGTAAGCTGGTCGACTGTCAGTCACGAGATCCAGGGAACTCTGAGCTCTTTATCGTCGAAGGTGACTCCGCCGGTGGCACGGCAGTCATGGGGCGGATCGCGGCGACACAGGCGGTACTGCCTCTTCGCGGAAAGATACTGAACACCGAAGCCCTGACGTTATCGAAGATTCTTCAGAGCAATGAGATCAAGGACATTGTGGATGCGCTCGGTGCCGGTATCGGTTCCAGCTTCGATATCCGCCATCTGAGATACTCGCGAATCATTCTTCTGATGGATGCGGACAGTGACGGTTACCACATCTCAACACTGCTGCTCACATTCTTCTTCCGTCACATGCCGGAAATCATTCGGCAGGGAAAATTGTTCATCGCTCAGCCACCACTGTTTCGTATCGAGATCGGCAAGGAAACTCGATACGCTCGGGACGATGCTGAGAAAGAAGAGATTCTGGCGTCCCTCCCGGCAAATCGCACTGCCACGATCCTGCGATTCAAGGGGCTCGGCGAAATGAACGCCGCTCAGCTGAGAGACACTACGCTGAATCCGTCAGCAAGAACTCTGCTGCGTGTCGACATCGAAAGTCAGCTGGAGGCAGACGCTACGTTTCATCAGCTGCTCGGGAAAGATGCCTCGGAGCGGTATCGCATCATCATGGACGACGCGAGTTTTGCCGACGACGTCGACGTCTGATCGGAAACATCAGCAGCGAATAACAGGAGCTGAGAATCTATACTGCGTGAGTGTCGTCCCGGGCTGCCGCTTCGCTGCAAAGCGGGCTATGAGAACCGCGAGACCTTCGACCCGTCGTCAGGATACATCAAGTTCCCGTCGACCTTGCGTCGGCGGATCCCACAGCTGACGGCTACCGTCGGCCTCGTGCCGGCGGGGCCCATAACTGACAGCTACCGACAGCTACCAACAAGATGTTGATGACCCTGCTGGGTCTCCGTCTGGCTTGTCCAGGCGGAACCAGCGATAAGGGGCATCAAAGCTCGATTCGCTGCTTCCGCCCGGATGAACCGGACGAAGAGCTGACCACCGCAGGCCCATTTCTGTAGGTGCCAATTGAAGCCTCGCGGCGGCACGAGGCTGACGGAAGGCTGTCTTGATTGTGGTGTGATGAAACACGGCGTGACGAAAATGACCTGACCGGTAATCGTGTTGAGAGATCCCGCGTCGAAGACGCGGGCAACATTGTTGCTCGCCTCTCCGAGGCGAGTATCTTCACCGAACATTCCGGATCGATTGAACAACGGTCAGCTTTAATCCCAGACATTGCAGTACCGATATGACTGGACGACCGGATTTGAGGAATTGTTGCGAGCAGGCGGGAATCCCGCGTCGGAGACACGGGCGACATTGTGGCTCGCCTCTCCGAGGCGAGTATCTTGACCGGACATTCCGGATCGATTGAACAACGGTCAGCCTGAATCTCAGACATTGCAGTACCGATACGACTGGACGACCGGATTTGAGAAATTGTTGCGAGCAGGCGGGAATCCCGCGTCGGAGACGCGGGCGACATTGTGGCTCGCCTCTCCGAGGCGAGTATCGTCACCGGACATTCCGGATCGATTGAACAACGGTCAGCTGACGTCACCAACGTGTCAGCACCGATGCGACCGGACTCGCAGAATCGTTGCGAGTCGACCTTCGTCGAGGAACTGACGGGCGTTCAGTTGCCTTCGCTGCGTGATCCTCGTCACAATCCGCACTGGCCAGGATCCTGTTTCTGCGGGGTCGTGTCGGCCATAGTCATTTCTTCTCTGAGTTCTCTGCAGGAAGGCGCTGCTGCTTCATCATGACCGAGATCGAATCATTCTTCAGTCGCCTGTCTCCTTCCGTTCGTTCTCAGACCGGCAGCGCGAAAGACCGCGACGGTGTTCTCGATGCGCTGGAAGCCACTCTGATGGAGCGTCAGGAATACCATCGGCTCTTTGATGCAAAGCTGATGCGTGTTCGCAATCGAATGAAGCTGCCGCTGGCTCAGCCTACGTCGCTGAATCATGTTCCGAAAGAGAAAGAAGATGAATTTCGCGAAGCGTATTTTTCAGCAGCTCGAGAAGTCGGTTCACTGTTCCTGAAGGATCAGCGTCTGGCGGATGCCTGGGCGTATTTTCGAACAGTGGGTGAACCAGAACCGGTCAGAAAAGCATTGGAAGCACTGACCATCCCCGAGGAACCGGGACACGAACGGGACGAGATTCTGAATCTTGCCCTCTACGAAGGTGCTCACGTTATTCTTGGGCTGCGGATGCTGCTCAAGTCGAACGGAACCTGCAACACGATCACGGCGATCGGTCAGCTGATGGCACAGATGTCCCAGGAAGAGCGGAACGAAGCTGCTCGTCTGATGGTTGGTCATCTGCATTTCGACCTGGCATTTTCTCTTCGGCGACACATCGAAGCACGGATGGCGAGCGAGGGCGGGAATGAGAAGCTTCCGGAGAATGCCTCACTCGGCAGCATGATTGAGGGACGCTCGTGGCTGTTCGAAGATGGAAATTATCACATCGATATCTCCCACCTTCATTCGACCACCGGATTCGCTCGTCATCTGAAAGCCGGCGATCCGG
Source organism: Planctomyces sp. (assembly GCA_046345315.1). GTDB lineage: Bacteria > Planctomycetota > Planctomycetia > Planctomycetales > Planctomycetaceae > F1-80-MAGs062. Next base: position 16,268 of record JBKDKA010000094.1, read on the forward strand.
AACTTCCGCTGGCGATTGAACTCTGCGAATACGGCAGGCAGCTCGACAAACCGCTGCGATATCCCGGAGAAGCTCCCTTTGAGGATTTTTATACGGCTCACTGGCATTTCCTGCGGGCGATTGCCGGCATCGACGTCGATGCGTCCCTTGGATACTTCCATGAACGCCTTCAGGAAGATCAGGATGCTCAGAATCAGAAGATGACGGCTTTCGTGCTCGTTGATATCGGGCAGCGTATCGGGCGAGCCAGCCAGACACTGGAGATGGCCGGGAATCATCTCAATCGACTTGAAGATCCGAGCGGATTTTCATGGAGCACCGCGTGTCTGAATGCCGGGCGATCAGATCTTCTTCGAAAAGGTGCGGAAGACAACGACGACGCGGTGACGTTGTCGATTGCACTTCTGAGCCAGTCGACCTGACCATCAGACTCAGCTTCCGCTGTGCGTTGGTTCGCCGGAACAGAGATCATCGGCGATGGGAAAGACGATCGACGGCTGGATCGAACTCCCGCAGTCGTTCAGCTTACCGATCGCAACCAGAGTTTCTGCGTCGGCGGTGACGAGCGCAATCGAATCCGTCGCAGTGACCTGTTCCGTGAGTTCCTGCATAACTCGCGATAGATGAAACGTAATCTGTCGTCCCTGACGCAGGTTTCTGAGATCTTCGGAATGGCAGGGATATCGGAACAGATGCGACACCGCGATTCCCGGATCATGAAGTTGCTCGCCGAGATTCTCTGCTGAAAGTTCATCCAGCGACACAGCTTCCGTCAGAGAGAACGCACCAATCCGAGTTCGCTCAAGCCGACTCATCAGGGCACCGCAGCCGAGGAAGGTCCCCAGATCACGAGCGATCGACCGGATATAGGTTCCGGAACCGCATTCGATCTCCAGCTCGAGATGTGGCCATGAGTAATTCAGAACAGAGATGCGGTAAACATTCACGGTCTTTGCGGTCAGCGTGAGTTCTCGGCCCTGTCTCGCCGCTTTGTAGGCTCGTTCGCCGTTGACATGGACCGCGGAAAAAGCGGGCGGAACCTGCTGAATGCTGCCTGTCTGCTGCTGAAGCCCCGTAGTGATCTGCGACAACGTCGGGATCACGGGATCCGGAGTCGGGACGGTAATCTGGCCTGTGGAATCATCGGTATCGCTTTGACAACCCAGAGTGAACTCCGCAACGTAGGTTTTGCGACCATCCTGCAACAGATTCACCAGCCGGGTTGCGGGCCCAACGCAGACCAGCAGAACGCCGGTCGCCATGGGATCGAGCGTACCGGCGTGCCCGCATTTTGCAGGACGTACCAGTCTCTGCACCCTGTTGACAACGTCACGTGAAGTCAGACCGGCAGGTTTGCTGACGTTCAGAACACCAAACCACGGTCTGGAAATCACGGCAGCATCAGAGTAGCGATTCAAGCAGCAGTCTCAATTTTCGAAGTTCCAGCAGTCTTTCCTCACCGGTCATCGTTGCCGGCAGGAGGTCAACACTGACACTTCGCTGAAATCGACACTGGCGCAGGCGATTGACAATCTGATTGTAGTCGACTTCCCCAAGTCCTCCCGGGACCTGAAGTTCCGATACTGACGTGTCGCGGAGGTGTGCGTGAAGCACCAGCGGGTAGACCACGTCAAAATCAACGACACCACCGGCGCGACAGATGAAATAACTCGGGTCGAGCGTAATTCCGAGACCTTTGACAGACTGGCAGAGTTCCACCGCAGTGTGCGGGTCTTCCGAAAGCAATCCGGTTTTCGTCAGGATCGAAAGACGAATTCCTTCCTGCTGACAGGCTGAATTGCGTTCGCGCAGACGGTCAATCTCTGAGTTGAACGGAGTTCCTTTCGGAGAGGCCTCGATGGTCAGCTGAGCCACTCGGAGCTGCTTGGCGAACTCCAGAACACCGCGAAAAGTCGCCAGATCGACTTCGCTTTCGAGGAAAAGCGCTGCTGCTGCAAGACGACTGGCGTCCCGCATCTGTGCCGCGATCCCTTCCGGATCCCGAGCGACCTGAGAAGGTTTCAATTGTTCGTACGACTCATTCAGCCAGATCTCGATTTTGTCAAAACCAAGGTTCTGGATCTGAAGACATGCTGCCGGAAACGCTAAATCCCACAGACTTCGCGTCGAAGCGGCGATATGCACTTGATGACTCCAATATTCTTTGCAAACTAAAATACAGGATAGACTTACGACTGTTGATCAGTTTTGCTGGCCATTCCATTTTCTGACGTTCAATGTATGACCGACGGGCGATTTTCGCAAGACCATACAATCTTCCTGGTTCAACATGAGAATGTTTTATAGGGATTCTGCATGTTGAGAGGCTTCTGTTGCCGATAACGATAATGCGTGACGAAATGGTTCTATTGTCGGGGGAAGTGAGGGAGCGATTCGATGCATTCTCGTGCCGTGACATTGATGCTTTCGGGGGCGATTGGAGTTTTTGTATCCGGTTGTGCATCGACTTCCCCAACGTTTCGGGGACAGAGTCCTCATGACATGTACGGTCATGCCGGCTGCGAGAGCGGAATGTGCAGCCCTGGTGGATCGTGCGAACCGAGTGGTCATGGGCAGTGCCGCAGTGGCCTCTGCAATCATGGTGGCGGAGCGGGATGTAACATTCCGTTTCATCCCGTTCACCGGAATTTCCACACTTATCACGCTCCACAGGGCCTGATGTACCCACCGGAAAACGCCCCACCGGCGCAGGTTCAGTATCCGTACTACACGCTGCGTGGGCCAACAGACTTCTTCATGGAATAATCCAGCGCTCGGTCATTCTCGCTCAGGCGGGAATCAGCACTGGGGACTGGTTTCCCCCTCCGCGGGAATGACGACCGTGATGCTGCGGGCTGACAAATCACGAGCAAAAAAAAAATCCGGCATGGATCCATGCCGGATTTTTCGTTGGTTGCGAATGCGCACGAGAGGACTTGAACCTCCACGAGTGTTACCTCACTAGCTCCTGAAGCTAGCGCGTCTGCCGATTCCGCCACGTGCGCGCGGTGACATTGCAACAGATCGGAATGTTATCTGGCAGACTCCCGATCGACAACCGATCGGTCGACGTTTTCCGGGATTATCCCTTCCGCGCCTCAGCGAAATACGGACAATCGGTTTTGTGCGTTCCTTCCGATTTTCCTGGCGGAGCAAATTCAATGCAGTCCGTATTTTCGCCGATTTTCCGATCCTGCGCGCTGATTGCCATTGGAACTGCACTTCAGATCTACGGCAGCTCGAATGTTTCAGGTCAGGAGTCGCCGGTCGTTCAGACTCGAAGTTTCATCGCCGCTGATTCGTCCAGAAAGGCGATCTCCCTGATCGATGAGACTGGCAACACCGTCTGGACGGCGCCAATCGGACCGCTCCATGATCTTCATGTGCTGGAATCCGGGAATGTTCTGTTTCAGGACTCCTGGACAAACGTTCTGGAAGTGGATCGGAATACCGGCCACACCGTCTGGGAATACGACGCCACGAAGGCGACAGGAAAGACGTCCGGCGGGCCCGTCGAGATTCACGCGTTCCAAAGACTGGCTGACGGCAGAACGATGATTGCGGAATCGGGACGAAGCCGGCTGATCGAACTGGGCTCAGGGAATGCAGTTGTCGCGGAAATGCCGCTTCGGGTTTCAAAAGCCGACGCACACCGCGACACACGGCTTGTCAGGAAACTCAGATCGGGCAACTATCTCGTCTGCCACGAAGGAGACGGGCTGGTTCGCGAATATGGTCCGAATGGCGAAACCGTCTGGGAATACAGGGTACCGCTGTTCGACAGGAAGCCGGCTCCGGGTCATGGCGTCGACGCATTCGGAAATCAGTGCTTCTCAGCCCTCCGACTGAATTCAGGCAACACGCTCATCGGGACCGGAAACGGTCACTCTGTGATTGAAGTGAACCCGGAAGGAAAGATCGTCTGGAGTCTGCACCAGAACGATCTTCCGGGAATTCAGCTGGCGTGGGTGACTTCTCTGCAGGTATTCGAAGATGGAAACATCCTGATCAACAACTGTCATGCCGGGCCGTCGAATCCGCAGCTGATCGAAGTGACTCGAGATCGAAAAGTGGTCTGGACGTTTCGCGATTTCGATCGCTTCGGTGATTCACTGACCAATTCTCAGATTCTGACTCGAAACGGTGACCCGGTTCAGAATTCGATCCGCTGACACAGGGTCCGCCGCATCTGCAAGACCGTTATCTGTCACCTTGTCATGCTGTTTCAAATCCTCGTGCTTTGTTAGACCTTGATTTTGGAGTTCCGTCATTCCCGCGCGGCCGGGAATCTGACATCTATACATCAGTATGCGTAGTTGGTCCAAAGGTGGGCCATTCCCTTGCGAGATCGACCATCCTGAAGAGGCCGATCCAGATGGGTTGAGGGCAGGGAGACGGATGATGTCCATGGTCTGCGGTCAGCATATCGGCAGATGATCTCCGGCCTGAAAGGCCATTCGTTCCCATAGCCTGGCCTGAAGCGAAGCGGAGGGCCAGGTCGTGGTGTCCCATCAAATTCATGATTGCGGACCAAAGGTCCAACCGTTCAAGGGTGAGTTCAACCTGATGCGCAACAGTTGGTTTCAAAACCGGGACTGGCTCCCGACGGACACGCTGTTCTCGTTCAAATTCTGAAACTGCAAGGGTACCTGTCCCGGTTGTGAAATGCTCCCCAGTGGAATGAATCCGATCAATGAACGAATCCATGCAGTGGGCGTATGGGAATCTCTGACCATGCGAAAAGCCGGGCCGTTGGCCCTCGTTGATCAATTGTGTGCGTTGCCCCGGCCACCGCTTCGCTTCAGCCGGGGCTGGCAGAACAGCTGGGCCTTCGGCCCGAAGTCAAAGTCAGCTGCTTCGAGAAATCCTGTTTGTTTGTTTCCAGGACAATCAACACGACACATGCTTCAGCAATTTGTGCCCACGTGGCCATGTCATGAGGCTGGTGAATCGCGGCGGGAACCAAATGGGGAGGAATATCAGAATACGTATGTTTCAATGACAGGGTGGGAATCCACACTCGGGCACTGGATTCCCGCCTGCGCGGGAATGACGACCGCGAGATCAAGTTTTGACAAAGCACCAGTCTATCAGCGATAAGGAAGGGCCGCTGGCGCTGAGCGAACCGTGTTCGTCGGTCTTCCCTGCTGCATGGGCTGAGCAGGCATCGGTGTTGAGTAATGGGCGTGGGAGATCTGTCGAGACATCTGAATTCCGCCGGTCTGCTGAATCCCGGAATAAGATGACGGAGGAATCATGAGATGCGTGTGAGCGTCAGCAGCGCCGCCTTCCGGCATCGGCAGCGGGACACCGCCGGCATCCGGCGCATGAGAATCTTTCGCTCCAGGACTACCCGAGTGACCAGGCTGACCGTGACCGGGAGCCGGTGCGGGAGCCGCATGACTTCCGGGAGCTGGTGACTGGTGCGCTGGTGGCGACATCATCATCGGAGCTGAGAACGCGGGATCAGCGACTGGTCCCGGGCTCATCATCGATCCGGGGCTCATCATTGAGTTATCGACTGACGTTCCGCAGGAACTGCAGCCTCCGGACATTCCGAAATCACCGCCGGCCATCATGCCGCCCATCGACATGAATTCACCGCCCATGGCGAAGTCGGATCCGAAGTCAGAGCAGCAGTCTCCGCATGAGCTCATGCAGGGATCACACATGCCGCCGCACATTCCTGTGTCGCACATCTCGTCGCCGAACCCGTAGGGGCTCATGCCCGGATGACCACCGTACGCGCCGCCGTATGGAGATCCTGCGTATGGGGAGTGCGGTGAGTACAACGATGGATTGATCTTTGCGAGCTTCTGCTGTGTGCGGTTAAGCCGCTTCAGAAGTCTTCGCTCACGACCACGAGGATGCCCCGCCATCATCGGATCACCGGGATAGAGCGGGGATATTTGCTGCGGCGTATAGATCGGCTGTGGCGGGATATACTTTCCGCCACGATGGAACTGACGGTAGTAGCCGGCGGAGCCAGCCGTCTGTGGCATTGGAACAGCGATACAGCCGGTTGTCAGAAGACACAATAGCCCGAGGGGCAGCAGAATTTGCCGATTCATGATAGATGGGTCCGTTCCGGTGAGATAGGTGTGAACCCATGGCGAGAATTCGCGTTCGGGATTCACAAGAGGGGTGCGTCCGGACCGGTGTGACCGCTGATGAAATCGGCGGCAGTCCGAGACGTATCTGTCGGATCGGCATCGATGAATGTCAGACTTTAACGATTAAATCGATTTTTCGGATTTTCTGGAGGAAGTCCGGTCTGAGTGCCTTATCGAACCTTGATTCAGATGTCGTCATTCCCGCGCAGGCGGGAATCCAGTGCCGCAGTGTGGATTCCCGCCTGCGCGGGAATGACACAAAATCCCCGTTTTCAGCGATGACAAAGCACAATCGGTCTGATGCGCCGTTCACCAGGACCAAAAAAAAGACCGGATCCCGGCGTTCCGGAATCACGGTCTGTTGATTCATCGCTAATTCAACTCTTCACGGCCGCGGCCGTTCTAGGTCGCATCGCAACACACTGGTGCCCGTTCGCCAGTCACCAGTACCCGCAGATCAGGTCAACTCAAGAGTTGGTTCCTGATTGGCTCGGCGAGCTCTCATTTCGGCTCGACGACGATCACGGCGACGCATATCACTCGGCTTTTCGTAGAATTCACGCTTGCGCATTTCTTTTTTGACTCCGGCATGTTCGACCAGCTTCCGGAATCGACGTACAGCCTCATTCACACTCTCATTATCACGCAAACGCAATTTAACCACAAACAGCCTCCTTCTGGGTGCACTCATGCACAGTGAGTTAATATTTGACCAAGATGACTTTACCAAATACAACGGGAATTGCAAATTCCGGTCAACGACTATTTGCTCCCCTGAGCCTGATTTCTCAGTCAAAATACGCCTCAGGAGGATTCCGAATCGTTACCGTCCTGCAGAAGCTGCGACTCCGGATCGAAAAATGACGTCCAGCAGGATCGACGTTTAAACGGAAAGATGACTCCTCCGATGGCCGGTGACTGTATTTTCATCATCGACACGTTTTCGCTGATGTTTCAGGTGTTTCATGCGATTCCGCCAATGACTGGCACTCAGGGCCAGCCAACCAACGCCGTATTCGGGTTTACCCGCGATATCTTCGCCATTCTCGACCGGAAGCCGACTCACCTGATTTGTGCGTTCGATTCACCCGGAGATGGACATCGAAACACCGTCTACGCGGACTATAAGGCGAATCGATCGGAGATGCCGGAGGATCTTCGCCCCCAGATTCCGCTGATCAAGGATCTGCTCAACGGGTTCCGAATCCCGGTTGTGGAGCACGCCGCGTGGGAAGCTGACGATGTGATCGCGACGGTGACGCGGCAGGCTTCCGATGCCGGTATGGATGTCGTGATTGTTTCGAGCGACAAGGATATTCGTCAGCTGCTCCGTCCCAACGTTCGACTGCTGAACTGTCGAAAGAACGAGTTTCTCGATGAAGCCGGGCTCATGGCCGACTGGGGGATTCGCCCGGATCAGGTTGTTGATTATCAGTCACTCGTGGGTGATACCGCAGACAATGTCCCGGGCGTACCAAAGGTCGGCCCCAAGACGGCGAAGGCTCTGATCGATCAATTTGGCGACCTCGATACGATTCTGGCGAGCACCGCTCAGGTGTCGGGGAAAGCACTGCAGAAGAATCTTACGGAGTTCGCCGATCAGGCAAGAATGTGTCGTGAGCTGGTTCGATTGAGAACGGATCTGCCGCTGAACTTTCAGCTGGAGGATGCTCGCATCCGTGAACCCGACCGCAATACGCTGTTCGATCTTTTCAATCGACTCGGGTTTCGTCGTTACTCCGCAATGATGCGTCCGGAGAAATCGGGGTCATCTTCAGCGAGTGCTCCGACAAATTCAGCCAGCGGACTGTTCGCAGCGAGCGAATCCGCGTCCTCGGTGGCTTCATCACAGAACTCGCCGGCGGACATCGGCAGCCAGTCTGAAACTCATTCGCAGCAGACTTCATCCGGTGGTTCATCGAACATAGGTTCCAGGGCAGATGATTCTGCGCTGATTTCGACTCTTTCCGAAGAACGTGACGTCGACGCATTTCTTCAGAGTCTGACCGATTCTTCTGATCTGGTGCTTGATGCGGTGGTCTCCGGCGTTTTTCTTCGAGATCTGCAGCTGGTGTATCTTGGAATTTCCTGCACATCCAGCGATTCATCCGGGCGAGATCCCGGCCAGACTGGCGGTCCGGAAAAGCGGCGAGTCCTGATCAGCGGGACCGCCGGGACTGGGAAGCAGACCGCCGGGGTAAGTCCTGGGCCATCCTCTCTGCTGACGCGAGTCCTGCAGCGGCTCGCGGAGTTCCGGGGAACACTCGTGCTGGCAGATTCCAGGCCATTTCTGCATGCCTGTCTGAACTGCGGCCTCACACTGAAGGCTCGGATCATGGATCTGAGTGTGATGGATTACCTCGTAGACGCGGGAGCTCGTTCTCATTCGCTCAGCGACATTGCCGACCGGTATGCTCATTCCAGTCTGATGGCGGGAGAAACACAGCCCGCTCGCAAAGTACGACAGAAGACGATGTTCGATGATGATGATACGGACAATGAAACGCCGGATAAGGCAACGGGCTCAGCGGCCGTCGAGATTGCTGCCGTTTCAACCACGATCGCTCAGCGTCTCGTCACGATGGAAACACTGTTTCCCGAACTTCAGGCGGAGATGGATTCCGCCGGGCTGACGGATCTCTATGAAACACTGGAACGCCCGCTGCTGAGTCTGCTCATTGAAATGGAGCACCACGGGATCTCGGTGGATGCTCAGGAGCTGCAGCGTCAGAGCGAAAAGGCGTCGATTCGGATTGAGCAGCTGACGGCGGAGGTGTTTGCGGCCGCTGGCTATGAGTTCAATGTCGACTCGCCGAAACAGCTGAGCGAAATTCTGTATCAGAAGCTTCGGCTTCCGGTTCTGAAGAAGACTCGCACCGGAGCCAGCACCGATCAGGAAGTTCTGGAACAGCTCGCCCTGATTCATCCTCTGCCGGCAAAGATCATCGAACGACGGCAGCTGGTGAAATTGCGAGGTACGTATCTGGACGCACTTCCGGCATTGATTCATCCGGCCACGGGAAGAATTCACGCGAAGTTCCACCAGACCGTCGCCGCAACAGGTCGGCTGAGCTGCAGCGACCCGAATCTGCAGAACATCCCGATTCGCACCGAGGAAGGACGGCAGATCCGCCGCGCGTTTCGCCCGGGCATAGCGGACTCATTGCTTGTCTGCGCCGACTATTCGCAGATCGAACTTCGCGTACTGGCGCACTTCAGCGGTGACGAAGCGATGAAGGATGCGTTCCGCTGCGGAATCGATATTCATGCCGCTGTGGCATCCGAAGTGTTTCAGATTCCTGTCGATCAGGTCACATCGGAACAGCGACGAGTCGCGAAAGCGGTGAACTTCGGATTGATCTATGGGCAAAGCCCCTTCGGACTGGCAGCTGCACTGAATATTGATCGCTCAGAAGCGACTGACTTCATTGACCGGTACTTTCAGAAGTACCAGGGAGTCGCGGGATTTTTTGAGAAGGTTCTGGAGGAGGCGCTGCGGACGGGTTACGTTCGAACGATCCTGAATCGCCGTCGGGCAATTTCCGGAATTCGCAACACAACCGGACTGCAGCGCAACATGCCGGAGCGAACAGCGATCAACACCGTGATTCAGGGATCTGCGGCAGATCTGATCAAGAAAGCGATGCTGGACGTCAGCGGGGCACTCGATGATTCCGGTCTGCGTGCCTCAATGCTGCTGCAGATTCACGACGAGCTGGTTTTTGAAGTGCATCAGGAAGACGCTGAGAAACTCATTGAAGTTCTCGTGCCGGGAATGCAGAATGCAATGAACCTGCAGGTGCCGCTCGTCGTCGATATCACCAAAGGCAGAAACTGGCTTGAACAGACGGACGGATGAGCCATGAACGTCAGACGCTCCAGCCGAATTCTCCGAATGACCCTTCCGCGAATCACTCGGTGGTTGGGAACGCTGCGTTTGACTGCCTTCGCGACTCTGTTGTTGTTCAACGGCCTGACCGATCGACCTGTGCAGGCTTCCGGTCCCGCCGAAGATGGCACTTCAGCATCCGATTCCGAGGTATCCGATTCTGGAGCCTCCGGCTCCGACGATGGGAATCCGAAAGCCCCGGTGCTGAGGGACGATACTGATCGAAGCCGAAATCAAGCGAAGGCAAAGTCGTCTCGATCGCCGAAAGCTGTCGGTCGCCGCGATCAGCGGCCGCAGACTGTGAAGCGAGCTGACACGAAGCCTCGCGATTTTCGCAGCCGAAATTTTATCATCCATACTGATCTGTCCCCCGACGAAGCAGAGGAGCTGCTCGATCGACTGGAATCCCTGCTCCGACCAGTCTCGAAATACTTTGGACGTGCCAATCGAGAACCGATCGAATGCTACGTCGTTCGAGATCTGTCTGTCTGGCCGGATTCCGCACTGCACCCCATCGGTCGAGAGAAGATTGCTCAGCAGTCCGGCGTGACGATCACCGTCACTCAGGTGAATCGTCGAACAAACGAAGCGCTGGCGGCTCGTGCTGTGGTTTATGCATTTGCGAAGCCGGAGATTGTTCAGCATGAATCCATCCATGCGTACTGCGGTCAGAACTTTGGTCGCACGGGACCGACGTGGTACAGCGAAGGCATGGCAGAGATGGGCCAGTACTGGCGTGACGAACCGCCGTCTGAAAAAGCCTTCAACAAAGTCAACTGCGTACCGGAGGCGGTGAGCTATCTGCGATCCGCTGAACGCAGACCTCTGAACGAAATTGTGGCTGAAGATGAAGTCTCCGGTGACTCCTGGCAGAACTACTGCTGGCGATGGGCACTCTGTCACCTGCTTTCAAAGAACCCCAATTACTACGATCGTTTTCGACCACTCGGCCTGGCAATGCTTCAGAACCATCAGAACGCCAGCTTTGAAAACGTTTACGGCACCATGCAGCAGGAGATTGATTTCGAATATCAGTTTTTTCTGAAGCATTTTGACCTCGGATACGATGTCACTCTGACACGCTGGGACTGGAAGGCAAAATTCCGAAAACCTGCCGGCGATTCCTTGATCAGCAGTACCATTCAGGCTCAGCGCGGCTGGCAGCCTTCTCGCGTCACTCTGGAAAAAGGAAAACGCTACGAAGTGCGGCTGGAAGGAAACTGGAAGCTTTCGGAATCCGGACCGGATCTTGATGCAAAGGGCCAGGAAATTACGTTGCCGGAAACCCCGGCAAAGGAGCAGGCGAAAGCGGAAGATGAATCCGAAACAACAGAAGTTCGCAGCGTAGTTTCTTACGAGTCCCGGTTTCCGCCCGGTACGCTCGTCGGTACTCTCTTTAACGACTACGAGCTGAGTGAGTCATTCGTGGTCGAAGCGGGTTCCTCATGGACGTCTCCAGGAGACGGTGACCTGTTTGTTCGCTGTGAAGAGGCCTGGAATCAGCTGGGTGATAACCGTGGCCGAATCATCCTGCGAGTCAGGAAAGAGCAGACGCGTTCTGCCGTGAAGCCGCCGGAGTAGTTCGTCTGAGCGGAACGGCACCAGCCGTGGGTTTGGCCCATACCGCAACACTCGCGTCCATCCGCTGCATTTCCGTCGGTCACTTGAATGCAGTTCGATGATTTAATCCGAACCTGAACTCATCGTCGTGCGGACGAAGACCATTGTTCGGCCAAACTGCTGTTGTCGAAACAACGGTTCCACATCCGGAGGCAGATGCTCAGCCGCACCGATCATCAATATGCCACCGGGATTCAGGCTGCGTGCCAGTTTTCTGCAGACCTTCACCCGAGTCGGCTCATCAAAGTAGATCAACAGATTCCGACAGCAGACCAGATCAAATCCCGACAGGTCAGAAATATTCTGCAGCAGGTTCAGCTGACGAAATTCCACCATTCGGCGCAGCGCAGGTGAGATCATCCACTGATCTCCCTGTCGCTCGAAATATCGCAGCTTTTGGTCGGCGGTGACACCGCGATCCAGATCCCAGTCCGAGTACCGGCCGGCACGCGCTGTCTGCAGCGCCTTCTCCGAGAGATCGCTCCCCAGAATCCAGAAGTTGTCTGCGGACCATGGCAGCGTGGAGTTCTGTTCGAGATAGTCGAGCACCGCCATCGCGATGCTCCATGGTTCCTGACCCGTCGATGCAGCACATGACCAGATGCGGATTCTGGGAAACGGAATTCCGGAACGCTGTTTCCGGTCCTCCAGCATCCGG
>JBKDKA010000095.1:0-13978 GCA_046345315.1 Planctomyces sp.
ATGCTGAACTCCCGAAAGCTGCCAATCGAAAAAGTTGGCTTCACACCTGAAACTTTGCGCAGTTCAAATGAGCAAGGTTTAGCGCCACAAATTTTAGCCAACGAAGAAGAGCCGATTAGGCTCAGTGTAAAAAAATTAGAAATCTGGGGAGCTGAAGCGATCGACATCAATATGGGATGCCCGGTCAGCCGAATTGCAGAATCCGGTGCAGGCGCCGGAATGATGTGCAACGTCGACGGATCGGTTGACCTGGTCCGTCACGTTGTTTCCGCATCCCGGGTGCCGATCAGTGTCAAGATGCGTCTTGGCTGGGATGACAGTCAGATTACCGCGCCGATGTTCGCTCAGAAGTTTGAAGATGCCGGAGTCTGTGCTGTCGCGATTCACGGTCGTACGCGGGCGCAGGGGTTTGGCGGACAGGTATCGCTGCCGGGAATTCGGAAAGTCGTGGAGGCTGTCCGGTCGATTCCCGTGATCGGAAATGGCGACATTCGTTCGGTCGCCGATGCCGCTCGCATGCTCAGTGAAACAGGGTGTCATGGTGTTTCGATCGGCCGTGCGGCTCTGGCAAATCCCTGGATCTTTCGCCAACTCTCGGAATGGGAAACGACCGGAACGTGGTCACCGGCCGGCACATTCGATGAACGACTGAACCTCATGATGCAGCAGTTTGATTGTCTTGCCGAAAGAAACGGTATTCCTCGAGCCATCATTCTTTTTCGAAAGATGGCTCACTGGTACCTCAAAGGGATGCGAGTTCGAAAGGCTCTTCGAGGTGACTTTCAGAAGGTCTGTACGGAACAGGAAATGGCGACTGCTCTGGCTCAGATCCGCGAAGAAGGGCCTGTTGACGGAAATCGTTCCGGGATTCTCACGGACGTTCATATTCACGTACCGTCCGGTCCCGTGGAGCAGTGGTGATGTCCAGGATTTTCGACAGCTGGGCGGGAGGCATTGAACGTCCGTCGGTGTTTCGCCTGGTTCTTGCATGGTCCTGTTGTACATCGCTTTGTGGTTATTACGAAGTCGGTCGACTTCAGGACTGCATGAAATCTCCGGCAGGAATCCTCGGATGGTTTGCCAACTGGAATGCTCAGACAACGCTTCCATTCCTCGTACTGATGCTGCTGCCGCTGTTGATACTGATTGCGATTCGAATGGGCTGGAACCGTTCAAAGCGTCTGTCGCAGCGAACGCTTTCGGGGACAGGACTTTCTCGAAAAGAACGCCCGACCACAATGCTCAATGGAGGTGACAGTCGGCTGCGATGTGCAGTGACGTGCCTTTTTCTGGGTAGCCTATCTGTCGCGATGAGCGTCTGTATCGGAACCCGAAGCATTACCGTGGAACTTGCGGACGGGAATGTGCGTGTACCGTTCTTTCGACTGCCGCCGGCCTACCATGATGAATACAGCTATCTGCTGCAGGCCGAAACGTTTCTTGCCGGTCGAATCTCGTGGCCCGCGCAGGAGATCTGTCCGGATCTGTTTCATCAGTACCATGTTGTTAATCAGCCTCGGACAGCCAGCCGATACTTTCCGTTCACGGGTCTCTGGATGGCACCGTTTCTGGCAGCAGGTGTTCCGATTTTTGGCCATTGGCTTGCTGGCGGAATTGCCTGCGTGTTTTTCTATCTCACACTGCGTCATCTGACCAGTCGGAGCGCCGCGTTCGCAGGAGGTCTCCTGATTGCGCTCAGTCCGGGGCTGGCCGTGTTCAGCAATCTCCTGCTGGCACATCACCCGACGCTTCTGGCGCTGTCGATCTTTATGTGGTCGTGCATTCACCTTCTCGACACGGGGATGGCACGGTTTGCCTGGATCTGCGGACTCAGTCTGACCGCAGCCATGCTGAGTCGTCCGATGACGGCGGCTGGATTTGCGCTTCCTTACGGGCTTCTTCTGCTGTCGCGTCTGTTGACATTCCGCAGTGTGACAGGTGAGTGGAGGTTACCTGAAACTGCCGAAGAACATGAAATTCGACCTGCGTCATGGTTTTCTGTGATTTCCGGAATGGGTATCCCGTTGCTGGCTGGGTTCGGGGTTCTTGCATTTCAGAACCAGGAGATTACCGGTTCCTGGAAGCTGTCCGCGTATCAGCATTACACGGACACCTGGACGCCACGACACCGTTATGGTTTCGACAACGTCGTGAAGGCCGAGGAGAAACCGGCCCCGTCGGACATTCTCAGATCCTACGACATGTGGGCCACGAATCTGACACCCGTGCTTGCTGCGGAAAATGTTCGGGAACGTCTTCTGGCCAGCATCCTGTGGTCGCTCGGGCTGATACCGATCTTTTTCGGTCTGATCATGATCTTCCCGCTCGGGCTGACGGAAGGTTATCGAGCTGGTGCAAGGCTGATGTGGTTCTCGGTGCTGTCCCTTCATGCGGTTCATGTACCATACTGGTTTGACGGAATCATGCACTGGCACTACGTCTTCGAGACAGCTCCTCTGCTGCTGATGCTGACGATTCTCGGACTGCGTGCAGCGCTGGCTCGACTTTCCGTGATCTGTGGACGCACAACGGGTGTGTTCTGGCTGATCCTGCTTGTTGCATCGGTGCTGATCCCCGGGTGGCTGAGTTCAGAAACGCTCTGGGGGCGGTCTCACGTTTCCATGGCGATCGGAGAACAGTCCTGGTCGCGTTCTCGAATGGAGCGATTCCGGCGACTGATCCATGGTGAATCGCTGGTAGGACCAGCGATTGTTCAGGTCAATGAAGCCGGGTCCGATCCGCAGCTCAGCTTCATCATCAACCCGGCAGATCTGAACTCAGAGGTGCTGGTCTGCCGGTCTCCGCGGACTGATGAAGAACGTGCAGAACTGCAGCGAGCGTTCTCCGATCGCAGGTTCTACACATTTGACCCGGGTAACTTCGTGTTGAAGGAAGATGTGAAGCCGACGTCGCTTCCGTCATCTGAAACGCCTTCCAGATGACAGACTTCGGACATTGACGGAGCTCGCGCTGCGAGACTCGTGCGCTCTCGGGACGCAATAATGTCGCAGACAGGACTCAGATGGCGTTGGTCGTCATCGTGCAGGCGGGAATGACGGAACCCGAGAATCAAGTGTTGACGATGACGCTGAGAACTCGATCTGCGTTCGTCGAATTTGGTCTGTGCCCTGATTCTGGCACGTTACTGCTTTGTTTCTGTGCAAGTGTTTTCTTGAGCTGAACGGATCTGCAGTCTCTCGCCTGCAAAGTTTCTGATTCATCTCAGAGAGCGACTCTCGAAAACTTCTGCTGTTGTGAAGTGAACGTACACTACCCGGCTGAAGAAACAAAGGTGACATTCGGTCCAGTTCTCTCGAGAGTGAGGGAACGTGAGTCGAGATGTTTTGCTATTTCCGATGAATCAGTTTTTCAGGAGATGTCTGCCATGCATCCACTGGAACCGCTCACCGCCGCAGAAGTCCAGCAGGCCGTCGATCTGCTTCGGAAACTGGGACGAACCACACCAACGACTCGGTTTGTTTCTGTGAGCCTGAAGGAACCGCGAAAAGAAGCTGTGCATTCAGGCGTCGGTCAGGAACCCATTGGCCGTGAAGCCATGGTGGTGCTCTTTGATAATGGCACCAACAGCTGTTTCGAAGCGGTACTTTCGCTCACGAATCAGGTCCTGATCTCCTGGAAGCATGTGCCCGGTGTTCAGCCAACGATGACAGTTGACGAACAGATCGAATGCGAGCAGGCCGTTCTGAATTCTCCGGAGTTCCGAGAAGCACTGAAGCGACACTGTGGCATTGATGATACGTCGCTGGTCATGGTGGATATCTGGAGCGCCGGAAACTACGGTGAAGCAGAAGAGTCGAAAACGCGACTTGCGAGACCGCTGTGTTTTCTGCGGACCGATCCGACAGATAACGGGTATGCACGGCCCATTGAAGGACTTCGTCCTGTCGTGGATCTCAATCAGATGAAAGTCATTCGGATTGAGGAATTCGGAGTCTGGCCGCTTCCGCCGGAAGCCGGCAACTACGCCGCCGACAGGATGACGTCTTTCCGGACAGACATTCGTCCTCTGGAGATAACTCAGCCGAACGGCCCCGGGTTTGAAGTCAACGGCTATGAAGTGCGATGGCAGAAATGGACGTTTGTCATTGGCTTCAACGCTCGTGAAGGACTGACGCTGCACCACATACGTTACAACGACGATGGCAATGATCGCTCAGTTCTTTACCGAGCATCTCTGACAGAAATGGTTGTTCCCTACGGAGATCCCGGGCCGACTCAGCGACGAAAAAATGCATTCGATGTCGGCGAGTACGGAATGGGAATGTGCGCCAACAGTCTGGAGCTGGGCTGCGACTGTCTTGGTGTCATCCGTTACTTCGATGCTCATCTCTGCAACAGTCGCGGCGAGCCGCTGACGATCAAGAATGCGATCTGCATGCACGAGGAGGATTTCGGAATCCTCTGGAAACATACCGACAGGCGACTTGGAACTCCCGAAGTCCGGCGGTCTCGCCGGCTGGTCGTGTCGTCGGTGTCCACCGTTGAGAACTATGAGTATGGATTCTTCTGGTATCTTTATCAGGATGGAAACATTCAGCTGGAAGTAAAGCTGACCGGGATTCTTTCGCTTGGTTCGTTACCGCCGGGAGAGAAACCCGTGTATGGAAACCTGGTGGCCCCCAGTCTCTATGCTCCGAATCATCAGCACTTCTTCAACGTTCGGCTGGATTTCGATCTCGACGGGATGCCCAACACGGTTCAGCAGATTGACGTCGCTGCTGATCCGATCGATGCCGACAATCCCTACGAGAATGCATTCACTGCACGAGCTCAGGCATTGACCTCAGAAAAGAAGTCACTCGCGAATCTGAATGTGGAGACATCACGCACGTGGAAGATCGTCAATCCGAATGTTCGGAACGCTGTCGGTGAACTGGTTGGATACAAGTTCTTTCCCGGTGACAATGCGATGCCGCTGGCATCGCCGAATGCATGGTGGCGGAAACGCGCCGGATTTGTGAATCATCACGTCTGGGTGACTCCGTATTCCGAGGACGAACGATTCGCGGCCGGCGATTATCCCAATCAGAGCACGGGAGGTGACGGACTGCCGCGATGGACTGAGCAGGATCGGTCGATCGAAAATCAGGATGTCGTCTTCTGGTACACCTTCGGTCACACGCACATTCCACGGCCGGAAGACTATCCGGTCATGCCTGCGGCCTATATCGGATTTCTTCTGAAGCCGAACGGTTTCTTTCGTCAGAATCCGGGCAACGACATTCCACCGTCGCAGAAAGTGTCGAAGTCAGAAACGTGCTGTCACTGATCACCGGACGTCAGCTCAGAGAGCTTCGTCCGCGGAAGCAACGTACAGTGCGGTTCCCATCCAGAGATTTTCCAGGTCGCTCTGGTTCCATCTCTCGATGCGCGGCTGAGACGGGTCTCCGATGATCACGCTTTCAGCGTCGAGCGGACCGAAGCAGACCACGGAATGGAGAACTCCGGGCTTCCAGCCATCTTCCAGCTGATAGCTCGGGGCAACTGCTGCAGTTTCCTCTGTGAGCTGGCAGCAGAGCAGGACGGGTCTTGTCGACGAAAGTGCTCTGAGTTCTTCGGTCGATCCTTCAAAGAATCGGACACGCCATGATGTTCCCATCAGCTTGATCGACAGACCATGGTACATCCCGAGCCAGGTCGTTCCTTGGCGAGTCAGACAGAGCTCCGACATTTCGGCCTCAGTTGCGTGGACTCCCATGGCTTCCAGGATGGTTGCGACGGATGCCGCCGAACACGTGTGATCCGTCGTCTGTCGGCAGACGCGAAACGGCAGTGCCGCTGACGCAGGTATCCACTCATCACCACAGTTGTGGTTGCCGTACGGAAGTGCGGAGAAGATCGTCCAGCCAGTAACTGCCATGAGGATGCCCTGCCCCGGCAGACGTCTCCACAGCGGTTTTCCCTCGGATCGAACCCACAGTATGGCAGCGAGACCTGCGAGGAGAATCGGGAACCAGTTGGACAGCACGGCGACTGACGGAAGCGGAATCCAGTTGACAATCCAGAGCTGCCCCCAGATCCATCGAATGTAAACGCCGATCGTTGCCACAATGGTGATCGCAGCCAGATTCAGAACCGTCGATGAGGCTGATCTGAGGGACCGTGAAGTCAGCACGAAGGTCACGATGGAGATCATGACCATGAATGCAATCGCGAGCCGAAGATGTTCCAAAGAGACTTAACTCCGAATAAAATGCTGAAGCCGAACTCAGGGATGAAATTCACGAAGATCGTTCGGGATATCTTTGACATCCAGTGACTGCTGTGCGTTGAGAGATGCTGTCAACTGTTCCAGAATCTGCGGATGTGACATGGCACAGTCAGTTTTCTCGAAAGGGTCTGTTTCGATATGGAAAAGCTGTGCTGAACCTTTATGCGGCTGAATCAGCTTCCAGCCGGACTTTCGCAGGCATGCACCCTGTTTCGATGCGATATAAATCTCACGATTCGCATCTGCGGATGCCGTACCGTTCAGGGCAGACCACTGGCTGATTCCATCCCAGTTCAGCGATTCCGCAGGACTGTATCCGGTGATCTCGGCAATCGTGGGAAACCAGTCCACGATGTGCATTGGGCTCGAAAAACGGTGTGGCTTCAGCCGCCCGGGCCAGTTCGCAAGGGCACAGACTCGAATGCCACCTTCGTAGAGCGTCGCTTTCTGGCCACGCAGCGGATCATTCTCGCTGTTCAGCGGAGAATCACCGACATTTCCCACGTAGGCGTTCTTCAGTGACTCGATCCCTCCATTGTCGCTCGTAAACACAATGAGCGTCTCTGAACGCTGCCCTGTTCGTTCCAGTGCATCCACGAGATCACCGACTCGCGCGTCCAGCTGAGAAATCATTCCGGCCAGTCGAAGACGCGAGTCATGTCGCTCCGCATCAGCATCAAACCGGACGTCGCGATAAAGATCCAGAAACTCCTTCGGAGCATCGACCGGTGTGTGAACGGCGTGAAACGGAACGTAGATGAACCATGGTTCTCGCTTCTCTTCGATTCGTCGGATGGCCTCTGCGGCGATGAGATCTGTGGCGTTGCCATCTTCTTGCAGCGGAACACCGTCGCGGTGCCAGGTGTCTTCATATTCGCCCCGTCGATACTTGTGCGTCCAAGGGTCAGCAGCTCCCGTCATTGTTCCGTAACCGTGATCGAAGCCGAAATGAATCGGTCCCCACTCCGGGCGAGACCCAAGATGCCATTTGCCGGACTGGCAGGTGAAATACCCCAGCGATTTCAATGCACTGGCAAGCGTTGTCGTTCCGATCGGCATGGCACGCAGGTTCGATGGTGCCAGTGCGTGGGGACCGAATCGCCCGGGATAGCGACCGCTCATCAGGGCTGTTCGCGTCGGAGTGCAGACCGGCTGCACATAGTGCTGATCCAGCTCCACGCCTTCCCGAACCAGTTGATCCAGTCGCGGAGTGCGAGCAAACCCCTGGTGCCATCCAACGTCACTCCATCCAAGATCATCGGCAACGATGAAGAGAATATTCGGCCTGTTGCCTCGTGCTGCCGAGTTCTGTTCAGTGGGCTGCAGTGCCGGCTCTGCGGCGCCGACAGGAACCCACAGCAGAAAGACGCTGAGATATGCGGTAACAGAGAGAACGAGACGACCGCTGGATGGAGGAAGCAGAATGGAAGCCTGGCCAGACGACAGCAGTTGACTCTGAACTCGCATCATGTTTCCTTCCGGGAACTTAACGCTGCCTTGATTTCATTGAGCTGATCGCGTTCCGGCATTGCCTTGTAATGAGGATCCAGCGGGAAACAGCCGGAAACCAGTCCGTTTCGTGGCGCTGTCGTGCAGTCGCTGAAAGTTCTGCAGATTTTCTTTCGTGCCATGGTCTGTCCGGCAAGCACATCAGCAGGCAGTTCCGGATAAGACAGCACCATTCGTCCAAGGCCGATGCTGTCAACCATGCCTGCGGTGATAAGCGCCTGTCCGACGTTGGGCAGCCACTCCTGCAGATAGGAGTAGCCCGATCCAACGATGACAGCGTCGGGACAGTGTTTTTTGACAGCGGCGGTTGCCTGAATCTGTCGCCAGACTCCGGTAAGCGGATCTTCAGGGGGTTGATACCCATCGGACGGCGGAAACAATGCCGGCCGCTGGATATGTGGATTGTAGTAAGGACTTCCGCAGGTCGTGCAGATGAGGTCGATGTTCAGTGATTGAAGCAGCTGAAGGAACTGAACTGGTTCGGTGAGATCAATTCCCAGACCGGTTCCATCGCCTCCAAATGCATATCGATAGGGACCACTGCCTGATGGGACACCAGTCCGATCGGCATCGATACCGGGCTGAAATGGAACAAAATCAAAGATACTGACTCGAACACCGATCTGAAGTCCGGGGGCTCGGGAACGAATCCCTGAAACGATCTCCCGAAGAAACCGAGTGCGGTTCTCAAACGAACCTCCAAAGCACCCGGGGCGGTCGTAACCTGACAGAAGTTCGTGTCCGAGATAACCATGGCAATGTTTGATATCGACCCAACGGTATCCCGCTTTATCCGCCAGAATACAGGCCTGAATGAAATCATCGATGAGTTGTTTCAGATCATCGTCGGTGAGCAGTCGATCGTCGTTGCTGATTCCGAGACGAGTGTCGAGCACTGGATGACGGTAGACTGTCCGCGGTTCCATCATCGATTTGCTGTTCGGCTTCGAGTACCTGCCGGAGTGAGTCAGCTGAAGTCCGGTCAGGAGTCCGTCGATCGTACCGAATGTTTCCTGATGAGCTTTCTCCAGCAGGACACGCAGATCTTCAATTGACGCAAGATTCGCATCATTGATCAGCAGCTGATTCGGATTGGCGCGACCGTCATGTCGAACAGCCACAGCCTCACCGCCCCAGATCAGCCCTGCGCCGCTCCGTCCGAAATTTCTCCAGCGTCGCCGCGTCAGTTCGGATGGTTTTCCGTCGACTGCTCCGTCCCAGCCTTCCATCGGAAGAATGCAGAAGCGATTGCGAATCACACCAGCGGAACATTGCAGCGGCCTGGCGAGCGGCGAGTCAGGCCCCTGCTTCAGAATCTCATCTACCGGCAGATCAAGAGACAGCTCAGCGAGCCGTTCACGAAACTCTTCAATCGTTTTCAGGCTGGAGACTCGCGGATATGTCATACCCATCTCGATTGGCAGGTGATCGAAGTTGCAGCAGTGAAGCAGGAGCTCACGGGGGTTGGAAGAATCTGCCGTGTGTGTCAGTATTCGCGTTTGTTGAAGCGAATCGTGCAACCGGTCAGTGATTTTTTGAGGGCCATGACGCCCGCTTCATTGCACGATGTGGATTCGATGTTCAGTGTCTTCAGCTGTCGGAATGTCTTCAGTCGTTTCAGTGTTTCGTTGCTGACATTTATGGTGTTCGATATGTCAAGATCTTCCATGGCCTTCATCCCGGTGAGCACTTTCAGGCCACTGTCACTGATGTCGTTGCCGGCAATGTGCAGTCTTCGAAGTTTCTTCATGGAACGGATTCCCTGCAGACTCTGGTCAGACATTTTACAGCCTGCAGCCACAAGCTCTTCGATGGAATTCACGTTCTTCAGATGGAAGAGTCCGAAGAGTCCGAAGTCTGAGGATCCTGCGTGAACAATCCGAAGTGGAGCCTTTGCTCCCTTTGGTCCGAGAGCCTGAAAGCCGTTTCCGGTGATCGGGTTTCCGCTGACATAGATCTCCTCCAGTTTTGTCAGCTTATGAAGATGAACGAATCCCGCGTCGGTGATCTTCGTGGATGAGAGATTCAAAACGCGGAGTTCTGTCAGTGGGGCAATTGCAGCAAATGCTTCATCGCGGAGTGAACACCCAGCGAGCGACAGATGCTTCAGCTGTACGGCCGTCGAAATCGCAGACAGTTCCTTTGCGTCGATCGCAACGCCGCTGAGATCCAGATGTTCCAGCGAAGTAAAACGGCTCAGCAGTGAAAGGCTGGCACCGCTGACCTGTGCACCCTTCAGGTTGAGAGTCTGGATCTGTTCCAGTGCTGGTGGGTGATCAGCCAGTTTTTTGACATCGTCATCGGTAATCGAAGTACTGGGGCGCGATTCAAACTCCTGAACCTGCGGATCCTTCGAAACAGTTTTTTTCGGCTGTGTACCGCTGGAATTCAATGCCTCCGAATTCTTTGTAGCTTTCTTCTCGAACACGACAGGCATTGCTGACGCTGAGGCGGGCGGACGCCCCTTCCCGTCAGACCGCTGCGCTGCTGAGCTGCTGGTAGTGACGACTGTTGCGATCAGTCCGAGAAAGAGCACTCTGAAAATGCGGGGGGCTGAGATTTTCCGAACAGCGGAACGAACAGACTCGAGCTGCGAATACGCGCCCGAGTCTGCGGGTTCTGACACACGATCGATTCGAGATGCCATGAGGAAACTCCGAGTGATATCGAAGAGGCGGAACAGATTGTCAGCGCTTCTTCGATGATATCAACAGGAGAATCGGAGTTGTATTCAGCAGGCCTCAGGCCGTCTGGATTTCATGGGGAGTTTCTTCGTGCTGCAGGTGACTCTGAAGTGACTCTGCAAACTCGGCTGGTGCGGAAATTCCGGCAAGTTCCGCGGCAGCTGTGAGCACTGACGAGCCCTGTGATGGGGACGATACGATCAGAGCGAATTCCTCGGTTGTCAGCTTCAGTATCGGAAGCGATTCATCATTCGGAAGTCCGCGGTCGATCCGAATTGCCCCTGCAGCGTTGACGGACAATGTCAGCTGAAGACCACCCGGTCCGCAGATGTCCAGGCCGGAAACCGTGCAGGGTTCGGAGTCATCCGGAAGGGTGGCTCTGCTGCGGCGCAGTTCCGTCAGGTACTCTTCAACCAGAAATGATGGCTCGGTAACCTGGGGTCGTCGTTTACCCCAGCGATCTTCATTGCCGTAATCAATGTAGCGGTGAACAACAGTGCGATCGATTTCAGGACAGTGAATGTCACCAGCAAACCGTTTCAGATTCGTCAGATCAAACCGATTGTCTGTGCGTTCGTACGGTGCATATGTCTCCATGTTCTCCTTGCACATCCGTTCGAACATCCATTGATCTTCGTTGTCTTCACGCTGAACAGGCTCCAGTTCAGCATCGTGTCCGCAGAACTGAACGCCGGTACTTCCGAAGTATTCTCCGCAGTAGTCGATGATGTCACCCGAGCGGGATGGCTTTTCCGGAGCAATGTGGAATGTCAACCCGCGAGCTTCCGGCGTTTCCAGAAGTCGCGTCATGACCGCAGAAACCCATTCGACCGGAATAATGTTTCTGAGCTCATCGCCGGTCATCTGCAGACGAATCGGCGTGTGCCGTTTGCCGTCCTCGGAGGGCGGAATGGTCGGAATCATCATTGCCATCAGACGGAGATACAGATACATGCCATGATAGGTGTTGGTATACCCGGTGCGTGAATCTCCGGAAATCACAGCCGGACGATAAACCGTGACATGGTCGGCAAAGTCGATGCGGCGGACAAGCGATTCCGCCATGAACTTGCTTTCCTCGTAGTCGTTCCGAAACGTCTGGCCGACATCCAGCTGATCTTCCATGACCAGTTGATCCTGATTTCCAGCCACGTAAGCAGTCGAGACGTAATGGATGTCCCGGATGCCGAGATCACGACACAGGGCGATCATATTCTGCGTGCCATTCAGATTGGTACGCCAGGGCTCCTGAGTTCGATCCTTGCCGTAGAATTCAAGAATTGCGGCGCTGTGGATGATCCGGTTGCAGTGACTCCGCACCCATTCCTGATCACTTTCGCTGAACCCGAATCCCGGTTCGCAGATGTCGCCCGAAAGAACCACTGGGCGCGGCAGCGCACGTCCGAGTTCTTTCTCCCAGTGCTGAAGAATCTCTTCCATCCGTTCCACTGGTGTCTGGCGCCGAGACGTGCGAACCACAACGGCAAGATTATGTTCATTCAGCAGCAGATCACGAACCAGGTATCGTCCGACGAGTCCTGTGGCGCCTGTCAAGAGTGTGTACATCTTGTCCCCTGAGGAATTCAGTCCTGAAATCTGTCATTGCTTCGCCAGTATCCATGGCGAGCCGTCCGTCACTACATTCAACCACACGGAGACCGGATCCGAAACAAAAATCCGATGTGCTCTCACGTGCGAAGCAGAAATTCCAGGTGGTAAGCGAGCTTCCCGGACGATTCATTGCAAAACACTCACGAGTGCTATATTACCCATATTTGCGTTTTTATCCAGCCTTCGGTGTGATCCGCTCGGAAACGACAAAGTCATTGATGTGAGGTATATTTCCGTTCGGGAGTCCACGAATCGCAGCAAGCGTCGGTTTCTTTTTCTTTTTCCGGGATCTGAATTTCATGAAGTCGGTATTCAGCGGCATTATTCCTCCGGTCGTCACTCCACTGCTCTCGGCTGAGGAGCTTGATGCGGCAGCAGTGGACCGAGTTGTGGATCACATGATCGACGGTGGGGTCTCAGGGCTGTTTTTGCTCGGAACGACTGGTGAAGGCCCCTCCCTGATGTATCAGGTGCGATACGAAATGGTGGAGCAGGCCTGCCGCAAAGCCGACGGACGGGTGCCTTCGCTGGTGTGCGTCACCGACTGTTCGATGGGAGAAGCGATCGCTCTTGCTGAACACTCCGCCGAGCATGGCGCAGCAGCCATCGTTTCTGCAGCGCCGTATTATTTTGATGTGACGCAGAAGCACCTCGCCGCGTGGTTCCGGGAGCTGGCAGATCGATCTCCGTTGCCTCTGATGCTGTACAACATGCCTTCGTGTGTCGGGGTGAACCTTGACCTTGATACCGTCATTGAACTCTCGGATCATGAAAACATCATCGGGATCAAAGACAGCGGTGGTGACCTTGCTGCATTTCAGAAAATGGCGGCTCGATTCAACGGGCGGCAGGATTTCGTGACGTTCATCGGTTCGGAAGAGCTGCTGCCGTCTGCTGTTGCCGCAGGTGGTGCTGGCGGTGTGACCGGTGGAGGAAATCTTCTGCCACAGCTTTATTCCGATCTTTACAGTGCGTCCGTCGAAAACAATTCTTCTCGCATCGCTGAACTGCGTGTTCTGATGGAACGAGTGTTCCAGACGGTGTATCGAGATCCTTCCGGAAAGATGAACATCATTCCAGCGCTGAAGTACGCTCTGAGTCTCTGCGGTCTCTGCAATTCTCAGACGGCGCCTCCTCTGCTGCCACTTGCTGAAGATCACGCAGCTCAGATTCGTAGCGGACTTCCGGGACTTCTTCAGGCTGCAGGATCGCCGCTTGAATGTTCCGTCCCGTGATCGCGGAGATTCGGTGCGATCTTCGACTGAATGACAGCGGAGTCCGTATTGAGTCTGAAGAGACCTCGAAATGCCTGCTCGAAATCAATTGACGCCCTGACTGGACTGACGGGTAAACTGGTTTCGGTGCTTCTCGGGAGAGCGATCAAATGTCACGGCTGTCTGACTCTCCGGTCGTTTGGATCGTGAAGGTTTGTCTCCGCCTCGCGTTTGTGACACTCTTCTGGATACTCGTTCCGGGCATTTCGGCGTCTCCTGCATTGCTTGCCGATGAGCAGACTGCGAATCGGATTGCGCTGACGAACGGCTCGATCCATGCCGGTGACGGATCAGATCCGTTCACTGGACATGTTGTCATTCGTGACGGGGTGATCGAATCGATTCAGACGGGTGACATTCCGGAGGCTTCCATTCGTGTTGACTGCACCGGGCTGGTGATTGCGCCTGGCTTTATTGACCTCCACAATCACAGCGATGATGCCATTCTGAATCGGGATACTCGCGGCAATATCAACTACCTTCTTCAGGGATGCACGACGGTAGTTACCGGGAACTGCGGGTCCGGTCCCGTCGACGTGGGACAGTATCTCGATCAGGTCGATCGCGACGGTGCAGGCACGAATATCGCTCATCTGCTGCCTCAGGGAAGTCTTCGAGCTCGCGTGATGGGGCCGCAGTCGGGGCGAGCCACCAGCGAACAGATGATG
>JBKDKA010000096.1:0-10262 GCA_046345315.1 Planctomyces sp.
TCGTGGTGGCTGGCCAGCCAGGGGCAGGGCAGTCTCAGTCGCTACTGGACAGCGTGCTCACTGCACGTCGGCCTTTCGGGAGGCCTGATGTTTCTGAGATTTCTTTCCGGCCGATGGAAATCGATTCGGATTGTCGACTGATTCGGATGGGTGACTGAGACGCCATCACGTGGTCTGTCATCCGTCCCATCTCCGCAACTTCGTGTTCTCGTGCTGGAAAGCATCCGATGTCCGGATAGACTACTGTTTCCAGAACACTGATGTTCGGAGTCGCACCAAACGACTTTGCCGTACGATCAGCGATCCGAACGTTTGACTGAACGATCCGGAATGCAGTCAGTTTCCGGAGAGGTGACAGAGTGGCCGAATGTGCCGGTCTCGAAAACCGGTGTGTCCGCAAGGGCACCGAGGGTTCGAATCCCTCCCTCTCCGCTTGCAGGATCGCCTGAAAACACAGTGCTGATCTCAGGACCCTCGAGTTATCTCGGGGGTTCTTAGCGTTGATGGACCCGGGATTTCGCCAAATTCCTGCCGTCACGTTTTGCACTCTGCAGTGCAGACCCATGCAGAGAAATGCAGATTCCAGCAAGACCTCCGGCACCTATACGGGCACCTTGGAGATGAGCATCTGCTGGCAACCGACAGACGCGCTGACGTGGAGGCCCCCGAAGGAATACCGGTGATTGCGGAAACGCTGACTACTATTCCGACGAAGTGCTCGAGACCAGAGAATGTGCTCGACGGATAATCGGCAATGCATGATTGATGTCGTCAGAGGACTTTATTCGAAGCAGCACGCCGCCCTCGTACTTGGCATAAAAGAAAAACTTCCGCTCAGTTGCGTCCTCGGTGAGTCCATGCGGGTCTTCGATTTCTGCGTGGTCCAACGGTAGTATGAGCAACAATTTGTGCTTTCGAGGAAGGACTTCCAGGAAGAATCCAGTAGCGTGGTAACTCACAGATTTGGATTCGGCTAATTCAAGGACTGTGGGCGAGATTTCTGTTATCTGTGGCCGCAGTTGATCAAACAGAATTCGCGCCGCATTACTCATCGGAACCTTTGAAACGTCCCTTCGCTCAGCAAGTTCTCGCAATTCCGCTTGCTTTGCCAGTTCTACTGCTGCAGCCTCAACGTCTAACGATGGCCAAATCTTCAATGCCTGATCTGTCAGCAGTTGATTGCGATGTTCGATTTCAACCGGCGTCCATCGAGGCTGCTCTCGGACAAACTTGTTGAGCCTGACTGCACTCTCGTTGAAACCTTTTGGGATGGCCTTCTTTTCTTCAAACGGTCGATCGGAGTACTTGCTGTTGTAGCCAGTCAGTGTCAGGTTGCCGAGTCGATGCAGCCAGGTGGCCTGAACCTTCTTCCAATCCTTGCCAAGCATTTCCTGCCATTCCTCGGGCAGCTTTTCGTTTTGCGGCATGATGTGCTCGATTGAGTACCCGCTAGTGTTCGTTGGTTCCTTTGTGTCGTGGTTTTCGAGTCGTTCAAGCAGGTAAAAGCAGACTCGCAGTCCATAAATGTCGCGGAGCAACAATTCGCGACGAAATTCATCGTTACTGGGAAACCGGTAAGCATCTCTCTGCCTGGCAAGTCCGACGCGAAGGTCGCGTAGGGGTTTCTGTTCACCAATGCGATAGGCGAGGTTTGCAAATATCTGCCAATAACTCCTGGTCTGCTCACCGCAAAGTGCTCGGCGAAACACATAGCTCTCAACGGCCAATATTGCTTCTTGAAAGTCTTTTGCAGTGAGTGTTTTGCAACGTTCGAAACAATCAAAGAGGCGCATGATTAAAAGTGCTGGCACATCGACCAGCCGACGAAGGCGAGCGAGATCATCAACAAGATCGCCGCAAATTGGCATCCCGATACTGAAGGCCGCGTGATATCGACCGAAGCGAAGCATTTCGGACAATAGTAACTCAAGATCACCAGACGATTCTTGAAGCGCTTCGAAACTTCGGCGAAACGCACGGTAGATTTCATCGGCCTTTTCCTGCTTGCTCGCCTTGGTCTTGAAGGCCAGATAATCTCGCAGGAATGAGTCAAAGGTTCTCTCTGAGCCTCGAAACAGCGATTCCAACTTGCTCCAGTAAGATTCGTAGAGTTTCGTCTGCTGTTTTTCCGGCAGACGCATCAGGATGAAGTTTCGAATGAGATCGGATTGGCTCAGGTCAATGCCCGTCGAGTTGAGGCTCTCAAAGATCAGCTGTGGATCATCGGTACCCCGATCAAGCGTGACAT
This sequence comes from Planctomyces sp., assembly GCA_046345315.1. Lineage (GTDB taxonomy): Bacteria > Planctomycetota > Planctomycetia > Planctomycetales > Planctomycetaceae > F1-80-MAGs062. The sequence continues at coordinate 2,249 of JBKDKA010000096.1, forward strand.
CGACTACAATCAGGCGATCAAGGCCTCGATAAATATCATCTGGATTAGCGACCGTAATCTGCTCACGAAAGTACTCATAGTTCTCTCGAACTCGCTCCGACGTGTTGGTGGGCATTTCTGTGGAATCTAGAATTGCCTGCAACGTCTCCTGGTCGTGTCGGCGCAGGACAAGCTTGTGTCTTCGAGCCCCTTCCTCCTGAACGTTTTTCAGGAAATAGGCCTCGATTCGTGTTGCCGTCGGGCTGTCTTCAGTTCCCTTCCAGCCCGTTTCCACGATATGGTCTCTGAGTGCCGCAAGGAGCAACGTAAGTGTGGTTACACGTTGTTGTCCATCAATCAGCAGCCAACGTGTAAAGCCTGCAGACGTATCACCAGTCGATACATAGACAACAGACCCCATGAAGTGGCCGCGGCTTGTCGGATCGTTTGCTATAAAAAGAATGTCCTTCCAAAGCTGCTCGCACTGTGCTTCAGTCCAGCTGTAATCTCGCTGAAAGACTGGGATCACAAACTGTGAAGTTCCATTGATGATCTTGGTGAACGGGCGGTCAATGGCTTTCATGGGGATTTCAGTTCAAAGTCGTTCGGAGGCGGATGGGATGGGATCGGAAGTCTGACAGATTGCCGAACTGATAGGCCACTCAGGGCAACTGGCGATTCGAAAAGGCGGGCAAATCAGTAGTACTGCACAATGTACCCATAAGCCTTATCGAACAATTCCTGATCCGTGTGCAGCTTGTAACGCAGCAGCGTTCGCCGCAGTTCCTTCTGGACCAGCCGTTCACCAGCCGTCGTGTGCTGCCAGTCGGGGAAGCGGACTTTCTTCACGATCTCATCGATATCGCTCACGATGCGTTCCACGATGATGTGAGTCGCCGTGGACTTGGCATCCTGGAACAATTCCGTCAGAGCTTCCTTTGCTCGGTCGCGTTCTTCTTCTGGATCGGATTCGTTCTCAGCGGCCACGACTTCTTTGGCAAGTTCCAGAATCTCCTTCAGAAACTGCAGACTGTTCAGAAAGCCCTGCTCGTGGCGTTCTTTGACCTTCTCAAGTCGCTCGCCCAGAGCCTTGAACTTCGGATTCCCTTTGTGCTTCCTAAGCCGAGCGATCAGCTTGATCTCGATCTCCCGTCCACGTTTCTCAGGATCTTTGTCGCCCAGGATTTCCTCAAGCACCTGGGCATCCAGCACCAGCGTCTCGACGTCGTCGCGCACGGAATCCAGATGCACATTCTGATTGATCAGCTCGACCGTCTTGGCTCCCAGAGCATGCCACAGCAGCTTGCCGTTGCCGCTCGGAGGCTTCACGGACTCGTAAACCTGAGTCAGCCATTTGTAGTCCTTCTCGTAAGGACTCAGGATCGAATCCGGTGACAGAGCCTCCCAGATCGTTCCCAGCACGTTGTATTCGCCAGCAAACTTGTCGCGGACTTCGTTATTCGGAAGGCACTGCTGAGCCGCCATGAGGCCTTCATAGCCTCCCACGCTGCGATCGACGCCGGAAAAGAAGGCCAGGCACTTCTGAACCTGAACCGGCAGAGCCTGTCGCAGTTCCTCAATGTTGCTGACAACCTGCTGCACGGCCTTTTCGTCAAAGTCCAGTGCTTGAGCCACGTCGTCGAAGATTCCGATGTAGTCAACGATAAGCCCATGAGTCTTCTCCTGCCCGAACGTGCGATTTGTCCGGCAGATGGCCTGCAGGAGATTGTGATCCTTCATCGGCTTGTCGAGATACATGACCTGCAGAATCGGAGCATCAAAGCCCGTCAGCAGTTTGCTGGTGACGATGACGAACTTCAGTGGATCAGCCGGATTGCGGAACCGATCCAGCAACTTCTCTTCGGCATCTTTGTCACGGATATGATCTTTCCATTCCGGTGGATCGTTCTGAGCACTGCTCATGACGATGGTACTGGCATCCGGGCCGATCAGTTCATCCATCACCGCTTTGTAGAGTACACAGCATTCGCGATCGAAGACCACGACCTGAGCCTTAAAGCCGTTCGGTTCAATCTTCTGCTGGAAGTGCGTGACGATGTGATTTACCACTGCTCGGACTCGTTCCGGGTTCTTCACCAGCACGGCCATCTTGGCCGCTCGTTTGGCCAGGTCATCGCGATCCTGTTCATTCAGACGTCCAGTGATCTGTCGATAGGCTTCGTCGATCGCCGCTTTGTCGATCTTCAGCTTCACTTCCGGAGCTTCAAAGTGCAGTGGCAGCGTGGCTTTGTCGCGAATCGATTCCTGGAACGAGTAGCGGCTCATGTAGCCTTTCTCGTCTTCCTCCGCACCGAAGGCCCAGAACGTGTTTTTGTCGGCTCGATTGATCGGCGTGCCCGTCAGACCGAACAGAAACGCATGCGGCAACGCTTCCCGCATCTTGCGACCGAGATCGCCTTCCTGAGTTCTATGAGCTTCATCGACCAGCACGATGACGTTGGAGCGTTCATTCAGCTTGCCGCCCGCTTCGCCGAACTTGTGAATCGTCGTGATCAGGACTTTGCGAACATCCTGAGCCAGCAACGTCTGCAGTTCCGTGCGGGTCGCCACGCCGACCATGTTTGGCACATCTGCAGCGTTGAACGTGGCCGTAATTTGCGTATCGAGATCAATACGATCCACGACAATGATGACCGTGGGATTGCCGAGCTTCGGATGGAGTCGCAGCTTCTGAGCCGCGAAGACCATCAGCAGCGATTTGCCGCTTCCCTGGAAATGCCAGATCAGGCCTTTCTTTGGAGTGCCCTTGATGACACGTTCGACCAGCTGATTGGTCGTGAAGTACTGCTGGTAACGAGAGATGATCTTGATACGGCGATGCTTCTTGTCCGTTGCAAAGACCGTGAAGTTCTGCAGGATGTCCAGGACCACGCCGGGCCGCAGGATGCTTTCGATCGTGCGACGCACATCGGTGATGGAACCTTCCGGATCATTCTCGCGAGTCCTCCATGGTCCCCAGATGTCGATCGGCATGCGGATGGACCCGTAGCGAAACAACTTGCCTTCCGTCGCGAACGAAAACACGTTCGGAACAAACATCGCCGGAACTTGTTTCTCGTAGATCTCATGCACCTGATACGCCGCATCGAACCAGGTCACAGCACTGCGAGTCGGCGTCTTGGCCTCGCCGATAATCAGCGGCAGCCCGTTGACCAGGAACACGACGTCAAACCGCTTCTCGACTGCACCCGCTCGAAAAGTCCATTGGTTCGTTACCACGTAGAGATTCTGCGACAGGTTTGAAGAATCGATCAACCGCACGGTCACATGTTCGCCGTTGGGACCAAACGGCATGGTCTTCTCGCCCCGCAGCCATGCCATGAAGTTTTCATTGGCCCGCACCAGACCGTCGCCCTGAACCGACAGCAGGATCGCGCGCAGAGCATAGATGACTTCGTCCGCTCGATCCGGCTGAGCCGCAATTTCCGGATTGAGCCGAATCAAAGCGTCTCGCAGCCACGATTCGACCATCACATCCTCTGGCTGCCGAAGCACCTCGGTGACCGCATGATAATCCCACTTCACCGGTGTCGAAGCTGCATCCGCCAGATCTCCACCGAGCGACCCGCCCCATCCCGGTTCCGCGTCCTCGTGCAAAACCAAAGGCTTGCTCGCCCCTTTGGCCTTCGACGACATCGCATCCAGAATCATCTGCTCTACGGTGTTGGATTCGTTGAAGTTCATGAGAGTTCCGATATGAATAGCAAAATGCACTATGGCTGGCCGTCGTTATCAACTGACGAGCATGAAACTGATGGTCCTAAAATCTTCGAGGATCATTCGATTTGGCAAACAAGTAAGAACTCTACACAGATTGAATTCACGACTGGCCCTATCGAGGTGTTTGACCATTGCAATCATCACAGATCAATTGAGTCAGAGCCGCCTTCAATCGCTCCGTTTGCGTAGTTGCCTCTGTTGCCGCAGAATGAAGTTCCTTAGAAATGCCGACGCTCAAGACGACTTGACGTTGAATTTCCAGCGACGGTGTTGGTACAGAGAATGTCCTGAGCGAACGTCGATTTATTTTTTTCATGCTGCTACTTGTGCCCGCCGCCGTTCGCATCATGTGCAGTCGGCCAGCGCGAGATTGCAACACTATCTCAAGAAAACGTTTGTCGACAATTGACTCGTCGACAGGGAGTCTCATCATGGTGTCCGGGAACGAGACATCATTTCGGTTCTCGTTGAAGATGCCGACCAAACCCACCAGTTCCTGAGTGTTCGACCGTGAAATCAGGAAGTCGCCTCTCTGCAAACGACAATCAAGCATTTCCTTTGTCGGAGGGATCATCTTCAGGTTTCCAGTGACGTAGCCAGATTTCGTTAGTGCTGCGAGTGAGAGAACAAAGTGACCCGTGTTGGTAGAACTTGGCGGCGCAGAGCACCCACTCTCAGGACTTCCCGTTAGCACATCTTCCAGAGAGCGACATGGACCATCTGCTAACTCCATCAGCATTGCCTCTACCTGTGCTGTTTGGAGAGATTCCGTAGACGCACGAATTGAATTCTGGCCGCTTACACTGGCATCCATCGCCCAAAGGATTTCCCCGATGCGGCGTTGCTGGTCGAGCGGCGGGAGGTCCAGCTCGAAGCTGGCGAGGCTGCTCCAGTTGGTGCGTGGCGAGAGCGATCCGGCACTGGTTCCCACGGCATGCTGAAAGAATCGCTCGGACAAACAAAGAAACGGCAGCAGCTCCGGAATCAGCCGATCATCCTTTGGTGCCAGCACATAAATGTCGCCAGAGACCACCGCATCAAATTCCGCAACCGCCACTTTCCGCTGATACGCTCGCCGCTTTCCAAACAGCACCTGCCCCGGTCGACATCGCCGAGTAAAAGTCGTCCCGTCCGCCACGTTGCCCCATTCGCGAACATGCAACGACCCCGGCTCCAAATGCTCCATCGCAATAAACCGATCAATCCCCGCCTCTGCAGGAGATCGCTCCGTCTCATTCACATTCTCCACCACATCCCCAAACCTCACCCGCGTCCAGCCAGTGCGATCAAACAGCGGCAACGACGCCCAGTTGGCGTTTGGGACAAGGTCGGTAAGATCTTTCAGAGCTTTCATGACGACGTCCTCGCCTGGACAAGTCTGCCGAGTGGCGTCAGTCGATACCGCTGTTTACTGCTGGTGGGCTTGTCCGGGTGACTCATTTCGATGACGCCTGCGGCCAGAGCCGGGAGCAAATAGGCCTTGCGGAAATGTTCGTCGTCCTTGAGCGACATTGCTTCCTGCAGTTCCCGACGCAACATTGCTCCTTTCAGGTTCTGCAGCAGCCGCAACACTTCCCCGGTGACTTCCCCGGTGACTTCCCCGGTAACTTCCCCGGTAACTTCCGGGGTAACTTCCGGGGTAACTTCCGGGGTCACTTCCGGGGCGAAGAAGGTCAGCGTGACGCCCAGGTTGTCGTCAGACTGCCATTTCGGTGCGGAAAGGCCGTTCTTTTCGCACTCCTGAACCATCAGCACACTTCCCCGGCCCGCCTTCTCCATCAGGCCTCGCAGGTACAGCACGTGGGCGATATCCGGGTTCCGGAGCACCGACAACTGTCCTCGGCCCAGAGTTTCCGCAGTCACTCCTGGCGGCAGACTGCCGGAATTCCAGATCTCCAGCCGTCGCGGAAACACATGAATTGCGATGCCGCCCGAAGCACTGGAATAGTCACGATGGGCAAACGCATTGATCAGCGCTTCTCGGACCGCCGCTTCCGGATACACCGGCGCGTCCTGGCGGACCGGATTGCCTTTGATGAACCGCGAGACCGTGCGAGTGTTCCGGACAATAAAGCTGTAAGCCTGCTCAAACAAGGTCATCGCCGGACCTTCGAGTGACTTCATGTCGGCAAACTTGTCGCCCGCTTTGTCGGTGTTGTAGCTGTACGCCCGCAGTCGAGTTTGCGGCAAACGCATGCCCGGGTTCTTTGTGAACAGCACATCACCGGCGTTCGTCATTCTGCCATACCGAGCGACCGACAAATCTTCCAGCGTTCGCACCATGTCACCGGTATCATTGAACCAGGCTCGTCCGGTTCGCTCAGCATCCTTCACAGTCCGTCGCACTTCTTCGATGTCGAGATCCGTTTCGAGTTCGCCCAGTGAGTTGCGTCGTTCCCACCGGATCGGCTCACTGTTGGAAGCGAGCACCATGTCGCGAATGATCTCACTGCTGGCGACCTGAGTAGTCTCACCACTTCGAATGTAAAAGATGTTCTTGAATGAATAGGGAACGTCGCGTCCCTTTGGCACTTCAATGACAACGACCTGCAATCCGTTCAATTCCTGACGCTGCACGGATACCAGAGACGACGGCGACAACTGCTCATGAAGTTTCTTCTCAAACGACAACAAGCCAGCATCCGAAACATTCACGCCGACGACCTCACCGTCGGCAGCGATGCCGCAGATGATGTACCCGCCGGAAGTATTCAGGAACCCGCAGACGTTCTTTCCGATCGCATCGGCTGATTTCAGGCTTGTCTTAAGTTCCACCTGACTGCTTTCACCGAGGCGAAGCAGTTGAAGTATCTTTTCCGGAGTAATCGGTCAGCCTGCCCTTCCAATAGAGGTGTTCCATTTCTGAAATGCTCCTCTACGAATGCCAGAACTTCCTGATAGCGAAAGAACTGAGACAGAATGTAGCGTCCCGCATCGTCTGCCGAATGAATCTTCTGCACCCAGTTGCCAATTCGTTCGGCCAGCGGCAGACGGTCGAATGTTGCTTCTTCGTACATATCGATCAGTCGCATGTCTTCCAGGACATCAGAACGCTTCAGCTTCAGCGATTTGCGTCCCTCGACGCCTTCATGACCCAGTTTTGTGAACAACGTTCGAGCGGTCAGGATATTCTCATGGGCCAGAAGCCAGCGAGGCTTTTTCAGCTCAATCGCGAGACGCAGTTCCTGATGAGCGATCGAAAGCGAAGCAGGATCCTCTTTATCAACTCCGGTGCCATACCGAGTTCCGATGATCCCGAGAAAGATATCCGCTCGCCGAACACCTTCCAGGCAATTCTCAAACGCCGACCGATGCGACGACACCGGCAGTGTGCCTTTGTGCGACATCCAGACTTCGTAGCCGAAATTCGTCAGCACGTCATAGATTCGATCGAGCACATCTTCGCTGCCATAGACGGTCGACGAGACCATCACGGTGAGCTTCTTCGCTTTGGCTTTGCTCATCGGGACGCTCCGTCAAGAAGCGTGGCCAGAGCCGTGCGGACATCGGCGGAACTCTTTAGCCACGCAGAGAGTGCTTCCGGAAGTGCTGTTGCCTGTGAAGCGGCATTCTCTTCGCTCGTCTGCGTCGTTTCGGACGAGACGTACAGCGGGATACTCAAGTTGCCGTCTTTTTCCAGGATCGCCCTGGTCGTCACAACCTGTGCAAAGCCATCCACATTCTTGAACTTCTCGTAAGCCTTCACGATGCGTTTGATATGGTCGTCTGTGAGAAAGCTCTGAGCCCGTTCCCGAGTCACTTCGCCGACTGCATTGATGAACAGCACCTTGTTCTTCCGAGCCGTCGGCTTGTTCGTGCGGCACATGACGACGCAGGCTTCCATCGGCGAGTTGTAGAACAGATTTGGCCCAAGTCCGAGCACGCATTCGATAACATCCGCTTCAATCATCTTCCGACGCATCTCGGCTTCTTCCTGCCGAAACAGTACGCCATGCGGAAACAGAATCGCACAGCGTCCGGCCTTCGGCGCCAAGCTGCACTGAATGTGTTGCCAAAAGGCGTAGTCAGCTCGGCCCTGTGGCGGAGTCCCGTACAGATTACGACCCCAGGGATCAGCCGCAAACGCATCACGGTCCCACTGTTTGATGGAATACGGAGGATTGGCCAGCACCACGTCGAATTGTTGTAGACGATCTCCAGCCACAAGCTTCGGTTCGGCCAGCGTGTCACCGCGTTCAATCCGAAAGTCTTCGATGCCATGCAGGAAGCAATTCATGCGAGCGATGGAAGACGTCATCAGGTTCCGTTCCTGACCGTACAGCTTCACATTCCG
>JBKDKA010000097.1:0-25700 GCA_046345315.1 Planctomyces sp.
CCACGGAAGACTGACTCACTCCTCCGTGCACCGGCTGCTCTTCGGAACGCCAACAAAAACTAAACGAAAAAACCTCACGTCCACAGCCCGACAGGAAGCGCGAAAACAACTCACCACAAGACCTTTACAGCAGTAGTCTCCCGACCCCGCACCATGGTGACCGCAGGTCTCCCGGATGCTTTCTAAATGAAATGCTCCTCGGCGTCATTTGAGACCGTTCCAGTTGAGCGAAGTGGCTCGGTCGGAGACCGGCCACAACATCGGAGACCGGCCACAACACAGCGCTGGATTATCGCAGCAGCGATGGCATTTTCGGAGGTCCCGTTGAAGTCGTTCAGCTGAAAGCGTGATGGGGGCCAGTTGGGTCAGTCGAGGAAGTCGACGTCTGCACGGTCGACCGTGACGGACGCTCCCTGCTGCATGAATCGCACCATCACGGTCAGACGATGCTGGCCGTTGACTTGAACGATAGTGCCAGTGAGCCCTCGAAGTGATCCATTGATGATGCGTGCCGGGCGGCCGATGACCGGTCGTGCTTCAGGAATGACGTCGCCGCCGGATTCCGTCATTCGTCTGATGCGACGGAGGTCTTCAATCAGAAGATCTGGCTCTGAACATGGCAGACACCGTGAAATGCAGCCCGTGGAAACCGCTTCGTACCGATGCTCTTCGGAACCGCAGACAAACACATAGCCGGTGAACATCGGCAGATAGCTGGTTCGAATGCGTCCCTGAGGCGATCGTTTTCGCTGCTCAATCTGTGGGCTGTAGTACGAAATGCCTCGGCCCCGGAGCTTCCTCATGAGCTCTTTCTCCTGACGCGCCAGTGTATACATGGCGAACCAGTGACGATCGAGATCCCCGGCTGAATCGACGTCGAGCAGATTGTCAGGATACAGATCCGGTTCCTTTGCGAGGATCGGCATCAAAAGATTCCCTTGTGAAGACTGATCGTTGCCCGTCCCTGACAGTTTGCCCGGAATCTGCGGCATGAACAAGACGGTGCCTGGGAATTTTCTGTGTAATCCAGCATGTCGCGGGAGGATGTTCCGGATGAGGGTTTCTGTAGGTTGTGTTCCACAACACGTTGCATTTTCGCAACATTTGCGTATTTTCCATAAACCGCAGGAAATGGGCGTTCCCCGTTTTCGATTTCGGCCGTTTTTTTCGTAACCTCTCCTGCCATGCCCCATCGGACGTCATAATTCAGGACTGCCGCAGCGGTGTGTCAGAAACTGACCAGTCGGAATGTGATGGACGTAAAAGAGTGAGCCGTCGGATGCTGATGATTCTTGGTGGGCAGGGATACGTTGGAAGCGCCATTGCGAGTGCTGTTCGCCGCCAGGGACTGGCTTTTCGGATCATTTCACGAAGAGATGTCAATTATTCTGACAGTACGGCTCTGCGGCAGCTTCTGAGCAGTGATCGCCCGGAGTTTCTGATCAATGCTGCAGGCTACACCGGACGACCGAATGTGGATGCCTGCGAGAAGCATCGCACAGAATGCCTTGCCGGAAACGCGCTTCTTCCTGGGGTCATTCGCGATGTCTGTGAAGAACTGGAGATTCCCTGGGGACACGTTTCCTCCGGTTGTATTTACACCGGCAGCAGACCGGATGGTTCCGGCTTTCTTGAAACAGATCCACCGAATTTTTCATTCCGGCAGAACAACTGCAGCTTCTATTCCGGCTGCAAGGCGCTCGGTGAAGAACTGCTTGTCGGAGCAGCAAACTGCTACATCTGGCGACTCAGAATTCCGTTTGACGAGAATGATTCCGGCCGCAACTACATCAGCAAGATGATGAGGTACGACACGCTCCTGCAGGCGACCAACAGTCTGTCGCACCTCACTGAGTTTGCAGAATGCTGCGTCGCAAGCTGGACGCGCAAAGTACCATTCGGAATCTACAACCTGACAAATCCCGGCCAGGTCTGCACGTCGGAGGTTGTCGACATGATCCGAAAGCACGGACTCTCCAGCCGTGATTTTCGATTCTTCGAGTCAGAAGCTCAGTTCATGAGCAAGGCTGCTATCACGCCACGATCCAATTGTGTGCTCGACAGTTCCAAAGCGATCAACGCCGGACTGCCTCTTTCGCCGGTCACTGAGGCTCTGGATCGGGCGATGCGAAACTGGAAGTCAGCGTGACGCCTTGACACTTCCTTCAACTGGCCTTTCGGGGGAAGTCTGACTGTTTGGCTTATCAGCAGACTGTTCTTCGCCAGGATCCGGCGGTCGGTGATGCTGGATCTGTGCTCGGAAGTCACCAAGGCTGGTCCAATACAGCGGCTTCGCCAGGTCCACTTCGTGAACGGCGACAGTGCCGAATTCTTTTGCCTGAGCAACCGGAATCCCGGAATGATCGAAGACCGCTGAAATCATCCAGGCGGCCGACACATCGGTATAGGTGCTGCTGATCAGCCAGACATGATTCTCGCAGGCGCGTGCCTGAGCCAGCAGTGGATTACAACCCCAGACGGGCCACGCAATGACTTCAGCTCCGTTGTTGCTCAATCGACGAGCCACCTCGGGGAAGAAGCCGTCGTAACAGATCATCATCCCTACACGGCCGAATCGAGTGTTGAAAACGGGGTAGTCATTCCCGGGAGTCAATCCGTCTTCGATCTCACCTCGTGGCAGTGTGACCTTTCGGTACTTTCCGACAACCTTGCCGTCCGGTCCGATGAGAACCGCCACGTTGAAGATCTGGTGCTTTTCCCTCTCAACCAGTCCGACGACAAGATACAGGTTGTGTTTTGCGGAAAGCTCACCAAAGTATTCCGTGGATGGCCCCGGAATGGATTCCGCAACATCAGAGAAACTGAGCCCTGTTCCGAAATAGGTCAGCGTTTCAGGAAGCACGACAAGATCTGCCTTCTTGTCGGCGGCTTCGGCAATCAGCGGCGCGAATTGCTGACACTTTTCCATGGGAGTCTTACCAGCTGTCGGGCAGTAGTGAATCGTTGCCAGCCTGGCTCGGCGGGGTTCAATCGGTGTCGTCTCCGTGATTGCTGGCATTGACCATTCAATCGTACCGGAGGGTTCCCAGTGATAATTCAGTTCAACAAGAACCTGATTCGCTGCCTGGGGAGCCTGGAAGATTCCGGAAACTTCGGTCCAGCCGTTCTCGACCGGACGAGTATCGTGAACGTACTCCGGTTCCGCTCGAGGAATGCTTCCGGGCCGATAACTCGGATAGGTCTTTTCATCTCGCGGCACCGCTGATCCGGCTTCATTCTGCCAGAGGAGTCTCACTTCTGCGGTCCGACGCGGAATTTCGATACCTTCGGATCTTCGAAAACACGTGAACTGATATGTCTTGCCTCCGGTTACGGGAATCGTTCGGATCCAGCTCCCCATGAGTCCCGGGCGCTCGTCAGCAGTAATCTCCAGAGATCCCTGACTCTGCGGGCCACCCTTCGGATGGAAACGAAACTGAGGTCGGATTTCCTCCCGAGGAGATGAAGTTTTCCATTCATTCGTCTGGTCCACCGTGAGCGATCCGGTCCCTGCACCGGTCACGTTCTCTGTCGGCTCCGCCGCAATCACGGAAGCAGAACGTTCTGACAGCAGTGATCCGAATACCGACAGCAGAATCGCAACCACAGCGAGCTCGGTGGTCGGGATCCTGCAGAGTCCTGCAGATCGGTTCGATGTCTTCATGGGAATCGTCTCCGGAAATTCATCTGCTTACGGGAATCAGCGAGCCCGATTCTATTCCACTCGTTCCATGCAGTACCAGTGAAACGGTTCGCCTGCGATGTGTAACTCACCTGTCCTGGCATACAATCCACAGCACAGGCTCACCATGATTCACCATGTCCGCTCTATGGTAACGATCATGAATAATTTCCGAATGATCTGACAACGGGGCAATCAGGACATTACGGTTCACAGGATGATTTCAATGAAAAGAACGTCGAAAGACACCGACAGGTCGGCGGCTCAAAAAGCCGGGAGAAAAGCTGCGCCGAAAGCGAGCCGTTCGCGATCTGCGGTGGCGACTTCAGAGGACGAAGCAAACCTGAAGCTTCGTGTGCGTGCCATTGTTCGGGGGCTCGCGAAGATGTACCCCGTCGCTGAATGTGCTCTGCGGCATGAGTCTGCCTTCCAGCTTCTCGTTGCCACGATTCTTTCGGCGCAGTGCACTGACGAACGAGTGAATATGGCGACGCCGGAACTCTTTCGCAGATATCCGGATGCGGAATCGCTTGCCGCTTCACGGCAGGAAGATGTCGAAAAGCTTGTGCAGTCTCTTGGTTTTTTTCGAAACAAAGCCGCGAACATTCGAGGAATGGCTCAGAAGGTTGTCACTCACCACGGCGGTGAGATTCCGTGCGAGCTGGAACAGCTGGTGAATCTTCCGGGAGTCGGTCGAAAGACCGCCAACGTTCTGCTCGGCACGTGGTTCAAAGTTCCGTCCGGCGTTGTTGTTGACACTCACGTTCGAAGAATCACGAACCTGCTTGGACTGACTCAGTCACAGAATCCGGAAATCATCGAACGGGAAATGATGGAATTGATTCCCCGAAATGAATGGATCAATTTCTCGCATCGTCTGGTGCACCATGGAAGGAAGCTCTGCATCGCGAATCGTCCGAAGTGCACTTCCTGCATGCTCCTCAGGCATTGCCGAAGAACAGGACTGAAGCCGCTGACGGACGCCGAGGTCTGACCAAGGAAACTGCAATGAAGTGTCTGACAAACTTCTGACATCATTGTTGCGCAGATCTGACCACTGAACTTTTGATTTTCATAAACTACTGCGTTGTGGCATCAGGGAACTCATTTGTTTTCGATTTCAAGTGTTCCATCATTCCCGCGCAGGCGGGAATCCAGCGTCGCAATCTGAATTCCCGCCTGTGATGGAATGACCGTGGGGCCCGGAATACTGGTGTCACTCAGCACGACGATGTCGCTTCTTACCTGAATCGCGGAATACCATCTGGAGTCACCGATGAATACGAGTCAGCAGTTGAAAACGAATCAGCAGTGCAGGTTTCTGATTCTGAGCTCTATGTTTTTGATGCTGTCAGGTATTCAAACTTTGAGAGCGGAAGACACAGCCTTCGCTTCGATCGCCACAGAGACTGAAACCGAAGTCGCCGGGCGAATCGCTTCGGTGTCGTTGTTCAAGAACGGGCTTTCCATCGTGAAAATGGAAGTTCCAATGACGGGCCGGGGAGTTTATCGACTCAATGATCTGCCGGCCCCGGTGCACGGAACTTTCCTTATCGAATCGAACGACGTCCTGGAAACGCGTCTGGAACAGCGAACCATAACGGAAGAACTGCCGGCAACTCCGGGAACGAGTCTTCAGGAGGAGCTTGTCGGGCGCAAAGTCACTGTTCATCGACGGACGGGGGATTCGCCACTGGCGGGAATCGTGCTCCATGTTCCAAATCGGTCTCTGAGCCCCGATTCGTCGGATGTGTCTTCCAGTCCGTTCAACATCAACACGGGAGCATCGCGATTTCTGCTGCTGAAGACGGATGCCGGTGTCATCTACGTTGCTCATGATGATGTCGCGGCACTGGAAGTGACGGGGGATCCGATTCCGAGAACGGTGCAACGGAAACAACCGGTTCTGCTGTTGGTGTCTCGGGACGGCGGCGAGCAGAAAATCTGTCACGTCAGTTATCTGACTCATGGAATATCCTGGGCACCGGATTATCACGTCAATCTGCTGAGCACCGATCGGCTGACGATTGAACAGCATGCTGCAATCCGAAACGAGCTGACGGATCTTCAGGATGCGGAGATCTCGGTGATCAGCGGCTTCCCCAATGTGCAGTTCAGTCAAGTGCTGTCGCCAATAGCGCCTTCGCAGACCTGGCAGCAGTTCTTTCAGCAGATCGGAAGGCGACCCGGCGAAATGACTTTCAGCAGTTCCATCCTGATGCAGAATTCGCTGATGCAGAATGGGGCATCGGTCAGAGATCGCGATGTGTCCAGTGTCGTTGCATCCGCACCAGATCCGGGTGACGCTGTCGATCTGAATTATGTTTCGATTGGTCGGCGTTCTCTTGCAAAAGGGGATGCATTGCTGACGTCGACAGGCAGTGCAGAGACTGCATACGAACGCATTGTGGAATGGTCGATTCCCGACAACCGCGATGAATGGGGAAATCCGAACAGCAGCCGGCAGGTTGATCCCGCTACCGGTGATGCACTGCCGGATGACGTCTGGGATGCGATTCGATTCCGAAACCCGCTTCCGTTTCCGATGACAGGTGCTCCTGTGATGATCACATCACAGGGGCGGTTCCACGGGCAGAGTCAGACGTTATGGACAAACAATGGTGATGAAGCCACGATTCGAGTCAGCAAAGCGCTGAGCATTCGCGCTGTTCATGTGGAATACGAGAATCAGACGGATGATCCCGGGCTTTCGGAGCGTGATCTTGTCACGATCGGCGGTCGTCGCTTTCGGAAGGTCACGGTGAACGGTGAACTCCGACTCGGAAATCATCGTTCCGTCGATGCGAGGCTCGTTGTCACTCGAAAGTTCTCCGGTGATTTCGTCAGTGCAGACGCATCTCCGAAGATTGACCTGCGTGAAGAGGGCGTCTGGACGGTCAACCGCCGAAATGAGCTCACCTGGCTGATTTCGCTCAAGCCACAGGAAGAACGCCTCGTAAAGTATCAGTATACGGTTCTGGTATCATTCTGAAGGAATGCTGCTACAAATCGCAGCACTGGTGAAATCCTGTTCGGAGCTGCTATCAGTCACTGCATTCCGAACGCCGACTGAGAGTTCTGACTGCAGGAGTTGCGGCATGGTGTTTCCGCTGGGAGACGACAACAGCGATCGGACGGCGTTTCCGATAGTGAATCTCCTGCTGATTGCTGCGAACGTTTTCGTTTTCTTCGTCCTGCAGGGAGCGGGCAGCAACGAGAAATTCACACTTGCCTTCTCGACCGTTCCTGCCGAAATCATCAGCGGTCAGGACCTCGTCACGGAATCTCGGGTTGAGGAAGTTGACACGGAGATCGGACGGCAGCAGGTTGTGGTCCCGGGACTTCAGCAGACTCCGATTCCTGTTTACCTGACACTGCTCACCGCCATCTTCATGCACGGCAGCCTGGCTCATCTTGGCGGTAATCTCTGGTTTCTCTGGATCTTCGGCGACAACATCGAAAACGACCTCGGGATCCGGCGGTACATTGTCTTTTACCTGTTGTGCGGTCTTGTCGCGGGGCTCGTTCATGTCATGTTCAGTCAGGACGCTGTATCGCGGGTAACGCCCTGTCTTGGGGCGTCCGGTGCAATTTCCGGAGTGATGGGCGCCTATCTGGTGCTCCACCCTCATCGTACAGTGACTGTTCTGATGTTTCGGTTTGTCACAGACGTTCCGGGTTACGTTGCAGTGGGGCTCTGGTTTCTGTTCCAGATCGTCAGCAGTATTGGCGTGTTCGGGGGAATGGAAAGCAGTGTTGCCTACGGAGCCCATATCGGTGGCTTCGTCGCAGGGGCGATTCTGGCCAGACCGTTCACGATTGGAAGAAGTTTCGCTCCCGAGCCACAGGCCTGGCGTCAGGTACATCGACGTGGGTTCTGAAACGTGACTGGAGTTTCAAAACCGGGACTTTCTCCCGACAGAGGTGCTTCGCTTCTGCAGAATTCTGCAGTTGCAAGGGGGCTTGACCGGTCTTGAAGTGCGTTCGAATGCTGAATCCGTTTTCCGTCAGACTTCCGGATCGCGACGCCGATCGTTCATCTGCTGCGGCGTGGGAACTCTGA
Source organism: Planctomyces sp. (assembly GCA_046345315.1). GTDB lineage: Bacteria > Planctomycetota > Planctomycetia > Planctomycetales > Planctomycetaceae > F1-80-MAGs062. The sequence continues at coordinate 7,746 of JBKDKA010000097.1, forward strand.
CATCCCAGGCAAGGCCGGTCTGCTTCATCAGCCAGATCACATACCAGGCAAGATCCGGCTGCCACCATTCCAGCCCATGCCGGGCGGAAGTCGGAAAGGCGTGGTGGTTGTTATGAAAGCCTTCGCCACCGCTGAAGATTCCGCAGATCAGATTGTTGCGGGAATTATCACTGGCGTGATAATCCTGGCGACCAAAAAGATGGCAGATCGAATTCACCGAGAATGCCATATGCTGAACCAGGAAAACCCGAGCGCAGCCGCCCCACAGAAACCCCATCAGAGCGCCTTCCCCGGTACCAGTGATGGCCCAGGCAATACCTGTCGGGATGAGAAAGGCGAGCGGAAACCAGATGAACTCCCAGGTTCGATGGATCCAGACTGCGAGCGGATCCTGCAGCAGATCGGGCACATAACGACGATGGTCGGTCGTGATGAGATGCCCCGTCAGAATCCATCCGGCGTGAGCGTGCCAGAATCCTTTCAAACTGTTGAACAGTCCGGGAGGGTTCTCAATCGGAGAATGAGGGTCACCAGGTTTGTCACTGAGCGCATGATGTTTGCGATGTGTCGCACACCATTCAAGCGGTGACTTCTGCACAGCAAGAGACCCCATCATCATCCAGAATGCACGCATCCATCCATATGTCGAAAAGGCCCGATGCGTCAGCAGGCGATGGAACCCCAGAGTGATTCCGAGACCGGTCAGCATGTACCCAGCAACAAGAATCGACAGCTGAACTCGATCCAGCCAGCCACGCTGCCAGCTCAGCACCATCGCAAGCGCCAGCCCGGCGAATGGCAGCACCAGACCAAAAGTGGCCCCCACCGTGTGGATCAGTGGCGCTGACGGCGGCAAAACCGACCGTTCGTGCGCCTCGGGCTTCACATCGGTGATATCATCAGTGGTGCAGATTTCAGCAGACATGAGTCATCAACAATGACAATAAGACTCGAGCCGGACCTCAATCGCGTCCGGCTTTTCCGTCGGAACAAATGACCACGCGCGACGAATGACCACGCAGAATGGTTCAGATGATCAGCCACAAAGGTTCAGAATGAAGTACTTCTGAACCCTGCAGCAACGGTAGTCATGTCGCCAGCCCGGGGCAATTCGCCTTTTCCGATATTGCCTGGAATCTCACGAATCAGCGGCCGGCGCGAATGGCACAATCCGGCTACTTCTTCGCCAGTGAGGGAAACTCGACGAGAACTTTCAGGGAACCTTCGATTCGATCTCGAAAGACCTCGAAGGCTCGCTGGATGTCAGCCAGCGGGAAACGATGCGTAATCACCGGTGCGAGATCGACTCGACCTTCGCTGATCCACTGCATTGCCAGAGGAAATGTTCGTTCGAAGTCCGGATTGATCGTGGTCATGATCACGATATTCTTCAGCATCGCGGTCCACATGCTGACGTTATTGATCGTTTTTGACGGTACACCGAAATAGAGAATCTTCCCTGTGGGCCGAACGAGTTCGATGGCGTCGTTGATAGCCTGAGCTCGGTGTCCGACGGCTTCCACAACAAACTCCGGCAGTTCTCCATCCAGCAGGTCCTTCACCTGCTCCACAACATCAAGCCCCTTACCACAGACGGTATGAGTGGCACCCATTCGTTTGCTGAGTTTCAGTCGCGATTCAACCGGATCGACGCCGATGATTCGTCGTGCTCCGAGATTACTCAGCCCGGCATTGAACATCTGCCCGATCGGCCCCTGTCCAAGAACCACGACGTCCCGATCGATCATGTTCGGCAGCTTTTTCAGAGCGAAGATGACTGTTCCGAACGGTTGTGCCAGCATCGCGATCTCGTCGGGGAGTCCGGGTGCCAGCGAGATAGCGCGGTCTTCAGGCAGCACGAATCGCTCGAACAGACCATGCTGACCGAGCGGAACGGCCAGCACGCGGGTTCCTGGTTTCCATTTTTTTCCGTTCGTGTCGACGATCGTTCCGACCATTTCGTGGAGAGACATACCGACTGGCTGAGGATAGGTCATCTCATGCCCTTCGTAGTCCGCATCAAAATACGGAAGATCGGATCCACAGAGGCAGGTCATTTCGGGCTGGAACACAATCTGTCCCGGAAGTTCACTGGCCGATGGCAGCACCGGCTCATCAATCTCCACAAGTCTGATCTGTCGTTTTTCGATGAAGTGGCCTGCAAGCATGTCTTGTCCTGCTCTTGAATCACGGGCATGAGGTAACAAAAAAATCGGAAATCTGACGCAGACGATTTCTGCTGTGTTTTAAATGCTAGCAGAGGAATTGCCGACCCAAAAGCCGGACCACGGCCTTCCTGACACAAATCCGATTCCGAAACGATCGATGTGCGTTATGATGGACGGCTCAACATGACACCCTGACAACAGTTTACGAAGCCCATTCACTGCAGGTATCGCATGCCCTGGTCCACCCAACAGCGAAACAGACTCATCGTTCGCCTGATTATCCTCTGTGCGATCGTTGCCGTTACGCTTCTTCGACCGAAGGTGGAGGCCTGGCTTTCCGGGCGCTCTGGGCAAACGACTGTTTCAGCACCGTCGAATTCATCATCACCGACTGGGACACCGTCGAACCCGTCGAAGCAGGATGGTGCGGAGTCAGGAGAAAAGACGCCGAGTTCCTCGAATCTGCCGAATGTCGAGTTTATTGAACCCGACGACGAAAGCACTGCTCCGGACGCTGCGGATTCAGCGGCATCAGGCTCGCAGAACGGACGAAGCGAAGAGACCCTGCCGTCAGCGGAGGCTGCATCCGCGACTTCCTCTGCCGGGAAGCCTGAGCCTGCTCGACGAAAGAAATCCAACCGATCTCGACCCGAAACAGACACTCGCCCCGATGCTGCGTCCTCAAAAAACGAAGTTACGGATTCCGAACCCTCGCGCACGAGTACCCCTGGTTCCGTTCCCGAAGTTTCATCGACCAGACCAGGGAACAAACCGCGAAACGAATCGGAATCCCCGCGGACGAAAGATGCGTCCGGTGAAATTGCGACCGATACGCTCGGTAAACTTCAGGAGGTCAGGCGGCGAGTCTTCGTTTCCACAGCCGGGCTCACTTACCGTCCGGGAAGCGCTGATGGTCACCGGCTCGATCATGTGATGCAGCATTCCCGCGACGAACCATCCAAGCGGATTCACGGCGTCTTCGAAGGAGATCGAGATGCCATTCTGGCTACGATCGACGAGGCGTTCCTGAAAGCAAATCAGGGCGGCAAAGATGTGCGTAAAACTCAGCAGAATGATCGCACTGTTTATACGGTGCGCATGAATCGGCGGGTCGGATTTGCGGGCGGCGAAGAGGGGGCTCGACAGGGAAATCCCGAGTGCCGTTACGTTCGAATCGTTCTCGAAATCCAGGACGACGTCAACGAAGTCATCAGTGCTTACCCGACGAAGTCATTCTGAGACGAAGTCATTCTGAAATGTCGGCGATCACATAGATCAGACGGCCGCATTCACGGCACGTGATGACATGGCCTGTATTCATTCGAACCATGTCCTGCGAAGTCACACTGTTGTTGCATGCTTCGCAGAACTTCGATTCAACGGCCGCCAGTGCACCTGATCGCCGCGCCACCTTCATGCGCTGGTACGTCTGAAGGTGCTGCCCCCAGTCGATTTTTGACTCAGCTTCTGAAACTCGCTGCTCGATCTGCTGAAGTTCCGATCGAAGACCAGCCTCCGAATTCTGAACTTCTGCTCGGACTGCAGCGAGCGCCTGTTCTGAGGCCTTCACCGCAGCTTCAAAGTCCTTGATTTTCTTCTGAGCCGTGTCGGAGGCGTCAAGGGCTGCCAGTGCCTGATCTTCCATTGCTAGTTTCTCAGCAGTTCCATTTTCTGACTGCGACTTGACGATGGCATATTCTTTGTTGGATGCGGCCTGATTCAGAACTCCCTGAAGCTTGAGCAGCTCACTTTCTTTTGATCGGAGCCTGAGATTAATTTCATCGGCGGCTTTCTTCCGGTTTCGAATTTCGGTCTTCTGAGCTTCCACTGCGTCCTTTGCTGCCTGAAGCTGCTTCTCCCCAACGGCAATCCTGCGAGGCCCGTCTGCCAGCGTTTTCTCGACCTCCTCCTGTTTCTGCAGAAGATGGTGCAGTTCCGCAAGCGATGCAGAGAGAGCAGAGGGCATTGACGATCACTCCGATTTCAGGGCTCGATTCAGCAGAAGTTCATGTATCACTTAATTTACTGTATCCGTCGCGCATTCGGTATCGATGCACCGCTGGATTCACCTCGGAAGTACGGGGAAGTCAGTTTTCGATCGTTGAAAATCGAATGACCGTTGGGATCAACAGAAGGTCACAAAGTTCGCGGCGAGTGACGAAGCGTCTGCGTCACGAAACGTGTGTTCTGACTGACGGATCGAGATTTACGGGGCTTCGTGTCCTTGTAGACCTTCGCTGCCATTCCGATTGAGCCGTTCTGTCCTCCCTTTTCGATCGCTCATTCCGGACTCTCGCCGGAGGGTTGCGTTTTCTGACCACCAGTCGTACTCTGCTTGAAGGGGAGTTCGGAGTGACAGGCGGCCGCAGAACAGCGATGCCAGTTTTATGCTGAAGTCTCCAAAATGCCAATTGAAAACGCCAATTGAACAGAAATCCAAATAGCTTCCTGATCACCAGTGTCAGGACATCCTGGTTTCAGCTGCATCGCTGAGCAGGACAAGGGGAGATATGACCGATGCAGAACATTTCGGTTTTCAGTACCAGCATCCTGCGGCAGATCACAACGCTTCTGCTGTGCTTCGCGTTTGTCAGTAATGTCCGGGCCGAGATCCCGGAAGGCTTCGTGCCGCTCTTCAATGGAAAAGACCTGAGCGGCTGGAAAGGTCTGGTGGGCGACCCGAAGTCACGTGCAGCAATGTCTGCAGACGAACTGAAAAAGGCTCAGGCCGCTGCTGACGAAAAAATGAAGGCTCACTGGTCTGTCGTCGACGGCGAACTGGTATTCGATGGCAAGGGCGACAGCCTGTGCACGCTCAGTGATTATGGTGACTTCGAAATGTACGTCGACTGGAAGATTCTCGAAGGCGGTGACAGCGGAATCTATCTTCGAGGCAGTCCGCAGGTGCAGATCTGGGACACGAAGTTCGAAAAGTATCAGTCGCTGGGCGCAGACAAAGGATCGGGGTCGCTCTGGAACAATCAGAAGAACCCGCGGTTCCCGCTGGTCAACGCCGACAAGCCGATCGGTGAATGGAATACGTTCTTCCTCCGAATGGTCGGTGATCGGCTCACTGTGAAACTGAATGGCACTCTGGTCACCGACAACGTGGTGATGGAGAATTACTGGGAGAAGGACAAGCCGATCTATCCTCGCGGTCAGATTGAACTGCAGAACCACGGAAACAAACTCTGGTTTCGGAACCTCTATATCCGTGAACTCGACAAAACCTCCGCAGCCGTTTCAGAAGCAATTCGGCCGGAATCAGAACCAATCAAGCTGTTCAACGGCAAGAATCTTGACGGATTTTATACGTGGATCCGCGGACTGGAATACAACGACCCGAATCATGTCTTCACCGTTAAAGACGGGATGATCAACGTTTCCGGGGAAGGTTACGGCGGGCTGATCACAAAGGAGAATTACCGAGACTATCATCTGATCGTTGAATTCAAATGGGGTGATCGCACCTGGGGCGATCGCAAAGATCGAGCTCGTGACGGCGGGATTCTGTTTCATTGTCACGGTACGGATGGCGGTTATGGTGGAACCTGGATGGCGTCCATCGAATCTCAGATCATTGAGGGCGGTGTCGGTGATCTGCTCGTGCTGAGCGGCAAGGATCTGAAGACCGGCAAAGAATTTCCAACGTCTGTCGTTGCGGAAACAGCAAAAGACCGCGACGGTGAAATGATCTGGAAAAAAGGTGGAGAAAGATCCACGGTCACGGGTGGTCGAGTGAACTGGTGGGGACGCGACGTTGACTGGGATGACAAGATCGGATTCCGCGGTCGTGAAGATGTCGACAGTCCACTGGGAGAATGGACTCGAATGGATGTCATCTGCGACGGTGATCACCTGGTTTACCTGGTGAATGGCGTCGTGGTGAATGAAGCCTTTGAGGCATCTCCATCTTCAGGAAAGATTCTTCTCCAGACTGAGCAGGCAGAAATGTGGGTCCGCCGAATGGAACTCTGGCCGATCGGCAAAGCCCCCGCGTACTCAAAATGAGCGGTCGGAGGATACCTTCACGGAATGATCCTGCCGTGTTACCGGAACTCCGCGCAATCGATGTATGCCGAGCTGCAGAATGTTCCATGCAGCTCGCAGTGATTCCCTGACATTAATCTTCGTGAACCCGACCTGCCGGTCTTCAAACGTGATTGGCGATTCGAGAAACCGACAGCCTGCCATCTGACAGCGGTAAAGAATCTCTTCCGGGATTCCGAATCCTCGGGAAACTGCCTTTGACCAGTCGATCCGCTTCAGGAGTTCAACGCGATAACAGCGGAAGCTTCCGCTGTTGTCGCGTGTTTTCAGCCCGAGGCAGATTCTGGCCCACCCGTTGATCATTCGGCTCATCAGATGCCGCCTCCGTGACCAGCCGATGATTTTGCCGCCGTGAATGTAACGTGACCCGATGACAACGTCGCACTCCGACATCAGCGCCCGCATGGCCGGAATGTGCTCCGGGCGATGGCTGAAATCGGCATCCATATTGATGAGGCAGGAATAGCCATTCTCAATTCCGTACTGGAAACCACACAGGGTCGCAGACCCGAGGCCCAGCTTCTGAGGGCGATGGATCGTGTAAACCCGAGAATTATCCCGTGCGAGCTGATCGGCAAGCGTCCCGGTTCCGTCGGGTGAATTGTCGTCAACGACGAGCACATCTGCGTCGGGGGCAATGGCAAGCAGTTCCGGAATCAACCGTTCAATGTTCCCTCGCTCGTTGTATGTGCAGAGCGTAATCAGCAGTGATCTCATGATTCGCTCGGGACAGGGTTCACGGGAAGGACATCCGAATGCCCGGATATCGGCACAGACGCGTCAGACGATTTGCCAAAGTATTGCTCAATTCTGAGTGACGCAACACCGATCTGCCGGTGAAACTCTTCCAGCTGAGAGTGATACTTCTGCTGAAGTTCCGGATTGCGCGGCCCGTCTCTGCGAATCGCACGAATCAGCAGGTTTTTCGGCGTGTGCTCGGTTTCGATAAATTCCATCACTGTCGCATCATAACCCACAGTTTCCAGCACCGCAGCCCGAATCGCATCAGTGGCCAGAGCTGCGAAACGGTCCTTGAGTACACCGTGTCGCGTCAGAATCGGCATCGACTGATGGTTCATGCGCGACGCCAGTTCATGCTGACAGCACGGGACCGCCAGAATCACACGCGTGTTCCACGAAACAGCCTGAGCGATCGCATCGTCAGTTGCGGTATTGCACGCATGAAGTGAGATCACCAGATCCACCGGCCCATCCGATCGATAGCCGGCAATCTCTCCCACTCGGAATTCCAGGTTCTGCAGTCCAAGTTCTTCCGAGATGCGCTGACAACTGTCAATCACATCGGTTCGCTGATCAAGCCCGACGATCCGACATTGACGTTGAAGAACATGAGTCAACAGATAGTGAGTCGCGAAGGTTAGATAACTCTTGCCGCAACCGAAGTCGACGATTCGAACAACTTGGACGGACTCGAACGCTGGAAGACAGTCCAGGACGAATTCCAGAAATCGATTGATCTGTCGGAACTTGTGATAGTGCTTCGAACGCACTCTTCCGTCAGGCAGCATGATGCCTGTTCTGATCAGGAAAGGGCATGGAATCCCCTCCGGAATCAGATACTGCCGCTGACGATTGTGAGACATCTCACAGTCGATGACGCACGGATCCATGCCGGAATCGTTGACCGTATCGCCATCGGCAGTTCCGGCAAAGCGATCAGCGAGTATCTTCAGTGTTCCGGCTGATCCTGCAGCTCGGCTTCCTGGATCACGCTTTGTCGCTGTGGACACCTCTGCGGGAGACACAGATTCAGTGGTCTTCAACTTTCGACCTGATGTGTTCGGAAGCCGACGAAGAAACCACTTTCCGCCTTTTGATTTCCTGGCCTCCCGGATTTCAGTATCGGAAACAATTCGCAGGTCACGGTATACCTCAGCGATCAGGCGCAGACATTCCCGAGCCGCCGCTTCAGGGGCGAGGTTACTATGAAAGTGCTGTGTGTCTGTGGCGGCAGAAAATTGATAGTGCCATCCACCATGGAGCTTTACCGGACGGATATCGACGCGGCGATGAGGTTCCTCGCGGTTCTGCGGGCGACTGAGCACTACGGAGCGGATGGTTCGCCTCTGCATTCCGTCTGACAGAAATTCTGCGATCTCTCTAAGATGATCCGCTGAGGACGGTCCACGGTCCCGGTCGGACTTTCGATACTCGGCATCGGATGAAGATTCGTCGTTACCGTCGGGCATCAGTGCTGCACCTGATAAAATTGCACTGTGCGTCGAACCCCATCTTCCAGACTGCTGTGTTTCCAGTCCGGATAGGTTTCGGAAAAGTATCGCGGTGAGGGCGGAATGTTGGACGGTATGTCCTGTCCGGAGACCAGAATCTTCCCCGCAGCCGAGGGGACGATTCTGACGATGGTGTCAGCGAACTCCGCAGAAGTCGCTATGCTCCCCGGAAGTTCCAGAACACGACAACCGGGCTTCGGATCCATGGCTGCACGAACAAACGCCGCTGCAACGTCTTCCACATAATCATAGCTGAGCCGGGCTTGATAATTGATCGTTGCTGCTTCACCCCTTGCTGCAGCTCGAGCCGCAAGTGACGGTGCTGCTGTCATTCCGACTGTCCGCTCCGGCCCGTAGACGACATGAGGCCTGATGCCCGTGGATGAAATTCCAAAATGACGCCAGTACTGTTCGGCGATCAGATCGACTGCGAGTTTGAATGCACCATAAAACGACGGAGGTCGGTTCTCCTGCGACGTCAGCGACTTCAGGCTGGAGGATGCCGAATCACCGTGGTCGTCAGCTTCCGGTCCATGAACGGCGTAAGAACTGGCGTATGACAGCCCGCGAATCTGATTCCCGAGACTCCGGATCAGTTCAAATAGTGCGACACTTCCCAGCACATTCACGGAACATCCTTCATAGGGATCCTCCTGACACTGCGGTGTCAGAAGAGCTGCCAGATGAATGACACGGGAAATGTGGTGCTCCTCAGAAATGCGTTTCAGGAGCTGCCGATCTGTCAGATTGCCCGACACGAATTGAATGCCGGTCTGGTCAGAACCAAGAATCGCCTGCCAGCGAGTTTCGTTCGGGGCCCGATCGAGCACCACGGGGGTCAAACCGAGGTGGAGTAGTTCTCTCAGGACCCACGACCCGATAAACCCACTGCCACCCGTCACCAGAACACACTCGGACATTGTTCGACACCATCACATTCCAGTCAGGTTTTTGCACGCAGAAATGAACCGGAATGCTATCAGTTGTTCTGAATCCCTGCGATGCAACGGAGCGATTCGATGCCGCCACGATTTCAATACCGCCACAATGCAGCGAGGCACCCGCCGTTGTTGTGGCGGATGCCTCCTGAGGAGATTATCTCATCCTGAACACGGTTCCGGTGCACTGAGATCCGGAATGGTTGATTTCTGGTCGGCTCATGTCACGACGACAGCTGGGTTCTGAACGGCTCTGGCTGCCGATTGATGCAGTGACTGCCTGCAGAATTTGAATCTTGAAGGGTGCGTGTCCCGGTTCTGAAATGCGTTCTACGGGCTGGCTGTTCTCAGCGCATCCACTTCGTCCTGCAGATCGATCGCCTTGACGACAGCCACGGTGCCGATCGCGATAGCTCCGACCGTCAGTGGATTGAGGAGTTGTCCGCCGAAGGTAAAACCCGGCCCCTGAGGTGGTGCGTTTGGATCCGGTGTGAAGATTCCGATCTGACCGCGAACAACCTTCTCGTCGGAAACGATCGCGACACGATTGATGGCCTGAGGCGGTGCTGTATCGTGGTTCCACAGTCGCAGGATTTCACGTCCTGCACCTGCCTGAGCCACGTGAATTCCTGGTCGAAGTCCCCTGAATGCCAGTGCCCCGTTCTTGTCGGTCGTTCCGGTTGCCACAGTGCGATCTTCAAACATCAGCGACACATCAACGCCTGACAGCCCCTGTCCCTGCGAGTTCAACAGCTGAAGCTGGAGCATTCCTTCGTCATTGAGACGAACATCACGGATCTGTGAACTCTGTTGAATCGACGTGATTGGTTTTGGAGCTGACGCTGCGTGAATGAGCTCGCCGGAGATCGCTGTCATGCCTGCGGAAAGAGAAAGTGTGAATCGGACGAACGCCATTTTTGGTGACATTGGTGACATGAAGACAACCTCCTGCATGAACTGTCGTGACACTGATGCAGGTCAAGATCGGCAGGATTTCCGCTGAATCAGACTTTGGCTGCACGAATTGCCGGAGAGAAACCAGATTCCGAACAATCGAAGCATTTCGGCAAACCGTGCCGTTTCAGTCATCGTGTCGCAATAAAGAGCGTAGACCAGATCGCCCTGATAATCCGGGAAAACAAGGGTTTCGGTCTGAAACGATCAATGCGAGTTGGTATGTGACATGCGGTCTTGTGGCAACTTGAGCTTTTTCCGTAAAATTGTGGGGATTCCACGGAATGATTCCGGTGGACCTTCCGGATCAGTCAGACCCTTTGCAGAAACAGTCGGGCATGGACGCCATGTTTGGGGATCAGAACGCGTTTTCCCGCTTCAGAGTTATCTGCGGTAATGCCGCGATTCGACTGCGGGAACCGGCTGCCGCAGTGGCTCTGGGAGCAGTCATCGGTCAGGCGTTCACCGTCTGGAGACTGCTGACGGGTGGAACCAACGCTGCCGCAGCGATGGCACTTGCCGCGACAGCTGTCGGACTGATTCTGGAATCGGGATTCGCTGGATATTCAGGTTCACGAATCCGGACACTGAGAGTGGTTGTCCCCGCAACAGCCGCATTGAGCGTGCTCTGCTGGTTTCTGCCGACACTGTTTCGCATCGCTCTCTGGTCAGGGTATGACCTGTCTGAAGCACTGATCCATAAGGATGGAGCAGACTTCTCTGCATTCTTGTTCCGCAACATGAACAGTCTCGCTGTCATTGCAGCTTTTTCCGGATTCGTCGCTTTCTGGTGGCGATGTCTTGCACTGTCTGATCAGCGTTCAGCACCGTCTCGGTTCGTATGGATCGCTCTGGGAATCTGCAGCCTTCTGATTCATTCCGCGATGACATTTCCCATGGCAGCCACTGTTTCTGCTCTGCTGCTGTTGTCGCTGACATGTGAGTTGTTTCTGAGGACTCCCCCGCTGAACTCTGCGGTGAATTCGCTCAGCACAACCGACCGGGAGAATGGTTCCGACGTTCTCGACTGGGCATCGAACAGCAATCTGTCATCGTCTGTCAGCATCAGAAGAAGCGCATCACTCGCTGTCTGCGGTGCTGTGATCGCCGCCGCATCCATGATCTTCTCGCTGCTGGTGCCATTCAGCCTTCCGCTGATCCTGCTCAGTGTGCTGACCGTGTCGATACTCTGGCGGCTGCTCTCAATCCGGATCGTATCCCGAATCCTTTCTGCAGAACGACTGCAGATCAGTGCCATGCTGCTGCTGGCAGCATTCCCTTTGTTTTCTTCAGCCCTGATCAATCTGAACTTCTCACTCCGCACCGAACTCGAATCCGCATCCGCAATACTGATTCTTCAGGCACTGCAGTATGGAATGCTTCTGACCACGATCTTACTGATGAGGCAATGCGTGCGTCTTTTGCCTTCAAATATTGTGTCTTCTGCACCTGAGCCATTCTTTCGTCAACATCTGAGTCTGATTGTTCTGGGAGCTGCCGCAGGATTTGCTCTTCTGGTTTATTCGGTTGATGCTGGAGTGATGCTCGGAATCGGAACTGCGTTTTTCGCGGTGTTGATCATTTCAGGCCAGCACTGGATTCCTGGGCGACGTGTGGTGGCTGCAGCCGGGGCGGGTGTCGTGATGTTGCCGACGCTGCTGATTTCGTTCGACACTGAACATGCCGGGACGATTCTTTTCAGTGAACGCTCGCTGGAAGCCTCACGGGTCGGTGTGAATCGTGATCTGATCCCCCAGTCTGATGCAGGTCGACTGGCAGAACGCCGCATGACGGCTCTGGGTGAAGTGCAGGTGTGGCGACGAAGCGGAGAAGTCTTTGAATTTCGACTGAACGGGAGGTCGCTGGGCTATGTCAGTCGTGATCCTGAAATCACGCCGCAGCCCGCAGAAGAGATCATTCCGACAATTCTGATGATGTCGATGCACAGTCAACCGGGAAGAATTCTGATTCTTGGCGATGACACCGGCGTCGGACTTCGGGTCTGCAGTCATTTTCCAGTCCAGCGAATCGTCGCTCTGAGAAGTTCGCCGGAAATGACCGAGCTCGCTGAGCGATACACGTGGAAGGCCGCTGAAGTCTCACCGCTGACAGACGAGCGGATCACGATCCGCCATCTGGCTGGTCCGGAAGCACTTCAGTCCCGTCCCTCGGTTCCGTTTGATGTACTCATGGCAGCTCCATCGGCCGCCGATAACCCGGAATCTCTGGCGTACTGGTCCGAAGAATTCTTCACAGCAGCGAAGGGACAATTGTCGGACAGCGGAGTTCTTTGTCAGCGTTTTCATATGCGAAGGCTGGCTTCCGGTGATCTCAAGAGCTTGATGGCAACTGCTCTCACTTCGTTCCAGCACGTGATCGTGGTACAGACTGCACGCAACGAAATGGCGCTTCTGGCAACGAACGCGACGAACGGACTCCCAGGACGGAATGTTCTGAAACGACTCCAGCAGGACTACTTCCGCAGGGAAATCGGCACGGCTCTTCGTGACTGGTCGCAGGTCGCGACACTGCCCCTGCTGGACGCTCGAGACACCGGCGGCATATTCGCCCACGAAGCCATTCCCGATTCGTTTTCTGTCTCTGATGGCCATACCGCGATGTCGTTTCCATTCAGAACTCTCCAGCACCAGGATCTTACTGCGGAGCTGCAGGCGGCGTTCACACCGCATCAGATGACCATCGCTGAAGTTGTCCCTGCATCGGAGTCTCACCAGGAGATCAGTCGAAGGCAGACCGCTCTGGCTCAGCAAGTGGAAATTCTGGCTGCTATGCCGGATGAACCCTGGGCCTATCGCAAATCTCTTCGAACAGAACTTCAGCGAAATCCGAGACCTCCTCGAGACGTCGTGCGAAGCGGGGAAGTGGAACGAGTCATGCATCCTGCCGACCAGTTTCGGCAGGATTATTTCCTCACGCTCGGAAAGTCGATTCAGCGCGTCAAATCGGGAGATCATTCGTATGAGGCATTCCGAGGACTTGTTGATTTTACTGTTCAGTATGAACCGCTGCTCAGCCTTTTTGCGTATTACGAAATCGTTCGACTGCATGAAGTGGCTCAGCACCCGGTGCCTCACGAGGAGTTTCGTCACCGGCTGCATACCGTCTTCTGCACAGATCAGTCAGATGCGTCGATCCGTCCGGTTGTTCTCGCCATGAAACAGCTGATCGAACAACCTGAAGTTGCTGCGGATGATGCGGAGCGATTCGATCTGATGAACTCGCTGATTCAGAAACTGATTGAACGGTGGGAGGCTCGAACTGCGTGGGTTCCGAAATCTGCGAAACGAGTCCAGGATGATGTCGAATACTCTGTCACATTGACGAATCAGGCGCTGGAGAGAATGTCTGAGTGGGCCGATGCCGCTGAGTACTCCGAATCCGCGATGCTCAACCGTCGCCGCTACATCAGCGCAGCACTGACGGCACCGCTGAGAACCTATCGAGATCAGGTTCTCGCTCACATGCTTCGCACTGAAAAAGCTGTGCAGCCTGTTACTGAAGATGACCCGGATTCAGAACCGCTGCTGATCGAACAGAACACACTGAACACCAACTGAGGTTCGTAGAGGTGGTTTCAAAACCGGGACCGGCTCCTGTCGGACAGAAACAACTCCGGTAGATTCTGCAGATGCGAGGGTGCCTGTACCGGTCTTGAAATGCGTCCAAAAACAAAGGGCGTGCCCAGAACGTGGACATTCGATCGTTTTTGATAAATACGATGTCCACTTCTCGGAAGTCCTTTTCAACGTTGATGCGCCTGAACAACGACATTGCTGATGTCGCATCTCCTGATTCGTGTCATTCGTGCTATTCGTGGCCAAGATAACAACCGCGAATCAGACGAATTGCACGAATGAATTCCGTCGCCCAGGGATGAAATGTGAAAAAGGGGACATTCTACTTTGCTTGATAAGTAGAATGTCCCCTTTGTCGATTCGGCGAGATCGCCCGCGTCGCCGCCCGCACCGTGACCGCCGCCATTCGCACACTGACCGGCGAGCGCGACCTCGCCGTGGGGATCGTCGCGTGCCTGCAGACGCACGGCTCCCGGGCGAACTGGCATCCGCACCTGCACCTCCTCGTGACCGACGGCGGCTTCCGGCCGGATGGCACCTTCGTCTCCTGGCCCGCCCACGACACGGCGCGCTTGACCGAGGCGTTCCGCCGCGCCGTGCTCCGCTTGTTCGTGCGCCTGGAGCTGTTCGATGAAGACCAGGCCGCCGGCATGCTCACCTGGCCGCACTCGGGGTTCCACGTGCACACGGCCGTGTGGGTGGCCGAGGACGACCGCGCCTTTGCCACCCGGCTCGCCCGGTACTGTGCGCGCAATCCGGTCGCGCTGGAGCGCTTGACGTACGACCGAGTCGCGAAGGCGGTGACGTACCGGTCCGATAAGGCGGACGGCCCGACGGCGGGCACCGAGACCGCCGACCCGCTGGAGTTTCTGGCGCGGGTGTTGGTCCATATCCCCGACAAAGGACACGTCACGACGCGATACTATGGCTGGTATGCCAACCGCCCCCGTGGCATGCGGGACAAGGCGGCGCCCGCCGTAGCGGACGGGCCGCCCGCGATCGTCCCCGCCCCACGGCTGGCGCCGACCGAGGCCACCCGCCGGTGGGCAGCCCTCCTCCAACAGATCTTTGAGGTCGACCCGCTAAGGTGTCCCACCTGCCACGGCGCGATGCGCATCGTCGCCTTCATCACCCAGACGTCGGTGATCGACCAGATCCTCACCCACCTCCGGACCCGCGCTTCCCGTGCGGCGCACGCCGGGCCACGGAGCCCCCCATCGACCCGGGCCCCCGCGAGCCGGGGCCCGGCGCGCACCCCACGCTCGTCCGCCGACGCTGCGCCGGTCATCTGAGGACGGCCCCGACGCTCCGCCACCACGCGGGGACCGTCGGCGTGGGCGGCCGTCCCGCCGGCGCGGCTCATTGGTCCCGCCGGCATCGCCCCCCCACCGTCACCGCCGTTCCCACGGCCCTCGAGTCGCACGAACACGTCAGTGGGCACGCCGCCGCCCGCCAGTCGGTGCTTACGCGGTCGGTGATCTCGCCCTATACTCGACCGATAGTCGACCCGCCCCGATTGAAATTCCTATCCCCGATAGTCGACCCGCCCCGATTGAAATTCCTATCCCCAAACCCTGCGCGACACCGCCACCGCGTGGCTTTCCCACGTGGGGCGTTGATCAGATAGGTTAGGTGGCACGTCCAGAGGCTTTGCGATGGCCGTGGATGAGGGTGGCTTGGTGCCCAGAGCCCAGAGCAAAGAGCGACGCACCAAGCACGGTTGCTTCCCCTCAACTCTCCGTCCTATCTTTCTGCCCTTCCATTTTTTGCCATTTGCCTTTACTCGGGATCTCTCTGCGCGCTTCCGGGAACAGCTGGGACAGCGGTTCTACCATGGGCTCAACCAACAACCCATAACCATCAACTTCCAACTGGGGTCGCCGATCCGCCGCAGCGGACCTCTGCCGCACACATCCTTCAATCGCTGCAAGCGGAATACAACTCAATCCATGCGCTGGCCGGTCAAGTTGAACCCTGCGAATTTGTTCGTTCGCCGACCTCTTTCTTGCGTGCGATGCTAGGCTTTCATAAAAGGTTCTGAAATTTCCATCCGCCCGGCGCACGCTCTTTTCATCGAAAAAGCACTCGTATCCATGAAGAACCGCTACTTCACTTGCTCGCGAAAATGGATTGTCGTTTGGGTGTTCACGGCATTGTGGTTCGTTGGACTAGCGGTCGGCACTTGGAACGCAGTAATCGGCGGAGCGAGTGGTCCGGAGGGGTATCCTGGATGGTATCCCTATGCGATCTTGGCGGTCATGTGGGCTTGTGGCATAGGGCTCGCCTGGTTTAGCAATCAACATCCATGCACATCGGTCACGGTTGGTAAAGATGGTGTCGTTGAAGGACGGGCGACTTTTCCATTCCGTGTCGTACGCCGCAGGTTTCGTTATGAGGAGCTCATCCCCCTTCAACTCATCGAAGATCAGTATGAGGATGGCGGCGCTCTCTTCGAGCTACAACTTCCGGTTCCGATCATGCCGGGCCATCCGCTGGTACTCGCCGAGGGATCCCGGGATCATTGTCTTACAGAAAAAGCTACTTTCTTGGCGGCGTTGGAGCAATGCGAGCGTGGGCCAAGGGACATCCAAGGCGAACGATTCACTTGATTGCGTTTTGGCTGGTCGCGAAATGCTCTTATTGCGGTTTAAGCTCATTCGGGGCAGATCAAAGCAACTGTCCGCCACTCTTACTGGCTCAAAACAAGCCCCCTCACCTCCCGGCCTCCTCTCCCCGAGGCGGGTCGAGGAGGGGAAACGCGTCACGCAATCTTGCCACCGCTTCCGCCCGCGAGTGGAAATCGATCCGCTGGCCATCGCGGTCGACCGACTGCAGAGAATCGCTCTCGTCTGTGGAATCCGTAGGTAAAAGCTTTTCACGGATGAATGGAGCAAGACTCCTTTGCCTCTTCACCGTAATCATTGCGATGTAGCACGACGATTTCATGAGGGCAGCGGTCATCAACCAGCAAGATAAAATCGTCGGCGATGGCGGTCCCGTCC
This sequence comes from Planctomyces sp., assembly GCA_046345315.1. Classification (GTDB taxonomy): domain Bacteria; phylum Planctomycetota; class Planctomycetia; order Planctomycetales; family Planctomycetaceae; genus F1-80-MAGs062. The sequence continues at coordinate 24,706 of JBKDKA010000097.1, forward strand.
AAGATGAGTTGCGTACGACGTTGGGGAGTGGATCCCGAGTGCTGGAAAGTTTCGTCGGAGTTCGACTCGATGCGGACATGGTAGAGGGTCTCGCGATACCGAAAGTGAAGTTCAACGTGAGACCAGTGATGTGGCAAACAGGGTTGGATGCGCCAGCGGTCGGCGCGCTGATCGATACCGAGCAAAGACTCCATGATTAAACGATACATCCAACTGGCGGAGCCGGTGTACCAAGTCCAGCCTCCACGTCCCGCGTGCGGATCCACGCCGTAGACATCGGCCGCAACCACATAGGGTTCCACGCGATAGCGATCGATCGATTCCTGTCGATCCGCATGGGATAATGGATTGATCAGAGCGAACATATCCCAAGCACGATCGCAGTCTCCCAGCTTGGCAGCAGCCATGACCGCCCAAATCGCGCTGTGGGTGTATTGCCCTCCATTCTCGCGCACCCCTGGCACATAACCTTTGATATAACCAGGATTGAGTGACGAACGATCGAACGGTGGGTCCAATAGCTTGATCAATCGCGAATGGCGATCCACCAATCGCCGTTCCAAGCTATCCATGGCGAGTTGCGATCGTTCCAAATTCGCTGCGCCGGACAGCACCGCCCAGCTTTGCGAGATCGCATCGATTTGGCATTCGTCGTTTTGAATCGAGCCCAGCGGTGTGCCGTCATCGAAGTACGCTCGTCGGTACCATTCTCCATCCCAGCCGTGACGTTCCAATTGGACTCGCAGTTGCTCAGATGCGGTGGCTAGTTGCTGTGCCAGCGCGTTGTCTCCTCGGAGGTTTGCTAGCTCAATGAATTGCTGCATGGCATCGAACAGAAAGAATCCAAGCCAAACACTGAAGTTCCCCAGAAGTGGTAGGCGCTCTGGATTGGATGTTTTGGACTCTGCACAGCGCGTTGTCCAAGTGTGATCTATCATCATGTGTCAGACGAAACGGAGACGAGCTCTGCTGAGGAGCAACTCGTCAAGGGATAG
>JBKDKA010000098.1:0-5214 GCA_046345315.1 Planctomyces sp.
CTTCATCTGACTGTACATTGCTTGACGGGAACTATCTGTTGCTTCAGCGATTCCCAACCAATACACCGCTGACTCATAGTTACCGGTTTCAGCGTATGCCGCAGAAATGACGCTCATCACTTTCCAATCGAAACTCTTGCTTCGAGACTGGTGCAAAGTCTCCATAGCCAGGTCGAGTGCACGTGTTCCATCTCGGTAGCTCGATTCACGGCAGGTTGCCAGCAATCTTGCGAGATTATATTTGGCATTCGCATCGTTCGGATTTCGACGGATCATTTCCTGATAAGCTGCAATTGCCTCAGCGTACTTACCTTCCTTGTAAAGCTTATTTGCCGCACGTATTGGGCCCAGACGTTGATTCTTCTCGTCTTCAGTTTCTGGCCTCTGGGAATTGAGTGAAGAAGAATCGAGCGGTTTCTTGAGGGTATCTACCGGCGGCGGAAGTTGCAGAGCTCCATCGTTTTCGGATTCATAATCTGGTACCGGCACTGAGATATCCGGATCAGAATTCTTTCGCTCATCCTGGTCTAACGTGTTGGCATTCGGCTTCGTCTGTCTGGTGGTGCTCTCCTTTGGTACGTCTACTGAAATTGCGATCAAGATTCCCACGAACGCCACACAAAGCACCCCGAGCGCAACTACTCCGAAGACGGAATCACTGTTTGATTGATCTGCCCGGGCGGGCAACATTCCATTTGCTCTTATTCCGTGTCCGGAATCAACGACGCCTGCAGAAATCAGAGACTCTCCCGCCAAAGACTTTGAGTTCGCAGACCCTTTCTTCTCTGATCCATCCACGCTGACGACACTCACCGGAATCCGGAAACCCTCCGGGAATTTCGTTGACTCGCTGACTCGTGCTGATTCGATGGAGATATTCACGATGCTGGTTTGAGTGAAATCCAATCCTTCGAGTCGACTTCGGTCGAGAATACAACCGTGCAGCGTGGTTCTCTCAAATCGCGTCTCATGAATCACGCAGTCATTCAGTCGGCATGCCGAGAGATTCGCATCCGAAAGATCACAACTCTGGATGTTGCAACCAATTCCTCTATCCGGCTTCGAAGTGGTCAGGGCAGAGAACGTCGATCCGGACAAGTTGCTGTGAGTGAAGCAGACTCCTTCAAGTGTCGCTGCAACGGCCCTCTTGTCTTCGGTGATTTTGCAGAACTTCACTCCCTTCAAGCTGGAGTGACTGAAGTTTCCGCCTTCGAAAACGACTTCGGAGAAATCGGCTGTATCAAAATCGCAGCGAACGGCCGATACTTTTACAAATCTCGCCCCACGAAAGTCACATTGCTCGAAGCCGGACCCATCGAAGCGAACTCCCGATAGATTGACTCCTCGAAATGATGCCCCCTTGAATATCAATCCGCTAAGATCACAGCCCTCTATTTCCTTCCACCCGCGCCGTCTGTGTTCCTGAAGTGTCAGATACGAACTGGTTCCATCGACCTTTTTGACAACCGGATCAACAACGCTCGCTGATTGTTTTTCGTTTGGATTGGTTGGACTCCGTTCCGAGGCAGCACCACTTGCTTTGCCGCGAAAGTTGGTGTCACCGGCCGATGTCGTTTTCTCAGGGTTTGCCGATGCTGTACCGAATCCTGCAGACTGTCGGTTCGAATCTGGTGAACTCCCCTCAGTCGCCCGTGAAACATCCTCCCCTCGAAAGGCTTGTTTGATGTCATTTAGCAATTGTGCACTGGGGCTCGATGAGTTCAGCAGAGCGCCGTCAAGAATGCGGTGTGCAAGTTCGCGACTCGGTAACTCAATTCCATGATTGCATACAGGGCAAATGTAGAAATAGTGGCGGTTCCATTTTGCCACAGGGATCCAATACAAGGTGAACCGCTGACTGGATTCGACAACAAGAAAACGCCGCTGATTGCTGCAGTGATAACATCTTCCGACGAAGCCTTCGCCAAGCCGTTTCGATCCATGGCCCCAGCCATACACAATCATTTCACGCCCCCTCCGAACACGCAAACCTTCAGCCTACTCCGTGGACGTTGAACCCGCTCAGCGTACACCGTGGACGTTGGATTTTCAGACCACAGATGTCCCGAAAACTCCGGAAGTGCGAAAAATTCGGGAGCGGACCTAAGAGTATGATGCCGGAATCACGGGGCGAAGGGACCCGGAGTGGCGGGGGCATTTGTTCGAAGAATTCCCATGAAACGACGAGGAGTCCAGAATCGATCAGCGATTATCGACCTGGCAAACAACTGTGAACGTCATGCGATGACCTGGGTCGACGTCATTCCTCGGAATCGAGTGCTTCAGGGACGTAGACTCGTTTCAGAGGCAGCAGACCCTTGTACCGTGAATCGAATCGTTCGTAGTGCGAAAAGATCAGGCGGACCAGTTCGTCACCGTCGATCAGGCGAAGATTGCTTTTTGACGCTGCAAACGTCCGGGCATTTGCAGTGAATGTTCCCAGTGTGACCAGAAGACCGAACTCTGCGACTCCGACTTTTCCGTAAAGTGCTGACACAACAGGGTCACCCATGCTGCCTTCGGTGCTTTTGACCTGAACCTTGATGATGGGTGGCTCGAAGCCGAGCTCATCTTTGTGAGCGACAATGTCGACGCCTCCATCGGGGCCCGGTTCGGAAACCCGAGTCCGGTATCCCATCACGTTCAGCAAATGCGCGACGAATTCGGCGAAAGGATGTCCCTTCAGCTCCTGAGCAAGACGTTTCAGGACAAAATCACGCGTCTGATCTTCGATCTCTTCGGCAACTGCTGCGACCGTGTCATCTTCGTCTGCCAAAGGCAATACGTCAGAACTTCCGTCGATGGCGGCACGAAACTCATCAGCATAGTTCTTGATCATGAACAGGCTCATGGCCGATCCGATCTCAAAGAGTGCCCCCTGACTGAAGTGAGTCCTCGGAACAGCCTTGATCCATTTCACAGCACGCAGGTGCGGATAACCCGGTTCCGGCTCTTTGTCGTACAGGTATGGTCCATCGATGGTCCCAAGATGGATCTTCCGGTCCTGTTTGGATGGGTAGGCGATCAGGTCGCCGATTTTCATTTCATACGTAAACCGGAAGAGTTGCCCGGCATTCGTGGGAATGGCTCCCGGTTTTGCTTCCGGATAGGCTTTTGAGACTGCGGCTTTGAATGACTCGCGGTCCGGGGCAATCTTTGAGAGATCACCGATCAGAAGCCAGCCGAGACCAATCAGGTTCTTCTTGAGAAAAAGTGAATTTGCGTCGCCGGTCTTTCCGCCATGAATTCCCCAGAGAGTCACTTCCGCCATTGGTTCAACTTTCGTTCGTAGATGTTTCAGTGATTTGAGCGGCGTTGGAGGCTGCGAGTTGTTCTTCCAGCGTGTTCTCAGGCCCCAGCCATGGCTCTTGATTTGAATCGACGTGTTGCCGTTCTGCGGAAGGGCGAAGGTAATTCAGGCGAGGCCTAAAATCCAGCCTTCCAGTCCGGCCAGCGTGAGTTCAGAAGGGCTTAGCTGAGGGTGGAAATGCACGGACAACGAGTCGGCGGCGTCGCTCTGCTGCATCCAGCGGGCGACACTCCAGGCGTCGTGCTGGTGTGAGTTGCGGTCTTCAGTGGGAAATGTCCGGCTCCAGAGTGCCGGATAGACCTCAGCGATGACAGATCGGCCCGGTGGTGGCGTCCAGCCGTCAAAGGGCCAGAAATGCAAACGCTCGCCGAGCTGCTGGCGCAGGTAACGCAGCCATGGAAGACCGCTGTGAGTAGACTTCGCCACGCTGCCATGCACATCGAAATGAAAGACTGACTTCGCCCCGGCGCGTTTCTCGGTCATTCTTCGCCAGCGCGAATCTCCCGAACGCTCGGCGCCGTTGCCGTGCAGGCCATCGCGGATGAAATCGACGTATAGATTGTCCTCGTCGGTCGGCCAGTGGTGCTGGAAGTCGTCCAGGAACTGGGGCCAGTCGGGCGGGAGGTGGTGGACTTCGAAGTACCGCAGTGGAAACGAGAACCCGTGGTCGATGCCGACAAGCGTGGTCGGGCCGTCATGAAGTTCAGTGGCGAGCCATTCCGCCAGCCCTCTTCGCGACCAGTACTTGCGAGGTCCGGGCGGCGGCAGCACCTCCACGGGAGGCTGTGTCGGTGTTGCAGAGTAAATACGCAATCCCTTTAGGCTGCTCCTGGCCGTCTCCGCGCCGGAGTAGTCGATTCCGAGATAACGATTAAACTGGGGCATGGTTGATCACGTCGTGGTGATGTCGGCGAAGGAGGCTCGGCTGATGAGCCGAAAGGCGTCCTGGGTCATTTCGTAGAGTGGCATCGTGGATAACCGGAACTATAATTCAGGTCCCCACACGTCCTCGGGACAAATCACGACTTTCATATTGGGGTAAGACTCAAAGATTGGGCCGAGGATGGCGTCGTTTTCACGACACAGCGCGACAGACTGAATCGTGCGTGGTTTGAATTTCATCATCAGATGCGCAGAGAAGAACGCCTGCCCCAACAGGTACATTCCAAGCCGACTGTCCTTGGTTTGAACGACGATGATGTCTCGATCCGTCAAGTCCACTTCGTTAGCCCTTGCGATCCGATGTTCCCCGCCGCGGATAATGACACCATCAATCCATCGTGGTGCGTTTTCGTTTGTTCGCACGACGGCTGGAAACTCTTCGATCAACGTTCCCCCCACCTGTCTCCAGTACCAGCGTGTCAACGGTGTTTCACGTGTGCTCATTCGCCCTCTCCTAAATTCAGTGAGAGTTGGCGGCGGACCTGTTTGCCAGGGCGTTGCACAAGGCTGGGAATGACCCCGCGGGTAGCGGTCGCCACGGTGAGTTCCGCGACGAGGGCGGAGAGGAGGTTGGCGGCGGTGGCGCGGGAGGCGGCGAGCTGCGTTTCCAACGCGTCCACCAAGGCCATCAGTTGCTCCACTATGGCCACGATCCGGCGTTGTTCGGCGAGGGGTGGGAGTGGGACGGCAAATTCGCGTACATCTGTGAGGCTTATGTTGGGCTGCGCATTCACGACTCGCGAGGACAGCATGTAGTCGATTGCAGACGGGCTGTTCAGGTAGTGGAGGAGAAACCTCGGACAGACGCCGTCTGTTTCGCGAACCAACCGAATCAATGCGACGGCTTGGTTGATGTTCGCCCCGTCGTGCAGGTCGTAGACCGCCGTTCGACCAATGGAAGCGCCGACGAGATTCATGAGGATGTCTCCCCGCTTCAGAATTGAACGCGGTTCAATCTCATT
>JBKDKA010000099.1:0-1708 GCA_046345315.1 Planctomyces sp.
AAAGTCAGCCTCGCCTGCCGCAACGCATCTCTGATTCACTCCGTGGATTCGCTCAGACTTCTGCAGGACATCGCGGCGCGAGGCGCTTCCTCTGGCAGGTCAACCGACGTACTTCTTCAGGTCAACGTCTCAGGTGAGTCATCCAAGTCCGGCTTCAAGCCGGATGAACTCCGCCACTGCTGGACGGAAATTCTGGATCTCAGTCGGCAGGTTCCGATCCGCGGACTCATGACGATGGCGCCAGAAAGCGAAGACCCGGAAGAGGCCCGTCCGGTGTTTCGGAACCTCCGACTGCTTCGGGAAGAACTCCACTCACTCCCCGAAACAGCTCGTTACGCCATCGACCTTTCGGAATTGTCGATGGGAATGAGCGGTGACTTTGTGCCGGCTGTCGAGGAGGGTTCCACACTTGTCCGAATCGGAAGCCGAATCTTTCAGGGACTCTCCGGCGAAAACAGTTAAAACTCCTGACGAAACCGTATCCCGGTTTTGTCGGAGCCATTTCAACATCAAAGGCATCAATCATGAAATCCACAAACGAATCAACGCGACGCCATTTTCTGAAAACTTCCGCTCTGGCAGCCGGAGCCGGTTCCATTCTGACGCGCGCCGAGGGAGGCCCGACCGTGACATCAGCAGACCAGAGTTCGCAGTCGAAAGAATTGATCGCCTACGTGGGAACATTCAGCTCACCGCTGCGAGACACGCTGCCAACCCAGGTTGACCTGCCACCCGGGAACGGTCGCGGAATTCATCTCTTCAGTGTCAATCGCCAGACGGGGCAGCTCACTGAACGGGGGCTCTATGAAATGGGAACCAGCCCGAGCTGTCTGGTTACGAGTGCCGACGGATCGCGAATGTACTCCGCGAACGAAACAGATCGTGTTGGAGATTCAAAGGAGGGAACAGTCACCGCCTTTGAAGTGAGTCCAACGGACGGGCAGCTGAAAGCTCTGAACACCGTTCCGTCGGGGGGAGCCGGTCCGACTTACGTCAGTATTCACCCCTCCGGGAAGTACCTTCTGGTAGCCAACTACTTTGGAGGATCGGTATCCGTTCTTCCGATTCTGGCTGATGGCCGGCTTGGTGACGCGACTGATGTCAAAAACGATTCCGGACCGATCGGGCCGACACGAGCCACGAATGCACCTCCCGGCAGTTTTGCAATCAGCGGGCACGACCGAACTCATGCTCACATGATCCAGTCTGACCCGTCAGGGAAGTTCGTCCTGCATGTGGATCTGGGGCTGGATCAGATTCTGATCTGGAAATTCGATGCGGCGAACGGAAAGCTGACTCCCGGCGATCCACCGGCCGTCTCGCTGCCGCCGGGGGACGGACCGCGACATTTCCACTTTCATCCCAACGGTCAGTGGTTCTATTCCATTCAGGAAGAGGGATCCACGATCGTGCTGTTTGATTACGATTCCGTTCACGGACGCCTGAAGTCTCGCCAGACGATTTCCACTCTGCCCGAAGGATTCGCCGGAAGCAACTTCTGCAGCGAAATCCTCGTTTCGCCGGACGGTCAGTTTGTTTACGCAGGAAATCGACTGCATGACAGCATCGGAATTTTTCGAGTCGGAAAAACGGGTGAGCTGAGCTATCTCGGCGAAGAATGGACTCGCGGAAATTATCCTCGCAGTTTCAACTTCGATCCTTCAGGGACATTCCTCTACTGCTGCAATCAGCGAGCCGACCACGTGAC
>JBKDKA010000100.1:0-2739 GCA_046345315.1 Planctomyces sp.
ATCACGCGGCGTTGCACGTTCAGACAGGCTCAGACCGGAATCTTTCAGCCGTGCCGACACAAACAGATCAATCGGATGAAACGATGTTTCGGTCTGGTCGTTCTTCTCCGGCAGGGCCGGTGCTAAGAGAGGTTTCAGTGACCACCAGTCGAGAGGATCCTGCGGTTTCGGTTCCGCGACACGATCATCCCACGCTCCCGATCGAACCCACTCCGTTAACGTCGCAATCTGATCTTCAGCCAGCTTCTCTTCCGGCATCTTCAGATGTTCATCAAGATGACTGATAGCGCGAATGAGAAGGCTTTCTTCCGGCCGTCCCGGCACAATCGCCGGACCACGTTTTCCGCCAGTGACCCAACCATTCTTCCAGTCCAGAGCCAAGCCGCTCTCCATCACACCGGAGTTGTGTGAGTGGCATTCATAGCAATGTCGTTTGAGAACTGGTTCCACTCGCTGGTGAAAGAACTCAGATGGCGTACCCGGATCAGCAGCTTCCGATGCCATCAGGCCGGAAGATTCAGCAGTCAGACTGGTCACCAGAGCGGCGAACAAAATGCCGGCGACCATCAATCGGATAAACCGAGACATTGGAATACGCGAAGCAGCCATTCTGAATGACGGTTTCACAAATGACGGTTTCACAGTAGCACCGGACGAATCACTTCACCGCGGCTGATTCTGATCGGACGGTCAAATGGATCGTGAATCTCGAGATCCGGACTCAGACCCAGACAATGAAATATCGTGGCACTCAGATCCTGTGGAGTCGTGCGACCGTCAGCAGGATATCCACCCACGGCATCCGATGCTCCGTGGATCACACCTCCGCGAATTCCCCCACCGGCAAGCACGACGGAAAACACATGCCCCCAGTGATCGCGACCTGCGACGGCGTTCATCCGCGGCGAACGTCCGAATTCTGTCATCAGCACGACGAGCGTTTCGTCGAGCCGTCCACGTTCCGAGAGATCTTCAATCAGAGCCGAAAACGCCGCGTCAGCTCCCGGACACAGTACATTCTTCAGACGAGGCGTTTCCATCTGGTGGCTGTCCCAGCAGGGAGCATTGACTGGTTCATCCGGGCCACGGAACCAGTTAACCTGAACGAGTGACACGCCGGCTTCGATCAGGCGACGCCCCATGAGCACGCTCTGACCGAACTGACCTCGCCCGTAACGATCGCGCGTTCCCGGCGCTTCTCGACTCAGATCGAATGCTTCGCGCGCCTCAGGCGAACTCAGCACGTCAAATGCATTGTCGGTAAGCTGATTCCACGGCATGATCGCGGGAGACTGACTGAATCCGGATGCTGCGATCCCCAGATCTCGCAATAGGTGACGACGACGAATCATGCGAGGATCCGAAAGGTCAGCACTCAGCTGGAATTCTTCAATCGAATCCCGTTCGTCTGCAGGTTGGCAGTTCAATAGCCACGGTTCCACGCTCTTACCGAGAAAACCACCATCCTGCCCAGGCCAGACACTGCCGTCTGTGTTGAAGATCCGATGCGGAAGACGAATCGATGCCGGAAGCTGACTGCGTCCCGTTCGGAAGTGTCGGGTGACAGCACCGAGATTCGGATGATCATTCGGAAACCCGGGATTCACATTCTCCGCATTCATCGGCAGATGCGGAACTCCGGTCAGCATGTAATAACCGCTCGAAGAATGAGCATTGTCTCCCGTCGACATGGCTCGCAGAATCGCCAGACGGTCTGTGATCAGAGACGTGCGCGGCCACAGCTCTCCGAGATTCATGCCCGGAACCACCGTGGAAATCGTGCCGAATTCTCCTCGCACCTCTGCGGGTGCGTCCGGCTTCGGATCGAACGTTGAATGCTGATCGGCGCCGCCCATGAGGAACAGAATGATGCACGACCGAGCTCGCCCGGAATCAGAACTCGTGCCTGCAGGCTGCCGATGTGAGACGGCAACGGCGTCGTTTGCTGGCGATGTGGGGGACGGCGTCTTGATAGCGGAGTAAGAAAGCCCCTGTCCCATCGAAAAGGCCAGCGATCCACATCCCGCCGCACCAAGAAAATTACGGCGTCGAGGCAGGAATCGGTCGATCTTCTGGTTCGGATGGAACATCGTCTTTACTTCCGATTCGACCGGCGATGATCTGGATCTTGCTGCTGGTGTTTTCAAGACCGTTGCGTGTGTCCCGGTTTTGAAGTCCGCATTATACGAGCTGAAACCTATTCCGTCAGCCGTGCAAAGATCTCCTCAACCTCATCGCGTGAAAGACCGGTCAGTGATACCACGAGTTTGCCTGATTGTGCATTCGCCGCCGACGTCATGCCAACAAAATGTTTTCGAATCACCATCCCCAGCATTGTCTTTGATGTGCCGTCTGCTTCGGACGATGCGGTATCCGGCGAAGAACCTTCAGTCGATCGTTCCGACAGAGATTCGGTGCCTGTTCGCCCTGCCATGAACTGGTCAAGTTTCACTTTTCCTGCCGAAGAAAGAACGATCGTCAGCCGAACCTGAGCCTGATCCGAATTCGCAGAAACCATCTGTGGCTGAAATGTGGCAAGGTCCGTCGCGACCAGCACGGGGGTCTGCCCGAGCAGATACGTTGCTCCGTCGGGAGACTGCCACTTCGTAGAAGCCTCGCTTGCTTCTTCAACGATCTCATAGAACTGCACATCAGCAGTGGCTGCGACAACTTCTCCGAAAAGCCTGGGATAAACGTAGTACCAGACCGCATAGAGGATTGCTGCGAATACACAGAGCC
>JBKDKA010000101.1:0-65756 GCA_046345315.1 Planctomyces sp.
CACCGCCAGACTTCTCACCGCCAGACTTCTCCCCGCCAGACTTCTCCCCGCCAGACTTCTCACCGCCAGACTTCTCCCCGACAGACTTCTCCCCGCCTGACTTCTCCCCGCCAGACTTCTCCCCGCCTGACTTCTCCCCGCCAGACTTCTCACCGCCTGACTTCTCCCCGCCGGACTTCTCTCCGCCCGACTTCTCTCCACCGGACTCCTCACCCCCGGATTTCTCTCCGCCGGATTTCTCTCCGCCGGATTTCTCTCCGCCAGATTTCTCCCCGCCTGACTTCTCTCCGCCGGATTTCTCACCGCCGGATTTCTCACCGCCGGACTTCTCTCCATCTGATGGTTTTTCCCCATCGGTGTTTGGTTCAGACGGATCTGGATTCGGAACTGAATGATCACTGTTGCCGGAAATCTCACCGGCTTCTTCGTTTTTGCGATCGGAGGTTTCGTCTTCCGAAGAAGATTGATTCTCATTGGCCTGATCGGAGTTGTTTTCCGATGAGTCATTCTGAAGCTTATCGATCAACCGCTGAAGTGCATCCTGATCTGATGCTGGTTTATCAGGTGTTTGCGAACCGTTCTGCGAAGACTCTGCTGCTGAATCTTCCGGATGATCGCTGGAGTTGCCGGATCTGGAATCTGCTGCCTCTCGTTCGGTACCTGCGGCTCGAGCATCATTTCCGGTATCTCCCGAACCTGAGCCATCATTCTTCTCAGCTTCTGATGCGGCATTCTGACGATCATCGGTACCGTCTTTCGGATCCTTTGATTCCTGAGATTGCGTGTTGTCATTACTCGGCGCGTTCGGGTCTGTCTGATCCCCTTCGCTGCCCCCCGATTGCTGTTCAGCATTCTGTTGCTGATCTGAAGAGGTTCGAGACGGATCTGCTTCCGGCTTCTTCTGCTGCGGATTTGTCTGAATGCTCTCCTGGCCTCCCGATGCAGGAGCTGGCGGCTGCGTTGCGTCATCGCCACGCTGCGAACCTTGCTGACTGTCCGAAGGAGATTGTTTCTGGTTATCCTGAGATCGGGGACTGTCGGGCGATCCGGAACTGCTCTGATCGCGGTCACGACGCTGAGCTTCCTGAACGCGCCGGTCCTGCTGAAGCTGTTCTTCCACGGCCTGCTGTGATGCGGGTTTCTGAATCTGAAGTTCGAGGTCAGGAGTTCGAGAGCGATTACCGAGTGGTGGTTTGTTGTCTCGCGCCGAGAGGTAGAATCGAAGTCGATCACCGGGTTTCAGCGACATCGGCTGCAGACGAAAATCCCAGGTCTTCAGGATGCGTTTCTGAGGACCACCTTCCAGTTCATCAAAGATCACTTCCTCTCGAGGGGCCGCATTTCCGTTGACTTCGTAGTGAAGCCTGACGGAACGGACGAGGAAATCCGGATCTTCTGCTTCGATGAGCAGCGGGACGACGGCATTCGACGGAACCGTCATGTCACGAGTTGGATCCAGCAATCGAATACTCGGTGCCTGATCCTTCTTCACGTTGATCGTATACACAGCCGGTTCGGGATCTGTTCTTCCGTTCTGATCTGTGACCTCGATGCGGTACCATCCGGGAAAGGTCCCGTCTTCTCGGGCAGTCAGATCGAATTCAACGTCAAGCTCGGTTCCATTGACTCGCATCCGGAGTTCTTCAGCACGCGACGAGAACGCCGCATCATCGGAAAAACGCAGTACGGCGGATTTCAGCGGTGCATTGCTTTGAGCGCTGAGCGTCAGATGTGTGCCTTCCCAGGTGTCGATACTTCCGGCTTCCTGAATTCGTTCCGGGATCCCCATATACGGCAGGTGCTGATAGCGAATCGTTGTCACCTGAGCCGTTGGTGGCGCTTCCACTGTCACTCGAAAGTCTTCGGAAACCGCGTCCCCGGCGATGACTCGGTACTGAAGCGACTGCCGGATTCCACGCCCGGATTCTCCGTTCATGGTTGCCTGAAAACGAATGTTGTTTCCATCCGTTCTCATGACGATCTTTTCGTCGACGAACCGATTGTCGTCGGTCGTATAAACGACGAAAACTTCTGACGGTGTTTTTCCAGTGAGATCGACTGTGATCTCCAGAGTCTCACCTGCCGCAACAGTCGCATGTCCCGGACGCACACTGCGAATGACGGTCTGCGTGGAAACCTGTTGCTTCGCGAGGCTGAGCGGACGCAGCAGGCTGATGGATTTCGGGCTGAGCACTGCGTAGATGCAGGTGATCACGACCAGAAGAAAAAGGGCCGTGCCCAGCTTTGTCAGAGTTCGTCGATCGATGGCTTCGTCGACATGAATGTGTGAGAGCCGAAGTGCGGCCTGCTTTTCGAGCGTGCGGATGACAGACTCCGGCAGTTGACGCCCGGAGGTCTGAACATCGAGCAGCGACGTGACGACGCCGTTGTGTTCGGTATCACTGCGATCCAGCATTCGTGCCGCATAGAGAGGATTGATTCTCTTCAGCCACGGGCGGACAAGGAACTGGATCAGGATTCCACCGCAGGTCAGCAGCACAACACCCAGCAGTGCTGCACGAGTCCAGGGGCTGAAGCCTCCCCTGATGACCCAGTGATCGAGAATGGTGAATACGAAGATGTAACTGACGAGCAGGAGCCCGGCCATCACAGCCGCGGTGAGCAGATCAGTCCAGTGAATGCGTTCTCGAGCGGTCTTGATCTGCCATTGAATGAATTCGTCGCATTCGGCGTATGGTGAGCCTCCGGAAGTCTTCCGGCCCGAGCTGATATCCTTTTCCCCGGTGACTGCTGACACTGATCTGCCTTGCTGGTTGAATCAGACCGTTACAGGTGGTTTCAAAACCGGGACTGGCTCCCGAAAAAGGCGATGTTTTTCGGCAGATACTGCAACAGCAAGGGTGCCTGTCCCGGTTTTGAAATGCACTCTAACTGCCGGAATTCCTGCGGCGAGAGTTCCGCCGTTCCTTACGATATCGAATCTGACATCCACGTGCGGGCGCTTCGGCAACTTCCGGCTGACCACCATCCATTGCTGCTTCCACAGCGATTGCTACGTATTTCAACTGGACCTTTGCCGCATCCGTATTGTCATCCATGGCACCACGATACACAACCTGTCGCTCTTTGTTCAGTACAAAGAACTCCGGTGTGTAGATCGCCCCGAATGATTTTGCGACCTGCTGCGATTCATCCCGGAGATAAAGATACTTCAGGTCCTGCTGCTGCACTCGTTCTCGCATTCTGTCCAGAGAATCGCCGGGATGGTCGTTTGAATTGACAGCGACCAGAATTGCTCGACGCCCCTGGCTGTCAAACAACGACTGCAGCTCATTCATTCGGGCTTCGTAATCCGTGGAATAAGGGCATGTGTTCGACGTAAAACAAATGACCACCACGTCATGATCCTTCAGATCACTCAGCGAGTGAAGCTCATCATCAGTGCCGGGGAGCTTCTGCCAGTCGGGAGCCGTGTCCCCCGGACGGATCGAAACTGGCTGCTCTTCCGTTGATGTGGATTTCTCGTCGATCGGGGAATTGCCGCTGCTGAGGACCGAAGATTTGCTGACAGAGAAAAACGACAGTGCGGCAACGCAAGTCAGGAAGACACGATGAAAATTTCGCTGAGACACGAGGGCTGATCCCTGAACATGCAGGTTATGACAAACCGAGTTTCCGGCGGAAGATGCAATGTACTGCTGAAAACCGCTTCCGAAAACATCGACCTGAATCGTCGGAGAATATGAGTAACGATCGGGGAATCTGCGAAGACGCTGTCGAGCATTGTCACTCGAAGACGTCAGAAATTAAAGAATCTTCCGGAAAAACTTCAGTGATCACGCCGGCAGTGCGCCAGAGTTGACTGCTGAAGTGACAACTCGGTTCTCTGATGTGGCCGTCAGTTCACGATTCTCAGACCGACGGACGTGTGAGTTTTTTCGTGACACGGCGTGAAAACCCTCATCCGGGACAGGCAGCAATCGACATGACGGAATACTGGAACGGCGAAATCTGCCGAATTCGAGGTCGATGCCTGTTTCATCTCGTTCGCAGGGGCAGAAAAGGGGAGCATTCTCTCATGAGGAAGTGCGATGTCGGATTACCCTGCGGACATCGGATACTGTTTGATTTCCGGGAGGGAGTGATTCCATGTGTCGTGTGAATGTCGGTTTACTGATGTTCATTCTGCTGTCTTCGTCGGCTTTCAGTGCGGAGAACGGAAGTTTTCCGTATCAGGCTCGCGTGGTTGTGGAAGAGCTGTTTGTCCGCAGTGGATCAGGAGAGTCATGGCATCCGACTCAGAAGCTGACCGAAGGAACCATGGTCACCGTTCGCAGGCATGATCCAGGTGGCTGGTATCAGATTGCGCCTCCGGAAGGCAGCTTCAGCTGGGTTCCGGTGCGTTTCGTGAAGCGTCTCAGCGAGCGTGAAGGTGAAATCTCCGAGAACAATGTGGTTGCGTTTGTCGGGAGTGACTTCGGCGATGATCTGAGTGTCTGGCAGCGAAGTCTGCCTGCCGGAGAGAAAGTCACGATCATCGGTGAACAGGAGATTGAATCCCTGTCAGGCCGTCAGAAGATGTTCAAAATTCTTCCGCCGAAGCTGGAGTGGAGATGGATTCCAGGTTCGGGCGTGGTTCCGGTTGATGAAGCTCGACGTCGCCAGAACGACAATGACCCCTTTGCGACACCGTCGAACGCCAATCGTCCGCGGACGGAGACGGTTCACAAAGCCGGATCCGGCGACGGAGTGTCTGACGTTCCTCCGATTTCACCCGACAGCCAGCTGGCTCATCTGCAGCGCATCCGAAATGATCAGAAATCACTTGCGGAGATTGATCGGCGATTCCGCGATATGATTCTTCAGGATCCCATGGCCTGGCAGCTGGACGGGATTGAGCAGGAGTATCGTTCACTTCAGCACAGGACGACCTACAAGCCTGTCGCTGGTCAGATTGATCTGCGGTTTCCGGCAATCGAAAAGTATCGGCGACGTCAGGCCGAACTGCACGATTTCAAACAGCTGACTTCACAGACGGAAATGCGGGATGCTGAGCTTCGGTCTCGAATGACAGGAAACGCAGCGTTCAGTGGAAGTATGCTGGCTTCATCGCAGCCCGTTGCGACGGAGATTCCGAACGCTGCTTCATGGCCTCAGGACGCGAGTGCTCCGTTTCCTGTTCCATCAGCTTCCGAGGTCAGTTCAAATGGAAGCGTGACGTCTGTGGCGTCCGACGCAACAGTGTTCGGAAGTGACGGTGTTCAGGGGACGCAGATTTCCATGAGCAGCGATGCTGGCGGTTTCGATGCTGCTTCGTCGCCCCCAACAGAACTGCAGATTCCGATGGAAGGGCTGAGTGTGCCTGTGTCGGATATCGCTGCGAATCCGGTCGATAGTTTCCATGTCCCGACTGAGAACTCCGGTGTGAATGCCTCACCGATGCCGGAGGCTTCCGCAGCGAATCCATTTGCCGTCCCGGGCAATTCGGAGGCCGATGGCATGCCTCGGCTGGTGGGGGCAGGAATCGTTCAGCGGTCTTCGGGGCGAGCCAGCGAGACGCCGTATGTTCTGATCAACAGCGCTGGGCGAGTTTTGGCAGACCTGCGACCAGCAGAGGGTGTGTCGCTGGAAGAGTTTGTTGGTCAGGCCGTTGGAGTCCATGGCAATCGCTGGTTCAGTGAGGCTGCGAAACATGATACGATTGAAGTGACGGGTCTGGCGCCGGTACGTCTTCGCCAGTAGGCCACTTCATTTCAGTTGAGACTCATCATGTCGCAGTCGGCAAAACGGGTTCATGAGCTTCGTCACAGCCTTGCACTGGACCATCTGAGCCGTGTGCGAGATGTGGCAACCAGCTCGCCGGAATTTCGGCGCCATATCCGAATCCTGTCCACACTGCTTGCTGCGGAGGTCACTCGAGACCTGCCTCTTGCCGAGGGGCAGGTCCGAACTCCGCTTGAAGTGACTCTGCGACACGAGCTGGCCGTTCGGGTTGCTATTGTCCCGATCCTGCGAGCCGGACTGGGCATGGTTGATCCACTGACGGATCTGATTCCCGATGCCGAGGTCTGGCACCTCGGGCTCTACCGGGACGAAGCGACTGCGCAGCCAGTGCATTACTATGACAAGCTGCCTCCGGGAAACCCTCCCGACGTAGCGATCATTGTGGACCCGATGCTGGCAACTGGCGGCTCGGCACTGATGGCAGTCAACGCATTGCGAGGCTGGGGTGTTCCACGAATTTCCGTCGTGTCGGTGATCTCAACACCGGAAGGAATTGCTCGTCTGACCGAGGCTGATCCGGAGCTTCAGGTGTTTACGGTTTCTGTTGATCGCGGCCTGAACGAACGTCATTACATTGTCCCTGGCCTGGGCGATGCCGGAGATCGGATCTTCAATACATCGCCCTCAGCGGAATGACCATTCATATCAGGTTCGGCAGAAAGTGCTGGTTGTTCGTCAGGCACAGGATTCCGGCTCAGCGACCGTTCAGTCACGATGTCGAGCGGGAGCCGGAAAAGGGTTGTCCTGACAATCCTGTTAATGGAAAAGTCCTTTTCCGCCGGAAACGAGCCACTGGTCACAGGTCTGCCGCTGCGTCATACTCCCCCTGGGCCTGAATTCTGAAGATTTTGCTGTTTTTCGCTGAGTTTCGTACCGAACCACAGTGTCGGAATCTGGAACTGGTCGTGAAACTGCAGCTGTAGAGTGTCCTATCAATCTCTGACAAGAAATCCGCGGGGAAATGTGCCGATGAGCGGCGACAATAAGAAACGGTATCGATGTGTTCCGCTTTTTGGCCCGCCGGGAGTCGGTAAAGGAACTCAGGGAGGCATTCTGGCAACAATCCCGGGATTCTTTCATCTGTCCGTTGGCGATGTTTTTCGTTCCATCGACATTGGTTCGACAGACGGAAAAGAGGTGTATCGACACATCTCCCGAGGCGAACTGGTTCCGGATGAGCTGACGATCAAGATCTGGCGTAAAGCTGTCGAAGCCTACGTGGCTCTTTCACGCTTCAAGCCACGCGAAGACCTGCTCATTCTGGACGGCATGCCACGGAACGTTCAACAGGTTCACATCATGAAAGATCATCTCGAGATTCATCGAGTGATCTATCTGCGATGCTCCGACGAAGAAGATATGGTTCACCGAATTCGCCGTCGTGCGATCCGGGAAAACCGAACAGATGATGCAAATGAAGATGTGATTCGGCATCGCTTTGAAGTTTATCACCGAGTCACCGCACCAGTGCTTGAACTCTACGATGCTTCGATCATTCATGAAGTGGATGCCAACGGGTCTCCGGCGGAAGTTCTTCGTTCCATTCTTGATTGTCTGATCCCGGTTCAGAACGAATTGTTCGACGCGAATCGTCGGGAAGAAGCGTAGTCGCTATGGCGCGGTGGATTCCGCTGATGGCCGTTGAGGAGATCTCAGACGGGGGATCTCGTGAAGTCACAGCTGATGGAAAGATCTTTGCGGTCTTTCGTTCGGGTGAAGCTGTTCACGTCATCGACGGAATCTGTGCTCACGCTGGCGGTCCGCTCGGAAAAGGCCAGCTTCAGAATGGTGTTGTGACCTGCCCATGGCACGGATGGCAATACCACGTGGACAGCGGAATGCACTGCCTGAATGACCGAATCTGTCAGAAGAAGTTTCCCGTCAGGATAGTGGACGGTCAGATCATGGTCGACGTCAGCCAGTGACCGCCTGGCGGATTGGTGATGCCTTGGCCTGATTTCAACGGACGGCTCGCGCCGTTCGGCTCGATAATGCTTTACAACGCCGCCTTCGCGTTCAAGCATGGTCTATGGTGTATGGGGCCGTGACCAGCGCCCTGAAGCTCACCGTGCCGGTGTGGACGTACCAGCAGATGTGGCAATTTCACGGCTGCCCTGAGTCTGCTTCCACTCATCGAGACCCGCCGTCAGGAACTCCCGGAAATCTTTGCCGCCAGTGGAATCCAGTCCTTCAAAGACGGCAAGCACTTTCTTTCCGTCTGATGAAAGCACGGCATAGCATGGCAGTGTCACGTCCTGAATGAGCTCCCTCTGAAGCGAGATATTCAGTGTTTTCAGCTGATCACGCATCGCAGCGTCCGGCACACCGGGAACTTCGTCGGTGTAAAGCTGAGCACAGACGATACCACGGAGCTCCTGCGTGACTTCAGGCGCAGCCAGAACTGTGCGTTCCATCTGTCGACAGTTGACACAGTTGACGCCGGTAAAGTCGACAAACAGAGGCTTCCTGAGTTCCGTAGCCTGCCGGACGGCTTTTTCAAATTCCAGAGAATAATCGACTTCGTGGTGCGTGATCACGAGCCCCAGCTCGGTGGTCGGGCGGATGTGAATGTCCGGCGGAGCGAACGCGGCGACAAGTTTCCAGACGGTGCCTCCCATCGACAGATCGCCGGCAAGCCCGGCGTAGAGGTACGCAGAGAACGCCAGAAATCCGACCGCAAAAGCGGTTCTTGCAAAATTCACCATTCGAGACGAAGCAGATCGAGATTTCATGAATAGTCCGGAGATCAGGTAGATTCCAGTGACTGCAGCAATGGCAATCCATGACCACATAAACGTCTGGTACGTGATCCATCGGGGCGTTCGTGTGGGACTGAATCCGATGTCGGCGACACTCAGGAACTTCGGCACGAGTGCGAGCTCAATGAGCCCGATGGTGACCTTCACGTCGTTCATCCACCCGCCGCTGCGAGGCATCTTCGAGAGCATCGAAGGGAACATCGACAGCACAAAGAATGGCGATGCGAATGCGGTGGAGAATGCCAGCATTCCGACTACCGGCCAGTAGTAGCTGCCTTTAGCCGCAAGCACAAACAGACCACCGACGAACGAGAAGGTGCAGGTGAATGAGACCAGTGTGAAGGTCAGCGCCATGAAAATGACTCCAACAAATCCACCGACTTCTTCTCGCTTCGATGACCATGTCAGCAGCCAGGACGGAATACGGATCTCCGGAAACCAGCCGATGAGCTGAAAGCAGAAGATCAGAAACAATGCCGCGAAGACGAGATTCAGCCAGCGATTGTTGGCCGCTTCCTGCAGACTGGTCGGTCCGAAGAGCACCGCGCCCAGCAGGCCCAGAATCGTGAACGCTCCCACCATCGTCAGGCTGTAGACAAACGCCAGTCGAAGGGAACTTCCAGCCTGACGTTCTTCCTGCTTGAGAAAGAATGCGACCGTGATCGGTATCATGGGAAAGACACAGGGAGTCAGAAGAGCGAGAAATCCAGCACCCGCTGCCGCAAGCAGAAATGCTACGAGCCCTTCGTCACCGCTGGATGCACCACGACTGTTGCGTCGCGTGCCATCAGCCGACTTTCCACCACCGTTACTGATCGTGTTGCCGGTTGCCGGCGGAAGCTGTGCCATGCCACCAGGTGCTGCTGGTACGATGGAAACCTGAAAATCGACACTCGACGGCGGCAGACAGCTTTTCTCGCGACACATCTGGAAGCTGATCGTCCCGCTCGCCGTAGCCGACGGAGACTCAAGCTTCATCTTCCTCGACCAGGTGATCTCGTCGTAGTGAACTCGATGGATAATGTCCTCAAACGGTTTTTCCACGACAGGTTCGGAAGAGGGAACGAACTTAGTATCAAGTTCTGAAAGCCCCTGAAGTTCTGAGAACTGGATCTCCGTCGGCAGGCCGGCCATGTCCGGATCCTGGTCCAGAGCAAACGTGTGCCATGGCCGCTGGATGATCGCCTTGACGTTCAAAACGACTTCTGAGCCAGCTCCGCCAGGCTGAGGAAACATCCAGATCTGATACTGGATCGAAGGCGTGCCATTCGCGTCCTGCTGAGCGATCTCCGGAATCACCGTGACGACCGAAGAGCGTTCCTCACTGCCTTGCTGACCGTCCGCCACTCCAGGTGAATCGTTCGAGCCATCAGGATGAGCGGGAGACGTCTGTGGGGCTGGTCGAGCGGATCGCTTCAGTGTTGCGGTGAATTCTCGTGGGGGAATCAACGGAACGCAGGTTCCTCCACCACCGTTCGCTCCCGAAGTACAAAACTGTCCGCTGAGTGTTCCGGAAATACGAATCTCTGCGGGCAGAGTCCCGGACGCTGATCGAAGCCTCGTTGACCACGTAACACCGCCGAAGTGTTTCTCGACTTTCTGTCCCAGGTCCGGATCATCCACGACCTTTGGATCATGATCCGGAGTCCAAGCATCAGTTTCCGGCGCGAGCTCACCCAGCTCAGTCAATTCGATGGACGATTTGCCGTCGAAATCCGGATTCATGGAGTAGATGTAGTACTCCTTCGGCAGCTTCGTTGTCACTCGGAGCTCGACCGTGCGTTCATCGATCTCCAGAAGCTCTGCGGAGAGTTCCAGGTCGACGTCTTTCTCAGCCGCCCGACCAAATTTCTTCGGGCCACCGATTTTGTCGAAAAGTCCGGATTGCGCCTGAACAACGGATTGAGACTGGACACTGACAGCCGCACACAACGCGATGCAGATTCCCGCAATGGTGGTTGCGACGAAAAAATTTGGAGTTCGCATCTGTTCCTGTTCCCGAGTTTCAACCAGAACCTGAGCTTCTCGTCAGCCCTGACGAGCTCAGAATTATAGTCGCGTCCCAGAGAATTGCAGAGACGACCTTGATTGGGAAAGTGGCGTGAATGGAAAGTTCAGAAAAAATGGTGAAATGGGCGGGTGCGGTCAAACAGTGAACCGAAACGCCGCCGCATTGATCAGAACGGAATCCGGAGGTTCTTTGTGGTTGTAGTTTGCTGTTATCCGGTTGTGTGTTTTCTTAACACGAAGGACACGAAGAGCACGAAGGAAGTCAGAGTACGAGGCGCTTGGACCTGTCTTCAGTTGTGCGGCGTTGACGTTGCACGACGTAAAGATCTTCGGATTTGATTTTCGTGCACTTTGTGTTCTTAGTGGTTTTAGAATGCCGTGGGCCGGTCGTGTATTTGTTCTTTTACCACGAAGGACACGACGAGCACGAAGGAAGTCAGAGTACGAGGCGCTTGGACCTGTCATTCAGTTGTGCGGCGTTGACGTTGCACGACGTAGCGATTTTCGGATTTCGCCTTCGTGCTCTTGGTGTCCTTCGTGGTTGTAGTTTGCTGTTGTCCGGTTGTGTGTTTTTACCACGAAGGACACGAAGAGCACGAAGGAAGTCAAAGTACGAGGCGCTTTGACCTGTCGTTCAGTTGTTCGGAGTTGACGTTGCACGACGTATCGATTCTCGGATTTCGCCTTCGTGCTCTCTGTGTTCTTCGTGGTAGTAATGTTCTCTCGTCCGGTTGTGGATTTGTTCTTTTACCACGAAGGACACGAAGAGCACGAAGGAAGGCAGAGGGCAGAGCGATTGAAGCCGTGTTTCGGTTGCTCGGCGTTGATGTTGAAGGACGTAACGATCTTCAGATTTGATCTTCGTGCACTTTGTGTTCTTCGTGGTTGTAGTTTGCGCCTTCACACAGATGAAATCGCTCGCTTCGGGAGGTTCCCTGATCCCCGCTTGAATCGGATTCAGATCCACCGCGCATTCAGCGAACCATAACCATAGATCGCAATTCAAAACCGAGTCAGGTACCCTTGCAGTTGCTGAATGTGCAGGAAAATACCGAGTCTGTCGAGAAACAGTCCCGGTTTTGAAACCGCCCGTAGACACTCGATTCGTTCTTGTCATTGGCATTGGATGGCAGATTGTCTTTCATTGCATATTGTCCGTCACAACACGCTGTCCGCCACAATCGAATCAATCGTCACAACCGTCAACAGAGGTCTTCTTCGGATCCTGCTCGAAACGTGATTATTCTGCCTGCTGCCGCCAGTGAACTAAGGTTTGATGCCCAAATGCAACAAATCACCCTGGTGAAGCATGCTGTTTACCGAACCCACATCACTTTTTGTGTTTCTCCCGCTGGTGCTGGCAATTTCCCGTTTTGCGCCACGCACCTTCTGCAACTACGCGCTGCTGGGTCTGAGCCTGCTGTTCTATTCGCTCGGTGAATCGCAGTTTACACACCTGCTCGTGATCTCATCGCTCTTCAACTATGCATTTGGCATGGGAATCGAGCTGATGCAGAGCCGAGCCCTGAAGAAAACTGTATGCGTGCTGGGCGTGCTTCTGAATCTGAGCATGCTTGCCTGGTATAAGTATCTCGCTTTCGCCATCGAAAACCTGAACGCGGTCCTTGGGCTTTTTGATGCCCCTCCGATCAGCACTCCGGAAGTTATTCTGCCTCTGGGGATCTCATTCTTCAGCTTTCAGGGGCTCTCGTATCTGCTCGATGTCTACTCGGGACAGGTAAGAGCAGAACGCAATCCGGCTTATGTCACACTGTACATCGCCTTGTTTCCGCAGCTGATCGCGGGACCAATCGTCCGCTTCTCTGACATCGCCGCCGACCTGCGGGAGCGGCAGGTGACACTGGATGACTGGAGCGAAGGAATTCGCCTGTTCATTCTGGGCTGTGCGCGAAAGATGCTGATCGCGAATCCGGTTGGTGAAACAGCAGACGCCATTTTTTCACTGGACGGGAGTCAGCTGAACGGACCCGTTGCATGGCTCGGACTGATCACTTACTCGCTGCAGATTTACTTCGATTTCTCCGGTTACAGTACCATGGCAGTCGGAATCGGCAGGATGCTCGGTTTTCGGTTTCCGCAGAATTTCGACGACCCCTACTGGGCGACGTCGATGCGTGATTTCTGGCGACGCTGGCATATGTCGCTTTCCACCTGGTTCCGGGATTATCTGTATATTCCTCTGGGCGGAAATCGCGGTTCCAGTGGCCGCACGGCATTCAATCTCTGCATCGTGTTTCTCCTCTGTGGACTGTGGCACGGTGCAAGCTGGAATTTTCTCATTTGGGGTGGAATCCACGGTCTGTTCCTGACTCTCGAACGAACGCGCTGGATGGAACCGATCACTCGTACCGTCGGCATCAACCGTATCTACACGCTGACCGTCGTGCTGACAGGTTGGGTGTTCTTTCGGTGTGACACACTGCCAGATGCGATGACGTTCCTGACGGCACTCAGCGGCACCGTCTCGTCACCTGTCTCTCCGGAGTTGTTCCTGAGCAGAACGGGAATGATGGCCCTCTGCATGGGACTCCTCTGGTCGACTCCTGTTTTTGCTCTGGCACAGAAATGGTTCGCTGAAGTCTGTCGGGCCTCCACACGGAGCAGCCTGCTGCACGATGTCGTGGCACTCAGCGGACTGACGACTCTGTTATTGCTGACGATTTCGCAGGCCGCTGCGAACACATTCAACCCGTTCATTTATTTCCGATTCTGAAGTTCGATTCCGACGCGAATAACGCGAACACCGGATCAGGGCGAATACCAGGGAGACACAGTGATGTCCATGCTGACAAGAACCGGGCAGATCGGACTGTGTGCGATCTTTGGTTTTCTGTCACTGGCGCCCGCTCTGTTCTGGCCGGCTGGTGCAGCGATGAATTCGCAGCTGAATGAAAACCGAGTCAAGGCAGCGCTTTCGTGCCCGGAGCCGAACATCGAAAGCCTGTTTCGATTCGCCTCCGAGTTCCGCCGTTTCTTTAACGATCACTTTCCGTTTCGTGACCTTGCGATTCAGTCTGATGCGGCGCTCAGACTGAACCTCGCCGGAAATCGATGGACGGACCGAGTCCTGATCGGCACGGAGAACTGGCTTTTTCTGCGACGCACGGTTCAGGGTACGCCGGTGACTCTTCCGGTGGCTGAGTATACTCCGGATGAACTGCAGCAGTGGGTGAGTGTGCTTCAGCAGCGCCACGACTGGCTGCAGTCACACGGAATTCGTTACGCTCTGGTGATTGCGCCCGACAAAGCAGCCATTTATCCCGATAAGAGACCGCAGGAATTCTCCGGAATCACACCCGACACTCGCCAGACTCAGTTGTTCAATCGTCTGGCGTCCGACGGAATCATCCAGTTCGTTGACCTGAGACCTGCATTAACCACGGCCCGCACGCAATTCCCGAAGTTGTACTATCGTACCGATACTCACTGGAACGCCGTTGGCGGCTGGATCGCGGCTCAAGCTATTTGCGGCCAGTTGCAACTTCCGTTCGAGTTCGGTCCGGTCGATGATGGAATTTCAGGTTGTGAGAATCCGATTTACCGGGGAGACCTGCTGCGTCTGCTGGGCACGCCGAATTATTCGCATGAACCGCGCATTACGCATCTGCCGAGGCGTGGCTTCTCGTGGACCAGAACAGCGTTGAATGATCAGTCAAACATCCTGTGCCCTGAATACGCATTCCCGTTTGCTACGAAGACTCCACACACAGACCGACCACGAGCCGTCATCTTTCGGGATTCGTTCACGCTGGAACTGCAGCCATTTCTGTCGGAGTCATTCAGTCGAGCGGTCTATGTGTGGGATTATCAGATGGACCAGGAACGAATTCTTCAGGAGTCACCGGATCTGGTCATGGATATCTTCGTGGAACGGCAGCTGAACATGGCGCCTCCGTTGACATTTTCCAGAAATCACAGATCCGATGTCGCTGCAGAACAATCCGCCGGAGTTCACTGATTCAGAGCAAGGCACCCTGTTTTAGGTGTCATCGGTTTCACGTTCAAATTGCATCATTGTGCACTTTGAGTTCTTCGTGGTTATGAAGTCCCGTTGTTCGGTCGTTTACGTTTTAGGTTACCACGAAGGACACGAAGAGCACGAAGGAAGTCAGAGGACGAAGCGGTTGAAGTCGTCTTTCAGTTTTGCGGCGTTGGCGTTGCAAGACGATAGACATCTTCAAAACTTTTCTTCGTGGTTGTCGTTTGCCGTAGGCCAGTCCTCGATGTGTTCTATTGCCACGAAGGAAGTCAGAGGACGAGGCGTTTGATGCCGTCTTTCAGCTTTGTGACGTTGAAGTTCATCAGCAGGCCGATCTTTATTCCTGACAATTTCATGTAGGTCAGCAACTGAGCTTGATGAATGCCCTGTATTTTCTCGACGCTCTTCAATTCGAGGATAAGCTTGTTCTCAACCAGCATGTCAATTCGGTATCCACAGTCGAACCGAATATCTTTGTATTGTACAGGCTGTGCAAGTTGAAACTGAAAGGCGATTCGATTGAGGGGCAGTTCATGTGCCAGGCATTGCTCATAGGCCGATTCGAGCAGACCCGGGCCGAGGTTTCGATGGACTTCAATCGCACAGCCGATGACTCGATTGGAAACGTCGTCAAATTCCATCTTCGTGCTCCTGGTGCTCTTCATGGTTGTGATTGCTCGTCGATCGGTCGATACAGCTTCATTTTACCACGAAGGACACGAAGAGCACGAAGGAAGTCAGAGCAGAGTACGAAGCGTTTGAAGCCATCTTTCAGTCAGATGGCGTTGACGTTGATGGACGTAAAGATCTTTTCATTTCCTCTTCGTGCTCTTTGTGTTTTTCTTCGTGGTTGTAATTTGCCCATAGCCGGTCGCTTCTGCTTTGTTTTACCACGAAGGACACGAAGGAAGTCAGAGCAGTGTACGAAGCGTTTGAAGCCGTCTTGCAGTTGTGTGACGTTGAAAGACGTAACGCTCTTCATCTTCCATGAACACCGTGAGAGAGAATTCCTTAAACGCGTTTCGGATTAGTGATTGCTCCACACGGTAATGGAGAATCCGGAACGATCTCAGACGCGGACGTCTTCGGTCTGCGATGAGAGTTCACCGGAGTAACGCTGTCGGACGGGTTCCACGAAGTCGGCCAGAAAACGATCGACCTGCTCCGGTGCTCGGCCGATGTAGCGAGTCGCATCGAGTGCCCCTGCCAGGTCAACTCGGGAGAAATGCGGATCCTTCTGCAGTCGTGCGATCAGATCGTTGTCGAGCCCATGCTGCTTTACCTGATCGGCAGCAGCCTGACTGTGAACACGGATCTGCTCGTGAAGTTCCTGTCGGTCTCCACCAGCCTGAACGCCAGCCATCAGAATCTCTTCGGTGGCCATGAATGGAAGTTCCGCTGCGAGATTCTTTGCGATGACTTTTGGATAGACGACCATTCCGTCGGTGATATTGCGATAGAGAATCAGACACGCGTCGATCGCAAGAAACCCCTGCGGCAACGTCAGTCGGCGAATGGCGCTGTCGTCCAAAGTTCGCTCCATCCACTGCGTAGCCATCGTTGCATCTGCCCCCGCCTGAAGGCTCATCGCGAACCGTGCCAGAGCACACATCCGCTCAGAACGCATCGGGTTTCGCTTGTAAGCCATCGCGGAAGAACCAATCTGTTTCTTTCCGAACGGTTCTTCGATCTCTTTGCGGTGCTGCAGAATTCGGATATCCGATCCCGCTTTATGACACGTCTGACCAACTCCGTTGAGCACAGCCATGACCTGACTGTCGACTTTGCGGCTGTAAGTCTGCCCGGTCACAGGATGGAACTCCTCGAACCCCATGGCCGTTGTCACCATGCGATCGAGTTCTTCCACGAGTGAGTGATTTCCCGCGAAGAGCGTGAGAAATGTCGCCTGTGTTCCTGTGGTTCCTTTGACTCCTCGAAAACGAAGAGTGCTGATTCGGTGTTCAATCTCTTCCAGATCGAGAAGAAGATCCCAGCACCAGAGAGTTGCTCGTTTGCCGACGGTGGTCGGCTGAGCCGGCTGGAGGTGAGTGAAACCGAGGCACGGAAGATTTCGGTATTCTGCGGCGAACTTTCCCAGCTGATCGATCACCTGAACCAGTCGGCGTCGAATGGTCAGAAGACTGCTGCGGATCTGGATGAGCTCCGAATTGTCCGTGACAAAACAGCTAGTCGCACCGAGATGAATGATCGGCCTTGCAGCGGGACACTGGTCTCCCCACGCATGGACGTGAGCCATCACATCATGCCGCAGTTCCCGTTCGTAACGATCTGCGGCATCAAAGTCGACGTTGTCAACGTTGGCTCGCATCTGAGCCAGTTGTTCGTCAGTGATCTGCAGCCCGAGCTTCTGCTGACATTCAGCAAGCGCAATCCAGAGACGTCTCCACGTCGAATGCTTTGTCTGAGCGGACCAGATGGTCGCCATTTCCCGGGAGGCATAACGACTCAGAAGCGGATTCTCATAGATATCGTGTGACAAGGCGATCAGCCCCCGACGATGAAGAACACCATAGAACAGGAATCAATGCAGTGTAGAGAAAGTGACACACTATCAACCGCTTGTGTGCCACTGGCTATGCCAGTGCCGTTGGTTGGAAAACTGTGGTATAGCCAGCGTCCCACATCAATTGATCTTTGACGGAGCACTACGCCTTCAAACGCGACAGAATTTCGTCAACGATGCGACTGACCGGGACTCGGTCCTGCTGCAGCGAATCACGATCTCGGACCGTCACGCAATGATCTTTGGCTGTTTCGCCGTCTACGGTAATGCAGTACGGTGTTCCGATTTCATCCTGCCGTCGATAACGTCGGCCGATGGCGCCCTGCTGATCGAACTGACAGCTCAGACCGGCCGCTTTCAGTTCCCCGAAGATCTCGGCAGCTTTTTCCGGCATTCCTTCTTTTTTGATCAACGGAAACACCGCTGCCTTCACTGGGGCGAGGCGAGGATGGAACTTCATGAGCACACGTTCCTGCATCTCGCCCTTTTCGTCTGGCTGCTGATCTTCGTGATACGCTTCGCAGAGGAATGCGAGCGTACCGCGGTCGGCTCCCGCAGACGGTTCGATGACGTGCGGAATGAAACGTTCGCGTGACTGATCGTCGAAGTAAGTGAGATCCTTGCCACTTCCGCGATGTTTTGGCTGTCCGTCGGCGGTCTTTTCGACTTCGAGTTCTCCCGCAGCATTCTTCGCCAGCTTGCCTTCCATGTGAGATCGCAGGTCAAAGTCGCCGCGATGAGCGATCCCTTCGAGCTCCCCGTACTCGCCTTCGTTCAGGAACGGAAACGCGTATTCAATGTCTGCCGTGCCGACGGAATAGTGAGCCAGCTCGTCCTGATGATGGTCCCGAAGAATGAGACGATCCTTCGCGATGCCGAGATTCAGGTACCACTGATACCGTCGATCTCGCCAGTATGTGTACCACTCACGTGACTGCGCCGGATGGCAGAAGAACTCAAGCTCCATCTGCTCAAACTCGCGTGATCGAAACGTGAAGTTTCTTGGTGTGATTTCATTACGAAAACTTTTGCCGACCTGACAGATCCCGAATGGGAGTTTCACGCGGCTGCTGTCGACGACGTTCTTGAAGTTCACGAAGATTCCCTGAGCTGTCTCCGGGCGAAGAAACGCAGCGTCGTCTTCGGTTCCCAGGGCTCCCAGAATCGTCTTCATCATGAGGTTGAACTCACGCGGTTCCGTGAGCTTGCATCCCGTGTGTTCACCCACCATCTTGCTGGGCTTCTGTGGGCACGGTGTGTTGGGAATGTGATCCTGACGGAACCGGCCCTTGCACGCGTGACAGTCGACCATCATGTCGTGGAAGAGATCGTAATGGCCGGAACACTTCCAGACCTGAGGATGCATGATGATCGCGGATTCCAGACCCACCATCTGGAACGTGGCAGGAGCTCCCGCAGGCTGCAGGAGTTCGTTATGAGCTGACACCATGTCGTGGTACCAGACGTCGCGAACGTTGCGCTTGAGTTCCGTACCGAGAGGGCCGTAATCCCAGAAACCGTTCTGACCGCCGTAGATCTCGGAGTTCTGAAAAATGAACCCTCGGCGCTTGCACAGCGCCACGATCTTGTCCATCGAACGGCTCATGATGTCGTCTTTTTCTCTCTGGAATTAAACTCTGAAACCAGCGGTCGGTCGAAAAACCTGACCAGACCATGACTTCGTTCTCCCCGAATCGCAGAACGAATCGCGAATTGTAGGAAGAGGACAGGATCCGGCAATCGAGTTTCGACGTCTCTCTGGCATGCCGGAGTTGCTTTCGTGTTGGTCCTTCAGGCAATACTGTCCAGTGAACTCAGAGCGGAACAGCGAGAACCGTCCGGTGATTGCTGTCGCGGCAGGCACCTGGGAGCTCACAATTGGCTTCAAAATCGGGACTGGCTCCCGCTGGACGCAGTGTTTTCCTGAAGTTTCCGCAGGTGCAAGGGTGCTTGTCCCGGTTTTGAAGTGCGCCGTTACGACCGACCGTTATAATGAGGGATTCTTCGCTGGAGAATTCTCCGGCGTTGATTGACGGGTTTGCAGCAAAGGGAAAACGCTCTACGTGACAACGGCTCCACAGCTCACCATAATCGGGGGCGTCAGAGGTCAGATGCCACTGGATGATGTTCATCTGACGCCGGTGCATTCTTGTGGTGTCGGGATTGCAGGTGACCAAGCACATGATGTTACTCGCGGGGAATCAGCATCTTGCTCGTTTCGTCAGCACCGTTCTGATGCTGACCGTCATGGGCTTGCACACCTCCGCCCTGCCCTGTTCTGCTGCTGAGAACTTTACTGCCGAGAAGACGGAATCGGCCGATTCTGCCTGGGCGTTCAACCCACTGAAAGCAGTCGCCATACCGGAACCCGCGCGGAAGGACTCGCCTGATGAATGGTCCGGAACTCCCGTTGACCGTTTTGTTCTGAACGAACTTGCTCTTCATGGACTTGAACCGGCGCCTGACGCCTCGCCGGAAGTATTGATCAGACGTCTTTATTTCGATCTGCTTGGTCTGCCGCCTTCGCCGGACGAAGTGGAAGTTTTTCTCCATGAAGTGAACAGTCAGCAGGCGGCCAATTCACAGGTGGCTGGCAGTCCACGAGACGCTTTCGCTTTCGCGTGGTCTCGTCTGGTCGACCGGTTGCTGGAAGATCCACGATACGGAGAACACTGGGCTCGTTTCTGGCTTGATCTCGTCCGTTACGCGGAATCGGACGGATGGAATCAGGATGCCTGGCGTCCTCACATCTGGCGTTATCGAGACTACGTCATCCGTTCATTCAACTCCGACAAACCCTGGGCACAATTCGTTCGAGAACAACTCTCCGGCGATGAAATGCTGGTGAACACCGGCCGTCTGGATCCTCTGGCAGAGAAAACGTCAATCGATCAGCCGGATTGTCTGACTGCCCTCGGATTTCTGAGGCTCGGTGTTTACGAATACAACCAGCGCGATGCTCGCGGCCACTGGAACGACATCATGAATGAAACGACGGACGTCGTCGGAGACGTCTTTCTGGGTGTCAGCATTGCGTGTGCTCGATGTCACGACCATAAGTTTGATCCAATCTCCCAGAAAGACTATTTTCGACTGCGAGCCTTCTTTGAACCTGTCGTCTGGCGTGACGATCAGAATGCATTCACAGAACAGGAACGCATTGAATACGAAAAGCAGCAGCAGGTCTGGCTGGATGCCACTCAGGTGATACGAGCTCGCCTGGATGCCTTTGAGAAGCCGTGGCGAGACAAGAAATGGATCAGCACCGTCGATAAATTTCCGGAAGAGATTCAGCAGTGTTTTCATCGTCCAGTGAACGAGAAAACCTCCCTGGACCATCAGCTGTCTTATTTGATCTCCAGACAGTTTCTTGAGGAGGGAGGCGGTCCATTCAAAGGATTGCCGAAACCGGATCAGGAAAAACACGCAGCGTTGATGAAAGAGCTGGCTGCATTCGACGCGATTCGTCCGCTTCCGATACCGTTGCTGATGACCGTTTCTGAAATACCGGACGCCGCCGTCCATCCCACGATGATTCCGGATGATCCGGAGCGCAAGGCTGTCGAGCCGGGGTTTCTCGAAGGACTCCGATCGTTCACAGACGAGTCAGGTGCTGCCGAGATGTCTCCCGGCAGACGATCTCAGCTGGCTGACTGGATCACGCATCCGCAGAATCCGCTCACCAATCGTGTCATTGTCAATCGGATCTGGCAGCAGCATTTCGGAAGCGGTCTCGTCGCCACGCCCAATGACTTTGGATCTGCAGGAGGGCCGCCTTCGAATCCGGAACTTCTGGACTGGCTTGCTCTGCGTTTCTGCGAAAACGGTGGAAGTTTCAAATCGATGCATCGTCTGATTCTGAATTCAAGGACATGGATGCAGTCTGCGGATCATCCTCGTGCAGCGGAGCATCTGGTGAGAGATCCCGAAGAGAAACTTCACTGGCGACATCGAATCCGACGTCTTCGAGCGGAAGAAATCCGTGATTCAATGCTTGCTGTTTCCGATGAACTGCAGACTGAACGCGGGGGTGTTTCTGTCGCCTCGGAGTCACAACGACGAGCTGTCTATCTGCGCGTGTTTCGCAATGTTCCCGATGAGCTGCTCGGCAATTTTGACTCGGCAAACGGATTGCAGAGTTGCCCGGAACGAACCAGCACGACCACTCCTGTTCAGGCCTTGTTCATGATGAACAGTGACTTTACTCAGAAGCGAGCAGAGTCGCTTGCCGAACTCGTGCATCGTGAATCATCAGGTGTCGTTGCTTTGAATGACGAACGGGCGAAAGGCGCGGAGTCAGCGGATGCGGTCACGATTAAGCGAGCGGTTCGGGCGAGTTGGCGTAAGGTTCTGGGGCGGGATCCGAGTGCATCGCAGGTCGAGCTGATCTGTCGTGACGTGGCGTCATGGCATTCCGTTGCCAGTGCAACCGATTCCCGACCGACAATATCTGACGCTGGTACTGAGGCGGGCCGAAACGGGCCGCCGGTTTGGCTGGTGGATCTGTGTCATGTCCTGCTGAATTCCAGCGAGTTTCTCTATATCGACTGACAACCGGGATCGACTGACTACCGGGTCAGCGCAGGACATTGCGGACTAGATATCAACACTTCCGGGAAGCGCACTGAATCAGAGTATCTTCCAGGCAGCGGATTTCCTCGGGCTGCTCGAAAAGAATTGAAGAACGTGAGTCGATTTCGTTTCGCAGTCGGTCGCGGTATGCAGGATCACTTCCAATCTGAACCGCGAGTTTCACGAATTCATCGACTGTGCGAACGATGCACTCAGAAAACTGCATTCTACGGTAAAGTGATGCTGTGATGCGGCTGCGGAGAAACATTCCGGGGCGAGTGACGATCGGTGTTCCCATCGCAATCGCTTCATAGCTGCTGTTTCCGCCACCAAAATGGAGCGGATCCAGAATCACGTGACTGATCCGAAGCAGTCTCAGGTAATCGTCGTGTTCCAGAGCCGGTACAAAATGGATGCGGCTCTGCAGATCTGCCAGCGTTTTATCCCAGCGTGCCCGAAGTCGCCGAGTCCATTCTCGGAGTCGTCCGTCGATCAGAATTACGACGCCCTCCGGATCCGCCTCAAGGATGCCGCGAAGCACGGCATCATCGTCAGGATGAAACTTAAACAGCGTCTGAGGACACGTGTAATAGTGCTTTCCGGCGGGAAGGCTCAATCGCGCCGGTAACTCTTCAGCCCCGGCGGGAATCGCAGGTCGTTCATACCATGTGCCGCTGAGAGGCATTCGGATGAGAGTCTCTGTGTAATGATCCCGAGCTGTTTCATCATCGAGAGTTTCACTGGAGAGAAAATAGTCGATTGATTCACTGCCGGTCGTGTCCGGATGCCCCCATGTCGCACACTGAACCGGTGCCATCCGAGAGAACGCGAGCGTAGAACAGAGCGCATCCATTCCGACATCGGTCCAGATCAGGAGGTCAAGTTTCAGATCGCTGATCACTCGGATTGCAGAACGAACATCACGGGGAACGAGGACGTACTGATCGGCGGCTTTCTTGAATCGAGCTGAAAAGTCATCAGAGGCCGTGCTGGCCGAACAGACGGTGACATGAAACTTTGAGCGATCCAGCTTTTCAATTCGGCCAAGATTCAGCCGGCCGATTGTGTGATTGCGAAAATACGCCGACAGAAATCCGACTCGAATCGGACGCCCGGTGGTCGAATCAGAAACTGCTGAGTGCGTTCTTTCATGAACCGCAGCAGCATTGTGACCTCGAAGAATCTTTCCTCGCAGTCGCATGATCTCCCGATCGTTCTGACCCTGGTAAGCCCAGAAGAATGTCGTCGGCACAAGCTGTCCGGCGGCATCTACTGTCACACCGTCATTCACAATCTTTTGAAGATTCTCCTGCTGACTCTGTCGCCAACGCTGCAGATCTTCAGACGACTGATAAATGATCGGAAGGACGGACGCCGCCAGCAGTCGATTCATCGGAGCTGGGTTCAGAACCAGCAGGTCACGATACGCATCACGAGCTCGTTCCGGAAATCCAAGATTAAACAGGATGTAACCAAGATTCTGCCTTGCAGCCGGCAGTGAAGGATTCGCGGCAACGGCACGCTCATAACACTGAAGTGCCTCTTCCTGACGGTTCTGATCCTGTCGCCGATTTCCCAGATTCACCCACGCAACCGCATCATCCGGATTTCTCCGAACCTGTTCTTCCGGATCTCCGGCGGCATGACTGACAGCTGCCTGGCCTGTCACCGACGTGCCCGTTGCCAGGTTCTGGCGGACATTGACCACGGGAGGAACCTGCTGAGCGAGGATCTCTCGACCGGATTCCGTTGATGCCGATTCGTTGTAGTGCCAGGGAGTGCGCGAGACAACAGGAGGCGACATTCCGGGGTGCGGTACAATCCAGACGTCATGTTCTTTTCCGTCGGATGAGGATCCCGCCACATAAGGGCAGCCAACACCCTCAGCGACTTCGACAGCAAAGATTTCCGTCACACCGGAAAGGAACTGAAACGTTGCTACGGTGCGTCCTGTGGTCAGATCAACGACACCGATTCCGCACGTCAGTCGGTCTCGAAACTCAGCAATTGGGACTCCGCCGAACACGGACGTTTCGCGGATTCGCGAGAGCCCCACGAACGCATAGTTGCCGAGAAAGCTGAGCGCACGAGTGTATCCGGGAAAGCGTTCCACAACTTCGAAACGTCCTGTCGATGGTTCGACGATCCCGAGCAGGCCTCGACCCGAATCCAGTACCCAGAGTTTTCCCTGATGCCACCTTGGTGAGTGAGGCATGGCGAAACCGCGAGCGATTGTTTCACGGGAAGGCACATCAATGATGACACCACTGGTCGCTTTCGTGGGACGCCATCCACCGGCCGTGTCTGTTTCTGCCATGGCGGAGACAAATCGCGGTGTCCCATCCACAAGAGCCATTCCGTTCAGGTGGCAACGATCCTGATCAATCAGCTGCGTGATGAATTTCGGCTGCCAGCGCGGTACAAAACTGTAGTCGTCGTGCAGCGTGCAGAGACACGAAAAGAGCGTGTTGACAATCCAGAGACCTTCGCGACCCCATGCGAGGTCATGACCGTGAATGCTGCCCGTCCAGGTTGACGAACGCGGGATATAGCAGACATCCCAGGTGCCGGCTGGGGCAACCGTTGGCGCGACTTCCCGATTTGCACGCAGGAAGTTCATCTGCTTCCGGGAACCAATTGCGATAGCATCCGGCCGGATGGCCAGCCCCATCGGTTGTTCATAATTCGTGAACGTGATCTTCAGCTGATTGTCGTGAACTCCCAGTACCAGAAGCTTTCCCGCCTGATACGTCGTCACCATCAGGGACGATCGAAGCTCCTGCAGGATCTGCGGCAGATTCGGAGTGAACTCGTAGCGAACCTCGAGTCCTCGCGGAGTCTGCTCAGTTGAATTCTCCACCTGGTCATTCGTCTCTGTCATGGGATCTCAGCTGCCAGTTATCCAGGGACGAACACACAGGGATGCTGTGTCAGACGGGGTCAGACACGGAAGCGGAATGTTTCGAGGAAATAACGACAGGCCCACTGCCACGCGGTGCGGCTGTCGACGAGGAATCTTGCGTTTCCCCGCATTCCGGGTTTCATCAGAACACCGTCTTCCGAACTTTCCGGATGATCAAACGAAAGGGCTACAATCGCTCGGTACGCGGTGCTCGCAAGCTTCTCCTTTCCCTGCGGATCTGATGTTGTTGCCAGAGGCCCATCGAAGCGAGTCGTCAGTGCTTCGGGAGCCACGAGATCTCCGCGAGCCGAAACCTGCTGAACTCGACTGACGTAGGTGATGTGCGGAAGATGATCGAGCTTGAGCTCCACTTCTGTCTGATCACGCAGGTCATCGCGATCACCCTGGTCAATATACAGAACTGCCTGAACTTCGGCACCTGGTGCAATCGACATCAGTTCCTGCCCGATCTCGACGACGCATCCGGCATTCTCTGGATCGAACGGCGTGCCGCTCCACCGCTGAAGTCGAGTGGGATCAACAGCATCGATCGGCGGTTCCGGGACACGACGCGCGGCGACGACAGTTCCATTGACAGGTGACCGAACGACTCGCGTTCCTGTCAGCTTGACGAGCTCCTGCAGGTGTTCTTCGAGAACAGCCAGCTCGGCCCGGACTTCCAGTTCGTTGACCTGATCTCCAGCCGAACGATGCGCAAGCAACTCACTTGCACGAGCGACCCAGCGGTAGGTGGTCTGCTGGATATCGTCTCGGTAATCAAGGTCCATGGTGTCCTCGACGATTGCGAGGACGTCTCCTTCGTTGATGACGCTGCCGTTCACCAGCCGCTGACTGTACTGAGCCGGCTCCGGAAGGCTCTGAACGAGGGCAATGGATTCGGGACGAATATAGTCCTGGAGGGATTCGGCTCGATTCTGAATCTCGAGTGCTTTCCGTCGTGCAAACTCCTGCAGACGTACAAGGCTTTCGTAACGCGTTGCATACTCTTCAGGAGGAACGAGTCGCCCCGTGTAAGGCGCCGACACTGTGACTACGCCACTTGGTTCCAGCAGGAAAGGAGCTTCCAGGTGCCACGGAATTCGAATCGAAATGACGGCCCAGACAATCGCGGCGGCCACGGTCAGGCTGAATGCTATTTTTGGCTTGCTCATGGGTTCCATCCGGGGTGTCGCAACGATCTGATAGATGCTTCGAAACATGGCGAAGAAGATTCCGGCGATGCTCGACAGCATCAACGTCACACCGAGACTCTGAAGATCATAGGGTTTGAGGACGGTGTAAAGGAACATGCTGATGGAAGCCAGAACGACCCAGCGATACAGCCAGGCTGCGATGGCATAGGTGACGAACCACACGCGGCCGGTTTCCGGCATGAACGGATCCGGTCGGGACTCGATCCCAAGGCAGTACCAGGAGAACGCCTCCCGCAAAAGCTTTTCCGATTTCTGACGCAGATTCGGAATTTCCAGGAAGTCGCTCATCATATAATAACCGTCAAACCGCATCAGCGGATTCGCGTTGAAGATGACGGTAGTGATGGTAGTCACAAAAAATGTGTTCAGTGCAAGATGGTGAATCAGTCCTGGTTTACTGAACCACCAGACATAAATCGCAACCGCAGAGAGCACCACCTCGATGTACATACCCGCGGCACCGATGATGATTCGATGCCATTTGTTCTTCATCATCCATGAGTCAGTCACGTCGCAGTACAGACACGGGCTGAAGACAAGCAGCATGACGCCCATTTCGTGGCATTCACCGCCATAATGAACGCAGCTGAGCCCGTGCCCGAATTCATGAATCACCTTGGCCAGAGCCATGGTAATCCAGAGGTAGATCAGATTCGGCCAGCCGAAGAAGCTCTGAAATTCCGGCAGACGCCCACGAAACTGATCCAGATTGGCTCCCAGCAGCAGCCATGCGGAGCACACAAACAGGAGACAAACCGTGGCGGAGGCCGGATGAAACATCCACGCCAGCAGAGGCTTCATGTAGCGGAGAGTGCGTTCCGGGTCCCAGCCTGGCAACCGCAGATACATGAGACTCATGAGCGTCTGTTTGAACTTCTCACGACGCGTTTTTGAGCGTTCACGCCCGACCGAAGCCCCCTGCCCCGGACGGTCACTGATGACGAGACCTTTTTTATGGAGGTCCGTAATCAACTGTTGGATATCACTCAGAGTCACCTGCAGCGCCGGAAATTCCTTCTTGAGATCATCACGCACTCTTTCCAGACTGCGCTGCCCGTCAAGAAGTTCCAGAATCCGAAACTGTTCCATCTGAAGCCGATGATACTTCAGTGCCACCGGATCCTTGATGACCTGATACCCGACACCGAGATAGTCAATCTTGGCCACGTGCAGATCGGCACGCTTCCGGAGCGGTATCGGCCGCTCGTTTGAGGCGACCATGTTTCCGGCACTGGCGCTGCTGGTGCTCATTCAATCCTCAACAACTGATCATCGCATCAGGAATGCAGAAGGGTATCGAAGGAATTCCGTGAATCACCTACGGAGAATCACGCGAGCATCCACCTGAACGCCTTCCTTGAGTGCATACTGTCCGTTGCTGTCCAGTCGGTTCGGGACATCGACGAACAGCTCGACGTCTTTAGCCTCTGCTGAAAGCTGAGGCTTGATAAACGTCACCTTGCCGAGAAATTTTTCTCCGGTGCGCGGTTTTGCCGGAGCTTTGTCATCCGGCGAAACAGCATCAGGCGGGGCAGCAGTTTCATTCTCGCTGTCGCCATCAGCAGGACTGGCTGCCGCAGGGACGTCCCGCAGTCCGGGGGCATCATCAAGAACACCGGAACGTTGCGGGTCATCGCCCGTCTTTTTCTGTGAATCACTGCGCGAAGAGATTCGATCTGGCTGTGTGATGACGATTTCCACTTCATCACCAATCGAAACGAGCTTCCCGTAACCATAATCGATGGACACTGTGGCTCGGACAACCGAAAGATCTGTCAGTGTCAGGATGGGATCGCCCTGACGGACTGATTGTCCCGGTCGGACATGCACCATCGTGATCGTGCCGTCTCTGGGAGCAATGACGGAATATTGCTGAAGCTCCGATTCTTTGGCGGCAGCTTCCATCTCGAGAACCTTTTTGTCCTCGGTTGTTTTTTCCAGCTGAGCAATAGCCTTGTCCAGCTCCAGTTTTGCCTGCCTCATTTCGCTTTCTGTAAACGGAATGACTTTATTGTTCGTTCGCTGCTTTCGCTCGTTCTGGCGTTCGAGCTGAGTTTCGTAGTCAATTTTTGCTTTCTCAAGCGCAATTCGAGCGAACTCAATTTCGACGTTCGACTCGGCCTTGATCATCGCGAGGTCGTACTGCTTCCTGATAATGGTGTCATTCAGCTGAACGAGGACATCGCCTTTTTTGACGATCACACCCTCGGTCGAGGGATTCAGGAACTTCAGAAGTCCCGGGATTTCTGCAGAAAGTCTGCGTTCATCCAGAATCGAGATCTCAGCCTTGTTGACGCGAATGGATTCCACCTTCTGAGCAAGCACCGGGCCGACTGTGGTTACCAAAACGATCAGACTGAGCAGACACCTTCGAACTGTCACGGGCATGGACTCCATCCTTCTGAAAACCAGTTACCGAACTGCAGAACCGTAACTGATCGGAACGCCTTCCTCAACCGGACTTTACGCCGCCTTAAGCTGTGATCGGGCATGTTGGTCATGCATTCTGGACGCAACCCCCGCATTTTACCAGAACGGTGTCAGGGACGGTGAGATTTTGACCCCACAGGATGCGGCCACTGTTGGGGTTTTGGCACGAGCAATTTCTGAGCGGGATGTTGTCTGCAGCGCCCAGAAAACATTGCGCGAGTCTTCCTCAACGTCGAGAACGCCGAGGCTGCAGAACAATAGCAGTTGCTTTCAGAACCGGTGATCTGCCCCGGATTCTTTTTCAGACCCAAAAGCAAACGATCATGCAACTATAAAGAATCTACGTCCAAATCATAATTCTGAGCACGATGCTCGCCACGCAAGATCCGCTGTCAATTCAACGTTCCGCCGTGGAACTCACAAAAGAACCAATGTTTCATCGATTCGAGAGCTTCTCTTTCTGTTCGCCGGAAGCATTCACTGAAACGTATCTACAAGATGCAGTTTCACGTCAGGCCGCCCGGACTCAAACGATGCCACCTGTTCTTTTGACGGTCCATTGCGAGACACAATCAGGACCTTAAGAGTTGGAATCGACGCCGCCCCTTCCAGAACCGCAGGGGTGGCCGACGATTCTGGAACGGCGAGCACTCTGAGCGATTTATGTCCCGTCAACGCTTTGTAAACTGCAGCGTCGACCAGCGGAGCTGCAACATGCAAATCTTCCAATGCCGGTAGAGTGAATGCGGCAGAGATCGCGCCACTACCAATCTGGCTTCCAGTAAGGCTCAGCACCTTAAGCCCCAGCGACTTTGATATCCCTTGTCGAACGTCATCGTCTTCGAGGCTGCATATATCTCCAATAACCAGTTCCTCGAGCCCCTGGCACTTTGATAGACTCGACACTCCGACCAAAGCCTTCTCATTCAGAATCGTAAGCGATTTGACTGTCCCTCGCTCAGCCAATAGCTGACAAATGTTGTCAGGCACACCGCTCGCGATCACACACACGCGGGTCAGAGGACGCTGAAGAATTGTGGACCATTCATGTTTCAGTCTTCCCTGTAGCTGTCTGAGCGACTCACAGTCGATTATCATACCATCGTGAGATTCAGTTCTGAGCCGCACAAGCTTCACGCACCTAAGGTGCCGAAATTCAGCAATCGTCTTCAGTGCGTTCACATCCGCAAATCGCAACTGCACATCTTCAACTTCGGGATATGGGGCACATAGGATGAAACGCGTGAACGGCACTTCACCGTGAACAATGACGGGAACTCCCGGAATCCATGATGGACACCGTACCCCAACGAAGTTGTCGACTACCCTCCGGTCTGCGAGTTTCGGGGAGGCGCTTTTGACGATACGAAGTTGATCTGTAGTACGAAGACTTCTCTGCAGTTCGTACAGTTGCTTCTCGAGAACATATCCGCTGAAACACAGCAGCGATGCAACAAGGAATAACGATACAGCAATCACCGCATATATCTTTTGCTTTGGGAGCCTGAGTTGTCGAAGTCCCGACCCACGTACAGAACTTCGTGCGGGTGAAGTCATGGGACTCTCTCCAGGGAAACGTTTCATCGGTACAGGGCATTCAGGAATGCACGCTTCTGAAACTATTCTGGTAACCGTTCACAGAATGATCTTTTCTGAAATGAGCGAATTGATCAATGTTCATTTATGAGCGGAGGACCGCAACTCAATACAGGCGCAATTCCGCAGGATATCCGGGACCAGAGTGAGCCTGCGACTCGGTGTTGTGTCGTGTGTTAATAAGGCGGGTCGAGGACATCGAGCGCCGTCTGGGCATGAATTCCGAGTCAATAAAGGCGAGTCAATAAAGTGTCAGGTCTCAGTAGAATGAGTCCTGACCCTTTATTCTCCTCAACAATGAACCGAGGAAGCAGCGCGTTGGCCTGTCAAAGCTGATAAACTGCCCGCTTAATCGCATGAGGCCCCTGAGCGGCATCGCCGTGATGACCAATTCGTTCAGGACTCACCTATTCACATTCTTCAGGAATATTGCTCATGATCACGGTCGGTATGAATTATCACGTGCTGGAAGGGAAACAGAAAGACTTTGAAGAGAAGTTCGCTGGCGTCATTGACGCACTGAAGGCGGCTCCCGGTCATACCAGTTCAACGCTCTGGAAAGACGTCAGTGATGGCGCTTCTTACCTGATCACCAGCGAATGGTCGGATGAAACAGCGTTTCAGGAATTTATCCGCAGTGAAGCGTTTCGAGCCGTCACAAACTGGGGCAAAGAACAGATCCTGTCCGGCCGCCCGCAGCACAAAGTCTACAAACACTGAGATTGCTCCGTGCTCAGAAATAGCAGCGGTCTCAATAATTCAAGTACCTTGGGAGCAGGAAATGGGTCTGGTCTCATTCGTTGGCCAATCGTCAGCTTCGCAGACGAACCGGAGTGTCAGGGCACATGAGTTATTGAGCCCTGAGCCCTTGCTGAGGACGCCTGCTCGCGTTGAACCGTAGAGCCCTGCAACTTCAGCATAAGGAA
The DNA here is from genome assembly GCA_046345315.1 of Planctomyces sp. Taxonomy (GTDB): domain Bacteria; phylum Planctomycetota; class Planctomycetia; order Planctomycetales; family Planctomycetaceae; genus F1-80-MAGs062. Next base: position 30,679 of record JBKDKA010000101.1, read on the forward strand.
GCACGAGGATTGGTTTCAAAATCCGGGATGGGTTCCATCAGGCAGGGGCCTTGCTGCGGATGATATGGGTAACTGTCTGGGTTTCGAATCAACCTCTACGTACCTCGCGTGCAAAAGTCGTAATAGACATCAGCTGCCTGGCGGAGCTGATCGATGGAGATCCATTCGTCTTTGGTGTGAGCCTGAGCGATGTCGCCGGGCCCGAATACGACGGCAGGAATGCCGGATCGAGCAACTCGCGACGCATGCGTACCGTAAGGGACGCCGATTGTGCGACGTGGTCCGACGACCGATTCGATGGAACGACCGAGTTCCTCAGCAAGTCCCCCGTTCAGATCGTCTCCCAGAGGTGGGCTCGTGCAGTAAGGCACCTCATGCACGATTTCAAAATCGACTCGTTTTCTCAGATAGTCTGCGATCTCATTCAGAACCACGATGTTGTTTTCGCCGGGAATGACGCGTCGATCAATGTCGATCACGGCGCTGTCCGGAACAACGTTGACGCTGCTGCCGCCAGCGATGAGCCCGACGCTGAGCGTTGCTGGTCCGCAGAGTGGATGAGCAGGACGTGATCCTGGCAGCCAGTCTGCAAACTCCTGCAGATGTTTGATCACGTCCGCCATCCGATAGATGGCATTGATTCCTTCCGAAGGACGAGAACTATGACAGGCGCGGCCGCTCGTTCGAAGCTGCCAGCGCGTCACTCCTCGATGAGCGACGACGATGTCCAGTTCCGTTGGTTCCGCGATGATTGCGATATCCGGTGCCTTCGGGCAGAGTGAACTCGCCGGGTGCTTACCGCTCCAGCTTCCCGTCAGATGATTGATTCCGAGACTCGTGGCTTCTTCATCGCACGTCATTGAGAAAACGACGTTGGCCATCCCCTTCGGTCGTTCGCGGTGAAGACGAGTTACGGCGGCCAGCATGGAAGCCATCCCGCCCTTCACGTCACACGAACCGCGACCGTAGACTCGACCATTTTCTTCCGTTGGCAGAAACGGCGGAATCGTCATGCCGTCGATGGGTACAGTGTCCTGATGAGCGTCGAGCAGTATTGTGCGGCTGGAACCAGCACTTTCAACTCGAGCGATCACGTTGCATCGCCCGGCATCAGTCTCGATCACTTCATGAGGAATGCCGGCTGATTTCAGGTAGTCCTGCAGCCAGGCGGTCACACGTCCTTCGAAGAATTCAGGCCCGGAAACGTTTCTTCCCATCGGATTGACACTGGGAATTGAAACAAGTTCCTTCAGGAGCGGAAGCGGGTCGGTCATCAGTCGATTCCGAAAATTGATTGCCGGCAGAACGATAAACGGCCGCCGGCCGAAGCAGGATAGAAACACATATCGCCGCCGCATTGTAAAGAGATAGACCATCCAGCGTGAAGGAAGCGACGTCGGAACTCCGGAACTGGCGTTGACGACACGGCTGAACGTCGTGAAAATCTCGGAATGGACGGGCAAACACAGAGTCTGCAGGGATTGCTGAAGCAGGCGGGCATACCAATCAATGGTGCTCCCGGCAGCCGACCTGTGGAGCTCAATGGAAATGCACCGGATGGAGAAATCCGGTTCGTGCGAGCCACATGTGACAGCCGAAAGGTTCTTCCCGGCGACGTCTTCTTCTGCCTGAGCGGGCATCGCAGCGACGGTCATCAGTTTCTTGCCGAGGCGGCTCGTCGTGGAGCAGCCGCAGCAGTCGTGGCGCAACGATGTGAACAGGTTTTCATTCCTCAGATCGTCGTTAAGAATACACGCCGTGCATGGGCCGCAGCGTGCATGGCGATTCAGGGAAATCCAGCAGCTTCCTGTGTAATTGCCGGAGTCACGGGGACGAATGGAAAAACTACCACAAGCTGGCTACTGCATTCCATCCTTGAAACCGCCGGACACCGAGCTGGTCTGATCGGAACGATTGAATATCGTCTTGGTGCCGAATTGTGTGATGCCTCGCTGACGACTCCGGACTCGGAGACTCTTGCGCAGTCGTTTCGGAAACTGCACGATCAGCAGATTCACCACTGCGTCATGGAGATCAGCAGTCACGCTCTGGACCAGGATCGCTGCAGTGCGATCTCTCTGGAAACTGCGGCGATCACCAACATCACGCAGGATCACTTTGATTACCATGGGAATGCATCAGCGTATCGATCAGCCAAGATGAAGATTGAGGAGCTACTGAAAGCTGATCGACCATTGTTGCTGAGCTCTGATGACCCGGGTTGCCGGATTGTACAGAAGGAGTTCGCCGCACGTCGTGAATGTGTTGGCTTTGGATTCGCACCGGAATCCCGAATTCGCATCACCAGCGTTCAGGAGTCTCCATCCGGAAGTCTGATGACGCTGAAACTGCTCAGAAGCGACGTGACACTCAGAACTCCTCTGATCGGACGCCATAATCAGCTCAACTGCCTGCTGGCAGCGGGCATGGCGGAACAACTCCGGATATCACCTTCTGCAATCATCGAGGGGATTGAATCTGTCAGAAGCGTGCCGGGGCGTCTGGAAAGAGTCACTGCCGGACAGCATTTTTCTGTGTTCGTTGATTTTGCTCATACGCCCGATGGAATTCGGCACTGCATCAGCACAGTTCGGCCGCTGACAGTCGGAAGAATTGTTTTCATCTTTGGTGCCGGGGGAGATCGTGATCGCCTGAAGCGTCCATTGATGGCTCAGGCCGCTTCCGCTGCCGATGTTGTCGTCCTCACCTCCGATAACCCACGTTCAGAAGTCCCCGCAGCGATTCTCGACGATCTCGAGTCAGGATTTTCGCTGCCCGCGGAGTTTGATTCTCTGGGGCACGATCGAGCAACAAGAATGCCGAACGTTTTTCGATGCGAAGATCGCGAGGAGGCCATCCGGCTGGCGTTTTCCATCGCGGAACCCGGTGACTCCGTCATCATTGCCGGGCGCGGCCACGAGTCGCATCAGGAGATCAGAGGTCAGCATCGACCGTTCGACGATCGTCTTGTGGCTCGTCGCCTTTTAACTGAGATGCAGCAGAAGGATGTTTCCTCACCATGTATCCAGTGACGGTTTCTGAACTGGCCGCCTTGCTGAATGCTTCCGTCATCGGGAGCGGCGAGAATGAATCCGCTGCCAGAGCGGCTTCTGTGACAGGCGTCTCGATTGATACTCGAACTCTCGTTCCCGGCGATGTGTTTTTTGCTCTTCCGGGAAGCCACTGTCACGGGATGGCCCATGCTTCCGCAGCTCAGGCTGCCGGGGCCTCTGCGATTGTCACGGACAGCCTTCTGCAGACAGACACTGGCGTATCGGATTCACCTTCACAGATGGGGCGATTGCAGAATCAGAGTCAAGCCGTCCCCGTTCTGCTGGTTCAGGATTCTGCGGCAGCATTGACACAGCTGGCGATCTGGAATCGCCGTCAGTCCGATGCTTTGATAATCGGGATCACCGGTAGTGTCGGAAAAACGACGACTCGTCAGATGATCTTTTCGGTGCTGTCGTCAGTGCATCAGGGGATACAAAGCCCTGCGAATTTCAATAACGAACTGGGAGTACCGATCAGCCTGCTGCGGTTAACTTCGGATCATGAATTTGCTTCCATCGAGATGGGAGCATCCGGGCCTCATGAGATCGCTCCATTGGCGTCGACAGCGCGTCCGGAATTCGGCGTGATCACGCGAGTCAGTCCTGCTCATCTCGAAGGGTTCGGTGATATCGATACGGTGTTTCGCACAAAGCGGGAGCTCATCGAATCGTTGCCATCCCACGGCGTGGCCTTTCTGAACGGTGATGATGCGATGGTTCGCAGGATGCAGTCATCAGCCCCGTGTCCGGTTGTACTCTTCGGCGAAACCCCGGACTGTGATATCAGACCAGAGAAAGTTCTGTATGTTGAAGGGGTGCTCTCCTTTGAGGTTCATGGATTCAAGTATCGAGTGAAAGCTTCCGGACGACATCTGATGTGCAGCGCTCTGGCTGCGATAGCGGTCGGGAAGCAGATTGGTCTGAGCCCGTTGGAGATTCAGAGCGGGCTTGCATCGTTTCACCCGGGAAGTGGGCGCGGCAGCATACTTCAACTGCCGAACTGGACCGTGATTGATGACACATACAATGCCAGTCCTGCCAGTGTTGCAGCGGCGATTGAGAGTGTCTCCGGCTGGAAATCCTGCCGCCATCAGATACTGGTTCTCGGCGACATGAAAGAGCTTGGTCAGCAGAGTGCGGAGTTTCATCGGCAGGCCGGTGCTGCAATCGCAGCCACAACAATCTCGCATGTTCTGGCCTTCGGAGAATTCGCGAATGACGTGGCCGCGGGCTTCCTTGAATCCTCTGCAGCTGCCAATTCGGTTCCACTTCAGAATCGCATCTCCGTGTTTCGCGATATGCATCAGCTTTGTGAGCTGCTGGACTGCATTCTGAGCGACGGAGACGTCGTGCTGGTGAAAGGGTCGCGGAGCGTCGGGATGGAGAGAGTCGTCGAGCATCTGCGAACTCTGTCGTTCCAGCAGCCCCGGAGCCCCCGGACAGCACAGAAGTCTGATTTCGCTGATCTCTCTGCCGCCTGAATCTGATGATTTCCTGGCGTGATTTCGGTTTGGCCATTTGATCCTTGCAATCCGACCTGCGTCACTGACAATAATCGAGGAACGAGTGGTCACCCGGAGGGAAGTATTCCAGTCGATGCAGACTTCAGGCTTCTTTGGCATTTTTGTTGTGGCTCATGGCATTTTTCAGACAGAAGCTTCGTCGCGTCGGATCATTTCCTGAGCGGGCTCCGCTGAACCCGAGGTCGGAGTGACTCTGTTGCAGCCTGACCGCAGAAGATTTTGATCGCAGAACATTTCCGTTTGTCGCTCTGGGAACCTGACTGTGAAACCGGATTCATCAGCGACAATTCAGGGATCGACACTGGCATTCCTCTGCCTCGGGTTTCTGCTGACAGCATCACTCAGTGCTGCACAGGTTCTCGATCGTGAAGCGTCGCCCGTGATCGTTCAGCCTGGCGGTCCTGTACCGGTTCAGATTGGTCCTGACGGGAAACCGATCGTCCCTTCATCTGCGACGCCTGGAAATCCGGCTGCACCCGGCACTCCTGGATCACCGGCTCCAGGAACAGCCCCGGCAGCTGCGCCGAATGCGGCAGTGACTCGTCCGGCGGCAAAAAATTTTGTTCCTCAACCGATTGATCAGGAAATCCGTAAGAATCCGGAAGGGAAGGTTACCTTTAACCTGAGCGGTCAGCCATGGGGCGTCGTTCTGCAGTGGCTGGCGGACGCATCAGCGCTTTCGCTGGACTGGCAGGAACTACCGGGAGACTTTCTCAATCTCACCACCACACGCAGTTACACGCTTCCCGAGGCTCGGGATCTGATCAATCGTCACCTGCTGACTCGCGGATATTCCATCCTGCTGAATGGCGAAATGATGACGATCGTGAAGGTGAAGGAACTGAATGCGTCGCTGGTTCCGCGAGTGAAACCAGAAGAACTCGAGAAACTTCTCGACCACACACTCTGCAAGATTTCATTTGATCTCGACTGGCTGATCGCAGACGAAGCTGTGGACGAGCTCAAGCCGATGCTCAGCTCCGCCGGGCAGATCCACAAGCTCAGTCGTACCAATCGACTGGAAGTCATCGACACGGCAGCCAGCCTTCGTGACCTTTGGCAGTTGCTGCAGGATGAGCAGTCGGATGCCGGCCACGAACAGCTGGTGAAGGCATTTCGGCTCAAGCATCGGCGAGCGGAAGAAGTCATCCAACTGCTGATGAATCTTCTGGGGATTGAAGAAAAACGGAAACCGGGTTCCGAAAGCTCCGACCCGAACATGATGCAGCAGCAGATTCAGATGCAGATGCAGCAGATGCAACAGCAAATGCAGCAACAGATGCAGCAGAATGCTGGTGGTGGTGGAGGGGGTAAGAAGAAATCAGACACGCGACTTGTCCTGAACCAGAAGGAAAACATGATCCTCGTTCAGGCGGCTCCGGATCAGATGGCCACCATTGAGCGAGCCATTCAGCAGATTGATGTCGAAGGCGCAACCGACGGAACGCTTCTTCAGAATCTCAACCGAATGAAGGTGTATCGGCTGGAAACAATCGACCCGCAGATTCTTGCGGATCTGCTTCAGCAGCTCGGTGACCTTGAGCCCGGTACGGTTCTGAAGGTTGACAAGAAAAAGAAATCGATCATTGCCTGGGCAACGCTTTCTGACCATCTGACAATTTCAACGCTTGTTGAACGACTGGATCAGTCGGCTCGCAGTTTTGAAGTGATTCCGCTCCGACGTCTCGACGCGGAATACGTGGCAGGAACCATCAGCGGGCTGATGGGAATCACCAACGAGGAAGAAACGAAGAATCCTCGATCGCGGTATGATTACTTTTACGGTTTTGGAATGCAGCAACAGCAGGACGAACCGAAGGAGAGAGGATTCCGCGTCGAGGCTGATCTCGAGAACAATAGACTGCTTGTCTACGCAAATCCGGTGGAGATGGAAGAGATTCGTCATCTGCTTCAGAAGCTGGGAGAACTCCCCGATCCTCAGGCGGTCGATGACGGTGTCCGAGTTTTTGAGCTCTCGCCCGACGATGCACCGGAAGACATTCAACGACGTCTGAAGAAACTCTGGCGGCGAGATAATGCTCTCGAGTTTGATGAGCCTCAGTCCAAAAAAAAGAGCGGTTCGAATAAAGCATCCGGATCCGATTCCCCCGCCGATACGTCGACAGCCCCGAGCGATTCCGGTCCGGAAAACGACGCGAAGAAGGCCCCCGAAACTCCCGGCGATGCAACCACATCCACGGAGCCGAAAACCTTCGATCAGCTGTTCGCTGCAGCGACACAGCGTTCCGTCAATGAACTCCGTGAAAAGAGTGAAGACGTCATCGCCGTAGCTGACGATCAGTCTGAGAATTCGCACGTCCCGAGTGAAGGCACGGATGAATCTGAACCGTTCGAGAAACAATCGGCTGTCCAGAATCAACCTGCACCAGTTCGACTGGCAATTACAAACGACGGAAGTCTGATTGCGACGAGTGATGATCCGGAGGCACTGGCAGAACTGGAAGACATTCTTGGCCAGTTGTCTAAGTCACGCAGCAATTACAAAGTCTTTCGACTGAAGCATTCGACCGCATCGTGGATCACTCTGACTCTGAAAGACTATTTCAAAGCTGATGAGCAGACAAAGTCGTCAATGGAGTATCACCCATGGTATGGCATGGTTCCGTCTGAAAAGAAAGTGAAGGGGAATCACAGTCTTTCGAAACGAAGGCAGCCGACGTTCATTTCTGACAACTACACCAGCACGATTCTTGTTCGCGATGCGGATCCACGACAGTTAAAGACCATCGAAGAGCTCATCGCGCTTTACGATGTGCCGGAACCTGCAGACACCAAGTCAATGCGCATCAACAAGATGTTCCGGCTGCAGAATGCAAAGGCCGCATCGGTTGCCGAAGCTGTGAAAGATGTCTTTCGTGACCTGCTGAGCTCAAACGATAAGGCATTGGAGAGCAAAGACCCGAATGCCAGACCGAGCAGCAGTGGCGGAAGTTTTCTTTTTATGCCACCGGGTGAAGGTAAGTCCGATGACAAGGATGAGCCGATCCGATTCAAGGGGCTCCTGTCCATCGGGATCGACGAATCTTCGAATACGCTCATCGTGTCATCAACAGCGTCACTGATGACGACGATTGGAGCCATGATTGAGGAACTCGATCGAGCGGGGACGTCGTCCTCTGTCGTTCAGGTCATCAAAGTTGACGATTCTGTGGACCTCGCACTGATCCAGGAAAGACTGGACAAGCTGCTGGGCTCGAAAACTCCACAGAACGGGCAGAACCCCGCTGGTTCGCAGAACCAGAACGGGATACCGCCTCAGAAGCAACAGAACGCTGATGGCACCGCCGATCAGGGCATGACAAACTGATGCCCTTCGGGCTTCACGGTCAGCACTGGACACGAAGCTTTCCGAACAACTCGTTCCGCGACGCTTCCCATCAGAACATGCATCAGACCTGAGCGGCCATGAGTGCCGATCACAATGAGATCGATCTCACTGGATTTTGCATAATCAAGGATCTCCAGGAAGGCTGGCCCCGTGCGCACTTGCCGAACTACGGGGGTGGCGCCGGAAAACAGGTCGCCGGGCAATTCATCCAGCTGTTTCTGAGCGTTCTCAATCATGATGTCCGACTGAGCCTGAATAGACTCCGCGGAAAAGGAGTATGCCTCCGGAACCAGCATCGCAGCATCAGGCACCACATGCAGAACGTGAAGCTCCGAACCGAAACGTTCTGCGATTGCACACCCGTACTGCAACGCAGGGCGGCTGTATTCGCTGAAATCCGTAGGAACCAGAATGCGTTTGAGTCGAATCATGTTCAACATTCTCCTGTCAGTCTGCCTGATGAAGTTCCGGCTGCTGAATGCTCATCGTTGCGACCCCGATCACTGCCGACGATGTCAGCAGAATGGCGATCAGAAATCCAACTCCGATCACGGTGCGGATCCCGTCATCCGGAAGCTCGCCGCGTTTCAGAAGCCTTTTGAAGACCACACCGCAAATCCAGGTCCAGTGAAACATAATGTGCACAAGAATTCCCACCGCGAGCACACTCAGGAGGCCAAACTGAATTGAACTCCATTCGCCGAATGTCATTCCCCACAGACGCCAGCCACGTGCCGCAATACCCGGCGGAAACACAAACTGCACGATCACAGATGCGATGCCAAGGCCGACGAATGCGACGAGAAGTGCAGCATCCAGCCAGAAATTTACGAATGTCATGGAGATGCGGCGGGGGCTCCCGCCTGGCTCCTCATGAGTCAGTTCGGAGATTTCCTGATGCATCGATCCGTTCGCGGTATTACCCAACGGCAGTCGGGAGCCAGCATTTCCGTTCTTCTTAAAAGCTGAAAGCAGTTCTCGGATATCATCCGAAGTGCGCACGGACGACATTGACACTGTGCCATAATGACTCTCGGACTGTGCCGACATGTGCGAAACCGCACGGTCACCGGAAGGCTCTCGGTTCGCACTAGTTCCGTTGAACGGAGTTGCCACTTCCTGATCTCCAACGCTTTTGGTCACGGCTCTGTCTCTGCTGCCTGTTTTTTTCGGGAAACATCAACTTCAGAAAGGTCTTTCTTCGGTGAGTCTTCCCAGAAGGAGTGACCACAGAACTCGCTGAGCATCTGTCGGAATGACGTGTGCGATGGCGCGCCTGCAGATTCGGAGGACACAACGCTCATCGACGACCACTGCCTTTCTGCAAACACGATGCCACGACTCAGGGTCATCAGGCCCGTGACGATGACTGAGACTGCAGCCAGTTTCATCAACTGCTGTCGAACGTTCATTGTGGCCATCGAAAAGCCGATTCCCGTCAGGAGCATGACAGGAACTGTGCCCGCAGCAAAGCAGCTCATGATCAGCAATCCGCGAACAACACTTGCGGAACTCGCTGATAAGGCCAGAAACGAATAAACAAGCCCGCAGGGCAGAAATCCGGTGGCAAGACCTGCGATGAAGACGCCCGTAGACGAACCATTGAGAAGAAACTGCGACAGCAGCGTTTGGCTCAGGCAGGGATGGGTCGTTTTTCGGTAAGATCGAAACGAGAACCAACCACCGGAAGAAAGGCCCTGAACAATCAGCAGCAATCCGGCGAGCACCGCGAACGCCGCCTGAACCCAGACAGCGAATCCACCCGACCTGAGAAGGCGAGCTCCCAGTGCCGCAGCGATGACTCCAAGAAATGAATAGGTCATCGCGCGACCAAGACTCCAGACCAGCTGACGCAGGACAGCAGTGCGGTATCGTGTTGCCCCTATTCCCATCGTGGCGGCAATCCCGCCGCACATTCCAACGCAATGCGCTGATCCAAGGACGCCGCTGAGAAAGATCAATGGCAGAGCGACTGCATCAGCGTTCATGCGTCATCCTCCAGCGGCCTGCTCATTGACTGCCTCCAGAGATTCTGCAGCCGATGAGCGGAAAGCTCTCACCGAAGAATAATCCGGCACTGGTCCGGTGATCCGATCTGAGTCATCGTATTGATCAATCCGCGAGTCCGAAGCATTCTCGCAGAAGTCCCCTGTGCAGACGCGACTCCCGTCACCACGCTGGATTGATGAAACCGGACGTCGAACGGCAGCGAACATCGGGGCGATGACGTCAGGATCTCCCTTTTCGACTGCTGCGGGAGAATTGGAATCGGCTGGCTCTTTCGAGGACGCTGCACTCTGCGGGAATACCTCCGATGCCTTCGGTCGACACTGCATTAACCGAAGAGAGTTGGTAATCACGACCAGACTGCTCACAATCATCAGGCCGGCTGCAATCGCAGGATTGAGGAATCCGGCAGCAGCCAGAGCGACTCCGGCACCGTTGTATGCGAAAGCCCAGAACAGATTCTGGCGAATCACAGAACGTGTTTGACGCGCCAGGCTGATGGCCCAGGGGATTCGTGTCAGGTCATTGCCGAGAAGGCAGACCTGAGCAGAATCGCGGGACACATCAGCTCCGCAGCCCATGGCGATTCCTGCATCGCTGATTGCCAGAGCTGGTGCATCGTTGATTCCGTCACCCACCATGACTGTGCGACCAACGTTCTTCTGTAACTGCCGAATCGCGTCGACTTTGTCGGCAGGCTGCAGTTCACTGATCATATTGATCGGAGGAAGCGTCCGCTGAGAGACCATTGAGTCGGCCGATTCAGCGGCGATTCTCGATTGCAGTTCTTCCTGAAGCTGAACTGCCCGTCCACGCCGATCCCCGGTGAGCACCGTCACCGTCAGTCCCATCTCAAGGCAATCGCGAATGGCAGACGCCGCTTCGGGACGCAGCGACTCGGTCATGGAAAAGACTGCCAGAAGTCTTCCGTCCAGCGAGAGACCGGTGACGGAGAGTTGCGCAGTGTCGGCCGACGACTGGATCTTCTGCAGCACATCGGATGTCGCGCCTGTAAATGTCAGACTGCCAAGTCGAATCTCTGAAGCATCAGCCGTGGTCGCAAGAACTCCGCATCCCGGCACAGTGCGCATCTCACTGACCGCGGGAAGTTGTCCTTCAGCACGCAGTCGAGGCAAAGACAACTGAGCCTCAGCGCACCAGTCGGAGATTGCTCGTGAATACGGATGCTTCGATGCCTCGGCGAGCTGTCTGGCCAGAGCGAACACCTGAGCTGATGGAACATCGGGAGCGAACGACTGAAACTGTACCACCCGAGGCATGCCGGTCGTGAGTGTTCCTGTTTTGTCGAAACACGCGGATTCAGCCACAGCAAGGCGTTCGATCGCTTCCCCACTCCGAAAGAGAACCTGATAACGAATCGCAGTGCTCAGCGCAGTCCAGACAGCCAGAGGTGTTGCAAGTCCCAGAGCACAGGGACAGGCAATCAGGAGCACGCTCAAAGTATTCTGAATCGCCGGCCCAAACCCGGAGGAAAGATGCACAGCAAATGTCAGCAGCGAAACCAGAGAGATGACCGGAAAGAACCAGGCCGACACACGGTCCGCCAGCCGTTGATACTCACCGCGAGCATTCCGCGCTTCCTGCAGTAACTGTCGAAGACGACTGAACGATCCTTCATGCAGAGCTGCTGTTGCTCGAACAATCAGATCGCCGTCGAGATTCACGGTTCCCGCCAGCAGACGATCACCGGGATTCTTCTCAATCGGACGACTTTCCCCCGTGAAGACCTGCTCGTCGACCGATGTCCGACCTCGGACAAGCACTGCATCGACAGGAAAACGTTCACCGGCACGAATGCGAAGAAAGTCTCCGACGACGATCGACTCCGCGGCAATCTCAATCTGCTCAGTATCAACGGAATCGTCGCCAACTGTATCCGCGCCAACGGCGTGACCGGTTCGATAAGCTTTGGCCGGAAGCAGACCCGCCAGCTGATCGAGTTCCGACGTGGCTTTCTGACGTCCGATGGCTTCCAGCCAGCGGCCCAGCGTGACAGCGACGAGCACCATCGCGCCGACTTCAAAATACACGGCGGGCGAGTCTCGCAGAACATTCACAATCGACGTCACGTACGCCGCGATGACACCCGTTGCAATCAGCAGGTCGGTGGAGAAAATCCTGCGGCTCCAGCTTTCGGCTGCTTCACGAAGCAATGGAAAACCAAGCAGCAGCAGAACCGGCAGACTGAACAGCATGCTCACCCAGCGAAACACTTCAAACAGTTTCAGCTGAAATGGATCAGGAGTCACGCTGTAGACGTCGAGTGACCACATGGTCATCGTGAACGCCATCAGATTCATTGTGAAGAAGATCGACAGTCCGAGCCGAACGACGGTCCAGCGGACTGCGCCTTCCGCACCTTTTTCCTGAGTCATCGCATGAGCAAAACGGCAGCCACTGCAGCAGTAGTTGGCATCGTCAGCGCCTAGCTCCTGTCGAGCAGCAGCGTGCTTCTGACCGGATGCTGTGTCCTGCAGATCTGCGAGGTGCTTCGGAGGAGAAGCCGTCTCCTTGCGAGCGTCAAACCATCCTGGAGAAATCGGTAGACCACACCAACTGCAGCAGACCCTTGATTTCGAATCGCCGGATTCACCAGCGGAATCGAACTGCTGAGGCCGCGGCCGATCTGTGGTCTCGGAGATCATGGAGGCGATATCAGTTCCACCTGAAGCGCAGGGAAGAAGTAACTGATGATGTATACCACGGTATAAATCCAGAAACCAATCCAGATCGCGCGAACGTACCATGGAATCACGTTTCCGCGATAGTGATGGTACACGTGCTCCTGTTCAGGCGTAGACTGTTCCGGAGGTGCAGCTTGTGTTGCGGCGGCATTAGTCCCGTCAGACATGGCGATCCAGCTCCCGTTCGTTTTCCAGCATCCAGTATTTTGGCCGCTCCAGGTCGCGAAACATTCCGTTGATGCCTGCCCAGAGGAGCATGAGAAAGAAACCGGCGCTGGCGAGGAGGTAGTTGATTACCGGAGTAATCGCAAAGCCACCTTCCCCGATCTCGCCGGTCAGTGCGACCAGTTCGCGAAATTTCATCATGAATCCCAGCATGCTGGGAATCAGAATCAGAACGCCAAAGACAACAGACACGATCCACGCGATCGACCGTCCGCTGTGAATCACCGGCACCTGCTCGAATTGTTGAGCAGGATGCCGATCATCGGATCCGGCGATCACGACGCTATGAGGATTCACAGCAACCTGATCCATAGTTTCTGCGGTTCTGACGTGCATCTGTTTCCCGATTTCTGAACGACTACTTTTGGGGTTCCCAACAGTCAATGAGATGGCTTTTCTCGCGTGATTCGACCGATCTACTTCTCCGCAGCAGCTTCTTCAGCAGGCTGTTCTGCGTCGGACGCCTCTTCTGTTCCCTCCTCCTCCGCTTCCGGGGCTTCCGGCTTGACCAGCGTGGAAGGAATGTATGACTCGTAATAGGGGTAGCTTTCGAGCCATGAACCAAGCCATTGAACGTAGGTCATGATCGCAAGGCCGCGAGCATTCGGTTTGTCGGGTGACCCGTCAAAGAACCAGGGATATTCCGGCATCGGAGATCTCGCTGAAAGATCCAGCGGTCGGTAGAAATGAACCGCATGCCAGTCATTGGATCGACGTCCGCCTTCGCGGCAGAGATCCGGACCGACACGCCGGGTTCCGAACAGCACCGGTCGCTGCAGAACGTTCTGATACTCCACTGACCTCGACACCGGTCCAAAGCGCTGTTCTTCGTTGGCCACCGGTCGAACGAACTGACTATGGCAGTGCCAGCAGCCTTCGCCGACATAGATCCGATGACCGTACTCCAGAGCTTCCGCACATTTCTCATTCCACCATGCGTCGTGCTCGGCATCGCCTCCCGGCGGTTCTCCGTAAGTCGCCTTGAAGGATTCCGGAAACCGACGAGCCAGATCCTCAAACTGATATCGAAGGTTCGGATTGATGAGTTCCGGCAGAGTTTTCTCCGGAATGTTCTGATACATCAGTGCCGGGACGACGGCATTGGAAACGAAGGCCAGAGCAAAGAACCCCAGTCCGGCCACGTAAAGAATTCCCGACTTGCTTTCGAACATGGAATCAGCACCCCTGCTGGAACGAGCCAGCCTGTGACTCTGTCAGTCATGAAAAAATGGAAGACGAAAGGTGGTTCTTTTGTGCCACTTTGCGGCACTGGATTTACGCCGGTATGCCACTGGCTGTGCCAGTGCTGTTGGTTCGAAAACACTGGCATAGCCAGTGGCACACATCAATTGCTCTGCGACTAAGCACTATGCTGTCACGGTCTTGTGACTTGTTGACTGTGAGGCTGCAGCCCGTGTTGTCAGCCAGATGTTCTGAAGAAACGCCAGCAATCCTCCGAACATCGCCAGCCCTGCGAAGACTCGAAGTACCCAGAACGGATAGCTGAAGTCTGTCGAGGCATCCCATGGCTCCAGAGCCGCCCAGGACCAGCCCTGAAAGACACCCAGAAGAATCAGGTCCGCAGCCATGAATCCGACACCCAGCGTTGACAGCCAGTAATGCCATTCGAGCAGGCTCTGGCTGGCCCACGGACGATTCAGCATCCGCGGATACAGATACGTCATGATCCCCATGATCCACATGGAGAATACACCGAACATCACCATGTGAGCATGACCGACAACCCAGTCACTGAAGTGGATGATCTTCTGAAACGTGAGCGTGACCTGGAACGAGCACTGCAGACAGGTAAGGAAGTAGTACACCATTCCGGTGTAGAACCATCGCACCGGCAGATTGGTCTTCAGCACAGCTGTATTGCCCCAGATGGTGCCGAAGAAGTTGATGATTACGGTGGTCACGACCAGTTCAACGGCAATCGTCGAGACAACCGCACCATACTGAAGGAACATCGGGATCGGTGTATACAGGAAGTGATGAATTCCCTGCAGCGGATAGAAGAACGCAAGTCCCCAGAATCCGACCAGTGACAGACCATGGCTCCAGATCGGCTTCTTCAACAGAATCGGGATGAAGTAATACATCAATCCCCAGCCCAGCGGAGTCACAAAGAGACCGACCAGGTCATGAATAAAGAGGCCTCCGACCGCTCCGGCACTCGTTCCGGAAACAAAGTATTCCGGAATGAAATTCCCCATGGCATAGGTCAGGAATGTCCAGACGAAGGCCGCAAGGAAGTACCAGAGAGTGACATACATCGGGCCCTTCATCCGTGCAATCGGGGTCATGAAGTTCAATGCTACGAGCCCGAGACCAAGCTGAGCAACCGGGTCAATCCAGACCGGCGTTTCACCCCATTCGAGCCCCTGAGCCTGCCCGAAGAGTATTCCCACGGCGGTGGCTCCCACGACAATCTGCCAGGCAGCATAAATCAGCCACGACAGATGTTTGTTGAAGACCGGCTGGAGTGTGAGTCGCGGTACCGCCCAGTGCAGGCAGCCGAGGAATCCATTGGCCAGAAAGCCGTAAGCGACGGCATTCGTGTGGATCATTCGCCATCGGCCCGGTGAGAAGTATTCGATTCCTCTCAACGGGTTGTGTCGGATCAGCTGTAAGGCCATGAGCAGACCGGCAACCATGGATGTTGCCAGAAAGATCAGAGCCGTAATGAAGTAGGCTCGAACCAGTCTCTCATCAACAAGTTCACTGTGCGTTCGAGCTTCCGACGAATCCGTGATCGTCACTGCACTCATGGTCTCACACTCACAATCAATTGAAGACGCTGACGCTTCTGAAAATACGTTTCTGTAAAAACAGCAGTCCGGGAGTTATCTGCTCTCTGTCGGACGCTGGTAAGGAACAAACTGACCCCAGGGAGCCATCAGGGCCATCGTCCAGCCAAACACAAGATGAGTGCCAAGTGCCACCCACCATGGCAGAATCTTTGGATCCGTAATCCAATTGCCGCCGAAGAGCATTGGCTGCAGCCAGGAAAGAATCATGTAATAGTTCACGACCCAGATGACGGCTGCGAGAACAGTTGACCAAACCAGCCGGGCTCCACCACCGCTTCGTCGCGTGAAAAGCGACAGCAGCCAGTGAAACAGGGCACCAAGCACCATCCCGGTTCCGATGTAAAGGCAGCAGCCCAGCGCCAGAATCATCCCGTCGTCAATGACGTAATGACCGCCCTCCGCTGAGGCCAGTTTCAGAGCCTGATCACCCAGTGGAAATGTCAGATAAACTCGAATGATTTCGAGCGGATGCTTGCCGGCGATGGTGGAGCCAACGACGTTCAGCAGAAGACTGGCCATCGCGGCCACTCCCCCCAGCATGAAGCCGACGGTGGCATAAAATGCACTGTAGAACTTCTCCGGGTGCCACTGGCTGTCATCGCCCGAAGCGGCAAGCTCCGCTTCCAGGGCCGCAACCTGGCGACGAAGATCTTCGAGAGCCTGTCGTGTTTTTGCTGTCTGCAGGGAATCAGTCATTGCGGAAGCCACGTTTCAACAGAATGAATTGTCGGGGAAGAAACCGGTCATCGACCGACAGGTCCGGTAGTCTCGATCACTTAGAACGCCTAACAAAACCGGGACTGGCTCCCGGACAACTTTGAAAAAGCTCACACTTTCTGGCAGAAAAGGGTGCCTGTCCCGTTTTTGTTATGGCTATTTCGCTGAGCCTGCGGCCGGATCCGCAGTCGGCTCGACCGGCTGATCAGCTGGAGGCGTTGCTGCTGCAGGGTCAGTGGCCGGTGCTTCTGCGGCAGCTGGAGTTTCCTCTACCGAAGGTGTCGACTCAGAAGATTCTGATGGCTCAGCGGCCGCGGGAGTTTCCGCTTCCTGTGCTTCCGTCGCCTGAGTTTCCTCAGCGGATTCGGATTCTCCATGAGCAGGTGCGTCCATCGCTCCCACTGGCTGAGCTGACGTATATGGCTTGATCAGACCTGCCGGAATCGCTGTGCCTTCACGTCGACGGTTCGACACATGCAGCACGTAACTGACGAGGTTCCAGATCGTTTCAGGTTCACTCTGAAGTGCTCCGCGAAACCCCGGCATCGGGCTTCCATTGATCCCGTTCAGAATGCGGCGATAGATATCGATTGGCTCCTGACCGCCATGCAGCATTCCGGACGTCAGGTCCGCAGCGCGAGTCGGAAATCCCCAGGAGTCATTCCCGATGTTGTCTTTGGTATGGCCGCGTCCGTCTTCGCCATGACATTTGCTGCAGCCCTTGGTGAGAAAGGCTTCGCGGCCGAGTGCCACACGCTCGGCCGTCAGTTCCGGCTGAGGCGACAATGGCTGAGTCAGAGTCGATTCGGCTTCATTCCACCGGCGGGAAACATCCTCGACGAATTCCGGGATGAGTTCCTTGTCGAGCTCCTCTGCAGCCTTCACTTCCATTGCCAGCTGGTACTCAAGTTCACCACGCTGCGACAATACGATCACGTAGTCAACAACCGCTTCAATGTCCTGCTTCGGAAGCAGGACAAACGAAGGCATCGATGTGCCATGAACGCCGCGGCGAATCGTCTTCAGCAGGTCTTCGCGCCGAGGCTTTCCACCGTATGGTGTTGATGTGAACTTATAGATGCCTCGGGTATAGTCGCGGGGGCGAGGATACAGGAAAGCCGCTGACGGACCATTGCCGTCCCCCGATACACCGTGACACTGCACACAACGATGCATGTACACAGCCTGCCCATGCTTCAGCTTCTGCTGTGCATCAAAACTTGGAGCTCCCTGACTGACGAACTGCGGGCGAGCGGCTGTGCCGGCCTTTTCGTTCACAACGGTGTTGATCTCCGGCTGCAGTTCCGTGGGGAGCTCTGCAACCGGCTTGCCGGGAGCCCACTGAAGCGGCTCCGCTCGCTCACATCCCGTTGACATCATTGCACAACATGCGACAACAGCCACAAACAGCGACTGCAGGAATCCAGCTGACCGAATCATGAATGATCTGTTCCGTGCACCGAGGAGCGGAATCATGGACTGAAGTGAGCGAACTCACTCAACAGGTCGTCATGACTACCCGGGAAAGCATCGATCATGCCAATCGAAGACACTTTCATCACCAGCTGTGCAGGGACTCTGCCTCATTAATGTCACAGGAGCATCAGGGGCCCCGGATTCACTGCATTTCTGCCTGCTGATTCGTGAGTTCCTTAATCCCGATAGTTCGTTTTGTGACTGCTGCCCGCACCATGGCCGAAGTTTCGGCGCGCTATTGTGCACACCATAGAATTCAGCGTGCGTGCGAATCCGAGTCACTGTCACACATTGCAACGGTACAACAGCCGTCGGGTTCAGTGGCGGAGCACTCCTGAGCCACCAGAATTCGTCATAATCCTGAACCGATGTTTCCAGTTGAGTTCTATTTGTCGCGACTGTGGCGGTTTTTCAGAGTTTATCAGTTCCGCTGATCCCGCCGGTCGTCGGAGGTTGATGAGCATCTGCAACGTTTCGTCAGATTTGGCCCGCCCGCGAAATGAGTCTGGGCTATATTCGCAACAGCGGGCGTCTGCGCGTTTCAAAACGGTACTGCAGGCTGCACAACTGACTGACGGGATGGAGAGACACTGGAATCTCACATGAAGTCGACCGATCGTTCTCATTTGTCTTTATCAGGAACCGAGCTCCACGATTCGAAGCATCGATCGGTGAGAGCTGCTGAAGCGCCATCCGCCGTTCTGATGAATACTGCAGAAACGCTGGCTGAAGAACTGTCGACTGTCGAAGTGCTGACTGCTGAAGAAAGTGGACAGAATCGCGGCGATCGGTTGTATGTCCCTCCGACTGGCGGATGTGAAACGCAGTTCTGTCCCGCGACTGTGCCTTCGCCGCTGCAGGCGGCGTTCGCTTCACCTACCACCATCTCTGGATCCGAAGAGATCATGCCGCCGTGGCTGAAGACTGCGATTCTGATCATCCTGTCACTGACGGCCGCGAACTTGCTCGCGTGGCGAACGATTGAACCAGATCTGTGGGGACATATTCAATACGGAGAAGACTGGATGACATCCGGCCGTCTTCCGCTGAAGGCCACACATACATTCTCCACACCCGAGCATCCCTGGGTGAATCACGAGAATCTCTTCGAGCTTTCTGTCGCATGGTTACAGCGAAAGGTCGACGGGATCGGATTGATGATTCTGAAATGCCTGGCCGGCCTCGCTCTGTTGTATTCCATGATTCGTGTGGCAGCCAGGAATCGCGTTCCTGTGATCACCGCTGCCGTCTGCATGATTCCAGTGACCTGGGGACTCGCGGAGTTCTGGCTTGCGCGGCCGCAGATCTTCAGCTTTCTGTTTTTCGGCCTGATGCTCGTATCCTTCGAGAAAGCATTTGCCAGCTGGAATGATTCCCGAACCGTTCGTTCTGCCTGGCTATGGCTGAATATCCCGATGATGGTTCTCTGGACGAATTCTCATGGCGGATTCGCTGCCGGGCTGTGTGTGCTGATCGCGGTCCTCGGGCTGCGATCTCTTGAACTCATTCGAGAGCAGAGATGGAACGCCGCGCCGACGGTCAGGCAGTTCGCTGCGATTGCAGCAACAGCGTGCCTCTCCGTGCTGGTGAATCCTTACGGTTATGAACTTCCGTGGTGGATGTATGTTTCACTGCGACAGCCGCGGCCGGAGGTCTCCGAATGGGTCTCTGTCATGGACAGTGGAGTGACTTTGGCGCCTTTCCTTGTGCTGACGCTGCTTTCTGCGTGCTGCCTGTTCTTCAGCCGAGTCCGAAGGGACTGGGTTCACTTCACAGTGCTGGCACTGATCGCGTGGCAGGCATTTCAGCACGTTCGTCACGTTGCATTTCTTGCGATTGTGTTCGGGTACTGGATGCCAGTCCACATGCACAGTCTCTGGCTGCAACTGGTTGAATGGCGTCCGAGTCTGGGCAGCAGCGAACCGATCTCTCCTCGAGCAGCTCGCTGGATTCAGGCTCAGGTCCTGCTGCTGATAATTGGTCTGAGCACCGCTCTGGGCTGGTCATTCGTGAATTTTGGCGTGCCACGAAACGAGTATCCGGTGACTGCATTCGAGTTCATGGATCGCGAGAACATTCATGGCCGGCTGGTGGTCACGTTCGACTGGGCTCAGTACGCTCTCGCTGCCCTCAATCCGAAAACTACCGTCGGATTCGACGGTCGGTACGACACCTGTTATCCGCAGGAAGTCGTGGACATGAACTTTGATCTGCTGTTCGGTAACACACTTCAGGAACGGAATCGAAGTCCTCATTCCGGTCCCATCGATCCACGGAAAGTGCTGAGCTTCGGGAATCCGGATCTCGTATTGCTTGACCGGAGAACTGACCAGCCCGGGATTGCCGTGGTCGAGTCTGACCCGGACTGGGTCATGCTCTATCAGGATGGGCTGAGCACTCTCTGGGGGAAATGGGATGCCTTCGACGATCCCTCGAGCCCCCGATACGTTCCGGTGGAGCGGCGTCAGATCTCTGATCAGGTACCCTCAGGAATCGCGGCGTGGCCGGGATTTCCGGGACGTTCCGGTGTCAAAGCATTCTTTCCGGAAGTTTCAGAAAAGTCTGTGAGACTCGCTGACCGGCTCTGAGTCGATTGACAATCGTTTACCGGAATACTGTAGTGTATCCAGTATTCGAGTGGCGATCCGATTGCGGCGCAGGAGTGCGGTTCTTTTTTCGCGATTCTCACAGAAATCGTTTCCAAAGATGTGGTTCGGAACCCTCAAAAATCAGGCACTGCAGGTTTCCGGACGGGATGCGACGTACTCAGAAATCACAGGCATTCCGGAAGTCGCCGTCAGTGAAGCCCTCCGAAATTGCGTGATACCACCCGGTTCGCAGAACGTTCTGTCTTCTTCAGAAGAACAACGTGAACGGAAGAGCCCGCTTCGATTCACACATCTGGTCGCAGTCATTCTCGTCATTCTGGTCGGTCTGCGATTCTCGATCAAGGCGGATGAGGTGATCGGAGAGCCTCCGGAGTTTCGAGTTCTGCTTTCAAGCGATCTGACGAAAGACTGGAAGTGCTACCATTCCGATTCGGAATTTTCGATGCAGTCTGTCTGGAGAATGACACCGGCAGAAGACGGCGGTGATCCGGTGCTGGTCTGCACAGGACAGCCGAAGGGATTCCTCTACACGACTGAGACCTTTGCCGATTTTGAGCTCACGCTGGAATGGAAGTTTCCGAAGGATGCCAATGGCAACAGCGGGATTCTTCTGTTCGTGCAGGAAGAACCTCGGATCTGGCCAACGTCGATGCAGGTTCAGCTCCATCAGCCCAAGGCCGGGAGTGTCATTCCATCGGGAGACGCAAAGAGCGACGGAATGACTGACAAGACCGACCTGGCCCGTCCGATTGATTCATGGAATGAGTGTCGAATTGTCTCTCGCGGTGGCAAGCTGACGGTGGATATCAACGGCACAAGTGCAGGAGAAACGACCGGCATCACTCCATGCTCCGGGCGAATTGGCCTGCAGAGCGAAGGGTCGGAAGTGCATTTTCGCCGGATTCGCATTCGCCCACTGCCGCCTGCGACAGGAATTCCGTCTGTCTGATAAGCTCATCGTCTGACCGACAATCACCGCACCTGATATGATGCTGCTGCGTTGACAATGTTGGTCCACTCTTCGTGGGTCTCTTCTTCCGAATCCGACATCCCTGTTATCAGACTGTTCTACTGTGGATCCGTTTCATCCGGCACGTGCTGGTCATATTCCTGACAGTCCCACCACACCGAGCTCGGCCCCGATCTATCAGACGACTGCATTCGATGTTCCGGACCTCGATGTGCTCGAAGACATCGCAACCGGTCGTCAACAGGGGCACGTCTACACTCGCGACAGCAATCCCAATCACACGGCGCTGATGGAGACGATCGCTGCGATGGAGAATGCGGAGGCCGGCGGAGTCTTCGCTTCCGGAATGAGCGCCATCGGCAGTGTGTTTCTCTCACTCACGTCAACCGGCGACCACGTGATCCTTTCGAGATCGCTCTATGGTCGCACTCTGCAGCTCGCCGACCGAATGCGTCGCAACTTCGGAGTTTCCGTGTCGTCTGTAGATCCGACCTGTCCCGACGAATTCCGCGCTGCCGTTACGGAGAAGACCAGATTTGCGTTTGTCGAAAGCATTGCCAATCCCCTTCTGGAGATTTGTGACCTTCAGGCAATCTCAGCGGCACTCGGCGAGGTGCCATTGATTGTCGACAGCACATTTACGACACCGGAACTGATCCGACCTTGCGACTTGGGTGCGGGAGTCGTCATTCACAGCGCCTCAAAGTACCTGAATGGTCACGGCGACGTGATGCTGGGAGTTGCAGCCGGACGTCGTGAGATCATTCGTCGGATGAATTCTGCGGCGAGCCTGTTCGGGCAGAATGCCAATCCCTTCGAGACCTGGCTGTGTCAGCGAGGACTTCGAACACTGGCCCTCCGGATGAAGCAGGTCTGCGCCACGACAATTCAGCTGATTCCAGTGCTTTCCAGTCATCCTGCGGTCGCCCGGATATGGCATCCGTTCTGCCCTGATCATCCGTCCCATGAGATCGCTCAGCGACTCTATCCGAACGGAACCGGGGGGATCATCAGCATCGAACTGCGAGGTACGGACCGCGAGGTGGTGAATCGTTTTCTGAAAGCATCCGCGTCAATTCCGTTCTCTCCGACGCTTGCGGATGCTCGCACAACGGTCTCCTGGCCAGCTGGCACGTCCCACCGTTATCTGACGTCGCAGGCCCGAGCGGCACTCGGAATTCCGGACAACCTGATCAGGCTGTCCGTCGGTCTCGAACCTCCTGAGATGCTTGCCGCTGAACTCACCGCAACCCTGAATGCCATTTGATAACAGACAACCGCTTCTGACATAGTCAGTTCGCTGAACGTTCGCTGAACAAAAAAAGGGCCGATGTCAGGGGATGACATCGGCCCTTCGCATGAAAATTCCGTTGCTGGAATCAGATCAGTAAAGATCTTCGTCTGCAGCAGCTGACTTCTTCTTGTCGTCTTTTGGCTTCTCTGCGATCAGAGCGTCGCTCGTCAGCAGCAGCGTGGAAACGCTCGCCGAATTCTGAAGAGCTGTTCGAGTCACCTTGGTCGGGTCGATAACTCCGGCCTTGACCATGTCTTCGAACTTGTCAGTCGCAGCGTTGTAACCGTAGTTGCCTTCGCCCGATGCGACCTTCTCGCAGATCACGCTGCCGTCGACGCCGGCATTGTTTGCAATCTGTGTCAGAGGAGCTCGGCAGGCACGGACGATGATTTCGTAACCGACCTTCTCGTCGTGGTTCAGCTTGCCCGGCTTAACAGCGGCAGATGCTCGCAGCATCGCCACACCACCACCCGGAAGAATGCCTTCTTCGACAGCAGCACGAGTTGCATGCAGCGCGTCTTCAACGCGAGCCTTCTTTTCCTTCATTTCGCTTTCGGTTGCGGCACCGACGTTGACCTGAGCCACGCCACCGGCGAGCTTCGCGATTCGCTCTTCAAGCTTCTCACGATCGTAGTCGCTGGTGCTGTTGGCCAGTTCACGGCGGATCTGCTCAATCCGAGCCTGGATGTCAGCCTTCTTACCGCCACCTTCGACGACGGTCGTATTGTCCTTGTCGACAACGATCTTTCGAGCCGTTCCGAGATCAGCCAGCTCGATGCTGTCCAGCTTGATTCCCAGATCGTCGAAGATCGCCGTTCCGCCAACCATGATCGCAATATCCTGCAGCATCGCCTTGCGACGATCGCCGTAACCAGGGGCTTTCACAGCTACGATCTTGAATGTGCCGCGAAGTTTGTTGATGACGAGGGTCGCGAGAGCCTCGCCTTCGACTTCTTCCGCAATGATCAGCAATGGCTTGCCGGAGTTGACGACCTTCTCGAGCACAGGCACAAGGTCCTTGATGCTTGAGATCTTCTTTTCGTGAATCAGTACGTAAGCGTCTTCGAGGACGGCTTCCATACCTTCTGAGTCAGTCACGAAGTAAGGAGACAGGTAACCACGGTCGAACTGCAGACCTTCAACCACTTCGAAGCTGGTGTGAAGGCTCTTGCCTTCTTCGACAGTGATCACACCGTCTTTTCCGACCTGCTCCATGGCGTCAGCCAGAATCTGTCCGATCTCTGCATCACCATTGGCAGCAATCGTGCCAACCTGAGCGATCGACTTCTTGGAACGGCATTCAACTGCCATCCCACGAAGCTGCTCGATGATGTCAGCAACGGCCTTTTCCATCCCGCGTTTCATGTCCAGCGGATTAACGCCGGCCACAACAGCCTTCAGACCTTCTTTGTAGATCGCTTCGGCCATGACAGTCGCGGTTGTCGTACCGTCACCAGCAACGTCGCTGGTCTTGCTCGCAACTTCGCGAACCATCCGAGCACCCATGTCCTCGAACTTGTCCGGCAGCTCGATCTCGCGAGCCACGGTCACGCCGTCCTTGGTCACGGTCGGGGAACCAAAGCTCTTTTCAATGATCACATTCCGGCCGCGTGGGCCGAGAGTCACGCTGACAGCTCGAGCGAGCTTCGACACGCCGCGACGCATCGCTTCCTGAGCTTCCTGATCAAAGGCAATCATCTTTGCCATAATTATCTATCTCCAGAGTATCCGAATCGAAAATGGATCGTATCAATCAGAGAACTGCCAGAATGTCACTTTCCCGCATCAGCAGGAAGGTCTGGTCTCCGAAACTGATCTCGTCGCCAGCGTAGGAACTGAAAATCACTCGGTCGCCCTCTTTGACCGTCAGGGGAATTTTTTCGCCCTTGTCGTTCACGTGACCGTCACCGACAGCCACAATCTCGCCGCGCTGCGGTTTTCCCTGAGCGGATTCCGGCAGGACGATACCGCCTGCTGTTTTTGCTTCCGCTTCGGCTCGCTTCAGCACCACGCGGTCACCAAGAGGCACAATGCGGGTGCCGCCTGAAGAAGCCTTCTTCGCCATGATTTTCTCCTGACCTGTCGAACTGATCTCGAATAAAACAACACTGAAGCAACCGCCACGCTCAACACAAGCCGGTCCGGCCGTCAGCCAACTTTGCAGAGTAAGTACTCAGTGAGCGTCAGCAGAGCGAATCACGTGCCGTAAAGTAAAAAAACAACACAACTATATGTGTTTAAACACTTTACGGCATTGTTTAGTTTCTCCGCATCTTCCGAAACCATCTGGCAGTGATGAAAAGCTGCCGTTTTGACAACGGAAGACTGCATTGACTTCCGGGAAGCACTCCACGAGATTCCCCACGACAGAAACACTCGTCGAAGTCCTCCTGAAGGCCGTCATTGGTCGTCCGCAGCGTCTCACAGCTGCAGAAAAACTCGGTCGCCCCCCATCCCAATTTATCCCAGAGCCCCGTGCATGCCGGTATCACCGCTTGATCTGAGTAAACTACGTGTCCTTCCTTTGGCTCAGCGAGTCAGTCTGACAAAGGCTGACGAGATCGTCGTCAATCCTGATTCGACACCAAAGGCCTCCACAGAGCAGAATCAGGGGCTGATCCGCGACTGCACCGACAAGATTCGTGCTGCTCGGGATCGTGGTGCCTCCGTGATGCTGATCTACGGGGCTCACCTTCTTCGAAACGGGGCTGCGGCCATCCTTGATCGAATGATGGAAAAGGGCTGGCTCACGCATCTTGCGACAAACGGAGCCGGCACGATCCATGACTGGGAATACGCCTGGTTTGGTGCTTCGACCGAGAGCGTCGAAATGAATGTCGCTCAGGGTACGTTCGGCACATGGAACGAAACCGCAGGAAACATCCATCTGGCCATTATGGCAGGAGCTCTGGAAGGTCTCGGCTACGGCCGATCCCTCGGGCGTTTCATCCATGAAGATGGCGTTACGCTCCCGACGACAGATGAACTGACTCAGTGGATTCGCGACAATCCCCTGCACCCGCTCACCGGGGCACGTGCCGATCTGCTCAAGGCCATGACAGAACAGAAGTGGCCGTCCGGAAGGATTCAGGTCGATCATCGCTGGAAGAATGCATCCATCCTTCGGCAGGCATGGAAGCACAACGTTCCGCTGACTGTTCACCCGGGAATCGGGTACGACATCATTTCCAATCACCCGGTCTTCAGCGGTTCCGCAATCGGACGCGGAGCGGAATGGGATTTCAAACTCTTCGGAGGTTCTGTCGACGGCCTCGACGGTGGCGTGGTGCTCTCCGTTGGGTCCGCTATCATGGGACCTCAGGTGTTTGAAAAGAGCGAAAGCTGCGCGAACAATCTGCGTCTTCAGGCCGGTCGACCAACCATTCACGATCACAGCATCTACGTGGTGGATCTTCAGGATGGTGGCGGCTGGGACTGGTCGAAGGGCGAACCACCGAAGACAAACGCCGCGTATTACCTGCGATTCTGCAAGAGCTATTCGCGAATGGGCGGTCGGATGAGCTACCTGCAGTGCGACAACCTGCAGTTCGTTCACAACCTCTATCGGTCACTGGCGGACAGCTGATCGGCGTGTTTTTTTTGATTTGACTGCTTGGGCTTTGTCAAACCTTGATTCTGGGGTTCCGTCATTCCCGCGCAGGCGGGAATCCAGATTGAGACCATGGATTCCCGCCTGTGCGGGAATGACAATCGAACCTTGTTCTTGGTACTGACGAAACACTAGTCCTCAAACAAGCGAACCTCTGTTCGCCACCGGGATGAACCCGGTGGCGTAACTTGAGTTGGGACTAGTGCATTGTCAGTCATAAACTGATGGAAAACGAAAGGTGGTTCTTGTGTGCCACTGGCTATGCCAGTGTTTTTGAACCAACAGCACTGGCATAGACAGTGGCACACATCAATGGATCGTTGAGAGAGCGCTCGCGTCAGGCCGGCTCCGGACCGGATGACTGAATCAGGTCGTGAATGACTCGCCCCTCAACGTCCGTCAGGCGAAAATCACGCCCGGCGTGATGATAGGTGAGCTTTTCGTGATCGAATCCCATGAGGTGCAGCATGGTCGCATGAAGGTCATGAACGTGAACCGGGTTCTCGACAGCTCGGTAACCGAATTCATCAGTGGCCCCATATGCCTGACCGCCCTTCACACCGCCACCTGCCAGCCACACAGTGAATCCGTGATGATTGTGGTCGCGACCTGTCGGTTTTGAGTTGCCTCCCAGCGGAATCTCCACCGCGGGAGTCCTTCCGAACTCTCCGCCACAGACGATCAGGGTTTCGTCAAGCAGTCCGCGCTGAGCGAGGTCTGTAATCAATGCAGCAATCGGTCCATCGCACTGCAGCCCGAGATCTCTATGAGCCGTCGCGATGTTCTCGTGCGAATCCCACGGCTGAACGTCTCCGTGATAACATTGAACGACACGCACACCACGCTCAATCAGTCGGCGAGCGATCAGCATCTGTCGACCGTGTACCTTGTCAGATCCGTAGAGCTGATGGATGTGTTCCGGTTCGTGCGAAATGTCGAGCGCATCTGTGGCCTGCATCTGCATTCGCCAGGCGAGCTCGAAAGATTCAATTCGGGCTTCCAGATGAGAATCCTCCGCACGAGTCGCCTGATGTCGTCGATTCAGCGCTGCCAGAAGATTCAGCTGGCGTCGCTGAGCATCCGCGTTCAGCGTGGAGTTCCGGATATTCTCCAGCATCTCGAGTGCTGTGGCTTTGCGAGTATCGAGCCACGTTCCCTGATACGCCCCCGGAAGAAATGAAGAACGCCAGTTCGAAAAGTCAGCAACCGGGAGCCCTGGGCAAAGAACGACGAAGCCGGGCAGATTCTGATTCTCTGTCCCAAGTCCGTAATTCAGCCACGCACCGTAGCTCGGCCGCGAAAGTCGCTCACTGCCGCAGTTCATCAGACGCATGCTCTGTTCGTGATTCGGCGTGTTCGCATGCATCGAACGAATCGCACAGATTCGATCGGCATGCTGGGAGGCTGTTTTCCGGAAAACGTCACTGCACCAGAGTCCACTGTCCCCATACTGACGAAACTGAAACGGCGACGGCAGAGCAACCCCGGTGCGGCGTTCGGTTGTCAGATTTCCTGCCGGAAGAACCTTGCCCCCCCAGCGAGTCAGCTCCGGCTTTGGATCCCAGGTGTCAACCTGTGATGGCCCGCCATTCAGGTAGATATGGATCACATGGCGAGCTCTCGCCGGGAGCTGCGCCGCTTTCGGAGCAAGCGCATTCTCCGCCTGCAGCAGCGGAGCCAGCGCAAGCATTCCCAGACCGGTTCCGGTCGTCGCCAGAATGTCACGTCGCGACATCAGCGATGTATTCAGCCCCGAAAGGTTCTGACTGCTGAGCGTTCTGAATAGTCCAGAATCAGAAAACATCTGAAGGTTCCTGAAAGGTCAGGTTAATCGACGAACAGAAATTCATTTGACATGAGCAGTGCCTGAGCCAGTTCAGCCGTCGTTCCGCTGGCAAGAAACTCCTTTGCCAGCTGAGCTTCCTCAGTGGATACGTCTCTCCCGTAGACACGTCGATACATCGTACCGATCAGAGCCTCCGGGGATGCACCGGCCGTTGCAGGAGAACCTGCGCCAGCACCCGATGTCTCCACCTGTTTTGCAAGAGCCACCGAAATCCGAGTCATCATCGGAGAGTTCATGGCAAACAATGCCTGCTGAGGAACCGTGGTCATGGTTCTTCGCGCGACAGATGCGTCAGCACTTGCCACATCGAAACTTCGCACAATGTTCGGGATGCTCTGACGTTCGACGAGCGAAAATACAGTACGACGAAGGTTTGTTTCATCGTCGATCGAAAGCGGGCGTCCGTACATTCGCAGATCAAGCTGTCCCGATACTGCCAGCATGGAATCTCTCATCGATTCCAGATCCATCCGGCGCCGATTGGCTTTCCAGAGATAGCGGCTGGAAGGATCAACTGCCTGCTGACGCTCAATTGCAGACAGCATTGCAGTGGGTTCAGAGACACCGGTTGCCATGAACAGTGGACGTAGGACATCGGGATCGACCGATGACGATCGTTGCCACGCCGCAGACGTCATCAGCAGGCGATGAATCGGATGAAGTTTCCAGCCATTACGGATCAGTTCCGATGCCAGAAAATCCAGAACATCCGCATGAAGAGGCTTCTCGGTCCGCAGTCCAAAGTCTCCGGGATTCTCGACGAGTGGTTCACCAAAATGGTGCATCCAGACTCGATTCACCCAAACTCTTGCGGTGAGCGGATTCTCGGGAGCTGTCAGAGCCTGAGCCAGTTCGTATCGCCCACTGCCACGCTGAAACGGAGCCGCATCCTTCTCTGAAAGCACCTGGAGGAATCTTCGCGGCACCGCATCACCCGGCTGTGTCGGATCACCGCGTCGAAAGACAACGGGCTGGTACGGTTCGTCGGCATCCTTCAGAACCATGGCTCGACCCGCAGCTGCCGGAGCTTTGGTCGCAGCAATATCCAGTTCGCTCACCATTCCACCATATTTGTCCTTCTCATGCCGAGACATGTAATGCCACGCCTGAGACTCGTTGAACCATCCCGGGCTCGTCGGTCCGACCACAAGCTGCCGGATCGGATCAGCTGCCGATGCACTGACGTCGGCACCTGCGGTCCCTGCACTGCCGTCTTCCGCCGCAACTCGCTGGAACACCGAACCGTACGCCTCCGCAACCTGCTTCAGATTGCCTGGACGCGTCTGACAGACGGCTTCAACGATTCGAGCATCTATGCCACGAGCCTTCCAGTCCATTGCGAATGCGTCGAAATCAATATCGCTGGCCGGTGTCGCTGCATCATCAGAGAAACGCTTCGAGAGATCATGCCACGGGCCAAAAACCGGATCTTCGGAGTTCAGACGTCGAGCGATTAGGCGACGCCAGCGATTGACGATCTGAGGTCTGAGATCATCCGGCAGAAGCGAAAGAAAGAACACCGACGTTTCGCTCACATCCGGCTCCGTCGTGGCGACTTTCACCAGATAGTCAGCCACTCGCTCTCGCGCCGTCCGGACCTGCAGTTCGTGCTGTTCTTTCCGCATCGTCTGAAGGGCCGTGAGCTTTGCAGAAAGATCCGTCTCAAAGGCTTCACCCTCTGCTGACGGCGCTTCAATCCGAGGCCTTTCGAATGGCTGATTGCTGCTGGCAAATACTCCGTAAAGGGAGTAGTAGTCGGCAATCGGAACCGGGTCAAATTTGTGGTCGTGACATCGAGCACAGGTGACCGTCAGTCCGAGAATGCCGCGTGTGACGACATCAATCTGGTCATCAATCACGTCGTGGGGATTGTTGTCGAACATACGGCCGAGAGTCAGGAAACCCATCGCGGCCAGTTCTGGTGCATTCTCCGCGAGCCCCATCTGGTCTGCAGCAATCTGTTCCTGCAGGAAACGGTCGTATGGCTTGTCTTCGTTGAATGATCGGATCACATAATCACGGTACGTGTAGGCAAACGGACGGATGCGTCCGTCCCCATACATCAGAACGCCGTCCTTCGTGTCCGCGTAACGTGCCACATCGAGCCAATGGCGAGCCCAGCGTTCACCGTAAAGAGGTGACTCAAGAAGATGGTCGATCAGCGCAGGGAAATTCTCCGCCGCAAGGTTTCGCTGCCGATCGTCGGCGGGCACCCCATGCAATACGAAGGCAGCTCGCCGAGCCAGTGTCGCCGAATCCGCGCGCGGCACTGCGACATAGCCCTCAGCCGCCATCCTCTGATTGATCAGGAAGTCGATCGGATGCTGATCCTCTGGAACGTCCGGACGCTGCAGAGGCTGGAATGCCCAGTGCTCCCGCGCCGATGAGAAGTCTCTGGCCGCAGCGGGGCGACCACTCCGCGGATCCACAGCACCGTTGCGGACCCACTCCGTGAGATCGTTCACCTCGGAGTCACTGATCCTGCCGCCATCATCTTCGGGCGGCATCTGCAGTTCCGCATCGTGATAACGAATAGCTCTGATGAGAAGACTTTTCTCCGGATCGCCGGGAACAATCGCCGGACCGCGTTCGCCTCCCGTCATCCAGGCTTCACGCGAATCGAGTCGAAGTCCGGAAAGAGCCTCCGCAGCTCCGTGACACCGTTCGCACCGATTCACCAGAACCGGCCGAACCCGCTTCTCAAAGAATTCAAGTGCTTCCGCAGATGGCTTCCCATCGGTCGCCAGCGCGCTTTCTGCCGGCAACCCGGATAATGCCTCATCCGCTCCTGCCGGCGCAGTCAAAAGACACACCGTTGCCAGAACAAGGCCGGACGTGAATCGCAAAATGTGATCTACAGGTGGTTTCAAAAATGGGACTGGCTGCCGATGAACGCGATGATTCTTTGGCGAATTCAGCAACGGCAAGGGTGCCTGTCCCGTTTTTGAAACGTGATCTACCATGATTTGATGCATTCGACGGACTCTGTCGGAAAAAATGCCACCGTACGTTCCGAATGGAGACTCGATTCAGTCGCATTCGGCTCTCTGAATCAGTTTTCCGGTACCTCAGCCATGCGCAATTATAGACTTCTTCAGATCTGGATACACGAACTCCATCTGAATTGACGGTTTCGATGCTGAAGATTTGCAGATAAAACGGCATTTTCGTGCGCATGCATGGAGATCGCCAGTCATCAGATCTCCATGCATGCGCGTATCTTGTTGTTCGCGCGTCTCCCGACCCCGCACTCGTTATGACCGCAGGTCTCCGACCTCCCTCACCGCACGGCCGCAGTCGAAAGTCCAAACGATACTGGGGCAAACGAGAATCGTTTTGTAGTTGATGGCGGTGGACCTGCGCTTCGCTGTTCCCACCCTGCAATGAATCACAGCCTCGCTGGACAGGTCATCGTGAACGGCAATAGCGGCTCAAAAGGAGTTTCGCTCTCCTGAGGTGTACATCCTTCGTGATCTTCGTGTCCTTCGTGGTGCAACCTGCTTTTCAACATGAAGACCGCGAAGGATATGTTTGACCAATTGATCTCGATGCGTAGCAGTATGAATTCTCGCCGTGAAGACACTGTTCCGAAAAGACCGAAGTCGCATCTCGCCTCCGAAAACAACTCTCCCGATAACCGAACTTGCGATACGTCACGGAATTGAAGAATTGTCCTTCAGGCTGCTATCGTTTGGTGCTCACATCTTACGTACACGCATCTCCAGCACAAGATGATCGATTTTCGACATCTGTGCTCTGTCTAGAAACGTTAAACGTTCCCGCTCCCTGAAAGCCGCCGCAGAACCTATGTCAGCCAGTGTGGACTCAGACAATCTGGATATCGAGTCGCCCTCGCAGCTTTCTGCGTGGTTGAAGAAGTCCGGTTACGTTTCAGAAGACGAAAATCTCACAGTGAGCACGCTCAGTGGGGGCGTCTCCAATCGTACGGTTCTTGTGGAACGATCCAACGGCGATCGCTGGGTCCTGAAACAGGCACTTGAAAAGCTGCGAGTGCGTGTTGACTGGTTCAGCAGTCCGAATCGGATCCATCGGGAAGCACTTGGGATTCGCTGGCTGACGCTGCTGGCGCCGGAATCAACGGTTCCGGAGCTGATCTTTGAGGATCAGCAGCATCACCTGATCGGCATGCAGGCTGTTCCGATGCCATGTGAGACATGGAAAACCATGCTCCTGAAGGGAACCATCATCCCGGATCACTTCCGGCAGTTCGGACAGATTCTCGGAACGATTCATTCCCGATCTGCCTTGATGAATCAAGCCGAAGCCAGTGAGACAGCGGGGACAGTTGATGACGACAATCGTGAGCGGCTGTCGCAGCTTTTCAGTGACACGCAGTTTTTTGAATCACTTCGTCTCGAGCCATACTATTCCTACACATCGACACAGGTTCCGGAGGCCGCGTCGTTTATCGAGGTATTGCTGGAGGAGACACGTGCCGTCCGCACGTCGGTCGTTCATGGAGATTACAGTCCCAAGAACATCCTGGTGCATCAGGATCAGCTTCACCTCATTGATCACGAGGTGATCCATTTCGGAGACCCGGCCTTCGATATTGGTTTCGCGATGACCCACCTGCTCAGCAAGTATCACCATCTGATACCTAATCGCCCCGTGCTCACTGAATTGATCCCTCTGTTCGTCAGTGCCTATCGTACTGCTGCATCGGCGGAAATCGAACGATGCATGACGGAGAGAGCAAGTCCGGCATTCGAACCGGAGTATCTCGTTCCGGAGCAACGATCTGTTCGCCATACGCTCGCCTGCCTGCTGGCTCGAGTTCGCGGTCGATCGCCTCTCGAATATCTTTCAGAGCCTGAACGCGGTCGACAGCAGAGAATGGTACTGTCGCTCATGCGTGACTGCCCGAGAACTCTGAATGAACTGGTGAGTCGCTGGAGAACGCTGTGCAATGAAACAGCGTAGTACACCCTGCCGGTTCACGGCCGTAACTGCGGTCTCTGCAGCGGAATGCTCTGAGTCCGTCACCAGAATGTGACGCGAGAACAGACAAATATTTTGGAAGGATGGAGATGACAACACGAATCAGTCGGTTCACCGGACGCGAGATTCTGGACAGCCGCGGGCGACCGACGGTCGAAGCAACCTGCCTGCTCGATGACGGTTCGAGTGGCACGGCATCGGTACCCTCCGGCGCATCAACAGGCAGCGCGGAAGCACTGGAACTCCGAGACGGTGATCTCTCGCGATATCGTGGTCTCGGATGTCGAAAAGCCGCAACCAACATCTCTGAAGACATCCACCAGGCCGTGGCAGGGCAGCATTATTCCGGACAGACCGACTTCGATGAGTATCTGCGTTCACTGGACGGAACGGAGAACAAGTCTGCCCTCGGTGCGAACGCAATGCTCGCCGCGTCCATAGCGTTCGCACGCGCCACCGCTGCTGCTCACAGTCGCCCGCTGTATCGACATTTCGCCGAGATGGCCGGTCTGGAGCTGAAAACGCTGCCACAACTGACTGTGAACCTCTTCAGTGGCGGAAAACATGCGGGGGGACAGGTTGCAATTCAGGACGTACTGCTCGTTCCGACTGCAGCAGTCTCCGCTGATGAATCGCTTTCCATGGTGTATGCAGTCTACCAGGCCGCAGCGGAACTGATCCTGCAGAAGTATGGTATGAGGATTCTTCGAGCCGACGAAGGGGGACTGGCGCCTCCATTTCGAAATGTCGAGGACATGCTGGCTGACGGTGTGCAGGCCATCCGCAATGCCGGATACCGTCCGGGGACCGACATTTCGCTCGCTATCGATGTTGCTTCAACTCATTTTTTTCACGACGGCGTCTATAGCATCGGTGAACAGCGTCTGTCAGGCGTTCAGATGATCGATACGCTCGAACGCTGGGCGAATGAATTTCCTGTCGTCAGCATTGAAGATGGACTCGCAGAGGAAGACTGGAGTCACTGGACATTGCTCCACGAACGTCTGGGCGACCGGATCATGATTCTCGGCGATGATCTGCTCTGCACGAACTGTGACCGAATCGCGCGAGCTGTGTCTTCACAAGCGGCCAATGCTCTGCTGCTGAAAGTGAATCAGATCGGCACACTGACGGAAGCCTGTCATTCGCTCCGTCTGGCCCGCGAAGCCGGCTGGAAGGTCACAGTCAGTGCGCGAAGTGGAGAAACTGAAGACAACTGGCTGGCGGATCTCGCAGTCGGATGGAACGGAAATCAAATCAAGGTCGGATCGATCACGCAGTCAGAACGACTCTCAAAATACAATCGACTGCTTGCGATCGAACAGGAAACCGGGCTGCCGATTGCAGCCCTTTGAACGAAGTTTCGGTGACGACGGCTGAAGCAACGAAGTGTCAGAATCCAATCCGACGAGAACCGCGATCCATTTCGAAGACCGGACTCTTTGAGAAGCCAGGCAGCGGCGTCTCAGATGTCAGTCAGAGGTTCTCAACGTACTTCAGCTGGACTTCCGTTCCGGGCAGATGAACCTTGAGTCCTTCAACGCCGGTCTCGGTCACTGAGGTGCGAGTCACCTTGAGATCCTTGAGCTTCTGGAGATGATGAAGCGACGAGAGACCGGCATCGGAGACCGCAGTGGAACCAAGGTGAAGAAACGTCAGCTGTGTCATGTCCTTCAGCGCCGGCAGACCTGCGTCAGTCAGCTGCGTATTGTCAAGATTCAGCCAGTTCAGCTGTTTCAGCGGGGCCAGATGAGCGATCCCGGAATCGTTGATCGCAACTCGCCAGAGATTCAGTTTCTTCATGCTCAGAATCTTTCCGACACTCTGCATTCCGTCGTTATTGATCAGCGAATCTTCGCTCAGATCAAGATCTTCCAGACGTTTGCAGGCGATAAGTTTCTCAAGCCCCGCATTAC
>JBKDKA010000102.1:0-51764 GCA_046345315.1 Planctomyces sp.
CTGACAGCTACAAAACAGGAAAGGTCTGCGATGGTCAGCTCTCCGCCCGGTTCATCCGGGCGGAAGCCGCGAGTCGAACGCGTCATGCGGGTAATACGTCTATGTCGCCGGCTCCGCCTGGACAAGCCAGCCGGAGACCCAGCAGAGAGACGATCTTCATCGTGTGGGTAGCTGTCAGTTATAGCTCCGCCGGCACAAGGCCGACGGTAGCTGGCAATCACATCTCCGCCGGCCCGAGCAGGCGGTTGATTTAGTCACGAGAAAAACATGACACAACCTTGACCCGACCCGGTGGTGACTACTGGAGTTTTGTGCACAGTCTTCATCTGGAGGTTATCTCCAGAACTGCAGGGACGGTATCGTGAGATGGGTGACTCCACCGGTTGGCATCTTTGC
This sequence comes from Planctomyces sp., assembly GCA_046345315.1. Classification (GTDB taxonomy): domain Bacteria; phylum Planctomycetota; class Planctomycetia; order Planctomycetales; family Planctomycetaceae; genus F1-80-MAGs062. The sequence goes on from JBKDKA010000102.1 coordinate 397, forward strand.
TCTTGATGCCACGAAGCTGATTGCGACAGCGGTGATAAGTCGCATCGAGCACCTCAAGGGTCAGTAACTCCGGCGCCAGATCTTTCCCGGCATTCGACATGACCTCGGCATCTCGATGCCTCGCCACGATCTGCTCCGGACCTTGACACTTACGTCTCTCGTTCATTCGAAAGTCCTGACGCCTCGAATTGAGGCTCAGACTTTCGTAACACATGGACAAACGTCTGGGGACCAGCCCAGGAAGGTGATGCATTCAACTTCCTGCCACTTGACGGTCAGACGCCACTGTCTCTCGCTGCCGATGACAGACCACTTCGTGCGGTTCCCGATTGAAAGACGCGGAAGAGGATCCAGAGAGCGAAGATGAGCGAAGCTACGGCTGCGATTACGAGCGGACCGATCAGCTGAGGAAACGCATTCAGAACTCGATCCGAAAGCCACGCCTGAATGACGCAATGGGGAGCCAGTCCGGCTGCTGTGGCGAGAACAACGTGAGAAATCGGGATGCGCGTCAGACCTGCTGCGTAGGACAGAAGGTCGGATGACGTGAGCGGATTCAGGCGCAGAAAGAAAATCATCCAGACACCTCGTCGTTCCAGTTCCCCCTGAACTCTGACGAGTGTCGGTCCGGAGAAAAATCGTTCAGCAAAACGTGGTGAGAGCATCCGCGTGATACTGCACGCAATGGCAGCTCCGATGATGTTTCCGACAATGGCCAGGCAGGCGCCAAACGTCGGGCCGAAAATAAGGCCTCCCGGAGCATAAAGCATCAGGCCGGGAAGCGGTGCGACAACGACTTCTGTAATCACAAACACGACGTAAGCGATTGGTGCCAGAGTCCCGTAACTTTTGATGGTGTTCTTGAGAACGACGAGTCGATGCGCGGAATCGACATCGGATCGCAACATTTCGAAGAGCAGTCCGTGACCGAGCCACGACCAGGCGGCTGCCCCGAAGATGCCGGCTGCGATGATCAGAAAAATCGCTTTCTGCCAGGACCATCGAGTTCCGCTGACGGGCGACGGCACACTCATTCTGCCCTCTCATCGACTGGTCTGCACACAGAATTTCAGATCCTCTATGATTTGGTCCGAGCAGCTGCCACCGACGTCTCTTCAGGAGACAGTACAGGCGGTTTCAAAACCGGGACTGGTTCCCGACAGACGCGGTGTTTCCCTGCAAAAACTGCAACTGCAAGTGTGCCTGTCCCTGTTTTGAAATGCGCTATAACGTTCTGGCAGCAGGTCAGTCTGACTGAAACAGGCAATTCATCGGAATGTACCATGAGACCATACTTTCATGCCAGAGACCTCGTGTCTGCCCTCTCTGCAGTTGCACTGGTTCTTTGTCTGCAGCATCTTCATTCCAGACTTGGTGCCGCGGAAGCACCGGGAATTGACGTTCCGGAAGGGTTTCAGGTGGAACTCTTTGCGGATGACGAACTCGCTCACGACATCCATAGTCTGACCATCGATTCGCTGGGTCGAGTGACGGTTTCCGGCCCCGGTTATGTTCGAATTCTTCTCGATACCGATGGCGACGGTCGAGCTGATCAGTTCCGTCAGTTCGTCGACAAGCCGGCTACGGGGGCTCAGGGCATGTTCTGGCTGGGGCGAAGCCTGGTCTGCTCGGGTGACGAAGGACTCCAGATCTTCCGCGACGACAACAGGGACGACAAAGCCGATGGCCCGCCGGAAGTGTTTCTGAAGATCAGCGCCGGAGGGGAACACCATGTTCATTCCATTCAGCGCGGTCCCGATGGTTGGTGGTATGTCATTGCCGGAAATTTTGCCGGTGTGACAGGTTCCTATGCCACCATTCCGACATCTCCGTTGAAGAATCCCGTGAACGGTGTGCTCATGCGTCTGAAGCCGGATCTTTCCGGTGGTGAAATCATTGCCGATGGAATGCGCAACGCCTACGACTTCGCGTTTTCCGTCTCAGGAGATGTTTTCACCTACGACAGCGATGACGAACGTGATATCTCGCTGCCCTGGTATCAGCCGACTCGCGTGATCCAGCTGCTGCCGCTGTCCAATGCCGGCTGGGTGAGTGATGGATGGAAACGCCCGGCTCGGTTTGCAGACATGCCTCCGGTACTGGGTTCGTTCGGCCGTGGCTCACCGACCGGAGTCGTCTGCTACCAGCATCAGCAGTTTCCAGAAAAGTACCGCGGCGCATTATTTGTTCTCGACTGGACTCTCGGACGAATTCATACGCTTTCACTCCAACCGGGAGATCATGGCTGGAAGGCAGAATCGGAGCAGTTTGCGTCAGGCAGAGATCAGTTTGGTTTTGCACCGACGGATGCTGAGGTCTCCCCCGACGGAAGTCTGTATGTGTCTGTCGGCGGTCGAGGGACGCGCGGGAGTGTCTTCCGAATCTTTCATCCGGAACTTCTGAAAACGCTGCCGAAATCCAGTCCGGGGGAAACCGACGATGAACGGCTTGTGCAGGTTCTCACGGCCAGTCAGCCACTTTCCAGTTGGTCGAGAAATCGATGGAATTCGAAAGCTCGTGCGCTGGGGCCGGATGCGTTTCGCAGTGCCGCAGTTGATGATAATCTTGCTGTCCTGCTTCGAGTACGTGCGATTGAGATTCTGGTTGACCTGTTCGATGGACTCGCTCTGCCGCTCGCCGAACGCCTTGCACAGTCCGAAGCTCCGGAGATTCGAGCTCGCACAGCCTGGGCCCTGGGACGTGTGACGCCGGGCAGTCCGGATGGCCCCCTTCTGAGTCGGCTTGCCGCTGACGAAGACCCTTACGTTGTTCGATCGGCCATGGAGGCCATGGCCACTGTGTTTGAGAGTGAACAGCTTCGAACATGGCTGCCCGCGATTGCTGAAGCTCTCAACAATCCTTCGCGGGACGTTCGTCTGGTCGCATCACAACTGATCCCTCGCCTCGGGCCGGAACTCCGAAGTGAACTGGAAGCGATGACCGTGAATCAGCCGCGCGCTCGTCTCTGGTATTACCTCGGTTCTCAAAGTCGAACGACGAACGTCAGCGTGGATGCAGCTCGACACGCAGTCAGCCTCATCACAGCAGCAGACTCGTCGCCTGAACTTCGCTACGAAGCTGTCCGGACGCTTCAGCTGGCACTGGGAGACGTCGGGCCGGCCACAGGACGGCCTATTGTACTGGATGGCTATGCTGGTCGATCGTCTCTTGAGAATGCAGACTCGGATCTGAATCCTGTTCGTGTGAGCCTTGCAGAGAAGTTTCCTTCAGGCGATCCGGTTCTCGATCACGAGCTGATCCGTGTTTTTGCGATGACGTCTCCGCTCAATCGAGACCTGTTTTCTCGAATCCTCGCATCCATTACGGATACCACTCTCCCGGCAGACGACATTCATCGCCTGATTGCACTCACGCAGTTCGCGATTGAACGGTCTGTTGAAGAATCCACCGCCACGGCGAAAGCTCTTGCGGGGATTGATGTCAAAATTCGTCGTCTGAAAATGAAGCAGGATACGAATTGGGATGATCGGATCGGCGAACTGTTCAAACTTCTCTGCGCTGTCGACCCGGCGCTTCCTGCAGTGCTGCCGGAACAGCCGGGATTCGGTCAGCCCGGCCACACGCTCTTCATGAGTCAGGTGCCTCAGTCCATGGTACCGAAGGCCATTGAACAGTTTGTGTCGGTGCTTCAGGCTGACCCGGAGGTCAGCTGGACCAATGAGCTTGTCTTTCTGATCGGTGAATCGGAGAAGCCGGAACACAGAGCACTGCTCCGGGGGCAGCTGGATAATCTCTCCGTCCGCGATGCCGTTCTGATTGTGTTGTCGGAGAAACCTCAGCGTGAAGATCGCTCGCTCTTTCTGTCCGGGCTGGAGTCGCCTCAGCTGAATGCCGTGGATGCGTGCCTCAAAGCACTGACCAGTCTGCCCAGAAGCAACGACCCGGCCGAACAGTTTCAGCTTCTGGCGGCGGCGAGACGACTCACGAATGACAAACGAGAAATGACGCTTCGGGAAACTTCGGTGCGACTCCTTCAGAATAACACCGGGCTGGATGAAGGATTCGTCTTCGGAGAAGAAGGATATCGACCTCAGCCGGATAAACTGCAGCAGTGGAAGACAGCTCTGGAGAAGAAGTATCCCGATTTCAAACCACAGACGGCTTCCGATTCGGAGCGGCGCGTTGTCGAACTGTTGCCTTCGGTCAACTGGGAGAAAGGTGATCCGCAGCGAGGTCAGAAACTTTTCGAGCGGCTGTCCTGTGCTAAATGTCACGGAGGCCGTCGAGCACTCGGGCCGGACCTAACCGGGGTTACACGAAGATTTTCTCGCGATGACCTCTTCGCTGCCATTCTGGAACCCAGCCGGGAGATTTCAGGACGGTATCAGACGACAGTCGTCACGACACTGAGCGGGAAAGCGTATACGGGACTGATCGTCTATGAATCAGTCGATGGCATGCTGCTGCGAGATGCCGAACACCGAACCTATCGCATCGAAGGCCACGACATCGAGAGCCGTCATCTGCAGCGAGTCTCCCTGATGCCCGCCGGCCTTCTGAAAGACGCCACAGCGGAAGAACTGGCGGATCTCTTTGCGTGGATGAAATCTCTGTGATGGTTGAATCAGCGACGATCCGAACGATTACTGAGTGACATCGCCAGTCCTGTGAATCCGTGTGAGATTGAATGCATATCGGTACGCGATCGATTGCGTATCGAATTCATCGTCTCAGTCTCGCTCTGGAAGAACACCGGACGTCAAAGGCTACTGGACGGCGACTGTAGACGCGGCCAGCGATTCCTCATTATCTGGTAGCCACGCCCCTTGGAGACGCTGTGTTCCAATCAGTTTAAATAACAGGTCGCCATTGCCCAGCAGGCGTTCGGCGCCGGATTCCTCAATAGCGACTCTGGATTCAATGGCAGTTGAGACGCGAAGTGCGACTTTGGCCGGAAGCATGGCACGAATCCCAGTGGTAATGACGGTCGCCTTTGCCTGCTGTGTCGCGAGGATCAAGTGGATGCCTGCAGCGCGGCCTTTGGCAGAGATACGTTTCAATTGCTTCTCGATCGCCTGTTTTTCCGTCCGATTGCTGCCATGAAGCAAGTCGGCGTACTCGTCGCAGATACAGATCATTCGCGGCATGGTCTGACCGGTCTTTCGAACGTAGTCATTCATGGACTGACATTTCTCCTGTGCCAGCAACGTGTATCGCTCCCCCATCGTCTCGACGAGCCCTTCAAGAATCTCGCTGACTTCACCGTCTCCCCCTGGAACGACGATCGGCTGTTGCAGAAACGGGGAGCCAGCCGCGAACGTGAAGGCATTCTGCTTTGGGTCGATCAACAGCAACTGGAGAGTCTCTGGTTTGTTCGTGTGCATCAACGACGCAACCGCGACCCGAAGCCATTGACTCTTTCCGCTGCCCGGAGTGCCGATGACAAGCATATGCGGACTTTCAGAACTGGCGAGATCGCACCACGTCAGTTTTCGGCCAATGTCCATACCGACGGGGATTCGAGAACTTCCAACAGACGAGTCCATGACGGTCAGATAGGGGATGATCGACGAGAATGGAACAGATTCCGGGTTTGGATTTGGCAGATCAATCGCGATCGTGCCTTCGACTACTGTCATCACCGGCTCGGCCGGCAGCCCTAAGTGCAGGTGAAGCTCAGGCGCGGCAGCCATAACCTTCCTCTGCCGAATGCCACCGTCCGGGAATAGAGAGAATCGCACAAAGGCAGGGCCGACGAGTGGAGGCCTGCACTCCCTGCATGGCATCCCGAACTTCTTAAGGACTCGCAGAATCTTGTTACTTTTGTCGGAAAGCCACTCTTCGGATGGTCCAGACTTTTGTGTTCCATTCTTCGCGGCTGGTTTCTCAGCTTCTTCCTTCTTCAGATGTTCGGGCTGTCGAGCGAGAACGGTTGATACTGTTGGAACAGTTGACTTCGGCTGCGGCGGCTCATCAATCACCCCCGCTGTGCGGCCGATGAGGTCAAGGAGCCTGGCTTGAGCGTCGGCGATCTGAGTGCTCTGGAAGAGTGTTTCGTGTCGACCCGGAAGGAAGCTGACGACGGCGATGGCCGAGTTTGTTTTCGCTTGATTTAAACCATTCAGCATCAGGTGATACAAACATACCTGAGCCAGATCGATCGCTGGAGATGTCTGGCCGATCTTCCATTCGAGCACGCACCAGGCGTTGGTGGTCGGATGACGCAGCACCGCGTCGGTCTGGCCGAGCAGTGCGACGGATTCTGACCAGTGCGGCTGCTGCAGATCAAGAACAACCTGACGTTCGACCCAGAAGGAATCGCTCTGGCTGGCGGACTTCGTGCCTTTCTCCGTGATCTGCCACCAGAGTTCGGCAAGCCAATGAACAGCGTCCTGCACGGCAGTCCAGAGATCCAGTACCTGGTCACCATGTTCACGCAGCGACCCCGATTGATTCGTCAGCATCGGGCCGAGCAATTGATCGTAAGTATGCTCGACGAGGACTCGCTGCCATTCAACAAGGTCCGCGTCAAGGTCTCGCACAACGGACTCGAGATTCAGGGGCGAGTCATCTCGCAGCAGTTCGCCGATGACACGATGAAAGATCGTGCCGAGCAATGCCGTCGACGGAGCTCCATCGCCGGATGGTGCTCGCCCAGCGGCCTGCTGCAACGCCTGTCTTACTTCGGAAACAGTCAGTGTGATTGTCATGGGAGATCTCTGCTGTTGAAAATGTCACAATCTGTCCGCCACGGAGTTTATCCCCGTGGATTTCAGGCGATTGCACTACGACTTCTTGCATCTGTCATTGGGAGAGGCGTAGTGCAAAGGCCCGATCCTACCGGCGTAAACCCGGCGGGGAATCGCATTCGCCCCGTCCCGGTCAAAAAGTGCCCCGTTTCCCGGCGACCCCGAGGCTGTGTTGTGTAACCTGTAACGAGTTGAAACACAGTGTTCATGATTCATCATTAAAACAAACGCCACCGGTACGCACGGAGAAAATCACCGGTTGCTTTCCGTCAAGCACTCGGAAGAGATCCGCTCGCTCCGAAGCTGCCGCAACTAACTCGGTCGTCGCGTAATTCAACGTGGTGGATGCCTCCTCAGCGCCGCAGATACGGCGTTCGTTCATCAGTTCCTGAAGTCGCTCAATGATCGATGGCTGGTCAAACCCAGTCCCTGCCGCTGGAATGGTGAGGATCTCGGCAAGTGCACTCAGTGGTTCTGGCAGTTGCTTACGCAGCCAGTCGATCACTGTGCGCACAGCAATGTTTTCACCACCAAACGACAGATCTCCGGCTTTGACGTCTGCCAGTAATTCCTTCAATGCATCCAGAGCGGCGATCGCTTCAGGACACACACGATGATAAACACCGCCGTTGACTTCGATTTGTCGCAAATGATTCAGTGATGCGACGGCTCCCTGGCTGATCGGACTGCGTTCGTCCTTGAGGAGAACCAGCTTCTGGATGTTGAGTTTTTCCGGAAATCGCTGGTTAATCTTCTTCAGTTGTGCAAAAAGCCGATTCGACGAATCGTCACAGATTCTGACACCGACTCGGCCCTCGCCATCCGGAGTCGCAATGACAAAATCGACGACATCTTCGTGCCCCGGGTCTGATTCAACACCGCACTCCGGATTGGTGAGATGAATCAGATGGGTAATGCTGTCGCGAAGGGTGTTGACTGATTTCTTCGGGTCGTTGTCGCGGCTGGCCGCTTCCAGTCGACGTTCCCACTCGTCACTCATCGGATCTCGGCCGACAACAATCTCACCAGTGCTTTCGTCCGTAGTTATCAGCAATCGACCGGTGATCTGATCGAATCGACGAGCGGCATCATCAAGAAGTCTTCTCGGAGTGGTCCCCGTCTTGCCAACAAAAGACTGGATGTCGTGATCCGTCAGTGGCCAGACAGAAGATGCAGTCGAGGGACGAATACCTGCCACACCCGCAGCCTGCAGCCGGTGCGACACCAACAATGACGCCAGTTCCGCATTGAGCGGATTGAGCGACTCAGTGCCGTATCCGCAGATGCGATTCAGCATCGCTGTGGGCATCGCTCTGATGACGTCATTGTACAGTGACGACTGCATGCACGAGATGATGACCAGATTGTTGTCTGCGTCATGCAGCTGGCTGATCAGTTGACCAAAAGTGAAGATCGACGTCTTGTCGTCGGGAGTCGTCTGTAGAGCCTCAACCTGATCAAAGCACAGCACAAGGGGCATGCTCGAGCCAGCCAGTTTCATCAGATCCACCAGGAATCTCGACGCAACGTTCTCCGGGTGATCTTCCGTATCGTCGGCGGCGACACCCAGTTTCTCCAGCGCCGCGGGAGTCAGTGGATCCCCGCGAAGCCATGCCATCACTTCAAGACGATGTCGACGTGCCACAAGGTGATTCAGTACTTCGACAAATGCCGGTGAAATGCTCTCACGAAGACACAGCTCTGTCAGAAGGTCTCTGCTGTCGTCGAGACGCTCGTCGCGAAAATGTTCCCACCACAAAGCTATGTGGCCGTCACCGTTGTCGACTTCCATCAGTCGAGTCAGCACCAGACGCTCAAACTGATTGGGACCGCCGATCTTGCGAAGCAGATCGTCTGCCACTCGACGACGAACATGACGAGCCAATGACGACGCGTTTGTATCAAGCCGAACGTAAGCGAATGCCTGACGCTGCTTCTGAAGCGTGGGATGCGCCAGGTCGTCGGTCAGTCTTTTTCGCAGCCGCCCGATCAGATGAGTTTTTCCACTGCCGGGGGCACCTTGAATAATCAGCCCGGCACTGCCCGCGTTCGAACGGGAATCATCGACTGCGGAACAGCAGGACTCGAAAACACGCTGATGGATCCGCGAAACATCGGAGTCATCATTCGTAGTTCTCCATGGATCGCCAACGATGGAACCTCGAAATGGATTCGGCATGCTGGACAGAACATCATTCGGATTCGCAGGAGTGGGATCGGTCATCGCTAATTCCTCCAGAGCGAAATGGTGTTGTAGAAGTTGCCGTCTTCATCTCGAAGCAATAGTGCTCGTGCCTCGGGTGTGATCAGCTGCGGACGATCGTAGCGATGAATCGCAAACCGCTGGCGATAGACAGCATCGAGAACAGCCGCATCAAAGTCTGAACCACGCAGGTGAGCGTCGAGTTCTCTGCGCAGGCTGGCGATATCGACCATGTCGCCCTGATCCACTCGGGGATTGACGGTCCTCATGGCTTCCAGCAGACGTTCATCCTGCGTTTCTGAACCGGCTGCGGTAGTTGATGTTCGAGAACTCGCAGGATCCTGTTTCTCGAGTTCCAGCTCTTCCAGTTCTCTGCTCGCAAATGCTCGTGCAGTTCTCAGGATATCTTCCAGCGGCATCCCGAGTGCGCCCGCGACCTTCTCCAATGCGTCTTTGACGTAGTCAGCTGGATTGGGCTTGAAAAAACTGATGATGCGCGGCGGAGTCTTCGTCTGCTTCACGCCAACCATCGGCGGACAGAGATGTGCTTCACCTGCCTGCAGCATTTCGCTGAGCATCTTCTGGATCGCAGTCGCCGGAACTGCTGACAGTGTCTTCAACTTCGAAACGGACTTGATGATGTCGGTTTCGGGCTTTGGTCCGGACTGGAGTTCTCGAATCAGGCACGCTCGAGCAAACTCGATTGGCGACTGAATCCAGAATTGTGCTTTCTTCCCCGCGTTTGGATATTGCCAAAGCCTGCCTTCTGCGACTTCCTGTTTGAACAGTTCCTCAGCGACATCGGCATCGGGACAACTGGCCTTTGGAAGCAGCTTCAGAATCTTCGCGGTGACCTGAGGCCCATCGAATTGCTGAAGGGCTCGTCGCAACAGTTCGATAATCTCCCGTTGGGCCACTGCTTTCTCCGCAGCTTCGCGTGCGAAGTCAGCGGGGTCAGGTTTCTGGCAACTGATGAGCGGACCAGTCTTGCCTTTACTGCGGCCTGATGACGCAACGGCGGGCCATTCGTGGACGTGACCGGCCAGGATCAACTCATCCAGAAGCTCCTCTTTGGCAAATCTGGAGAGTTCCCCAAACGTCGCTTTGGGAAGTGCCTTCAGAGCGTCTGCTCGAGTCTGAGGCGGCCCCTGCAGCTGACGCAGGAGACAAACCCTGGCAAACTCCGCTACGGACAAGTTCCAATAACGAGGCTTTGCTTTGGTGCCTGCGTATTGCCAGAGTCTGCCTTCGGCCACCTCGCGCTGCAGGACATCCTCAGCCAAATCTCCCTTCGGGCGACTCGCCTTCGGCAACTTTCCCAGGATTTTCGCGGTCGTCTGCGGGCCGTCAAACTGCTGAAGCGCCCTATGAAGCAGCTCGGCAATTTCAGAAAGAGTCGCTGTTTCGGGAATCGTCGTGGAACTGGACATCGAGGATTCTCCCACTGGGTGAGAAGTTGATTTCCTCGAAGAGGTTACCTAAGGGAAGTTATGGAACAACCGAGTGGGGAGGAATTCTGGAAGAGTTGACGAATTTCCGCGAGGCGTAGTCTAAGCGACTATCGCTTGCTTTGTGCGTTTTACCTGAATTAACAGCGATCTCCTGAGCCAGTTCTGGGTTCAGTCAACGACAGATTCACTCAATGAATCCGACTTTCTGAGAGTCGCCGCGCGCAGCGAACTGCATTTCCCCAGCGAAAGTAGGCGACTGAGAAGTCTGGTAGAATAGAAGCCACAAGGAACTCAGGTTCTACAAAGAAGCAGGTTGGAAACGCGGGTAAGGTCAATAAGAGCTATACGAAGAGAGTCCGCCGAACCGCGATCCGATTTTGGTGACAGGGTTGGCAAACCACGGGAAGCTGCTGCACACTGACGAATAACCACCCGTCGGACACGGAGCCGCTGGCTGCGTTGTTCTTAGTATCGATGTCGATTGCCCCGCCCCGGCACACGGGGGCGTTCGAAGGTGGAGGACTACGACGATGAGCGTTGGTTGGGCTGGTGCGGATGGTGAGACTGAAATGTCCTTTGGTACGATTCCTGCCTATCAGGACGATGCCGTGTTTGCGGCCGTATGGGCTGCGAGCGGCGAACCATGCTCCGTACTCAGCCGACAGACGCCCGACTATCTTGCGTGGCGACTGCCGAAGGACGATCCGATCCGGATGTTTCGCCAACTTGGAGAGTCGGGGCAGTTGGCCCCAGGCGCCGCAGCACAACTTGCCGCGCGACTGGCTGATATTGCTCTTGCGCTCGAGGAGTCGTACCGACTGAACAGCCGGAGTATTCAACTTTGGATTGAAAGCGAAGAGCGTCAATTATTCGATCGCTGCGCCCATGCTGTGCACTGGCTGCTTCGCGAATGCGCGCTTGCAGCCGCGAAGAATAAAGAGATTCGGTGGGGCTGATCCCGACGCGTAAGAAGACCGTGGACGAGAGCCGTCGAAAATGAACCTTTCGGGAGCGGACCAGTTACGATTCATCGCGACCAGCGTGCTGTTCCAAATGGGCGAACTTACGATTCATACGGTATCCGTATACGAAGCAGGTCAGTATCGCCCCCAGATAGACGATGGTCATTGCCCACATACGAATCAGCGATCGGTCGGTGAATTGAATGTGATTGTGGATTGAGTGCGGGTGCCACCATCGACGGTCTTCGACTTTACCCACGTAGTACTTTACTTTGATTCGCTTCCCGATAACGCTCGCTTCTGAAGGTGCCATTTGAATGAGAGAGTCCGAACCATTGAGACTCATCAGTGAAACTGAGTTATCGTCCGTAAAGACTTCGGTGCCGTCGGGATGAAGCACACCCCGAATCCTCTTTGGATCGTCACTACTGCTGTTTGGCCCATCGCGATAGCTCAATATCTCGAGCTCTCTGTCTTCATACAGGTTATTGCATGCAGAGACTCGGTAATGCTCAACAAGTGCAGATGCCGAGGTGCCGAATAAGAAGATCAACAGGACTCCCAGGATCGCCGCGAAGGTCTCTTTCGCGGCAACCCTTATCGCTTCTGATTTGTGGTCGCGAACGTTGTGTTTCTTTTGTCGATTCAGTTTGTGTTTCTTGGGTCGATTCATATGGTTCGTCGTTGCCAGTTGATCACTTTTTCAGTCTGCAAGTTGTTTCATCAGCCAATGAGCGATCACTTCCGCTGCGGCTCACCAAGATTCCATGCAGCACGCACAACGACTTTTCATGGACGCTCGACATTTTTTCGACAGCATAAAGGAACGCAGAAAGGCACATGTTCCTGTGACAGGCACACTGTACCCAGATCGATGTACACTTACCTTTTCGTTCAACGTCAGTCAGTGTTACAGCCGGGTTTTATTTTCTGAATCGTGTGGTCTGGTGACGGTATACTGCAGCTGTACGAATCCGAATTCATAGGTTTTGCTGTGCACCAGTTTCAGCGGGAGATCAGATGCTGTTGTCCCGAAGAGTCGGATGCCGGATCCCAGCAGAACGGGGATAATCGTCGTGGTGATATCGTCAACCAGACCGGCCACCAGAAAACGCTGGATCGTGTCAGCTCCGTCAACATAGATGTGCCTGACTCCACAGCGATGCAGACGATGAAGCAGTTCAGTCGGTGTTTCGGAGGAGTGTGAAAGATTTCCCTCGGAAGTCGCTGGAAAGGCGAGCGGACGACTGCTCATCACGATGACCGGTGTTTCGCCATACGGCCACATTCCAAAGGTGAGAACCTTCTCGTAAGTGCGCCGTCCCATCACCAGTGTGTCGACAGTCTTCATGAAGTCAGCAAAACCGCAGTCTTCCCCCTTCGGCACGCTCGCATTTGCGGCATCAAGCCAGTCGAGTCGGCCGTCCTCTCGAGCGATATATCCATCCAGGCTGACGGCGACGAACACAGAGACCTTTGGTGACATCGAGCTCTGTGTCATGTTCGCAAGAGAACGTCTAAAGGTAAAGAACAGCGAATTTCAGCGTTCGACTGAAGCGGACTGCTTTGAAATGGTGTATTCGACGGCAATCTCAGCCTCTGAAATCACAGGCCAGCGTTCCTGTTGAAGAGACTGTGCACTCAGTCGCAATTTCCACGAACCGTTCAGACGTTCGTCTCGTTTCGACGTCAACTGCAGAACTCCCTCCGTCTGTTCGGGCGAGAGTGTGACTGGCGAAGTTGTGATCAGTCCTGCTGCCTCATCTGGTATTTCAATCTGCACTGTCGTTGACAACGGCAGTTTGGGAGACCGCTGAAGACGAAACGGAATCTCGATCGGCTCACCGGCCTGTGTTACGAAGTCATTCTTGACCGCAGACAGCTTCAGTAGAGCTCCCTCCATGATCATGGTGATTCGAGCGTTCCCTGCTTTCGTCAACTGACGGATATTCCCTTTCGGATCAGGGACTTCTGCAATGCCGTGAATGAGCATGCGCTGCGTGAGGTCTGTGGCCAGCCATTCGGGCATGAAACACGGGAACTGAGTCTTTGTTTCTTCCGATGGTACAGTGATGAATGTGCTTCTAATCCCGGCTCGATATCGCTGCTGATTCGCAGATGTTTCCAGACGAACCGGACCAGTGAAGGGAGCTTTCCGCACAATCTCGACATCGGCGAGAAATGTCGTGCCTCGCGGAACATCGTGCTGTGCGTCCCGATCCGTGATCAACACATCAATCGGTGCCGGCATGGTCATGGCGACCAGAGTTCGTGGCGTTCGAGCGTCATCCGGTGAAGCCGGTGCCAGATTTCCACCGGCAACCGCAGTCGCGATCTGCGTGATTTCCTGACCGGAAATCTGAGCTTTTCCTGAAACCCTGACCAATGACGCGGTCACTGCGGCTTCCGCAGAGGCATTCAGTGACAGCTTCACTTCTGCTGCCCCGGCGGGGATGAGTGAAGCGCCGTCGATGGAAACACCCTCCGGCAGCCCCGTGAGTTCCAGTGCAACCTCGCCATCGAATCCGCCGGAACGCGTTACCTGTACCGGCATCTCCACTTTGCCACCCGATGGAACATTCACCAGCTGAGGAGCCGTCAGCGAAAAGCTCGGTTCAGGCCGTAAAATCTGAAGACGATAAACTTCATCAGCGGAGCCACCGCGTGTTGAGATGCTCCGCACGACCACCGTAAACAGACCAGACTCGGTGGCGCGAAATTCATGAGCTGCATCCGTAGTGCCACCGAAATCGTCGATGTCTGCGACCGTCTGACCGGATGGAGAAAGAATCGTCATCGCCATATCAAGCGAACCACTAATGGCCCGCGACTGAGCATACAGTTTCCAGAACTGATCTTTCTCCACAGACCATTGAAAGCGATGTTCTTCAAGGTCTGAAGGCATGAGCCCGGTGACGGCTGCAGGTGCAGCGAGAGTCCATGACTTTTGGGCGGCATCGGCGGGACTTGATGCAGCCGCAGCAGCATTTCCGGATGCAGCGACCACATCAGCTGTTTCCGGCAGCACCGTTCCACTCGCATCTTTCAGAACCTGTTCCGCCAGTGACAACTCCGGCAACGAGCTGACTCGCAGGGGAACCGTGACAACTCCGGCTGGCGTTTCGAGTGAATACGGATAAACAGATTCGGGAAACTCCACAGGTACAGTCACCGTTCGTTTCTGTCCCTGGCCTGGCTTCGCTGACGCCTTCGTGGCATCTCCGGAACCTGTCTCCGAGACTTCAGAGGCCGCAGTCTGTTCCGAGATTCCATGTCCAAAGAACGTGATCTCCTGAGGAACACCCTTCGTCACAGCAGCCGGAAGAGTGCTGATGACTTTCGGTGATGCGGTCAGCGCCAGCCGATACACATACGCTCGGTCTCCGCGAAAGTCCGCGTCTCTCACGCTGACCGTGCAGACTTCCCCGGCCGGAACCGGAAATGAAATCCATCCATCGGTTCCTCGAGTGTCCACATAATCGGCCAGCAGGTTTCCCTCAGAATCTCTGGCTTCAATGACGCCGGCGAAGTCAGCGCCCAGCCGTCGCGCCATGAGTTCCGCAGTCACCCAGCCCTTCTCCGGCAATTGAAACTCGTAGCGGTCCACTTCGGTGAGACGCGAAATGCGTCCTGAAACTGCCACCGGGATCTGTGTCAGAACCTGCGGCAGATCGCGCGATCGTGATTCGATGATTTCATGACTGCCACCGACATAAAAAACGCCACAGCCGGAGGCTCCATTTGCATTCGCCACCTGCCATCTCACCAGCCCTTCGGGTGTGCCTGGTGGAATGACGATGCGTGCCTTCACTTCACGAGGAATCGGAAGCGACGGTCCGGCGGCTCGCGGTCCTGACCAGTATGGACCTGGCGGGTCAAGCATCGGTCCGGGAATGCCATCGGTTTCCAGCTTGATGGCGTCGTGGTGAAGCATCCACTGCATGTCGGATGTGAAGTCGAATCCACCAGCATGGACTTCAACTGTTGTTCCCGGCGACACGGCAGGAGGGTAGACGTATCCCAGAGCCGGCACTTTCTGAGCGACAGCAGCTTCCGCCAGAAACATGACCAGCATCACCTGCAGCAGCATTCGGCTCAATAATGCCGACAGGCGTGTGCCGTGCTCTGCTGGATTGTCACTCATCGAACGATGGAAGGCGAAAGGTAGTTCCTGTGTGCCACTGGCTGTGTCAGTGTTTTCCAGCCAACAGCACTGGCATAGCCAGTGGCACACTTTCATCGACCTTTGACAGAGCACTTCCCGCGGCAGGTGATCCTCAGTCATCAAGGGAGATTGACAGTTCAGGTTCATCTCAGAGCCCCCGGAAACGGTATGCCGGATCGGAACAGAATGCAGAATCAGACGAGCACTTCGTCAATCTTCTTTCCGCCATTGACGATCGGCACCGGGCGTCCCAGTGGAGTCGTGTGAACCTTGTCCGAATCAATCCCCATGAGGAAGAAGATGGTACGGAGCAGGTCCTGGATTCCGTACGGCTGCGTCGTGGGATAACTCGCCGTTTCGTCGCTGGCTCCCACAACCACCCCGCGCTTGATTCCCCCACCGGCAAGGATCACTGTCTGGCACGCTGACCAGTGATCGCGACCAGCATCGTTGTTGATTCGCGGCGTACGTCCCATTTCTCCCATCATGACAATGAGCGTTTCGTCGAGCATTCCGCGATCGTCGAGATCCTGCAGCAGAGCGCTCAGAGCTCGATCGGTCGGTGGACACAACGCTTTTTCGTGGCTGGTGAAGTTATCGAAATGCGTATCCCAACTGCCGTGGTCGATTCCGATGAATCGACAGCCGGCTTCCACGAGTCGTCTCGCAAGCAACGCAGACTGCCCGATTGAAGAATAGCCGTATTTCTCCCTCAGCTCCGGGCGTTCCAGCTGGATATTGAACGCATCTCGAGCTTTCGGCGACGTCACCAGTTCGAGGGCCTGATCATAGTAGGTTGTCAGACTCTTCGGGCGAGCCACCATCTGATTGACAGACGACAGTTGCTCTGTGCCTGCAAGCAGTTTCTGACGCAGCTGAAAACGATTCTGACCGACAGCATCCGGAACACTCAGATCACGAACACTGAAGTCCGGCTGAGCGGGATCGTTGTCGATCGTGAACGGACCGTATTTGGCTCCGTAGAAGCCGGGTCCGCCGGGACCAAGCGCATTGGGCACTTCGATATAAGGAGGAACCTCGCCGCCTTTCCCGAGTTCCCGCGATACGATCGATCCCAGTGACGGATAGATTTCGTTGAAGGGAATTCCGCGAGCCTGCCCGTCGGCGAAATTCGGCGGATATCCGGTCATCACCCAGTGACGCCCTGTCTGATGAGCGTTGTCAGTGTGACTGTGAGATCGCAGGATGGTGAACTTGTCGACCACCTGAGAACACAGCGGCATCAGCTGACTGATCTGAGTACCGGGCACGTTTGTCGAAATCGGGCTGAACGGCCCCCGAATCTCAGTGGGAGCTTCCGGCTTCATGTCCCACATATCAATGTGGCTGGGGCCGCCTTCGAGCTGAAAGAAGATGCATGCTTTCGCTCGCGCCGGCCTGACAGACGCCGCTTCGGCCTGCAGTTGCAGCAGCGAAGGGAGACCGAAGCCGCCGAGCAGCCCGGTTCCGCCAACGTGGAGCATCCGGCGCCGACTGATCCCGTCGCAGAATCGATTGTCAGAACCAAACATCTGATGCCACATGGCCAGCCTCTCAGAAAGAAAATCAGTCTCAGTTCGGAACGTCCGTGATTCGCTGCACGTTTCAGTAATTGAGCACGTTCAATGGTTGAATACAAATTCGCGAGAATTCATCAGTGTCCAGAGAATATCCTCGATCGCCTTTTGCCGAGTCGCAACCTTCACCACGCCTGCTGACGTTAAGCTTTCACCGCCAGCCTCGCTGTTGGCAGCAGGTATCACTGCATCTGTGAATGCCTGTGACATCAGCTGCAATTCTTCCGGCCGAGGATAACGGCTGAGAGTTCTCAGATACAGTTCTTCGATGATTGCCGCATCCGTCATTTCAGACTGGGCCATGCGAGCACAGATGCCATGACGACTCTGGAGCTTCAATGCTGTCGTCTCGGAATTCATCAGATGCAGCGCCTGAGCGATGCTCGATTCGGTGCTGCGTTCGCAGGAACACACGGTTTGACGTGAAGGCCGACCAAAGACTTCGAGAAAATGCGAGGGGAGCTTGTTGTCCCACACCTGAATGGCTCGATATCCCTTTGGCCAGCCGTTGAACTCCTCGGGAACCTCCGTCACCTGAGAAATCGCGTCGAGCAGCACTTCGGCGGGAACAGATTTCCAGGCGGCTCGAGAATAGTTCTGATCATCCAGCTCATTGGAAGGCTCGGGCACGGAACTCAATCGATACACCTGCGAATTCAGCAGCGTCTTTGTGAAAGCCTTGAGGTCATAATCCACCGCGATCATGTGGTCGGTGAGAGCCTTCATCAGTGGTTCATTGGAAGCCGGGTTGGTTTCACGGAGATCATCGACCGGCTCCACGAGACCACGACCAAAATAATGCGCCACCAGCCGATTGACGATTGTTCGGGCAAAGAATGGATTGTCACGACCTGTGACCCAGTCTGCGAAGACTCGCCGTCGATCGCCACCTGCGGGAATGACTGCCGGTGATTCACCGAGCGCCGCAGCAGGAATCACTTCCTGTGTTCTCGGATGCTTCAGAGGTTCACCTGATCGACCGGAAATCTTCATTGCGCCGCCGGGCAGTGTCGCTCGCTGAATCCCGGTGAAGAAACCTGCCAGAGCGTAATAGTCTTTCTGGTCCCACTTTTCGAACGGGTGATGATGGCACTGAGCACAGTCGATGCGAACACCCAGGAAGAGCTGACTGACAGCACGCGCTGTTTTTTCTGCATCAGACTGAACCTGATAAAACGCTGCCGGCGATTCATTGAACGTCGATCCCTGTGATGTGAGAACGGTTCGAACGAACTGATCATAGGGGACGTTGTCACGAAGCTGGGAATGAATCCACCGAGTGGCTGCGATGGCGGCTGACGGCGTCACAATATCCTTGTCAATCTGCAGGATGTCTGCCCACTTCTGAGCCCAGAAATCAGCGTATTCCCGACGGTCAAGAAGTTCAGAGACCAGTCGCTGATGTTTCTCTGGAGACGAGTCTGCGAGATAACTTCGAGCTTCCTCCGAGGTAGGCAGCGTTCCGATGATGTCCAGAAACGTCCGGCGGAGAACTGCTGCGTCGTCCGCCGGCCTGCTGGCAGCAACGTGAAGACGCTCCAGTTTGTTCCACACCAGCGAATCAATGAAGTTCGATTCCGAAGGGCGAGGATAAGTTTCCTGACCGCGCGGGCGAGTGATGCGGCAGACTGCAACGTGCCCCATGTAACGCACGAGCACTGCTGCTTCGCCGGGAACGTCCGTTGTGGTCACAAGTCCGTTGCGATCGACCTTCGCGATGACTTCATTGTTGGACTGAAAATCTGATTCGACGGTCACACAATGCACCAGACCACTCTGGTGTACTGCGGTCGCACGCAGCTGATGCTCCGCCAGTGCATTCATTGTGATCTCGGAGGGATAAACCTTCAGCTGCACAACCGGATCTCCGGCGGTCTGATCAGTTGCAGCGCCTTCGCGAACCCATCTCAGCAGCAGGTGGTGCCAGCGAGAACCAGGCTCCACTTTACGCCCGCCACCATGCGGCATCCCCGCAGTGGCTTTCATCAGAAACAGACTGCGTTCAGGAGATGCCGCAAACAATCTGCGACCACGACTGTCGCGAACAATCGCGTCATAGTCGGCCGCAGAGTCAAATCCGAAAACACTCAGCCGAAACCCGTTCTGTCCTTCTGCTTTTCCGTGACATCCGCCGGAATTACACCCCGATTTGGAAAGAATCGGAATGATCTGATCACGGAACGAAACCCGTGGCGGGTTGGTGATGCCGCTGACTGTGACAGGAACATCCACGCTCAGATGATCCAGACGGAGCGTCAGCATTGACTGACCATCCGCGAGCGGAATCACTCGCCCCTGCGAACTGATTTCAGCGTGAGCCTTCGGAGCGAACGATGCAGTGACCTGCCGTGTCACATCCACGTTCATGCCCTCTTCGTTCGTGGCGATGACAACCAGCTGCTCGGAGCTCTCAGGTGACAGCAGCGTAAGTGACTCCGGAAACACGGAGATCTTCACAATGCCTGGAGCCGCCGCGTGCACCGTCACAGATATCTGTCCGATCGACAGACTTCCCACAACAGTGAGCGTCAATGTCGACCAGATCAGCCGAAATGCGCGGGACCAGTTCATAGGCCTGTTCCGGAAAATGCACTGCAGTGACTTGGAAGGAAAGCATTGTCAGATTCACTGCAATCTGACAGCCAATCGGCAGGTGATCTCAGAACACATCTTGAACGCCAGCAGGTAGCCCCATCACTCGGATCATTCTCGGATCCTTTAAACATCTGCTTCGGCAGAAAGCGGTCACAACCGCTGGTCGAAACATGGGGGCTGCTGAACGTCGCTTCGATTATCGCCTACGAAAGCCTCAACTGGCAAGCGATTTGTCATCCGTCGGGATCTCAAAGATGAACTCTGCCGCTTGAAATCCGATCCGGTCGGAGTCTTTGCCGACTCCTGTTTTCACCTAACTGATGTACAAACGATCGAACTCCCTGATCAGTGAGCCGGCACACCGCGGGCGGTGTCTACCGTACAAACCATCGAATCGGCAGATTCATGGTGTGGTCGGAGAACTGCAGGTTCCATGGATCACACCGCCGATAGACCACTTTCCCGTCCGTCCGCAGCATCAGCCAGCCAAAATCCCAGTTGCGACTTGAATATCGCAGCGGTACCGACGGTTCAATCCGAACAACCGGATGCGATCCGATGATGAACAGACGGCGATCTGTGTAATGGTAGGCTGAACCGCCCTGGACAAAGACTTCATGAGGCACACGGCATTCCTCTGAATCTGAGATCAGGTTATTGCAGAGCCCGCTGATTCCCATACGAATGGAACACCCGGACCGAAATGCGTCAGTCAGAGCATTCAACGAACCGCGAGTGACTCCGCCTTTCTCATCGTGACACAGAACTTCCTGCCACGAATCATTGACGCAGAAACGAAAGGTCTCGAAATCGTAGATGAAGTTCTGCGACGGACCATTTGTTCCGGAATCCCACGTATCGAGCACGTGGTAACGCGGCATCCGCGGAGGCGGAGAATCCGGTGACCGCCCGAACTCAATCCCCGCGATGGTTCCGTTGAATGGGTGCAGTCCGTCGAGATAGGGCCTCGCGATTCCCTGAGTCCCGTCCTGATTGTACAGAAAGAACGACATCGAAGGTCTTGGCCCGAAACCTTCCGGAAGATCTATCGGCTGCCGCAGGCTCATGATGCCGGCCGACCATCGCTTGTCGATCACCATCGTCACACCGAACTCAGCAACCTCCTCAATGAGTTCGCTGGAGTCAGATTCCGTGTCGATGTGTTCGTTGTGTCGGAACTCTGTTCCGATCCGAAGATCTGCACCACGACTGAGTGCCGCACAGAGTGCATCGGTGCCACCGTCAATGATCGAGCGATGGCTGTTGAGTTGCAGGACACATTTCCATCGCGACATTACTGGAACTCCTGTGTAAACGATGAGTCTTTTCTATCCTCACAGATTCGACTCAAAAACTGATCATACATACATTACATTTTACCTCGTTTTGCATGCATGGGTTGACATTCCGAATGAGAAGGCGATCCTACCTCCAGCCGCAGATTCTGGTCGTGGACAAGATCCCATCTCAAACGACTTCATTCACCGACAACCCATTTCACCCTGCTCGGACGGGGAACATAACTCAAAACGTGATTGTGGCGGCTGTCTGACTGTGACAATTTCCGGTCAGAAACCACGACTGCCTGACAACAGTAAATGATCAAGTGGATGTCACGGAATGCATGAGGCATTCTTTTCTCGCCGATCGCACTTTTCGGCAATGGGTGATAGACGTCGCCAGGACGGCCACTGCAACACCCGGACTTTGAAAGGATGCCTTGATGTCGTCAACGTTCTTGTTCGCTGCTCTGAATGCAGTTCTTCTGATGACGATGCCCGAAATGGGGGCGAAAGAACAGCCTGAACTGGCAGCTCGAAAAGGAAAAGACGCGACTGTCGCTGAAGTTGGTCAGACGATGCCCGAAACCGTTCTTGCAGGAAAATGGCTTTCCTCTTTCGAAGAAGGGCAGACACTCGCCAGTCAGTTCGATGTGCCTCTGGTTCTTCACTTTGAAGCGACCTGGTGCGGACCATGCCGTCAGATGGCTGGTTCCGTGCTCAACCAGCCGGAAGTTTCCCGCCAGCTGGCCACTGCCGTGGTGGGTGTTCGAATCGATGCCGATCGTCACGCCGCTCTGATCTCGAAGTATCGAGTCTCTTCGTTGCCAACAGAGGTGATTCTTGCTTCTGACGGAACCGAACTTGCCCGTTATGTGGGTGGATCCAGCCTTTCCTCTTACATCGCAAGGCTGCAGAACCATGCACGACCGGTCAGTGATAAATCACCAGACCAAACCATTGCTGCCGGTGAAGAGAAAGCGAAGAGTCAGTCTGAGAAATCTGTTGAACCAGGGAAGGCAGCTGGCACAGGAAGTATCGCCCGGAGCAATAACCTGCTGGCGGACCAGAACTCGGCGGACCAGGATTCTGATGATTCGAAACGACGATCCTGTCTGATAGTTCAGCGAGACGGCAAGACGGTCGGCCTCGGCGGTTTTTCGCCGGTGGCGCTGATTGTCGAAAAGGTCTGGCAGTCAGGCTCCGATCAGTTTGTCGCATCGTTCGAAGGGGTCGATTATTTCTTCCGCTCGGCGGAAGAACGTGACATGTTCCAGAAGACTCCTCGGGTTTATATCCCCCAGTTGCATGGATTTGATCCAGTGGAACTGTTCTCCGAACAGCGAGCTGAAGTTGGTTCCATTGAGTACGGTGCTTTCTATCGGGGACAGTTGTTCTTTTTCGCGAACTACGAGAATCGACGACTCTTCCAGAATAATCCGTCTCTTTATGCTTCGAGGAGTCTCACTGCGGATCTGGAGACCAGTGCTGGCGTTCCATTTCTGAGGAACGGTATCATCGAGTAATCCTGGCTGCGAAACTCAACAGATCTGGCCAGGTGAGCCACACCGATGTCGAGCCGAAGATCCTTGCTTTTCACGAATCTGCTGTTTGCGCTGTGGATAAACCTCAGTGCGGCAGCAGATTTTTTTGTGAACTCAATCTCCGTTGTGTTCGGGGGGGAAGTTTCATCTCCGGTTCGCCTGAACGTTCTCCACATCCATGCAGATGACTTCCGTCCGGATCTGATCGGTGCTCTGAAGCGGTTTCCGGTGGAGACTCCGAATCTCGATGCCATCGCAGCTCAGGGACTTCAGTTCTCGGCCTGCTATACGCAGGGATCCATGACGGGTGCGGTCTGTCTTCCGAGTCGCATCATGATGCTGACGGGACGGTCATGGCACCGCATTCCTGAGCGAAACGACGCACTCGCTGCAGAACAGTCATTACCTGCTCTTCTGAATCAGGCCGGCTATCAGACCTTTCATGCCGGTAAAGCAAGCAACGAATTCTCTGCGGCCCTGAAGGAATTCAACCAGTCAATCGCGATGGATGACCGCTCTGCGGAACTGCGGCGCAATTCCTCACGTCGACACGCGGATGCTGTCATTCAGTTTCTCCGGCAACGAGATCGCGAGAAGCCGTTTTACGTCTACATGTCGCCACCGGTTCCACATGATGCGCGTATTGCTGAACCGCAGTTTCACCTGAGGGCTCAGAAGCTTTCGTTTGAGCTTTCGCCGGCGTTCGCTCCGCTCCACCCATTTGATAACGGTGAAATGACCGTTCGTGATGAGAAACTCGCTCCGTGGCCGCGAACAATCGAAGACACGCACTCACAGCTGACCGATTATTTTGCCTGTATCAGCGGACTGGACTTTCATGTTGGCCGAATTCTCGATTACCTGAACGCCACAGACAGCCGTGAGAATACACTGATCATCTTCAGCGGCGATAACGGGCTCTCCATGGGCGATCATGGGCTCTTCGGAAAACAGAATCTCTACGAGTATGGAGGAATGCATACCGCACTGATGATTTCAGGACCCGGAATTCCAGCAGCTGAAACGATCCATCATCCGGTTTAT
The DNA here is from genome assembly GCA_046345315.1 of Planctomyces sp. Taxonomy (GTDB): domain Bacteria; phylum Planctomycetota; class Planctomycetia; order Planctomycetales; family Planctomycetaceae; genus F1-80-MAGs062. Next base: position 23,928 of record JBKDKA010000102.1, read on the forward strand.
CTCATGGATCTTTTTCCCACCATCTGTGAAGCGTCCGGCGTCAAAATCCCATCGTCAATCGATGCAAAAAGTCTCTTTCCACTCATTCGAAAACAGACGGCGGAGATTCGGCCTTACCTGTATACGGGGTATCGCGACTGCATGCGAGCCATTCGTGATCAGCGCTGGAAGCTGATTCGATATCCGCTCGTCGACCGAACTCAGCTGTTCGATCTGAACTCCGATCCAATGGAACTTCACGATCTTTCAGCGCACGCCGATCATCAGCAGACTGCAGGTCACCTGATGAGTGAACTTCAGCGCGAGATGCATCTCTTCGACGACCCGGTGCCACTGACCGTGAAGGACGTGCGCCCGGCCGAATGGACGCCACCCGTCATTCAGGAGAGGTGATTTTATAACGAGGACTGGCTCCGATCAGGCGAATAGGATGTTTCAACTGGTTGGGTGCAGGTGCCGGTTCTGAAACACGCTCGATCCGAAATCCTTCCGTCGAGTTCATCTCGGCGGAGGACTCAATTGGCAACTACAGGCTGCTACCGGAAAAATCTTTGTTGTGCGCAGGTCTCCTGACCTCGCACAGGCATCGACCGCAGGTCTCAAAAAGATCGCTGCCGCAACATACAGGAACGCAGAAAGGGTTCAGCTCTCATTGATGATTCATGTACCCTGACGCTCCGATTCGGCTGCGAAACTGGCGATTGCCCAAAAGATAAGTCCTGCCCCATTTCTGCCTTCAACAAATCATTCCTGGGGTGACGATCAGCCGTGCAAGCCCCGTTTAGATTTTTCCTGCCGATTCCAGTGCAACCCGAATAGTCGCCAGCGGCAAGAGTAGAGTCAGTGGTGAATCCAATAGGGGAACTGCTCCGAAGGATGCATACCATTTCGCTGCCTGATCCGACTTGGCATCGATCAGCATTGCGACGCCACCAACTTCGGTGGCAGCCAGCAGGCATCGGCGACCGGCAGCGAGGATTAGTTGTCCGCCGAGTCCCTGCCCCTGAAACAGACGATTCACTGCAAGTCTTCCGAGCCGAAACACAGGTACATCATACCTGGCTAATCCCTTGCGAACGCCCTGAGGCGTTCGAGCATATTCCATAGACGCCGGACAAAGGCTATAGAATCCGAGGATCGTCGTGCCGTCGGCACTGGAAATCGCCAAAAATGTCTTGGCAGCACCTTTTTCATGACTCTTCCGCGCATGCTGCCTCAGGAAGTCGTTCAACGCAGGTTCTCCACAATCGAATGCATCTCGATTGTGTCTGCGGGAAACCGGTTCTTCATGCCATGCAGGAAGACTCATGGCTGCTTTGGAAGGGATCGAGCCGCTTTACGCAGCTTTGAATTTGGAGCCGGTGGGTTCTCCAGGAGATCCAATACTCGCCGACTGTCCCGTTGAGACAGTTTCACCCGTTCATGCTCGTCGATCACCAGTCGGGCTTCCCTCACCGCCGTGCGCAAAATGAAATCGGTCATATCCGTCTGTGCAAGAGCTACAGCACGCATGATCAGTTCCTTATCAGCCGTTCGAATTCGCAGAGCGACTCGGCTATTGTCATTGACGGCAGGGCGCGGCATAAAACCTCCAAATGTGTTTGTACACATTCAAAGCGTACACTCGTCGAATCACGATGTCAACATGAGAAAGCAGAAAGGGTGGATGTGCAGGTACTGAAATGCGCTCAAGCCGAATTCCTTCCGTCGAGTTCATCTCGGCGGAGGAATCAAGTGGAAACTACAGGCTGGTACCACGGCACGCAGAGAGTTACTCAGGGCGGGCGCACCGTCGGGCTCGTCCCGGCGGACGCAGCGAGTCGAATCGTGGATTCCGCCGGGGCGAGCCCGACGGAGATCAGTTCTGATGGATAGGTTTCTGAGTAGCCGTCAATTGCAGGCTCCGCCCGGACAAGCCGGACGGAAGCCGACGCCTGCGATGGTCGCTATCGGCCGAAGAACGTTTTCCGTCAACTCGCAGGGTGTTTGACTACACGGACAGTTTCGACATTCATCAGACGCCCCTGCACGTCGTAACGGGGTAGCCCGGGTTGCTCGCCACCCGGGGGTCGGTACAGTCTGGGAGCGGATTCACTCTGGTGTCAGCACTGATGATTCCGCTCTGTGCCTGAACTGCCGACGTAAGCGATTCGATCCGGACAGTCACGGCCGCCGCTATCAGAACCTCAGTCTCATCCGCCAGAACCTCCTGGGCCGCCGACCCACCGGTTGCACAGCAACCGGTGCCACCCTGCGTTCCCCAATTCACTCACACATGGCTTCTGCGGAAGCAAAGACCAAAAAGTACGTGAGGATCATTGAAGATCTCATTTCCGCTGCAGCGCTAATTCTTCGACTTCCAGATCTGAAAACCAGGCGGGGCCATCTTCAACTGCGAGCCGAATCTCCGACCGATACGGATGATCTGCCGACGGTACTTCACCGACAATCTGACCGTCAAACGTCACTCGCCAGACATTGTCGAAGCATTCAAGTATCACGGGATAGTAAGTGTCAGGAGCAACTTCCCAGCTGTTCTCGGTGACTGGCGATGGCAATATCGAAGAGTCCGCTTCACGTGAAGTCAGCCAAACCTGTCCGCTTCGGTTAATCCGACAGACGCTTCTCAGACCATCAAGCTCTTTTGATGCAATAATGCCGAACTGAAGTTCGACAGCAGAAGCTTCATGGAGGCAGATGCTCAGTGCCAGGCGATAATGTTCGAGTGGCTGGCGTTCAGCACCGACCATCCGCGACAACTGCCGCCTGGCCGTACCGCGACTGCCGGCAAGCACTTTGGCTCCGTCGGTGTCGGAGGCATCTCCCCACTCACCCGAGACGACTCGCCAGCCGGTCAGTGTACCCTGAAACAGATATTCGCGACGTCCGGTGGAAACGGGACGCGCACGCGGACTCGGATTCCTGCCCTGTCGGCGTTTTGCGAGCAGAAGACCACCAATCAGGATGACGCCTGCGACAGGTGCCGTGATCAGCCACGCTCGCCGTCTGGACTGCACGTTGCCGATAAGAATCGTTTCTGTGGGATCGAAATCCACTCCTGAAGACTGCTGCTGCGATGCGGAAACTGAAGATGCGTGGTTCGTCCGTGACGCCTGTGGTGCTCCTGATGTTTCCTGTAACACGCGATCAATACAATCGAGCAGTTCACCGTAGTCTCCCGGGCGCGCGGTCGGCTCGGTCCGGGTCATACGGGCGATCAGATCTGCCGAAGCGAGACTCACATCAGGCCTTTGAACTCGCACATCGGGCATTTGTCCCTGTAACTTTTGTGCAAGCACCTGTGTAACCGGCCCGGAGAACGGCGGTGCGCCCGTGAGCATGTGAAAGACCGTAACTCCCAGTGCGTAGATATCTGCGCGATGATCGACCTGAGAATTGAGAAGCTGCTCGGGAGCCATGTAGTGCGGGCTTCCGAGCGTTGTGTTGGCGTCCGTCAATCGCGTCTTTGCATCTTCCTGGCCGCCCGGAAATGCGAGCCCAAAATCGGCGATCTTTACCATCTTTAATCCACCCGGCAGTCCGAATCCAGCAGGAGGCTTTACCAGCAGGAGATTTGCCGGCTTGATATCGCGGTGGACAATACCTTCCTGTGCCGCGTGTGCCAGTCCCGCAGCAACCTGGCGTGCAAGGCCCCAGGCTGACTTTTCGTCGAGCGGGCCGTTCCGCCGGACCAGCTCGGAGACGTCCTCTCCTTCGATCAGTTCCATCACCAGAAAGAAACGACCCGCGTGCTGACCAAAGTCGAATGCGGTGATGATATTGGGGTGTCGTAAGCTCGCAATTGTTACTGCTTCCTGCTGAAAGCGAGCGACGGCATTTGTGTCAGTCACCAGACTCAGCAGTACGGTCTTCAGTGCGACTGCTCGCTGCAGATTCGTCTGCGTAGCCCGATAAACGACTCCCATGCCGCCGTGACCAAGCACACCCTGAATTGCATATCCCGGAATCGTGTCAAGCGGCCTCTGCAGTGTCTGAACCAGATCCACCTGAACCGCCGAAAGCAGTCCCTTCCTGAGCGCGAGGTGTTCGGCGGAAATCTCGAGAATCGTTGCCTCATCGGCAAGGCGTTGCGCCGATTCAAGCGACAGCACACCAGCCTCGCGTGCTGTTGCCACAAAACTGGATGCGTCGATGGTCAAATCCTCTGCCATTCGCTGGCTCTCCACACACTGCACGCACCGTTTCTGACAGGAAATCCTGCCCCGGATTAACCGCTGAACCGTTCACCTTATCCTTGTTCCAGTAAATCAAGCTCTTTCAACAGCGCTTTTACAGACGGACGATCGGAAAGATCCTTCCCTACATAAGAGAAGCGGACGTCCCCAGATTTGTCCAGTATGTACGTGGCTGGCCTGGAAAGGTCGTGGCGAAGCCCCAGCCTGTCAACCGCTCTTAATTCGACATCCAGCAGGACAGGAAACGGTATGACTTCCGGCGGCCGATCCATGTTTTTTCTTGTGGCAGCGATAAACTCGTCGAGCCGTCCTCGCTCTGCGTCATTACTGACCGGAAACACCACCACGATCTCAGTGTTGCGGTTTGTGAATTCCGGGTAATTTGTTATCAGCCGTGATGTAAGTGTCGAGCAATACAGACAAATCGACGACGAAAAGCCGCGAGTCATGACCAGGACGAGATTCTTCCGGCCGACATATTCCTTCAGCTGGACCTGACGTCCGTCGACGTTGAAAAGCACCAGATCGGTCAGGTCTTCCTCGGGAATCGTCTGCGATTCGACGTCATCCAGAAACTGGATGGTTTTGGGGTCGATGTCGTAGTAAGCGCTGGAATAGCCAGATTGAGGTTTGATGTCGTAAGGTTGAGGTTCGCTGTTGTAAGACAGTACGCCAATCGAAATACCCGATGCCAGCAGGATCACGACTGCATGCGGTGCGTACTGTTTTAAAATTGCATTCATTCGTCAATGTAATCCAAAAAAACGACACACGACGATTATGACCGAACCGGCAGTGGAATCAACTCCGGTACCATTGATGCGGTTCAACCCGGCTGATTCGTCGAAGCAGAGGACGTGCGACGTCGATCTGTGGAAGTCGTTTTCGCTGCCAGAAAGCGTTTCTCCCTAGTCAGTATTCCTCTCGGCACATCCTGGAAAACAATTCCGTGGCTCAGGAGGCCGTTGAAAAAGGTATCTGGAACTCTGGAGGCGGCACGAAATTACAGCGATTGTGAGCCGCTGGAGAGTTTCAGGCACCTTTTTCAACACACGGTTTAGTTTTGAGACTTTTACTGAGCAGCACAGGATTGCAGCGGAGTCTACCGGGAAACGAGTTTTCCAGGAAACGACAGCAGGCAGTTCCCGCGAATCAGTCCCCTGGCAGAGGCGAATAGCGGGGTAGCACCAGTTGCTGTGCAACCGAAGTGCCGTACGCCTATGAGGTTCGGGCAGATACGTTTGAGGCTCTGATAGTGGCGTCCGTGACTGTCCGGCGCAACTCGTCCACATCGTCAATTCAGACACAGAATGAAATAGTGAATGCTGACGTCAGAGTGATTCACCTCCCAGACCGTACTGGCCCCCGGGTTGCGAGTGACCCGGGCTACCCAGTTGTCAGACGCTCCATGTCTCCCTTGAAGGCGTTTTCACTCGGTTTCACTACGATGACACGCCTCACGGCAACGGGCGGCTCATTGTGAAACAGTTCTTTGACAATCTGCCGCAATACAAGGGCGGAGCGTGGACAGAACTTGCGTGACGTCAGGATGAGATCGTCAGTTGTCAACCTGTCGCCGCATTCTTTGCTTACCCCTCATCCCCGCGCTGGCAGGGATCCAGAATCGGGAGTCGAGAACAGGATGCTGCTGGATTCCCGCCTGCGCGGAAACGACGGCGTGGTCGGCGCTGATACACGTCGCCTTCGGACGGATGATCTCTATAGACTGGACATCGGAATCTGGTTTTCGGCCCAACCGAGCCATTCGTTCCCATAGCCTGGCCCAAAGCGGAGCGGCGGGCCAAGTGACAATGTTGCATCAGATTGGTGTTTGCGGGCTGAAGGTAAAATCTTCGAAGGTTGAGTCGAGCCCGATGCAGCGGTGAATTTCACGGTGAATTGTGTCCGGATTGTGAACGTGTCAATGTGCAGTCATTGCCTGAAACTTGACGCTTAACACGAACGATCGGGCCGTTGGCCCTCCCCATTTTCCTGCGGTCAGTGTCCCGGGCCACCACTTCACTTCAGCCCGGGCCATGAGAACTGCTGGACCTTCGGCCCGGAGTCCTGTCTCGACTTTGTTGACCCGGCTGGGTAGCACTGTGGTGCCGCAAGATGTGAGATTCGAATGGGCTGAGTTTGTGTGCCACTGGCTCTGCCAGTGTTTCCTGTTGGTTGATCGACATGTTTCATGGCCGAGTCACACCGGAGAACTCTTCGTCGGTTTGAAACGATTCGTCATTTGCACGAACTCAAGAATTCATGCTACCGTCGGCTACCACTTCTGAAAAACGATCACTGAAGAGTACCGAGTGTAATCGAAATCTGGTTTCCCAGTCAGCAATCTCAGCACCGATTGAAAATAGTCCAATCTCACCCGAACTGGTGTCAATCGTCCGGCCATAGCTTCCACTGAAGCCCGCACTGGCTATGCCAGTGGCACACTGGCTATTTTGTGTTGCAGACTCAGGCTGGCTTGTTTGTGAGAATGACAGAAATGAAATCTCAGGAAACCCGATCAGGGCACTGCCGTGTACGGCTCGCTGCGAGATCTTAGCAAGCGAGGGATGTCAATCCACTGAAAGCTTCCTGAGAAACTCGCGTTTTGCTTCCGTGAGATATCGGTCACGGTGTCCCCAGGCGTGATTGATGTCGTCGAGTTCAATTGTCCGCTGAAGGCTCTTTCTGAGGGCATCCTGAGCTGAGGATTCACGGCTCAGAGATAACAGCAGAGTGAGCTGCCACCAGTCCTCAGCGCTGGAGGGATTCATGCGAACGACTTTATTCTGATCACTAATCGCGTCCTCGAGTATTTTTACGTCGCGAGATGCCGTAAAGAGTTGTCGCAGCAGTTCTGCTCGCAGCCGCATCGCACCTACGTTCGTCACGTCCGCTCTGATGTAGAGTTCGCAGGCTTCGCGAGCCGCCTTTGACTGTTTCAGAACTTCATCGGGAAGTCCTTCCGTCTCCGATGCTGCACTCGATGCATGATCGGCGGCTGAGAGATCGGACGAATCGTTCACTGCGATCGCAGATGCAATCGGATCCACCTGCCGTCCGATGCGCGTCAGCATCTGAGAAAGTCGCTGGGACTGGTATTCCGCCAGCTGACGTGGAGCTGACACAGACAGTGGGTCCGCCAGAGAGGATCGTTCCAGCAGATCGACTGCTGTCCGGTTGTTACTCTGTGACGCAGCAAACTGAGCTGACGCAGCAAGGCTCTGTGAGATCCAGACAGGTCGCAGACCAAACAGAGCGACCACAAATCCGGTCATGAGGCAGAATGTCAGTGCGATTCGATGACCAGCCGAAATCCAGGCAACATCCTTCGACTGCGGTGTGAGTCCCGGGGAACTCTCCGCAGAGCCTTTCATCGGAGTGCGTGTCAAAGATGCCGTAAAATCTGAATTGTTTCCCGATGTAGAAATGCCGGAGAGTGCCGCGAATGCGAGCAGCATCACGGCGGGCATCTGAAATCCGCCGGCTCCCATGAGATGCAGCAGCAGGCCGATCAGTGCCGCTTGCCAGACATTCGTTCCATGTAACTGACTCGGTATCGGCAGCAGCCATGATGTCAGCAGAGCACCTGCAAGAATGATGGCACGCGATGGCTCCTCAAACAGCGGATCAGATCCTGACAGCCACTGCCAGACCACGTGGATACCGAAACCGAGCAGGATCCAAAGTGAGATCCCGGTTGAATCCTGCGGACGTTTTACCTTCAGTCTTCGATTCTCAGCGGCAGCATCCGAAAGCTTCACTGAACTCGAGGAATTGCCGCTATCTCCATCCGCACGGAACACGGCGGCGATGACCAGAATCATACCGAGCAGCGAGAGCAGGCCTCCCGACGTCCATGCTTCCAGAATCGCATTGTGAGGATCACGAATTTCCTCACTGGCTTCGGGAGCTTTCTGCACCAGATAAGCCTGACGAAAGTTTCCCGGTCCGCATCCGATCACAGGCTGGTTCCGCAGGATCTTCATCGTTCCCTGCCAGTACATCAGCCTGAACTGCAGTGACTTCGGTGCTTCGAGAATGACTTCGCGATCCAGAGCCCCGGAAAACAGTCCACCGCAGACACCCAACAACGACAGACTGACAATCGGAACAACGAATCTCCGGATCGCTCCGCTGCGAAAAAAATGTCTCCCCGAGAGGAACAACCAGACGATTCCACCGGCGAGTCCAACCCATGCCGTGCGGCTCTTCGTCAGAATGAGACAGTACGTCAGAATTCCGAAGACGATCAGCGTGAGCATGACTCGTTTGCGCGAATGATGCACGGCCTGATCGTTCGCCGACCCCGTCGCCGGCCGAGCTCGGTCCAATGCTGCCGCATCCGAACTGAATCCTTCGACAAAAATGCCGATCAACAGCAGCAGCGCCATAACCAGCACACCGGAAAGTGTATTCGCTAATGCGAAGGTTCCCACGGGTTCCGTGCTGCTGAGGAGTCGCTGTTCCCACAGCTGTCGAGCGGCTCCTTCAAGAGGGACACTACTCTGCTGAAACTCCCGCAGGATGGCAGACACACGCGTGGGGCTGACCGACCCGGGATTGTTCTGCTGAGCATCCAGTTCGTTGCGTCGCGTCTGGTACCAGTGTGCCTGTTCTGCATACAGAACGTGGTGCTGCCAGATTCCATAAAGAGCGATGCCGGTCGTGATTGCCACAACTGCACGAAGCCACGCAGACCGGTTGCCCGCAGCAGCGAAGCCGAATCGCAGAAAGAACCAGGCAATCAGCAGTCCTGCCCACTCGAGCGAAAGATTCAGCGCGACTCTGCGATCGCCGGGCACAGAAAACACGAAGGCAGTAGAAATCCACTGGCCAACGCATAGCATCACAACTCCCAGATCCGCCATACGCGGACGAAAGCGGGTTGCCGCCGGAAAATCATCGGGGGTTCGAAATCGCAGGTTCCAGAACGCAGTGAGCACTCCCAGCCCACACCACAGGAGCACTCGATGCAGACCGGCCCCGTCATAGGCGTCTTCCGGTGGCCAGAGCATGCCAGCGGTCATCAGAGCAATCATCAGGCCGATCGTTCTGAATGTCATCGAGGCACTGCCGACGAGCTGGAGCCTGAGAGGTTGGATGCGCCAGCAATAACGGGTTCAGGAATCGAGACCGGTGTCTCCAGCTTTCCCTGCATCGATTCGACAGAACGACGTCCCACTGTTTCCAGAATCGCCACAACGGAGAGTACACAGAGAATCAGAGCGATCACCAACAGCGATCCGGTCCAGTCTTCCACTTTATAGAGCAGAAGGCCGCCAAGTCCCGTCATCATGGTTGTGAGATGAATCGTCAAAACCGCCGACGCAGGACGCATTCCGATCGCGACAAGGCGATGAGAAAAGTGACTTTTGTCTCCGTGAAAGGGGCTTCGGCCGTGCTTCAGCCGGATAAGAATCACTGTCGTAAAGTCGTAAAGCGGGATGGCCAGCACGCAGAGAGGCGCGAGGATGACGTGCTTTCCCCCGGTTCGGTCGTAGAACGTACCGACGATGGTGAGCGTTGCGAGCAGAAACCCAATCAGATTACTTCCGCAGTCTCCCATAAAAATTGACGCTGGTGGTCGATTCCAGAATAAAAATCCGACGAGTGCTCCTGCGAGAATCAGCAGCGCCAGAGCAACTGACCAGGCTGGATTATTCACCAGCGATACCATGATTGCGGCAAACACCAGTGACGCGATCACTCCGATGCCCGCAGAGAGCGCATCCATGTTGTCGAGGAAGTTCATGGCGTTCGTCAGAATCATGATCCAGAGTATGCTCGCAACGATACCGACCCACGGTTGCGTCACAAAAATGGTTGCCTGAACACCGGCCAGCACAACACCCGTTGCGACGGAGAACTGAAATCCAAGTCGGAGCTTCCAGGAGAGATTCCAGCGATCGTCAGCAAGACCGACAAAGAACAGGATGCAGGCTCCGATGGCGACCGCCCACAATTGCTGAACTCGAACAGGGTTCTCTGACAATGTGCTTCTGAGCACCTGAAACATTTCTGGCGCCGGACCAGCAGTCATCTGACTCGCATAAAAATATCCGCCAGCCGTCAGAATCAGAGCCACCCAGACCGCAATTCCGCCGCTCCTTGGCGTTGGCTGCACATGAACTTTTCGATCGCCCGGCTGGTCGATCAGCCCCAGCATCGGGGCGAGACTGCGGATGACCGGGACGCCCAGAGCGGACACAGTCATTGAAATCAAAAATCCTGCCGCCAGAAACTCCAGCATGGAATGGCTTTCCAGGGTGTCCGACTGAATTGACTCAGAGACACAACTCGTCCCTGCCTCCTGACACACCTGGCTGACTTCAGAAATGCTCATTCCAGCAGCGGTTGCGTCCCGGAATCTGATACGCCGCGAAACAGGGAAAAGAAGGGCCGGAATTCTCTGAATAGGCCAATTTCTGGTCGAATCGCCCCACCGCATGAGCAGCCTGTGCATTGTCAGAACGAAAAACAACGGCCTTGTGCCTTTCCCGCGCAGGCAGGAATCCATACTGGGGGACTGGATTCCCGCCTGCGCGGGAATGACGACCCCAGAATCAAGGTGTGACGAAGCACCAGATCGCCACGTGCAAACGTGCAAAAATTACAAATCCGCCAGATTGACTTTGACGCTTTTTGCGCTCAGATCAGCACTTTTCGATCGCGATTGTAGTTTTGACAGGCGAGCTCGCCCGCGACAGGCGATCAAACCATGAGCGCAAGTCCATCATCTGTAACGAGTTACCAGATACCGAACGAAATGGTGACATTTTGGCGCGACACTTGCTCCTCTTCGTGTGTCAGTTCGAATACAGAACGACAGGAAATCCAGAAATCAGGGAGAGAGTAAAATGAAAGTTCAGATGGCACCTAAGACTGTTCGTCGGCTTCTTTCTGCGGATGGATTTCTGGATCTCGGTATGCCGGATCGTGCCATCGCTGAGCTTGAATCGATCGAAGATGCCGGGATTCTCGAAGGTCCGAGGCAGTTGCTTCTGGGCGTTGCGATGAAGAAATCCGAGCAGTTTTCGACTGCGATTCAGCATCTTGAGAAGGCGGCTCGACTGATGCCGTCCCCCGTACGCCGTTTCGCGTGGAGAGAACTGACTGACTGCTATCAGGCAGTGGGAAGCACCAAACTGGCTGCGATGGCAGAACAGCTGGCTGGAGACGGCGACTGGGATCTGAAGATCACCCTGCCGAACAGCTCCCTGGTGCTCAACCTGATGAAATCGGCTCGAACAACGGACGCTGTGGTCTGAGTCCAGTTGTTCGACTACATCAACTGAGCATCTGGTGCGACGTGCATGAAAATGCTCCACATGCCATCAAAATGCTCAACACATTTTGCACTACTGAACTGAGTGATCCTTCAGAAACTGTGCTGCATGCAGGCGAACGTCTGCTGCATTCTGTTTGTCGGCGACGATCATGATGACGTCAATCATCTCCTGCCTCTGTTCACCCGAAAGAATCGGCCAGAGGTCTTCTACGGCTCGCAGACAGCTTCTCGCGATGGTTGCCTGCTCGACTTCATGCTGAGCCGCTGCCAGCCGCGCTGCCTGCCCACCGGACTGATCGTCTGTGGCATTCTCAGTAGTCGCGGGTTGATAAGCTTTGTGGCACTCCACAAGCAGTTCCCGCAGGACTGCAAAACCCTCAGAACTTCCGTTCCGAGCCAATCCGACCGCAGCATTCGCTCGCGTTTTCGCATCCGCATCCAGAAGAACGACTTTCAGCTGGTTGACGCATTCCGGCCCGCTCACGCTGGCGATGGTGAACGCCGCAATGTGTCGCAGAGCCGGGTCTGAATCCTGCGTCATCAGCCGGAGCTGTTTCAGGACCTCCGGATCACGAATGGTGGCTTCGGCAAGCGGAAGAGCAACATCAGACTTCCGCCGATCCTCCGCCGTGCCGGCTGGAGCACCTCCCGCGTCCGTCTGATAGCCCGTAGCCTGCTCGAAATGACGTCCGGCAATCGCAGCAACGGACATCGCGGCACTTTTCCGAACCTCAGCGCTCACTTCGGGTGCCATGGCCATCGCCAGCACCGGCATGACTTTGTCATCATTTCGGAGTGCTCCCAGTGCTCGAGCGAGGAACTGCTGATGGCGAATGTCTTCGTCGGTGACAGAGCGGGATTCCAGTGAGGCCTTCAGGAGTCCTGCGAGTCCGTCAATGACGATCGGCTGTTCCGCGAGCGGCAGTTGACCTTCCGGAACTGCGACCTCATCATTCCAGAGCAGTTGTGAAAGTCCCTGAGCGGCACGCCATCGACGATGCTCATTGCTGCTGCCAAGCTCCGAAACCATCTGCCTCCAGTCGCTTTCTGCATCGCCCAGCCGACCAAACAGGAACACGACAGCCGCGAGTGCACCCACGATGAGCGCAGGAATCAGGAACAGCTGAATGATGTATCCCGCTGAGGGCGGTTCCACCGGCGGCAGTTCCTCCGGACGACGGAGCGGCAATGCCTGACTGTCGCCGGACACCGGCCCTGTGGTCAGGTTGACTGCCGGATTGTCGAAAGACTCAGATGAAGTTGATGGATCAGAGGACATGGTTTTGACGTGATCGATGAGGAAGGAGAACGTGACGAGTTAAAAACGCCCGGGCTGGCTGCAGGAGTTTCCGCACACTCGGAATCGAACTTAACCTGATGATTCCAGCGGTGAAGAGATTTCCAGCAGGTCCACGGCAGGATTCCCGTTACAGAAAATCGTGGCCAGACGCCCATAAGTCTGCTGACCGACGGTCATGGGCAGGTAACGGCAAAGCCCTTCTGCCGCTGTGAATCGAACGATTGCACCGAGGTCGATATGGCGAAACACGTTGTGCTGAATCAGAACGCGTCCGAGCGGTGTTTTTTCAGCGAGAATCTCAGCTTTTACCGCAGCGGTCACGTAGTCGAAATTGAACCGGACCAGGCCAAACTGCACCACGTCATTCGTTGCGTGATTGCGAAGCAGAATCTTACGGAGGTAAAGATCATTCTCGAACCGCGATTCCACCACTTCGACATCGACTGAGCAGTCGTGATAAGCCTCCATCGTGACCGTCATATGGTGTTCATGAACCAGCAGCCGGTGATACGGTTCCGGCGTGGCTTCGCGAGCCACGTGTTCGGCGGCAGTGTAAAGTGCTTCGCCGTCGGCCTCCGGGAAATGGTTCACAAGTTCCGTTAGTTCTGCAATCGGGTTCAACGAATCAGCCTGCTGCCATCAGAGACGAGTTCACGTTTCGGTCGATCTTTCGTGAAAACGCCTCTGGTCTTTTCAGTCGAAAAACCAGGTCGTATTTCAAAACCGGGAGAGGCACCCTTGCAGTTGCTGATGTTGCAGGACAACACCGCTTCCGTCGGGAGCCAGTTCTGGTTTTGAAACCACCTGTAATGATCACGTATAGCGTACAGCCCGATGCTGTGGCTCAAAGTATTCCGGAAGAAGACTGTCAACCTGCAGCAGTCCACGCCGAGTCAGAACGATTTCATCCGGCTGAATCGTCAGATATCCGGCAGCCTGCTGATTTCGAAGAGCTTCCGAAAATTCGGTGAGAATGTCCACTCCGAAGCGGTCACGAAACCGCTGAACAGAGACATGGCCTTCCTTCATCAGCAGCACAAACTCCCGAATCATCAACTGATGCTTTGTCGGACGAAGTGCTCGGTTGATCGGAAGCTCTCCCCGCTCAACCGTTTCCATGTAGTCTTCAATACGGTCCAGATTCTGATAATGAACCCCCTGAAAGTGCCCGAAGGAGGAAACTCCGGTGGCGATCAGATCGCAGCCACGCCAGACGTTGTCGCGATAAACAAAATGGTCCGTCGCTGGATTTCGGATCAGCTCGTTACCACTGGAAACATGAAACCCGGCATCCAGCAGTCGATCCATCGCTTCACTCACCCAGCGCCGCTTCGTCGGCCAACCGGCAATCGGTGAGACAATTCCGAGGTCTTTGATTTCTTTCGAAATGACGGTATTGAAAGGAAGTTCCATCTGGTAAATCGTGATATTGTCCGGCTTCATCTGCAGAGCCTGTTCGATGCAGCGAGCCCAGTTCTCATCCGTTTCACCGATCATTCCGGCGATCAGGTCGATGTTGACCTGAGGAAACCCGACTTCCCGAATCCATTCATAAGCTCGAAAGACTTCCGGAGACAGGTGCGCCCGCCCGTTTTCTTCGAGAATGCGGTCGTCGAAATTCTCAACGCCGAGCGAAATCCGAGTGATTCCGATGTCTTTCAGTGTCTGCAGCTTTTCCAGACTCAACGTACCGGGTTCGCATTCGAACGTGACTTCCTGAGCGCGATCCCAGCTGACGTAGGCGCTCATTCGTTCCCGCAGTGATCGCAATTGTCGGGAGCTCAGATACGACGGCGTACCACCGCCAAAGTAGACAAACAGAAGTTCGCGACCGATCACTCCCGCGTGTCGGCTGATCAGTTCCAGCTCGCGGATCAGAGCCTGGACATAATCTTCGATGGCTTTCGCGTTCTGGTTGGTGTAGACGCGAAAATAACAGAACTTACAGCGTTTTCTGCAGAACGGAATATGAATGTAGAGTCCAAGCGGGGAACTGGAATTACCCGAAGGAGGCTGATTCAGGGCGTCCAGCGCCTGCGGAACTTTCTCCGATGTCCACTGCGAGAACGGTGGATAGTTGGAGATAAAATAGCTGCCGACTTCTGTCGTCTGCCCTGTCTCTGTGGTTGACATCAGCCGATTCCCCCCTGCAGATCTGCATCCGCAGCGACTTCAGATTCTGCTCATCACGCCAATACGGCGTCCCGACCTGATCGATGACTCTTCAGCAACGAATCTTAACCGACGAACGTCACGCAAAACACCGCAATCGACCGTTCTGTCCTTCTTCACCAACAATCAGACAGCCTTCTCCGATGGCTATTCCGGCATTGACTGGCTTGCCAGGATTCACCTTCCAGACCTGTTTTCCGGATTTCAGGTCGACACCGTAAATGTTGCCGTCTCCCGACCCGAAAAAGACTCGCTGATCAACGACAGTGCAGGAACTTTCAATGCGAGCTTTGGTCGGGAAAGTCCAGAGTCCCTTCCCGGTGAGTCGATCCACAGCGTGAAGGTGCTTGTCGTGACTGCCGACCACCACAATCTCATCAGTCACTGCTCCGGAAGCATGGTAGGGCATGTCGCGAGGACCTTTGTAACGCCACGTGACCTCGCCCTTTCGCCAGTTCACGGAAACGATTTCGCCCGCGTGCGTACCAACGTATAGCTGATCACCAACGATTGACGGTGAAGCAATCAGCGGTGACTCCATCGGAATTCCGTGAACTTCTCCGTGAGTGTTCAGATCAATGACTCGCAGGTGTCCGTCACAACCTGCCAGAAACGTAAAGTGTTCGGCAATCGCGGGGGAGCAGTTGACCATATCCTGCGTCTGAAACTTCCAGAGCTCTTCCCCCTGCTGAGAAAGACAGTACAGAAATGAGTCATGAGAGGAGAGCAGGAGTTGATCACCAAACTGGCCGACACATCCGGCGATCTCTGCGCCTGTAGCGAACTTCCATTGTCGCTGCCCGGAGTCGGCACTGACGGCATGAAGAACCCCGTCTTCATCACCGACGTAAACGACACCGCCACTGACCAGTGGTGCGGCCTTGAAACCCGGAGCGAAGGTCTTTGGATCTGCATTGTCGATGGTACGGTACTTCCAGATTTCCTGACCAGTCTTTCTGTCGAGACAGTACAGGTATCCTTCCAGTGCCGGTGCGTAAACTCGATCGCCGACAATGGCGACGGAACTCACCCAGCCATCGGCCGATGGAAATTCCCATTTCTGTTCCGGCTGATCGGCGAGTGCACTGAAGGAGATCCCTCGCTGATCCGGTGTTCCACGATACGAAATCCATCCGGTCTGTTTGACCGCTGAATCAGCAGTACCGGGTGCGGATGTTTCCTGTCCAGCAGTTGACGTCTCCTGCACTCCGTTGATCGACTGTGCCGCTGCTGCCGAAGTTCCTGAGAGACTTAGTGTCTGGCCATTCAGTGCGTGACCACTGAGCGAAAGCGTCGCCAGCGATCCGGCAGCAGCTCGAAGAAAGCCGCGACGGCCGGAATACAAACCCGAAATCGAATGGAGGATGGCCTGATGACTGGACTGATTTCCTTCGGATTTCATACTGCTGGTTTCCATCCGTTCTGCAGTGAGTCATTAAAGACGATCGCTGATCGATACAGTGTGGCGAAGGCAGCGGCGTCCATTTTGCGAGGATTAAACGTGCCAGTCCACTGCTGAACCGCATCCCGAGCCAGCCCATTGATGAGTGTGTCGTCGACTGGTTGATCGACAGTCTGAGCAATACTCACGGGAAGATCCGCTTTCCGGAGAAACTCCGTAAATCCGCGAGCCAGCACTTCGGCAGAAGACTGATGGTCTGAGGACATCGTACACCATCCGGCTGCAACGGCCAGTTCATGATAAAGATCAGCCACGACAGGCGTATTCCAGCGAATGATGTGCGGCATCATCAGGCCGACGGCGATTCCATGAATGGTGCCGAATTGTGCGGTGAGCGGATTCGCAGCGGCATGAGCGGCTCCCAGCATACTGCATTCAATCGCAGCCCCGGCCAGAAAAGCCCCCAGCTGCATCTGTCCTCGCGCTTCCAGATTCTCCGGTTGCTTCAGCACGATCGGAAATGCTTTGGCCAGCAGTGTCCAGGCCTCACGTGCATACATCTGGGAAACAACGTTTCGCTTCAGTGTCACATAACTTTCAATCGCATGGGTCATCGCATCAATACCCGTGGCTGCAGCCACGGCATGAGGCATGGTCACTGTGAGTTCAGGATCGAGTATCGCAATTCGACAGGCGGCTCCCGGATCGCCGCAGGCCATCTTCAGGTGAGTCTTTGCGTCGGCGATCACGGCAAACGATTGAGCTTCACTGCCGGTTCCGGATGTTGTCGGGACGGCAATCATCGGCAGCATGGGTTGCTTCGCTTTTCCGACGCCCCGATAGTCCTGGATCCGTCCGCCGTTGGTCAGAATAAAGTTGGCCCCTTTGGCGCAGTCCATACTGCTTCCGCCACCGAGACCGACAAGCAGATCGATATTGCGAGGCTTTGCAAACTCGACGCAGCGATCAACATCGTCTGTCGTCGGATTCTGCGACACATCGTCATAGACCGTGACGCTCAATCCGGCGGCTTCAACGGACTGAACAGCTCGGTCGCCATGACCCGCCTGCCGCAGCCCCGGATCCGTGACAATCAGAACCCGCTGAGCGCCCAGTTCACGAGCAAGTTCTCCCAGACGACTGAACGTTCCTGCACCGTAAACCAACCGGGTACGAGGCTGAAAATCAAACGCATCAGGAACTTCGTGGCGAGGAAAGAAATCAGTCATGCGGGAGCCTGAAGTGCAGGAGGGACATGATTCGGCGGTTCCGCGAATTCTAAGACACGGATCGCGACTGACGCCAACGGTTTCCGCATTTCCTCACCCCGGATTCTCGAGTCAACAAATTCGAAGCCCGGCGGGAAGCGATTCTCCGATGATCTGCCCGGCTTCACCCGCGTCGAGATTTCCTCCTTCAGAAACAAGCGTTTGCAGATGTTCCGATGCACCCCGTTGCCGCAATGCAGTTGTGACGCGCTCTCGCATTTTTGGATCGCAGTCCCGATAGCGGTCACCCGTGCGTCGACACATCTGCATCAGAGCCAGATGGACGGCCGTTTCAGCCTGAGGATTTTCCGTGACATTCGATGTCTCGAGCAGCGTCTGAACCCATCGTTCAATCTCAGAAAACGGAAGTACCAGATTGATCGGCCCATAGACCGGCACTCGAGCGCCCAGCCGTCCCGCCGCCCAGATCAGTGCCGGGCGAATCGCGGCAGAGGTTGGAAGAAATGCGAGTTCAACGGCGATTTGACCGAGTTCCAGCCGAAGCGCCGGAGTCAACAATTCCAGAGATCCCAGCATTCGCCAGATTTCCGCAGCGTCATGAGAGCTGCTGGCGTAGTCAGGTGCTTTGCCTTTACCAGTGACCAGCTGCCGATGCTTCTGTCGAAGTGCGGAAATCACAGACGCTGCCAACTGAGCCTGACGAGCTGCATTCAGTCCCCCGGAGATGCGACGACAAAGGATTCGCCATTCCGTAAGACTCGATGCACCGGAAAACACGAGTCGTCCCCGGAGCGTCTTCCATGTCTCTTCCACTCGCCAGTCGTCAGCTGCCATTCCAAATCCGGGTCGCAGGCAGTATCCCGCCAGATTCAACCAGCGACTTTCCAGCTGCGTACTGCGTCGTCGGCAGTCTTCATGAATCATCAGTTCCGACCAGAATGCCCGAAGCAGTGACGGTGGCCACTGATGGCGACTGATGCCGACCGCTTCACTGATGCGACGAGCCAGTCCGTCGGGATTCTCTTTGCTGCCAGCAGTGAATGTCCGGCGAATCAGGCTGGTGCCGGCTTCGACCGTGGCCTCGTCGAGAACCCCGAGCCTTTCGGCAGCCCCTGAATGCGCATCGCGGTCGGTCTCCACTGCGGATCGGATGTCAAACTGAAGCTGCCAGCGACGATCACCGTTCTGCTGCAGACACCAGAGTTCGAGTGTTCCGATTTCTGTGAGTCGAACACTGATGCGAACGCGAACGCGTCGTTCATCCTCTTTCTTTCGAACGTTCAGCACAGTCCGGATCGGCGGCAGCGCCGTCATCTGCTCCGGATCCAGAGGGATGAGCGTTCCGGGGGCATCGGTCAGTCGCGTCGATGACACAAGTACCGGAAACTCGACCGGTTCGGATGTGAGTATCTCAAAATCCCGCTCGATCATTCTGGCTTCCGCGGACGGTTCCGCGCCAGCTTCAATCAGGCAGAGCGCAAGTTCAGTTCCATCCTGCTGAAGAACCTTCATGTAATACGTACGAGCAAGCCCGGCGATGATCCTGACACCACAGCCCCGCCGGACCATTCCAAAGTAGGCGGCGCCACGAGCTACTGCCAGATCAAGCCGATCGTTCTGCAGTACGGTGAATGCAGTCGAAGAAATGCCACCCTCTGCAGATGCAATGCTGGCCGGTGATGGCGTGCCGGGATCCGGCGAAAACCATCGATTGATACAGTCAAGCAGACGTTCCCGAAGAACGCTGGATGCAAAGAAACCTCCGTTGAAAAGAATCACATCGGGTCGAGCATCATGTGATGTGAGAAACGCCGCGAGATACTTCGTGATCGCGGGATCGGGCGCATATGGCAGCCCGAATTCCTGAAAACCGGACTGACGTTTCGTCGGTTTGTCCGAAAGATCCACCTCCGGAAGAAAACCGTCAAGAATCAACGGGATGATCTCTTCCCGAGTCACTTCGACCTGCAGACTGCTTCCGATCAGTTTCGACCCGCTGCCCGGAAGAACAATGGTGTGACGCTCCACGGATCGGTCACTCAGCAGAACCTCCTTCGCGTTTCGGCACGCCGGAAGAAGAACACTCCATTGCCGTGGTGACAATCCTCCGGCAGGCACTCGCTCTGTTTCCACCAGACGTCGCTCAACAAGATGAGCGATCGCCAGATCAAGATTGTCACCTCCCAGAAGCAGATGCTCCCCCACGGCGACGCGATGAAACTGCAGACTTCCATCACTCGCAGAACGTACATGGATCAGACTGAAGTCGCTTGTACCGCCACCGATATCACAGACCAGAATCTTCTGACCCGATGTGACTCGCTGTTCCCAGTCGGCCTGATGCAGGTGGACCCACGAGTAGAACGCAGCCTGTGGTTCTTCAATCAAAATCACTCGTGCAAGCCCGGCCTGACGGGCCGCTGCAACGGTCAGTTCCCGAGCGACTTCATCAAACGAAGCGGGGATCGTCAGAACGACATCCTGATCCTGAAACAGGTGTTCTGGAAACTGGTGATTCCATGCGTCCCGAAGATGTGAAAGATACCGTGAGCTCACATCGACCGGCGACAGACGCGTGACATCAGGAGCTCCATGCCACGGCAGCAGTGCCGCTCGACGGTCGACGCCATTGTGGCACAACCATGACTTCGCCGATTCGACCAGTCGACCGGAAATCTGTCGTCCGTGATCACGAGCATACACGCCCACGCAGTATGACAACCCGTCTTCACTCCACGGAAGTTGCATCGCATGATCACGACATTCTTCCGGAAGCGGTTCGTAATGAAATGACGGCAGCCCGTCACGTTTCTCGACAAGACCCGCAGTGACAATCTGTGAGATGGGGAAGACATGAATGCTTCCAGAACTGAGTGCTCTCGTTGCTGTCTGAGTCTGCGGGAGCCGCGACACATCCATCGGTGAGTCGTCAGAACGATCGCCGGTTGTATCGACATAGCACAGAGCCGAATTCGTCGTTCCGAGATCGATACCGATCACGAAGCGCGACGGCTGTCGACCTTCGTCACTTATTCCGGAGTTGCTGATGCCGGCTCCCGATGATGACGTTCTGTTTTCTCCGGACACATTTCTGAGATCACCCCTCACTCGCTCACCCTTCGCTTGTTACTCAGCATCGAATTCGTTGCAGCAATGCACGTCGGATCGTGACGCGAATCTCAGTCTGCCGCGATGTTCCGGGCGGATCGTATCGGATCAGCAGGAAAGACTGAATCGTTTCAGCACTCCGCTGAGCGGCAGAAGTCGCCGCTCAACCTGCAGTCGCTGCTGGTACTGCCGATGTCGATGTCACGAGGAAATCGTAGTCGCCCCCTTGGTCGCCGGAAGGGCTCTGAAAGCGTTCTCGCATTCGCCGGGTGGAACTACGATCGTGCCTATGAAAACGAAACTCCCCCCTTCCAGCATCGATTCGTCATCCACGTCACCCGCCGCCGGTGCCTCCGATTCGGAACTGCTTCGCAGGTCGGACTCCAGCGGAAAAGCCATCGTCACCGGTCTGGTGGCAACGGTTGTGTTCTATATCGTTGCGCAGAACATACCGGGACTGGAGACTTTCGTCTTTCGGTATTTCTGCAGTCATCCGGTCTGCTACGCCAGTTCCGCGATGTTCTTCGTCGGGCTGAGTATCCTGTTACAGAAGCGACTTCGGATCGTTCGCGAGAGGAAGTCGCTCGCAGAGATCGACGGCCTGATCGATCGCAGCGGTTCATCGGCTTTCGACGGGCGGCAGGGACGATCTGATCAGACGAAAACCGCATTAAAGGCCGACGCCGAAGTGTTTTCAGCGTGGGTTCAGGAGAGTCTTCAGAAAACCGGCGTAACAGCTCTCGTACAGCGGATGGCTGGTGCACTTGGGTATGTCCGCAGTCGCGAAGACGGAAGTCTGGATGACCATCTGCGGTATCTCGCCGATCTGGCTTCCGAACGACTTCAGCAGAGTTACGCTCTGATCCGAACGATTACCTGGGCAATTCCGATCATGGGATTTCTCGGGACGGTTCTGGGTATCACGATCGCGATTGCGAACATCACACCGGAGCAACTGGAATCATCACTCCCCGCGGTGACCGCGGGACTTGCCGTCGCGTTTGATACGACAGCACAGGCTCTGGCCATGTCGACAATTCTGGTCTTCGGCGCGTTTCTGACGGAACGAGCAGAACAGCAGATCCTCAACGAGGTCGAGCAGTTCGGAATTGATCACCTTGGCCTCTGGTTATCAACCGCCGGGACTTCAGACAAAAAATCCGGTGGTGCGACGTCAGGAATTCAGATCTGGACGGAGGCTCTTCTTCAGGAACAGACAGAATCCTGGTCCCAGCACCTGTCGTCGCTGCAGTCGTCCTGGATTCATGCTCTGGCTTCTCAGTCGGAACAGCTTTCATCGACTCTGATGCAGGAAACGTCGCAGCTGCTTCAGGGGCATCGGGAGTCCACAACAACAGCGCGGGATGTCTATTCGGAGATGCTGCAGCAGAGTGCTCAGATGTTTGCCGGGCAGATGCAGCGTTCACTGGATCTCTTTGCTGTCCGAGTGGAATCATGGCAGAACGCTCTTCAGACCAGTGCTCTTGCCAGTGCGGCTCAGGCTGAAGAACTTCATCGCTTCGGCAGGACTCTTCTTGAACTCACGGAGTCTGAACATCGTCTGACTCAGATGCAGCAACTGCTGAACGATAATCTCCAGTCCCTGCAGGTCGTCGAGACACTGGAACAGACGGTCAGCAGTCTCAATGCAGCTGTTCACGTACTCACAGCCAAAACCTCACACCGAGCAGCCGCATGATTGCATCGTGCTGTCTGTGCGTAGAGCACATTTCAAAACCGGGACGGGCAAACTTGCAGTTGCAGCACTTGCTGAAAACACCGTCCGTCGGGAGCAATTCCCGGTCTTTGGACCACCTTTAGAAGAGTATCTGAGTCTGCGAATCGCAGATTCTGTTTTCAGACCAGTCATTTTCAGTTGTTCTGTATGAATTGTTGATTCTAACAATGGCTCGGCGACAGCATAAAAACTCCGTCTCGCTGTTTCCGTTCCTCGCGGTACTTGTCTGTACCATGGGTGCGCTGATTCTCCTGCTGCTGGTCACGACGAAAAAGATTCGCAGCGATCTGGTTCAGAAAGACAGTGAACGCTCCGCCGCCAGTCAGCAGCCTCAGGCGATTGTTGTTCCGCCGCCTGTGCCTGCCGATCTGAGATCCGAGATTACGGATCTTCAGTCCCGGATTGACTCACTGCTCAGTCAGCGTCAAAAAAAGGGTCAGCAGCTGGATGAACTGAAAACATCCCAGGATGAAAAGATGCTGCGGCTGAAGAAAGCCGGGGAATCCGTCGCTCGGCTCACTTCAGAACTGAATCAGCTGAAAGATCGAAAGCCGTCCAATGCAGCACTCGTGACGCTCGAAAAACAGATCCGCGACGGTGATCAGAAAAAACAGCAGCTCGAACAGAAAGTCAGCCGAGCAACAAAAACGCTCCTGGAGAAACAACAGAAGCTGTTCACACTGAAGCGGTCCCTGGAAACGCAGTCGGTGGAACTTCACGAGAAGAAGTCAGCGCTGGTCAGCCTGCGAAAGCAGGTTGAAGTTGCAAGGCAGAACCAAACGGCCACAACAGGTGGAAAGACTCTTCTGGAGTTCAGCAATCCAACAGGTACCTCCCGAACTCCGATCGTCGTGGATGTGACCGATGCCGGATTCCATTTTCTTTCCTCTGGAATTCGCGTGACGGCTCGAGATATGGAAGGGTTTCCAGCCAAAGATAATCCTCTGCTTTCCGGCGTACTGGCAAGTCATCGTTTTCGCAGCGGAGATTCGGTGACATCGGAGCCTTATGTTCTCCTGCTTGTCCGGCCCGATGGATGTCTGCCATTCTATGCGGCTCAGCGGGTACTGTCGGAAAACGCAATCCACTACGGCTACGAACTGCTCGATGCGCAGCGTACGATCGCCGAAGAACCGGCTGATCCGAAGGAAACAGAATATGTGAGGAAGCAGATTCTGGAAACACTCACCCGGCGTGACACCATGTATGCCGCTCTGCGAGCTGACGCCGAAGCGCGGCTCCGTGGCACCGAGCAGTCGCGAGCCGGAGGTCGTCGTCTGGTCGTGCGCCCTGATGGGCGAGTTGTTGCAGGAGATGCTGATGTTGATCGGCCGCTCGATGGCCGTTTCTACGCCGGTGGAGAAGCACTGCCTCGAAACTTTGTGAGGAACCTCGCAGGTCCGGAGTCTCCGTCGGGAAGTCAAAGTTCAGGGACTTCAGGAAGCTCGCAACTGGCCGAGTCAGCGGACAACAATGAAAATCTGCGAGATCGTTTTTCAGCGTCGGGATCTGTTCGTGGCGGCAGCCAGCAACCGCCCCTTGCACCATCGGGCACGGCGCAACCCGGCGGAGCAAAACCGGGCGCGGCACCATCCGCCACGCAATCATCAGGAGTGGCACAATCCGGCAGGGTGCCGGCGGGTCCGCACGGTGAATCAGATTCTGTCTCGAACGAATCGAACACCGGTTCCGGGAGCTCAACAACGGCAAACTCGATCGTCAGAAATGAACCCAATGAGCTCAGTGAGTATGCGGAACCGAAGTCACCTTCGGACGCCCTGGCTTCTGACGGGAAAATGGCATCTGGCCGCGTTGCCAATGACTGGCAGCCGAAGTCACTGATCCGTGAACGAGGACCGAAGACGTTGCAGAGCACCGCAGACAGCACATCGAAGAGCAGCAATGATTCGCTGCTGAATCAGTGGATGGGCGACGACTCCGGATCTAACCAGGCCTCCGCAGGAATCTCTGGTTCCGACTCCGGTGATCAGACTCCCGGCCACGGACGTGCGGGCGATCTGAGTCACATCGATCCGGAACTTCTTGGAATGCTGAAGGCTCAGAAACGCTTCGACCGCGACGGAGCCACACCCGTCGGTGTCACAGTGTTTCTGGATGCTGAATACATGACGATCGGGCAGCAGCCGTCAATTCATGTCACACCGAACTCCATGAATAATGCCTTCGGAAAGCTTTTGTTGTCGATCAATGAGGAAGTCGCAGCGGCGCGGAAGAAACCTGGTGAACCACTGATGCCGGTTGTCAAGTTTGTCGTCAGCCCCGGCGGGGAGCAGCTCCGCATCCCGCTGGCTCGAGAACTCAGAAGTATGGGCATCGCATCGGCATCCGTCATTGAGATGTCGCCCTACGCGGAGCCCGATAACTCCAACGACCAGAATGACACCGGTTACGCACGCGTCGAGGTCAGCGAGAAAAAGACTGCCGTACCAGCCGGAACTGTCGCCCCCAGAGGCACGGCCACCGCTCCAGGAGCTGGAGCTGCCGTCCCTGGAGCAGCAGTTCGCAAAGGAAGCAGAGGAAGAGGAAAACCATGAGTCGTCGAAATGTCAGAACAGAACAGGAATTCGGCTCCGACTCCTTCCTGGACGTCATCGCCAACATGGTGGGGATTCTCATCATTCTGATAGTGATTGTCGGGCTCAAAGTCGCTCGACAGCCGGCTCTGACCGATGCTGTTACAACAGACCAGTCAGCCCCCCAGATCGCATCAGCGGAAAACACTCTGCCCGATCCGGATTCTCCCGAAAGCCAGCAGCTGCAGGGACTGCGTCAGCAGTATGCTGAACTGCAGCAGGAGAACGTGGCACTGGATTCTTCAGTCACGGAACTTGAAGCTGCCAACCCTGATCTGGACGGGGAACTAACACAGATCCAAAGCCAGGAATCGTCTGTTCTGGAGAACATCCGCATCCTGCGTGCCGGATTTGAATCCGAAGGTGAGAAGTCCGAAGACCTTCGCAGGTCCTCCGAAGAACTCCAGGCATCGCTGGAGCAACTCGAGATGCAGGCGGAGGATGCGGAAGCGAGTGCACAGGATCTGGAGCAGGCTCTCGTGTCCGCGATCACGGAACGTGACGCTCTTGACCAGTCACTTCGTCAGACAGCCATCGAAACCCAGCAACTGCACGAAGTGCTTTCGGAGGTACCGAAGACTGAAGCAAATCAGAACGTGCTTCAGCATCGGCTGTCGCCTGTGAGCGAAAAAGTTGAAGAGGGCGAAGTTCATTTTCGCATCGAGAACGGCCGCGTCAGCCATATACCTGTCGACGAGTTGCTCGACCGTCTGAAATCTCAGGTACAGGCGCGGCGATCTGCGGTGACTCGCCTTGCTCAGTTTGAAGGAACGGTCGGTCCGGTCGATGGCTATCGAATGACATACACCGTGGAACGCGACAGCCTGACTCCCCTGCAGTCGATGCAGTACGGAAATGGCACATATCGAATCACCGTTTCAAAATGGACGATCACACCGGATCCGAATTTTGAAGGAGAATCCGTCGATGAGGCTGTTCAGTCTGGATCACGCTTTCGGAATGTGATCGATATCACTCCACCGGGATCGACGGCAACGTTCTGGATCTATCCGAACTCCTTCGACGCCTTTCCGAAACTCCGCGAAGTCGCTCACGGACTCCAGTTACGCGTTGCTGCCAGACCACTTCCGGAAGGAACTCCTATCGTCGGTTCTCCGGGAGGAAGTCGTTCGTCGGCTCAGTGAGCAGGGTCGGTGCAGCCCGTCATATCCCAGAACAGCTGAAAACCGAATCCGGCAAGTTCGGTGATGCAGCGAAGTCCGAGCTTTCTCATGGCACTGCCACGGTGCTTCTCGACCGTCTTCGGACTGATCTTCAGGCATCCGCCATGACTTTGTTCGAAGTCCCGACGGCAGCCATCAGGACAATGTCCTTTTCTCGATCTGTCAGCGTTCGGAATTTTTCACGAGCGGTGTCCTGCTGCTGTGCCCGCTCTTCGATAAGCTGATCCGGCGTCACCTGATTGACATATAGTCGACACGACGAAGAAGCTGGTGACGGGAGGTCAATCTCAATGCGATACCACTGCTCCCCGTTGTCATGGAGTCGAAGCACGCGAGAATACCGGCTTGGCGTACGCTGCGGGATTTCGGAAAAAAGATGCCGGATAGCTTCCTGCAGTTCAGGAGTCATGGGTTCCGTCGTCGAGAGCTCTATCGTTCTCAGCCGCCCGGAACGCGACACGAGCTCCAGTCGTTCGTCGAGAAGTGGTTCCTGAAGGTGCTCCGTGGAGCTCCTGTGGCCGGAGTACATCTGCATGGTTACCCTCACCGTACTGAGCGAAATCAGGATTTGATCGCTTTCCGTCGGAAGAGTAGTGTCATCTGCACAGTTCGTCGTGACGGGTTTCCGACACGATCAGGAATTCGTGTCTTTCCAGCGGTTCAGTCGCGGCATGTCGGCATGACTGATTTCCAGACCGGCAAGCTGTACCAGGCGAGCAATTTCGGCAATGGAGGTGACACCCAGCTTGCGAGAAACATCAGAACGGTATCGCTCCACCGTGCGCTGGGAGACTCCCAGCTCTTTTGCGATGGATTTCAATGGGCTGCCGTGCCCGACCAGCGTGAGCACTTCGAGTTCACGGCGAGTGAGCACATCCAGCGGGCCGAGATCAATCAGGCCGGAATCGAACACCGGAAGTGGATCGCTCGCGGGAGTCTCATCAATGCCCTGCCGAGTAATCGAAATGATCCGTTTCTTTCGGTCTGCAACAGGTTCCATCGGCCAGATCGCAGCTTCTGTCCATTTACCACCGCGAATGTGCCGGAGAATGACGGGGTTACCGGATTCAATCACCTGACGAATCACGGTCATTCGTTCTTCGGCGAATTCTCGTCCCTCAATCTCTTCGATGGTTTTGCCAACTGGGTTGAAGTTGTCGCCATAGTAGATCTGTTTTGCCTGTGGATTACAGTAAAGAACGACGCCGTCTTCATCGATGATCAGAACCCCCACACCAGGCTGACTCGTCAATAGCGTCCAGAACTCGTTCGACATTCTGCCGGATACCTTCGCGGGGAGAAAAAAACTCAGGACACGTCGGGAGGGGAGATTCCACAGCGTTTCATTCAATCAGGTCTGAATCACCGGTTCAAGAACTCAAGCGAAATATGGCTGAAATCAGGCTGCGGAACACGCTTCCTGCTTGCTCATTCGTAACGCTTCCTTCTAGTGTAATGTCTCATAAATACGGGAACTTAATGTCAATTGCTGGCGTTATATCTTCTGACCAAGGAGGATACGACGATGCGAATTGCGAAGACCATTATTCTGACTGACGAAGAACGGATCACTCTGATGCAGTGGTCGCGTGGCAGGAGGACGCCCGCACGATTGGTGCTGCGGGC
>JBKDKA010000103.1:0-15215 GCA_046345315.1 Planctomyces sp.
GCGAGGAACTGGATATTTGTCAGCAGGTACGAAGCCTTAGGAAACGACGAGGCAGTCGTTTCATCCGACTGAAGCCCTGTACCGACGGCCGGAAGCTGAAGGAACTCGTCCGTCGTCAGGAACCTCATCGGGCTGTCGACCGCCTCCTGATCGCCGCCCTGATTGAGGCTCGAAGCTGTGAACGATTCGTTCTCCTCCGAGACCACCTGCAGGATCAGGAGCTGAAGGGTTTTTACGGCAGCCTTTACGAGTCTGAAGCACGGCACCACTCAACTTACGTGAGACTTGCCAGAGCCTTCGCCGATGATCAGTCCGTCAGCAGCCGTCTTGACGAACTGTCGCACCTCGAATCGGCGATCATTCTGGAAGGCTGCGAGCTGCCACGAGTGCACAGCTGAATCGTCAGGTCGCGTTGTCTGCATTCAGGACCAGCCGAAACCCAATCAGGTTGAGCCGCTGTGTCGGTGGCTGCTGCATTCGTTCCGCTGCCCGCAGCGATCTTGATTCGTAACTCCAGCATCCACCACGCAGAACGCGGCAGCTTCCCTGAGCTGGCCCCTGAAGATTCAGTGCTCCAGGGGAACCGGCTGGTGGATAAATTTCAAACCAGTCGTGACACCATTCCAGCACATTCCCCGCCATGTCGAGGATGCCAAATGGACTGCAGTCGCCCGGCGTGACTCCAGCGGATTCCGGTTTGCCTCCGTGGCCGATCGTTCGCCCGTAGATCGCTCGTCCCGGAATCGGTGGAGTATTTCCCCAGGGATATTCTCGTCCGTCTGTTCCGCGAGCCGCAAACTCCCATTCGGCCTCAGTCGGAAGTCGCCCACCCGCCCAGCGACAATACGCAACCGCATCGTCATAGCTCACACCGATGGCCGGATGATCATCCAGATAGAAGAGCTTCGAATCCACCAGATGCTGGTTATGAAACTCCTGCTCACGGTGCCCGGTATCCGCAACGAATCGACGATACATCGCGGTCGTCACATGTGTCTTCGACATCCAGAACGGCGATACTCTGACAGCATGCGGAGGCTTCTCGACGGAGTACAGATCACTTCCCATGACGAACTCGCCACCGGGAACATACATCATCGTGGAGCCGTCGCGAGAGTTCTCTCGACTTTTCACGCTGACAACGCTCACGGATGTCGCGGTCTTTGTCGACAAAGCGTCGACTGGCGGTGAACTTCGATCTGGCAATCTTTTGACCGCGTGATCAGTCGCTGGAAGGTTGTCTGACTGCAAACCCGATGGGCGAGCATCGTCAAGGACGTCAAAAATCGGTACGCCTCGACAGACTGGATGAGGTCGACCGGAGGGATCGTGAAGAACGGATTCCGGATCGATTCCATAACAGTGGAGGATTGTCGCGTAGACATCCCATGGACCCACGGGACATGTCGCTGGATATGCACCGATCCGGTCAGACGACCCGTAGATCAGACCGCGACGAACTCCACCGCCTGCGAGAATGATCGAATTGCAGCCGGCCCAGTGATCACGACCGGCGACGTCATTGATTCTTGGCGTTCGTCCGAACTCCCCTGCCGCCACGACCAGAGTCTGATCAAGCAGGCCTCGTTCTGTGAGGTCCGTGAGAAGAGCGGAAAGACAGGAATCCAGTCGAGGAAGTAGAGTGCCCTTGCACTGGTTGAAATTATCGTAATGCGTATCGAGACCACCGTCACCCTTGTTGCGCCAGTTCACCTGAACGACAGGAACTCCGGCTTCAACCAGTCGTCGCGCCACCAGCAGATTCTGAGCGAACGGATTTCGTCCATACGCGTCGCGACGTTCTGCAGGTTCTCTGCTCAGATCAAACGCGTCGCGAAGTGCAGTCGCTGACAGCATGTCGAACGCTCGCGCCTGAATCGCAGACATGTGCTGAGTCGATTCCAGGTCAGCCATCTGCATCAGCGAATCAAAGCGATTCAGGAGATTCTGTCTGTCGGAAAGTCGAGCACGGCTGATATCACCGAGCGCATCAAAATCAGGCACTCGAAAGTCCGGGCTGTTGGCATCCTGCGGCAGCAGATAAGGAGCACGGCTGCGTCCAAGAAACCCCGCCGTCTGCCCGATGCCGCCGGATGTCAGACCTCCGGCCATAATGAATCCCGGGACAGATCGTTCGGGCGGTCGGAGCTGTTCCAGAACCACACCCATCGTTGGATAGTCTTCGGGGCGAGGCCTTGCGTTCGTGTTCGGCAGCGGGTGTGGCCATCCCGTCATGAGCGAATAAAACGCCGACTCATGAGCGTTGTCAGTGTGGGTCACCGAGCGAATGACGGTGCAGTGGTGAGCCATCCTCGCGAATTTTGGAAGGTACTCACAGACACGAAAACCATTCAGAGAAGTGGCAATCGACTGGAATTCACCACGAATACCGATCGGTGCATCTTCTTTAAGATCAAGAGTATCCTGGTGCGGCGGGCCACCGAACAGCGAAAGAAAAATGATCGATTTCGCGGTCGGAGCGACTCTGCGCAGCGATTTCACTGTCGCTTCAGAGTCAGCCCTGACGCTCGACTCCAGCAGTGCCGCAGTTCCGGGAGGCACAGTCCACATGGTCAGCCCGGGCAGGGAGACTGCTCCCTGCAAGGTGGACCTCAGAAATCTGCGGCGAGAACTCATCGGTGGCCCGGCAAGACACGATGGACAGAGGAAGCTCGAGATTCAGCAAAACTGATCGCCCCGGTGTTGATCAGCGCCAGATCGGCGCAAAATCCCCGGAACTGATCAGATCCACAGCATAATCTACCCCTTGAGTCATCGGAACGCCAACATCTTCTCAGGCAGAGCTCGCTGAGCGATTGACGCTCAGCGAGCAGGCGACTCCTTCTCAGCCCGGTTCAGTCATGCTCATCGGGTCAAGAGCTTTCGTGAGCACATCATCCGGAAGAATCTTCTGTTCCCGGCACAGTTCACGAATGGTCTTCCCGGTCTTGAAAGCTTCCTTCGCCAGAGCGGCAGCCTTTTCGTAACCGATGTAGGGATTCAGGCTCGTCACCATCGAAAGGCTCTTCTCAACGGATGCTTCGCAGGCTTCCTGATTTGCTTCCATCTCCAGAACGCAGAACTCAACAAAGGCATTCACGGAATTGCTCAGCAGCATGATGCTTTCCAGAGTTGCTTGTCCCATGATCGGCATCATGATGTTCAACTGGAACTGACCGCCGGTGGCACCGCTGAATGCAACGGTCTGATCGTTTCCGATGACTCGTGCAGCCACCTGCATCATCGACTCACACATCACCGGGTTCACCTTGCCGGGCATGATCGATGATCCGGGCTGACGATCCGGAAGCATGACTTCGTAAAATCCGCATCGAGGTCCTGAACCCAGCCAGCGAATGTTGTTGGCGACGTTGAACAGGGTCGTGGCGATTGCTCGAAGCTGACCGTGGCATTCCACGAGCCCGTCACGCTGAGCATTGGCTTCGAAATGATCAACTGCCTCGATGAAGGGAATTCCTGTTTCCTTCGCGAGCACCGCAGCAACACGCTTACCGAATTCCGGGTGTGTGTTGATACCGGACCCGACTGCGGTGCCTCCCACCGGCAGCTCCAGAACGGCATCGCGTGCCTTCAATGCTCGTTCAACGGAAAGCGTCAGCTGCCGAGCGAACCCACCGAACTCCTGACCAAGTCGGAGTGGAGTCGCGTCGGCGAGGTGAGTTCTGCCGATCTTGATGATGCGGTCCCACTTTGCAGCGCACGCACTGAGCTCGTCGGCAAAACGCTTCAGTGAGGGAATCAGACTGTTGTGAATTGAGGAAGCCACGGCGACGTGAATGGCTGTCGGGAACGTGTCGTTCGTGCTCTGCCCCATGTTGACGTGATCGTTCGGATGCACGGGCTTTGCGATGGCAAAGCGATCGCCGCCAAGCAGTTCGATGGCACGATTGCTGATGACTTCATTGACGTTCATGTTGCTGGACGTACCAGAACCCGTCTGGAAAACGTCGATCGGAAACTGATCGTCAAATTCACCATGAAAGACCTGCATGCTCGCGGTGAGCATCGCGTCGATCTGATCCGGCTTCAGTGGGTTTTTCCCCGTTCCGGTCAGTTTGCCAAGATCGCGATTGGCGACGCCGCAGGCGTACTTCACCTGACCCATGGCGTGAATCAGATCTGGTGGCAGTTCCCAGCCCGAAATCGGAAAGTTTTCGACCGCTCGCTGCGTCTGAGCCCCGTAATACGCTGCTGCCGGAACCTGGACATCACCCATGGAATCGTGTTCTGTTCGAAACTCGGACATTGCCCTGCTTTCAGTTGTCTTTTGATTTCTCAGTAGTCTGTTTTCAAGGTTTCTGATTCGGCTGAACCGGGACGGATCAGTTCCGACACGCAGACCTCGGTTTCTTAATGCGCAGTCTCAGCGGTCAAAATGATAGTCGGCCGCCGTTCTGCAACAATGGCGAAGGCTCCGGAGAACTCGCAATTCGCAGGAAGGGGACTGAGGAAGGCTGAAATGACAATCCGAAGGGGATACAATCACGGAACGGTGAATGAGATCACCGAACCCCAGTTGGTTCCCTCAATCAGAAACACGGATCGATGACCGAAGCTGAATTTCCGGACGACCGCCCCATTGTGCTCGGGTCTCACACTCTGAAGTCTCGCCTGATTGTGGGCACGGGAAAATACAGCACGTTCGAATTGATGCAGGATTGTCTGAGTGCCAGTGGTTCGGACGTCATCACCGTTGCTGTTCGCCGGGAACGTCTTGTCGATGCTGCCGGGCGCAACATTCTGGACTTCATCGACCTCAAACGATACACGATCCTTCCGAATACGGCGGGATGCTTCAATGCTGATGATGCCATTCGCGTGGCTCGTCTGGGCCGGGAGATTCTCCGAGGGCTGGAAAATCCGGGGGCCGACTGGGTGAAGCTCGAAGTTCTGGCGGACACCCGGACTCTGCTTCCGGATCCCGTCGCAACGATCGAAGCCTGTGGTCGCCTGGTGGCCGACGGTTTTCAGGTGCTGTGTTACACGTCAGACGACCCGATTGCAGCTCGCCGACTCAAGGAAGCAGGAGCCACATCCGTGATGCCTGCCGGCAGTCCGATCGGAAGTGGTCAGGGAATTCTGAACCCGAACAGTTTGAAGATCTGTCTGGAATATCTGAAGGAAAATGATCCGGACTATCCGGTGATCATCGATGCCGGCGTTGGCACGGCGAGCGATGTCACGATCGCGATGGAACTCGGCTGTGATGGCGTTCTTCTGAACACGGGAATCGCCAGCGCCAAAGATCCGCTTCGCATGGCCGTGGCGATGAGGCAGGCTTGCCTTGCGGGGCGTCACGCCTGGCTGGCGGGACGCATTCCCAAAAAGCTCTACGCGACGGCGTCCAGCCCCACTGAAGGAACGATCTCACGCCAGCCGTGATGTTTCTCGGCACAACGTCGTGACCGTGATCTTCGTGTTGAAAAGCAGGTTGCACCACGAAGGACACGAAGATCACGAAGGAAAAACGCGTCGGGAGAGCGAAACTCCTGGTACGCCGCTGTTTCCAAACAGGATGACCAGCCCAAAGATGCTATGACTTTCTGCAGGGTGGGACAAGCGAAGCGCAGGCCCACCGTTTTCAACGCTGCGAAACAACGAAAGCATCTTTTCGCAGCATCAGACGGCTCGACAGAAGCCTTGCCCTGCCGGAAATCAGTCAATTGATCACACATCCTTTGTGTTCTGTGTAATATTCGTGTTGAAAAGCGGGTTACACCACGAAGTACACGAAGATCACGAAGGAGAAACAAAGCGGAAGAGCTAAACTCCTGCTGGGGGTCGCTATTGCCATTCAAAATGACCAGCCCAAAGATGCGGTGATTTTTTGTAGAGTGGGACAAGCGAAGCGCAGGCCCACCGTTTTCAACGCTGCGAAACAACGAAAGCATCTTTTCGCAGCATCAGATGGCTCGACAGAAGCCTCGCTGTGTCGGAATCAGCCGGAAAAAAAACACGAAATAGTTCAGGTGGGTCGAAACTCCTGATGTACTGCTACTGTCATGCAGAATGACGGGCTTCAGACGGCTCGGTAGGAACCTCGCCCTGCGTGAAATCAGCCGTTTCAAAAAGCACACCCTTCGTGTCCTTCGCGATCTTCGTGTTTAAAAACAGATCACACAGAAGGACACGGGGGGATCCGATGACGAATCTATTCTCTTTCGTCGGACTTCATTCCCGCCCATGCGGGAGTTTACGCCGGGTCACTGGATTCCCGCCTGCGCGGGAATGACGGAACTCCAGAATCACGTACTGGAGATGCAGAGACGGCTCCGTCACTTCTTCGCCGTGATGACGTCGTATTCGCCGATCGTGACCGTGTCGATATCCCGAAACAGCTGTTCCATTCGCTCCTCGTGCCAGTCCGTCAGCTTGGTCACCAGATGAATCCTGCCACCCGGACGGAGTGCTCGATGCGATGACGTCAGAAACAGTTCCGAGATCCGAAAATCCGAATAATACGGCGGATTTGTCAGGATCAGGTCCCAGCTGTTCTGATTCGGAATTGCGGCATCTGAGGTCAACAGTGTTCTGACTCGATCGATTCCGTTTTTGGCGGCACTTCGAGCGGCACACAGCGTTGCTCGAGCGTGGCTGTCAACGGCCAGCACGCGAGCGTTCGGATACTGAACTGCTGCTGCCAATCCGACGGCACCGCTTCCGCAGCCAAGATCGACGATGTTCTTCGGCTCAAAGACCTTTTCGTCAGGCAGTGCGTATTCCGGTCGGAGAAGCTCCAGCGACCGGATCAGGGCTCGAGCGCCTCCATCGACTCGACGATGACTGAAGACTCCCGGCAGGGTCTCTACATGCAGCAGGTCTCCCTGAAAACGAAACGCTGAGCTGGCTCGGAACTCTTTCAGTTTCTTCAGTGGTTCCGTTTTGTGAGCGATGTAGACAACACCTTCCCGCTGCGGCTTCACCGTGGTTCGCCCGAAGTGATTCTTCAGCTGCTCATGCAGCCAGTGATCCTTCGCATTGTTTGTCGACACGATGAGTCGGCCGCCGATCTTCAGACGCTCATGAGCCGTCTGAATGAGTTCCTGAGTCTGTTCTGCGTTTCCCGTTGCCGATGTCGGCAGAGCGACACTGTCAAAAAGATCCTCCGGCGGATCTGCAGAACAGACCAGTCGGATTTTTCTTCCAGTCCCTGCTTCAGCTCCAATTCGCACAAACCGGTCACCAGCTGTCAGGTTCAGTGCAGCGGACTTGTCAGATGGTTCGGTTGAAGGTTCAGGAACCGATTGGCATTCCGGGTGATACTCCTGAAGCGTATTGAAGAAGAAGTGCTCCGGAGTAAAAAAAGTGAAGTTCAGCTCCGGTCGAGCGTTCTTAAGTGCGGTGGCCAGCGTTGTCCCCTGCAACAGGAGGACCAGCACGTCCGGCCCCTGAAGTTCGCTTTCGGCAGATGCCACAAGGCGATCGGCGAACCCCTTGAGATGCAGAGTAGATGCGGTTTCCGGCTTTCTTGAGCCACTTCGACGGCGTGATTTCATCAGAAAGAAGATCTGTCTTCGGTAGAGTGCGATGAGCACCGCCGGATTCTGTCCACGCGGCGAAACCGCCGATCCTACCATCGACGGCCTGACTTTCAATGCGCTGATCAGGATTTCAGCGATCCACACTCTCCAGAGTCACATCCGATGCCGGAGAAAACGTTCCTTCCAGAAGCAGATTGCGATCATTGTCGCGAATCATGTCCCCGGTCAATCGTATTCCATTGACCCAGTCTTCCGCATGCAGTCCAACGGCAAACTGACTGATTTGCACGCCTTTCAGCTCCGCTGAGGTAACAGCCACGGCATAGATCCCTTTACTTCCGGATGTCCGAACTCCTCTTAGATGAAGTTCTGTGGCAAGCAGGCCCTGAATGCCGGGCACTGCCGGATTCCGCAGCGGCTTGTAACCAAGGTTTCGCTCCGCGCGAATGATGTTGTCTGCTGTACCATTAAGGATCAGCCCGAAACGAAGCGCATTCTTAATGGTGATGTTTTCGAGAATATAACCGGAGTGTTCAGAATTCCGCTGATCATCACGAGCGAACTCGTAGCCGCAGTCACCGCCCCAGATGGCAATTGCCGTTGCTGATGTATCAATGCTGATGTTGCGAATCGTGATGCGATGGCAGGCAGAACAGCGTACGCCGGCATCGCTGGGGTCAGAATTCCTCGTCAGCCGACCGATCTCAATGTTTTCCACCAGGATGTCATGAGGGTGTGTCGTGTAAATCTGATGCTTCTTCCAGAGTTCCTGCATCGCACTGAGTCGTTCGTCGGCTGAAGACACATCACCCACGCTTCCCCAGTCCATTCCGATCCCGAGCAGTGCCTTTTCAGAGTCGGCGATACGAATGTTGCGAATGATGCCGTGACAGGCCTCCGACATCAGCTGAACAGCAGATGCCTCCACCTGCTGATCAATGAGAAGGTCTTCCATCACCCAATTCGTCACAGTGGAAAAGTGCCCCGGGCGTTCAACGGTGCCGCCATCACCATAAGCAGCACCAACACTCACCGCACTGTGCCAGCATCCCTGCAATCCCTTGCCCTCACTGTGGATGACACGCACCGTTCCATTGCGGATCGCGGAGTGATTCGAAAGCCGGATTCCGTAACTGTTGCTGCGAAGATCCAGCAGCAGAGTTCCCTGATTCAGGTCCAGTTGAACTCGTTCCGGGACCAGAAGAGCGTGGATCGACTTTTCGTTGCCAGCGATGTCCTCGCGTGCTGTGCAGGTCAGAGACTGATTCTTCGGCAGGCGAACGATGCAGGATTGCCCCGCATGCTGCAACAGAAACTTTTGCAGCGATGCTGCATCGTTCCCGCCAAATTCATGGACGGGCAGCGATTCTTCGGCGCCGGAGGCTGAGTTCAGCGATGCTCCGAGCAAAGTCATCAACAGTGCCGTCAGAAGCAGGACTGCAAGTCGGCTCTGGCGCCGCATGCCACATCGCTCACCAGGGAAGGATCTCAGAAAGACAGCGCCGGGAAGCTCAGACAAGTTCGGGCATCACCTTTCCGCCATCTTCGATCAGATACTGCGGTCGCCCGTTCAGATCCGTGACGGTCAGATGCTCCGAAGAGACTCCCAGGTGATGGAACAGTGTCGCATAGATGTCTCCGAATGTGACTGGTCGTGACACCGCTTCCGCAGCAATCCGATCAGTGGCCCCGATCACCTGACCATGTCGCATGGATCCTCCGGCCATGAGCGCACAGTTCACCTGTGGCCAGTGGTCTCTTCCGACCTGACCGCTGATCTTCGGTGTTCGGCCGAATTCACCCCAGACAATCACGGCACAGTCGTCAGCAAGTCCGCGCTGGTGAAGATCTTCAATGAGGGCACTCAGGCACTGATCAAAGATCGGAAAGTCTTCCTTCTCCCGATTGAAGATCGTGTTGTAAGGCCCGCCATGCCAGTCCCATTTGCTGTAGTTCAGCGTCACCACTCGAACACCCGCCTCTATCAGTCGTCTGGCCACGAGCATGCTCTGTGGAACGCGGGGAGCTCCATTCTCATCAATAGATACCTTCGGATCGCCGGTGCCGTAACGCTCGATGGTTCGAGGATCTTCTTTGCTCAGGTCGAGCGCTTCAGCAAGACGAGACGATGTCAGAAGCCCCATGGCCTGTTCCGTGAAGGCATCCATTCCCGTCATCGTCATGGAAGCATCGATGTTCCGGCGCAGCTGGTCGACACTGCGTAGGAGCAGCTTTCGATCTGACAAGCGGTCCAGAGTGATGCCGTTGAGCACCATGTCTTCTCGCGTTGGCCCCATGGGACGAAATGGTGAGTGGGCAGCCCCCAGAAATCCGGGTCCTGGTTCGTTGTACGGTCCGTGGGTGCACTGATAACAGAGACTGACAAATGGCGGTGCAAGCGGTGTGGCAGCTCCCTGAACCTGCGACACGAGTGACCCAAACTGGGGCCATCCACCGGAAGGTTTTGGCTTCGACGGATGCCGCCCGTTGAAGACCTGTTGAGCATCGTGATCGGCCAGATTGCCGACCAGCGATCGCACAATCGTCATCCGATCGGCCATCGTGGCCAGTCGGGGAAACGCTTCGCAGATGTCCATCCCTTGAACGTTTGTAGGAATGGGTTTCCACGGCCCGGCAATCTCGCGAGGTGCTTCGGGCTTCAGGTCAAACATGTCCTGATGCGGAGGTCCCCCGACCAGATAGATCATGATGACCGATTTCGGTCGTTTCGCAGCTGTTGGCTGCTGCGATTCCGCTCGCAGAATTGACGGCAGAGCCCAGCCGCCCGTTGTGCCGAGTGCGGTCAGTGTTCCGATGTTGAGCAGGCTGCGACGGGAAAGACCATCACAGAAGTCTTTTCGCTGTCCAGATCCGCCGAAGAATTTCAGCATCAGCACACTCCCGACTTGCACGAACTTCCAGGGGCAGCCTGCATCAGCCAGCAAAATCAGTCCCCGAATCGAATCCGTCATTCGTGGACATTCAGCACGTCGTTCGAAAGACCGCCGAGGTCACCATAGTTGAAGTGTCTGGTCTGTGCCCCCGAGTGGTATCAGGCATTTCGATCGAAATCCAGCCCGATTCCCCTCGAACCAGCAATCTGCCTGATGATGACGATGCTTGATCAGACTACTGGGAAGACTCAAGCGGGAAACGAATCAGAAGAGATTGAGCACATCAGCCGCATCTTTCGACACCCCGTCAGCCAGAGCTGCGAAGAGCCAGTCGAGACTGAGATCGAGGTTGCTCGTCAACGTGTCGGATTCTGCATCGTTGAGCAAGGTCGTTGCCGGAACGAGTAACGGAGTCAGGTTTGCCTGACGTGTTGCGAAGGGATCCGCACTGAACCAGATTGTGCTGATCTGCGTCAGAAATACAGAACTGTCTTCGATTGTCGCCGACAGGGTGTATCCTGCGATGATCAGGTCTTCGCCCTGATTCCCGCTCAGACTGTCCGCTCCACGACCTCCGACCAGAATGTCGTTGCCGATTCCGCCGGAAATCGTATCGTCTCCGCCAAGTCCAACCAGAAGATCGTTGCCTCCAGCTCCGTTCAGGACATTCGCCAGCTCGTTGCCTCGAATGACGTCATCCCCGGATCCCCCGATGGCATTCTCGAGGGTGTCCGGAAGATTGATCGACAGCGTTCGATTCAGATGCACGGTCTGGCTTCCGACGGCTGCCAGGTCCAGCGTGATTCCGGTGGTGAGAGCCGAGAATTGAAGCGTGTCCGTTCCCTCACCGGCCAATTCATTTACGGAGTCTGCTTCCGGCGCGCTGGCGGAACTGAATACGTAAGCGTCGTCACCCAATCCACCAACCAGCGTATCATTTCCATGCCATCCATTGAGCGTGTCGTTGCCGCCGCCACCTGTCAGTCGGTTATTGAGTGAGTTGCCGGTGAGAGAATCCGCAGCAGACCCGCCGATCACGTTTTCAAACGTGGAGAAGGAATTGAGCTTCAGTGTGCGGTTCAGATGAATACTCTGAACAGCGTTGTTGTTGATGTTGAGTGATACTCCGGCGGTGAGGAGTGAGAAGTTGAGGGTGTCCGTTCCCTCACCGGTGAGTTCATTCACACTGTCGGCCTCCGGTGTGCCTGCGGATGTGAACACGTAACTGTCGTTACCCTGACCACCGGACAGCGTATCATCTCCGAACCAGCCATTGAGAGAATCATTCCCGCCACCGCCGGTCAGTCGGTTATTCAGTGAATTCCCCGTGAGCGAATCCGCAGCTGTACCGCCGGTCACGTTCTCGAATGTGGAGAACGAATTGAGCTTCAGTGTGCGGTTCAGATGAATGGTCTGGACATTACGCATGTTAATGTTGACCGTGACGCCAGTGGTCAGTAGTGAGAAATTGAGCAGGTCAGTCCCCTCACCCGCGAGCTCATTCACACTGTCGGCTTCCGGATTGCTGGCGGAAGTGAACATATAGGTGTCGTCACCCTGACCACCTGCGAGCGTATCATCGCCATAAAAACCGTTGAGTGAGTCGTTCCCACCACCGCCAATGATTTGATTGTTCAGCGCGTTGCCGGTCAGTGAATCTGCACCTGCCCCGCCAGTCAGGTTTTCGATGTTGTTCCCACTGAGCAGCGTCAACGTCAGGTTCGGATTGACAATCTGGGGCGTTGTTCTGCTGAGATTCACGGTGACACCGGACAGACTGGTAGACGAAAAGTCGAGGGTATCCGTTCCACCGAGGCTTTCGTCGACAGTAACGAGGCCAAGTGGGGAATCGGAACTGAAACCATAGGTGTCGTCGCCGAATCCGCCAGCGAACGTGCGTACTGCCGGGCCGTTGAGCGTCAGTGTCGCACCGTTCACTGTCACATCGCTTCCGTTCATGACAAAGGTATCGTTTCCTGCTGTTCCATTGATGACAACAGAATCATCTGCAGCGAGTCCCTCGAGGACCAGCGGTGTCGTCAGGGCAAAGCTTCCCAGCGAAACCGGCGTGCCACCATTGATCGAATGAGTGATTGTGACATCCAGATCACTGTAGCTGAACTCAAACCGGTCGGCTCCCGTAGTGGTATCAAGCACATTCGTCAGCGTCAGCGTGAATGTTGCAGACGCATCCGGCGTCACACCGACAGAAGCATCATCGACTTCCACCGTGACGCTGTACGACGACTGCGTTTCAAAGTCGAGTACCGTGCCGGCTTTGAGGTGAAGTTCGTCATTCACGATCTCAAAGAAGACAGCATCGGGGCCGGTCAGCAACAGGTTATTCGTACCGCCGTCAATGTCCACGATGGCGAGCGTCGCGACTGGAATTGAGCTTGCCGTGCTGCTGTTCTCCTCCAATGTTGTGAGAATTGGAGTGACTGTCACTGCCGACGGCGCATCGTTGATACCGCTGATTGTGATTGTGAAGGAATCAGACGCGGTTGCTGATCCGATTCCGAATTCGTTTCCGCCCTGATCATCGAGGATCACCGAGATGGTTGCGACGACGTTGTCTCCAGCGGTCAGAGCATTTGTGTACTCATGATTGAGTGTGTAGCTCAATGTGCCGTCAGAGCTGATGGAAAGCGAACTGAACGCCTCAGGAATGTCCGATGTGACCGTATACGTGGCCGTTTGATCGCTGTGCGGTGTGCCAAACGGACCGTACACCAGCGCGCTCGTTTCGTTCTCCGGACCGAGATCTGCGCCGCTGATAAAGCCGATCACCGACTGTGGCGTCGTGTCGTCTTCACTGATCGTCTGAGCGACACCGATTGTAAAGACTGGGGCATCGTTGACGGGATTGATTGTCACCGTCACCAGTATCTCTGCCGTCAGCGGATCAGCGTCCCCGTTTGTCGTGCCGTTATCTCGAATCAGGTAGCTGAACGAATCGCTGCCGTAGAAATCCTCGTTCGGGGAATAGATGATCTCGCCGGTTGCGAAATTGAAGGATACCGCACCGTTTTCAGCCAGAGTGGTACCTCCACCAATCAATTCCACCGTCTGAGTGTTCGCTTCGATCTGCGGTCCCGGCATCGCTGTCGGCGACTCGACAACAATCAAACTGACTGAACCGTCTTCGTTGATTGTCGTCGGGATGTCGGAACTGACAGGAGCATCGTTGACCTCTGTCACCGTCACACCGATTTCTTCAGCGATCGAACTCAGGTTCAGGTCGTCTGTCGCTGTCACAGTCAGGAACTCGAGATTCGCCGTCGGAGACGCGTTTCCACCATCGACCGTATTGTAGTCTTCGTCAGGTGTGTAAGAGACACCGGTGCCAGTCAGGAATGCATTCAGATTCGCGATCGTGCCATGGATCACGACAGCATCAGAATTACTGCCGCTCAGCACCGTCACTTCGGCCAATGCCGCAGCAACAGGATCCACATTGATCGTCCCGTTGACGACACTCAGTGTTACCGACAACTCTACTGTCGTAGCATCAACGTCCGATACGGAAACGCCAGTAATCACGAGGCCGCTGGAATCTTCGGTCGTCACCAGAGCTGAAATTCCGGAGAAATCGACCACAGGTGCATCGTTCTGTCCAGTAATCGTGACGGTGACAGTCTTCGTCACCTCTCCACCATGACCATCGTTGACGGTGTAAGTGAAGGAGTCGGTCGTGGTTTCGCCGTCAGCGAGAGATTCGAAGGCTCCGTTCGGATCGTAGGTGAACGTGCCGTCGTTGTTGTTTGTGACAGAGCCGAGTGTTCCGGAGCTGTCGATGGTGAAGGTGTGAGTATCCGTGGTGTCGACGTCAGTGAAGTCCGCGTACAGGCCTACGGAAGGACCATCTTCACTGATAGCGGCAATGACGTCGTGAACGACAGGCGCGTCGTTCTCCCCAGTGATCGTGATGGTGACGGTCTTTGTGACTTCTCCGCCGTGACCGTCGTTGACAGTGTACGTGAAGGAGTCTGTCGTGGTTTGACCATCAGCGAGAGATTCGAAAGCACCGTTTGGATCGTAGGTAAACGTGCCATCGTTGTTGTTGGTGACAGAGCCGAGTGTACCGGTGTTGTCGATACTGAAGGTGTGGGTGTCCGTCGAGTCGACATCAGTGAAGTCTGCGGCCACGTCGACAGAAGGGCCCTCTTCGCTGACAGAGGCGATAACGTCCTGAACAACGGGTGCGTCATTCTGTCCGGTGATTGTGATGGTGACGGTCTTAGTGACCTCTCCACCATGACCGTCGTTGACGGTGTAGGTGAAGGAGTCTGTCGTGGTTTCACCGTCAGCGAGAGATTCGAAGGCACCGTTTGGATCGTAGGTGAATGTGCCATCGTTATTGTTTGTGACAGAGCCAAGCGTTCCGGTGCTGTCGATGGTGAATGTGTGAGTGTCTGTGGTGTCAACATCAGTGAAGTCAGCCGCCACGTCCACGGAAGGACCATCTTCGCTGACAGCGGCAATGACGTCCTGAACGACAGGCGCGTCGTTGTGTCCGGTGATTGTGATGGTGACGGTCTTCGTCACTTCTCCACCATGACCGTCGTTGACGGTGTACG
Source organism: Planctomyces sp. (assembly GCA_046345315.1). Lineage (GTDB taxonomy): Bacteria > Planctomycetota > Planctomycetia > Planctomycetales > Planctomycetaceae > F1-80-MAGs062. Next base: position 14,977 of record JBKDKA010000103.1, read on the forward strand.
TGAAGGAATCAGTCGTGGTTTGACCATCAGCGAGAGATTCGAAAGCACCGTTTGGATCGTAGGTGAACGTGCCATCGTTGTTGTTTGTGACAGTGCCGAGTGTACCGGTGTTGTCGATGCTGAAGGTGTGGGTATCCGACGTATCGAAATCAATGCAGTCTGCGGCCACGGTCGACAGAAGGGCCCTCTGCACTGGCTGAGCCAGTGACGTCCTGAACCACTGGTGCGTCGTTCTGACC
>JBKDKA010000104.1:0-3909 GCA_046345315.1 Planctomyces sp.
TCAACAGCAGGATCCAGTCCATTAAGTCCGCAGCCAGAGGGTTTCGTCTCTTCCAGCACTATCGAATCCGAGTTCTCTTCTTATGCGGAAAACTCAGCCTCAAACCTCAAATTCTGTAGCCACGAAATTCCCAGAAGAACCGGAATTTTCTGCCTCTTCAATCAATACGAAGGCTCGTGCCAACGTCACGTTAAGCATTTTTGAATCATTGAATTCGCCCGCCCCCGGGGCAGGCGGGACGCTGCTGCTCGCCGGTGCACATTTCAGCAGTATCGCTGCGGCAATCGTATTCCTGTTTGTATTAATCATTGGAAAGCATTCAAGCTTTCGGGACCTGGTCAACGTAGCAGGTGACGCACCTGAAACACCCTACGTCTGTGGTTCAGGTCAGGTATTCCATGCGGCGGGGGCCGATAGTCCACCGGCCGAGAAAGAGATCTGTATCGTTGGGAATTTCTCCGGGGCCGAGTTGGCGCAGAACGTTTTTTCCGAATTGAAAGGACAGTTGCCGTCCGGAGGTGTTCTGCGAATCTTTGGAAACAGTCTGCTGCTTGCGCTGCCCGCAGGTAATGATGACATCACGGCAGACTGGAGCGCGAAGTTCGAGTCCCATGGAGCGAAGACGGCCGTGCGAAGCGATGATTTCGGAATCTCGTTTTCGATTCTGGGTGTCGCACCGTCTGAACAGATCGCCAGAGAGACCGAAAGGGAACTCCAGCTGTTGTTTTCATCGAATATCGGCGGCGCACTGCTCGTTCCGCCGTGGTTGCCGGAACGCCCGGTTACTGAATCGCAACAGAAAGCGAGACGCACGATCCTGCTGCTTCAGGGAGCGGAACCAGACGAGGAGGAGCTGGGGGATAATCCATCTGCCGCAGTGGTTTCAGAGCAGGCTGAAAAGTCCGGGTCAAAGATTCCTGATCCGACCGCAGAACGCGTGGAGGCGATTTCGACGGAGATTGCAGAGGCAACTCGCAGGGGGCAAAAAGCTGTCACAGAGAAACTACAGACGGAACTGCGTGAGTTGATTAAACAGCAGGAAGCAAATCGACTGAATCGCATTAAACTGGCCGGACCAGACCGAGTTGATGTTGAGCTGGTCGATTTGTATTCGGCGCGTCCTGTGTATTCCGCGGCCGAACAGAACGATGATCCAATGGCCCTGAAAAAGAACAGCGAAGAATATGCCCGACAGTCTGCTGAATGGCAGAAAAGCATTCAGGATCGACTGGGGGTACTGGCCAGCTCAGGTGCAGCCCCGATGAATCCGGCAGAAGTCCGGCATGCGGTGCAGTCAGGATATGCTTCGAGGGCTGGGCTGATTCTGCGTCTGGATTATCTGACTTTCCGCCGTGAGGTAGATGGTCTGCCACCGCTGATGGACTGGTTGTGTGCTCGAGGTTTCGTGGATTTGAAATACCGTCTTTCATTCGATGATGCCGCATCTGAAGAGTTTGATCTGGACCTTTGATCCAGTGTGATGAGCCGGCGTTACTGATTTTCCAACAGTGGAGTTCTTTGGAGAATTGCTTTTGATCGATGTCGATTCCATACGATCGCCAGAGGCGATGGTGCAGGCTGGCATCTCTCACAGCGAAATGCATAACAACGGAGACGTTCACAATCCTGTTCGGCACGGTGATTGCTGGCTGTAGGGGACGGAGATCTCAACGGTTCCTTAACTTCCGCTTTGGGCGGTGATCTGTGAGGCTTCGCGGCTGGCAAGTCGCAGAAATGCACGACAGGATCGCGAAGTCACCGACAAAGACATTGTCGGGCTGAAGTACTTCGATCAGCTTGGTAAGCTGTTGCTGCAGTTGCATGATGTCGCCTGCGAGCGTGACCGGGCGGGTAATCGTTCGCTGCCTATGGATCAGTACTGCATGCTGATTCTGCTCTACGTGTTCAACCCGGTGATCACATCGTTTCGTTCCCTGCAGCAGGCCAGTGAACTGAAGAAGGTACAGAGGAAGCCTGGCTGTGCGCGAGCATCACTGGGGTCTTTATCAGAATCCGTCGCGGTTCTTGATTCTGAACGACTCAAGCCGATCATTGAATCGTTCGGTGAAAAGCTGGTTCCGATTGCGTCGGACAAGCGTCTGAAGGATGTTCAGCAGACTTTAACGCTGGTGGATTGCAGCATAGTGGAAGCGCTGCCTCGCATGACCTCGTTCCGAGATGCTCAGTCGGGCAGCGGAATGAAGATGAAATGGACTCAGGATACGCACTTTGAAGTTGATCGCACCGTTCCCACGAAGATGGAAGTGACTCCTTCAGCAGGTGTTGAACACGCCGAACGAGCGCTGATGGATCGCATGATCGGATCGAAGCCTTCGAACTCATGAGATCATCTGCGGGTACTTCTGCGACGTGGCCGACGAGGAAGAAGTTCTGGCTCATCTGGCCTGACTGAAGGCGCCGTCAGAGCCTCGAAAACCGCTGATCTGAATTTGCGGGGCACTCCGTCTGCGTCGCCAGCCCTGCTTGAGTTTGCGCAGATCAAAGTTCCACACGCGGCACGATGTCAATCCCGCTGCAATCTCCGCCAATTCTCTGCAGCCATGCCTGCACTCTGTACGACGATCTCGCAATCTCAGGACGCACAGCAACAGCAGTGCCACACTGTGTTGGGGCATTCCGAAAGGTTAGCGGTTCAATATTCGTATCATAGGTGCTATCCGTGCTTGAATTGGCAACCACGAATCAACCGAATGGTCAGAGTGCGTATCGCAAAAGGGGACATTCTGGAATGGCATTCAGTTAGGCGTTTCTGCCTTTGTTTATCAGTGCATCCTGCAGGACTTTTCGTGGCTGTTTCATCACCGGGAATTGCTTCGGTCGTCTTTTTCGCACCCGGGGTTCACAGCGGTTGGGGCGGTCGGGGTTAACGGCAAGCGGTACGAGTGTCTCACCGGCGTCTGCGCTCGCGAGCCAGCGCAGAGCGTCGATGAAACTGATGCGACGCACGTCCACATTCTGAGTGCGAGCTGCATGCAGCATCACCAGACGGATCAGATTATACAGCAGACAGAACAAGATCATTTCCTTCAGTACACCGTCAACGGTTTTGCACTTCAGCACATCCAGACCCATGCTCGTTTTCAGGTGCGACAGATTGGTTTCAATGTCCCAGCAAAGACGATAGAGGTCCGCAAGATCACTCGCAGAGTAACGATCTGCGTCAAGCAGTGTCGTTGCAAGAGTCACGACCTGAACCCGGAATCCGGGGATCTGAACTCGATATCGAAGTTCACGAATCTCAATACCATCGGCAAGAGTGAGGAATTGATCCGCCGTCATCCATGTCGGACATGACACGGGCTTCATCCACATCACGACCTGATCTTCGTACCCCAGCGTTCGGATCCAACGCGAGCTCGGCAATCCTTTCTCTGCGGCCGATTTCCTGCCATGACGCCGAACCACATGTGGACGATGCGGAGTAAAGTTAACCACCATTTTCTGATGAATTCGCATCACCGCATGAACTCCGCTCTGCAAAAGCAGTGCAAAATGGGCGTATGAACAGAATCCTCGATCGGCAACCAGCACATCGTTCGGCTTCAAAGACGGATGCAACTGCGCCGCCATGGCGAGGTCATGCGTTCGCAACGGCGCCGTGAACACGTCCAGAAGCATACCTGTTCCAGCATGAAACAAAGTCAGCAGATGAGCTACAGGGAATCCGCATCCTTTCTTCTGACCACCCGGTTGTCCGAACTCGGTCTGCAACTCGGCGGTGTCCGGCATCGAAAATCCGGTACCATCGAGATACAAAGTCCGATGACCATGCCACATCGCATCGATCTGCCCTCCGTTGATTCGCTCGGAAACGTTCCGGAGCAATCTTTGGAATACGGCCAGCGGAAGTGCCATTCTTGCCAGACAATATGCTCCAGCCGAAAACGT
>JBKDKA010000105.1:0-2080 GCA_046345315.1 Planctomyces sp.
CCGCACGATCACCGGGCGATTTTACTACGCGATGGAGTTTCTGAAAGGACTGAATCTTCGTCAGGTGGTTGAACAATGCGGCCCACTGCCTCCATCGCGAGTCATCTTCATCCTTCGGCAGATCTGCGGGTCACTTCACGAGGCGGCTCAGCATGGTCTTGTGCATCGAGACATCAAGCCCAGCAATATCTTTCTCGCAGAACGCGGACATGTGTACGACGTCGCCAAGCTTCTGGATTTCGGGCTTGTCTGTCCTGCCTGTGAGGACGGAATGGAAATGCGGACCGTCAGCTGCCAGCTTCAGGGGTCTCCGAGATTCATGTGCCCGGAACAGGCTCGTGGTCTGAATCCTGACTGTCGGGGCGACCTCTACTCACTGGGATGCGTCGCCTATTACCTGCTCACCGGACGTCCGCCGTTCGACGAAGAGAATCCCGTTCTCCTTGTCGTCGCTCATGGAACGATCCCGGTCCCGACGTTTCAGGAAATCGGTGCGAACGTCCCGGAAGATCTTTCGCAGGTCATCATGAAATGCCTGGAGAAGAATCCGGACAACCGATATTCATCGCCGCGAGCACTCCTGAAGGCGCTCGATCAGTGCGAGTGTGCTCACGAATGGAACTGGCATCGAGCCGAGGAGTGGTGGAATAAACACGAACGCACAGTTCGATCGGCGCCGATCGAGACCACCGTTGATGCTGCAGATGCCGGAACTCAGGCCGGTCACGTCAGTTCCCCTGTGCCGGCAGCGTTTCAGGAACCCGATCCGACCTTTGTCTGTGAGATTCCCTACACGGCGTGAGAGACGGGGAACGATGACACGGGCAACGGTGAGCGGAGAATCGGGAACAGGGAACGGGTACTAAGTCGAGATTTGATCAAGACGGCGTCATTCCCGCGCAGGCGGGAATCCTGTGCCCCTGAGTGGATTCCCGTCTGCGCGGGAACCACAAAACACCCGTGTTCATAACGCCGAAAAAGCTCCAGGGACTCAGGAATCGGAATCGGGGAATTGGTCGCAGCATTCCTCCGGTCACCACTCGCCCGTCGCTGTTCCCTGCTCGCTGCTCCCCATTCCCCAGCTCTAAGTCAGCAGAATCTGCGATCTGACGGCCTGACGAGCAGAAATGGGTGTTTCATGATTTATCGAAAGAAAGATTCTGTCGGAGCGTGCATGAAATCCGTTCTTTGTCATTGTCGGAACCGGTCTCTGTGAGTTATCAATCAGAGATCCAATTCAGCCAGAAGCCACCGCACCGTGAACAACGGATTGCGGCAATGTGTCAGAAAAAACGTTCAGAAATCCGGATTTCGGCCTGAAACAATCGACTGGCGAAACCGTCGTATTTCTTCGTGATGCTGTCAGCAGGATGTTCCTGCGGCCGTATTCAGCTGAACCAGAACGAAGTTCGTCGTGTCGCGTCACTGTGAGCTCAATGTCTCACAGGAAGAAGCGACGATGAGCGAATGGAACGACCAGTTTACTGACATGATCATGCAGGCCAATCCGGTCCCGGCGCATCGCAGAAAGGTTCTGCGACGCAACCTGGCAGCGATGAACGCCGACGGGTTTTCTTTCAGTGTCATGGTAGGTCTCGGCGAAACCTACCTTCCGGCATTCGTGCTGTCGCGAAACATGGGCGACCTCGTCGTTGCTCTGATCGCGACCGTACCGATTCTGCTCGGCAGCATCCTTCAGCTGGCAGCACCGGCGATTCTGCATCGAGTGCAGTCGTATCGCCGTTTTGCGGTCGGTGCGGCGATTCTCCAGTCGATCAGTCTGCTCGTGCTCGTCGGGATGGCGCTCACCGAGAACGTGCCGGCATGGAGTGTTTTTCTTCCGGCAACGCTCTACTGGGCATCCGGACTTTCGGTAGGCCCTGCGTGGAACACGTGGGCTGAGCAGATCGTGCCGCGTCGAATTCGGCCGGGATTTTTCGCTCGCCGAAGCCGAATCTGCCACGTTGGCGTTCTGATCGGACTGATCTCCGGCGGATTACTGCTTCGTTCTGCCGGTTCTCCTGCAGAAACCATGACGATCTTCGCCATCCTGTTCGGCGTTGGTGCTGCGGGCCGGTTC
>JBKDKA010000106.1:0-37364 GCA_046345315.1 Planctomyces sp.
CTCAAAGTCACACGGAATGGATGTTAATGGCAGAATCACAGCCGATCGCCTTTTTCTGAACGCGTTGTGTGAACTAAACGGCGAGTTTCGGGTGTCGGTAGTACTTCGCCACACCCTGGTCGAGGGATAGTCATTCGCACGCAGGTGGGGCTGATGAGATTGTGAAGACGCATGGAAAACACCATAGTTTCCGGCCCAAGGGGCCAATCGTTCCCATAGCCTGGCCTGAAGCGAAGCGGCGGGCCAGGTCATTGAGTCCGACGAGATTCATGATTGCGGACCGAAGGTCTAGCCGTTCGAGGGTAAGTTCAACCTGATGCGCGAGCGGAATGGATCCCATTCATCGACGAACCCACGCAGTGGGCGTAGGGAATACTTTGGCAATGCGAACGGCCGGGCCGTTGGCCCTTGATGATCAATTGTGTGCATTGCCCGGGCCGCCGCTTCGCTTTAGCCCGGGCTGCGAGAACGGCTGAGCCTTCGGCTCGAAGTCACAGTCTGATGTATCGGGAGATCCAGGCTCTCACGAAGCAGTTCTGTGCCATCGCTGCATCAATATCTTTGATTCCTGTTCAGACTTCGAACTGGTCACTGAACTGAGGAATTACCGGGGGCGTATCGGATGCATCGGCTGCGATCTCCGCCAGTGCCTGCAGCGCTTCGCTTTCGCCGTGGACCAGAAACACCTGCCCGGCACCACCGGCTCGTTGAAGAGCGTTGAACCACCAGCGAAAGTCCTGCGCATCTGCATGCGCCGAGAGACCATTGATGATCTCGACGTTGCAGTTGAGTCGGTACCGGCGGCCGTGGATAAAGATGTGATCGGACCGCTCGACGATCTGTCGTCCGAGCGTATGCTGAGCCTGAAAGCCGATGATCATCACCGTATTGTTTTCATCGGTCACCGTATGCTTCAGATGGTGAACCACTCGACCGTTTTCGCACATGCCTCCCGCGGCGATGACGACGAACGGGCCTTCTCGCCGGTTCAGCGCCATACTCTCATCCTGCGATCTTACGTAAGTCAGTCCCTCAAAGTCGAAAACGTCGTCGTCGTTTTCGAGCGTCTTTCGAACCTGATCGTCCATGATCGGAGTGTACTCTCGATAGATATCCGTCAGCCGAATTGCCAGCGGGCTGTCGATGTAGACGGGGACACGGCACAGAGCATTTTCATTGCGCAGCTCGTTCAGAAGATAAATGAGCATCTGCGTGCGACCGAGGCTGAATGCCGGGATGATGACTTTCCCGCGTCGGCGTGAGGCCTCGCAGATCACTCGCTGCATTCGTTCCTTGACATCACCGGAATCGGAATGCACCTGATCTCCGTAGGTCGACTCGCAGATCAGCACGTCGCAACGTTCAATCGTGGAAGGATCGGGGAGCAGCGGTACATCGCGTCGTCCGAGATCACCTGTGAATACGACTCGCTTCCAGTCGTCACCGTCGAGAATGTCCATCTCCACGATTGCGGCCCCCAGAATATGACCTGCCGGATGCAGTCGCAGCCGCAGGTGCTCACCGTACGACTTCCACTCGCCGAACGGGATCGGATCGAAAAGCTTCGCGACAGCCTTTGCGTCCTCTTCTGTATAAAGCGGAACAACGGGTTTTCCGTGGTTCTTCCAGTGCTTCTTCGCCGCGTAGCGAGCATCTTCTTCCTGAATTCGAGCACTGTCTCGGAGCATCGTGGCGGCAATATCTGCTGTCGCTCCGGAACAGAGGATCGGGCCGCGAAATCCGGATTTCCACAGTCGCGGGAGATTCCCGCAGTGGTCAATGTGCGCATGAGACAGAATCACCACATCAAGCTTGTTCGGCTCGCAGAGAAACTGCTCATTCTTTGGTCGCGTATCCGCTTCACTGCCCTGGAAGAGACCACAGTCGAGCAGAATTCGGAGGGAATCCGTCTCGATCAGATGCTGGCTTCCCGTCACTTCACTCGCAGCCCCGAGGAATGTCAGTTTCATGATTTGACTCGCTTCTCCACCTCAGAATCGACGGCTTCTGACGACTCGAAGGTTCCCAGTAAATCAGAAGTTTCCGGTCGGAGTATTCAAACACTCTGTTCACTATGACGCCCGTGCGTCGCGGAAGGCGGGATCATTTCGCGGAATTTCACCCATTTTCCGCAGAACGAACCGGGGTGACGGCCGGATCTCTGGCGTCCGACGGCGGCGTCAGAATTCGGAGCAGATCGGGAATTCTGCTTGTTGACGAAGCGGAAAGGGCTTAGAGTGACACGTGGGAACAGGTGATGTCTTCCCGTATCAGAAAAGGAGCACTGGCCGGTGAACTCTCCATCCATGATGAGCCGCCGCCCAAGTGGCAGCTTTCAGATTCTCCGCCTCTGTCTTCAGTGCGCTCTTGCGTTCGGAATCGTTCTGTCGTTTTTCGGAGAGCTCGAAGAGCTGTTTGCTGTCGAGAAGGCGGTTCGCAGTTCAACGGAAAAAAAGGTTGCTGACGTGCCCGGGACGTCAGAAGAATCCGAAACGTCGACTCCATCAGGCCCGTCGACTTCCGACGTCGTGACCTTCATCGACGAACAGATCGCACAGGGATGGACGGATAACGAAATCAGTCCGTCTCCCGAGGCCACTGACGAGGAATTTGTTCGGCGAATATACCTCGATCTCTGCGGAAGAATCCCTTCGACCGCGGAGGCTCGGGAGTGGCTGGAAGACCGAAGTCCTCGGAAGAAGAGTCTGCTGACAGATCGTCTGCTCGACGATAACGATTTCGTCAGAAACTGGACGACGATCTGGACGAATCTCTGCATCGGACGCGGCAATCCGAGGTTCGTCAGCCGGCCGTCTATGGAAAAGTTCTTTCGCGAAGCGTTTGCAAAGCGGAGACCGTGGAACGAAGTCGTTGTCGACCTGATCAGTGCTGAGGGACATTTCGAAGAGAACGGTGCTGTCAATTACATTCTGGCTCAGATGCAGATGCCCGATGACGCAGTGCAGCTGACCGCGATGACATCCCGTCTGTTTCTCGGAACCCAGATTCAGTGCACTCAGTGTCATAATCATCCGTTCAATAAGTGGCAGCAGGACGAGTTCTGGGAATTCAACAGTTTCTTTCGTCAGCTGGCTCGGGAGGAGCACCGTCGTTTTGATTCAGCCACAGGCAGAATGGTGGACGACTATGCGGAAGTCGTCTGGAGAGACTTCGGTGATCCCGTATTCTTTGAAAAGCGAAACGGCGAAATGCGTTCCGCATATCCGCGGTTTCAGGGAGTCACCGTCGATCCCGCTTCCACGACTGACCGTCGTGCTGAGCTGGTCAAGCTGATGAATCAATCGCCGGACGGCCAGCCAGCACAGATTGCGCTGGCCTTTGTGAATCGCACCTGGGCACATTTTTTCGGGTATGGTTTTACTCGACCGATCGACGATATGGGCCCTCACAATCCGGTCTCGCATCCTGCGATTCTGGAAGGACTCGCGAAGGACTTTGTGCAATCGGGTTATGATGTGCGTCACTTGGCGCGAGTCATCTGCAGCACGCGAGCCTATTCGCTATCGAGTCAGACCACAAAGCAGAATGAATCCGATAACCCGGCTGCCGGCGAGGTTCCGCTTTTCAGTCACATGGCTGTCAAGTCGATGCCTGCCGAAGTGTTGTATGATTCGTTGATTGTCGCGAGCAACGCGCATCAGTCCGGGAAGGGCGGCTGGGAAGCTCAGGAACAGCAGCGACGAACATGGATGCAGCAGTTTGTCGTCACGTTTGAGAATGATGAGAACGACGAGGCCACCACATTCAACGGTACGATTCCGCAGGCACTGATGATGATGAACAGCGAACTGACGGAAAAAGCGGTCAGTCTGGAGCGAGGCAATTTTCTTCACGAAACACTGAATCGCAAGTCCAGTGAATCCCAGAAAATCGAAGAGCTTTACATGGCAGCATTGAGTCGTGAGCCGACTCGGGCTGAACTTCTGAAGTTCCAGAAAATGCTTGCGGCGTATCCTTCGGCTCGACGAGCGGAAGGATTTCAGGACCTGTTCTGGGCATTGTTGAATTCAAACGAGTTTGTCTTTATCCACTGAATCCAATCCACTGAATCCAATCCACGGAATTCACTGACAGACGGAATTACCAACAGCGGGAGCTCGAAAAATGGCAATCTGGAACAACTACGGGATGAACCGTCGTCATTTCGCTCAGCATGTCGCGACCGCTGCAGCGACTCTTCCCGCGATGTCCTTCCTGTCACAGGTGCAGACGCACGCTGACCAGCTAAAGTCGAATCAGAAGGCCTGCATTCTGATGTGGATGGGAGGTGGTCCGCCGACAATCGATCTCTGGGATCTCAAACCGGAATCAAAGAATGGCGGTGAACTCAAACCGATCGACACGTCTGTTCCCGGGATTCAGATTTCGGAAGGTCTGCCGAAAACGGCGAAGGTCTTCGGCGATCTGTCGCTCGTTCGATCCATGAGCACGCGTGAAGCGGACCATGGTCGCGGTTCGTATTATATGCAGACCAGCTATGTGCCGAATGCCACTGTGATTCATCCGGCATTCGGTTCGGTGGTCAGCTACGAGATCGGCCGAAAGCGGACAGCGCTGGAAATTCCGGCGTTTGTATCGATTGATGGCGGTTCAGGGCAGGCAGGCTTTCTGGGAATGGCTCACTCGCCGTTTTCCGTCACCAGCAGCGGTCAGATTCGCAATTCGCCAGGTGATGCAGCGAAACAGAGACTTCCAGCTCGCCTTGCGATGCTCAAAGAAATTGAAAACGGATTTCTTGGCTCGGGGCGCGGTGAACTGCCGGAAGCTCATCGCGATGTGTACCAGAACGCCGTGAACCTCATGACTTCAAAACAGATGTGCGCCTTCAGTGCGGATCGCGCTGAACCGACGCTGGGACTGCAGGCGGAATCTGAACAGACACGTGAAGCCTACGGCCGCAATGCTTTCGGCGAAGGCCTTCTGATGGCCAGACGACTGGTTCAGGTTGGAGTTCCGTTTATCGAAGTCAACATGGGCGGCTGGGACCTTCATTCCGGTGTGTTTGATGCTCTGAAGAATCAGAAACTGCCGCCGCTCGACCAGGGAATTGCGGCGCTCGTTTCGGATCTCAAGCAGCGAGGCATGCTGGACAACGTTGTGCTGGTCTGGATGGGTGAATTCGGTCGAACACCTCGGATTAATCAGGATGTGGGACGCGACCACTGGGCATCATCCTGGTCTGTCATGCTGGGCGGCGGCGGGCTTCGCAACGGTCAGGTTGTGGGAGCGACCAACGCCGACGGAACTCAGATCGCGGAAGGTTCGAAGAGTTACCTTCCAGGTGACATCTGGGCGACCGTGGCTCTGGCCATGGGAATTCCTGTCAGCACGGTGCATACATCGAAACGCGGGCGTCCGATGAAACTGGCCAATGGTGGCACACCGATTCAGGAGTTGATCGGATAGTGTTTCAGTGAACAGGGAGGGCGAAGCTCCTGCTGAGCCGCTTTACGCACTGGTCAATATCTGTGAACACGGCTCGGCAGGAGCCTCGCCCTCGCGATTGCAAGAGACCTCTTCTGCCGAACAGCACTGAGCTTCCGACAACTGCAAAGAACAGGTTGTGAAGACCTGGCGCTGTCCACATTAAAGGGAGGGCGAAGCTCCTGCTGAGCCGCTTCAACCTATCGTCGTCCGCTATGGATGCGGCTCGGCAGGAGCCTCGCCCTCCCGAATGCAAGAGAGCTTTACTGTCGAACAGCACTGAGCTTCCGACAATTGCAAAAAACAGGTCGTGAAGACTTGGCTTCCAGTGGAAAGGGAGAGCGACGCTTCTGCAGCGAATCCAGTCAGACCCATCCGTGCAATGATTTTCCGGGAGATCCCAGTTCATCGACACGGCGGCAGACTTCAGGATCGGGTATCAGCGGCGGTGCCATGTGAGCTTTCAGTCTGGCATCAATAACCAGCGATCCGCGGCATCCCCAGTGTTTCTTGTCAGTGAAGGCATCGACACCGTAGATGTCGGCTGCGGGATTGGAGCGAGTGAAAGTCACCCAGAGCAGATTGCCGAGTGACTGAGCACAGAACGGACTATCATCCACCAGAATAATCAGCGGGCACTTCGCGACCTCTGAGTTCGGATCGAGCTCGTCGCAGAACCGCTGCGGGGCCGGATCCTGCTGCCACGCACCAACCGACCAAGGTGGTGCAGTTACTGCGGCAATACCAGGCTGACAGATCACCGGATGACTGAATCCCCGGGGCAGGTGGCAGGAGCCACTGAGTTCTGTCACCAGTGTTCGTTTCGGCGAACCGGCGGCGGCGATCACCAGTTTCGAGCCTTCATTGAAGCCGGAACCGGAATAATCCAGAGTGTCCATCGTGGTTCGCGTCTGGAAATGCAGATCGCGGCTCCAGTCAACACGCATCAGAAGGTGACGGAGGAACGCTCCAATGTCATGAATATCCAGCGACGGATCATCTTCTCGTGCGACGATCAGCAGATACTTGGCCAGGGAGAGCTGTCCCTGCCCGAGGATCGCGTTGGCATTCGTCAGCAGTTCCTGCGGATGCCGCTCACTCGCATAAGGAACGTATCGCTCGCTGCCAATCGCCAGCAGCAGAGGATGAACTCCCGCAGCATCGACAGCATGGACAGCATGAACCCCGGGCAGCACGGCCGGAATCGCAGGCCCGGTAAGCTCGTGAATCAGCTCACCGAAAATCGTATCTTCCTGAGGAGGCCGGCCCACCACGGTGAACGGCCAGATGGCGTCTTTTCGGTGGTAAACGCGATCCACGTTTACCACGGGAAAATCATGAGCGAGACTGTAATAACCCAGATGATCGCCGAACGGTCCCTCCGGCAGCTGTCGGTCGGGATCGATCGTGCCACTGATGCAGAAATCAGCCTCCGCGCAGATCATCGGTCCGTTTTGCTGACGGATCATCCGAACGGCACGACGAGACATGGCCCCCGCGAACGCAACTTCCGGAATTCCATCCGGTAACGGCATCACGGCGGCCAGCGCCAGTGATGGAGGACCTCCGATCAGGATGTTCACACGAAGCGGCTGCCCTCGTCGGATCGCAGCCGCATGATGGAAGCCGATACTGCGATGAATCTGATAATGAAGACCGACCTGAGTGTCGCTGTACTGATTTCCACTGAACTGAACACGATACATCCCGAGATTCGAATGCACATAACCCGGTTGGTCCGGATGTTCGGTGTAAACCTCGGGAAGTGTGACAAAAGCTCCGCCGTCTTTTGGCCACGACTTCAGCTGAGGCAGCTCGCGGAGCGTGGTCGTGCAGTCAAGAATCGGACCGGTGGAACGCTTTGCACAGCGCATTGAAAGCAGCGTGCGAAGAACTGAAGGAATGCGCAGTGGATTTCGAAGGATTTCGGTCGGGTCTTTCTTCAGCCGAACAAGCATTTCGACGCCGGCCAGAGCATCACGAAAGATAAACCGAGCTCGATCCATGGTGCCAAAAAGATTGCTCACCATCGGAAACCGGCAGTTGCGAACATTCTCAAACAGAAGAGCCGGGCCGCCACGTTCAAAAACACGGCGATGAATCTCCGCGGCCTCCAGTTCTGCGCTCACGGGTTCGCGAACTCGCAGCAGATGACCGTGACGTTCGAGGTCGATGATGCATTGTCGAAGATTCTGATAGCCCATAGAAAACGGCACCGTCGAAAGCGCAGAGAATTCACTGCGGATCTGGTAGGATTTTGAAATGAACACATCGTCGCAGGAAACGATCAATGTGCAATCCCGAGTCACCTCGGCGATTGCGCTGAAAAGCCATCTGCGCCAGTCGCTTCTTTTTGCGGAACTGGCTGGACTGAGCTATTTTAATGAAGTCGTTGTCGGGCCGGTTGCTCAGGAGATCGGGTTCACCGGATGTCAGTTTTTCGAACGTGACGGTGCTCAGGCCTACATGCTCTGGAACGACGTTGACTGCGTGCTCGCCTGTCGAGGCACCGAACCGAACGAATGGAACGATATTCGCGCTGATGTGAACGCCGCAGCAGTCGTTACGGAGGCGCTCGGAAAAGTCCATAAAGGGTTCAATGCCGAAGTGAACGACATCTGGCCGTTGCTGGAAGATGCTCTGGTCGACAACACGCGAAACCTATGGCTCTGCGGACATTCCCTCGGTGGCGCAATGGCAACGATCTGTGCCGGGCGATGCTTTCTTTCCGAACTGAAATGCACACCGAAGGGACTCTTCACATATGGCAGCCCACGCGTGGGTGACCGTCAGTTCGTGAACTTCGTTCGGCTCGACTACAGTCGCTGGGTCAATAACAATGACATTGTGACTCGAGTCCCGCCGGCGTGGATGGGATACCGACATGCCGGCCGAGAATACTATCTCGACAACACCGGGCGTCTGCGACAACTGAGCGGTTGGTTTCGCGTGAGGGATCGACTGCGTGGTTTCTTTCTCGGGCTGACTCAGTTTCGCATCGACCATTTTTCGGATCACGCCATTGACCGTTATATTGAAAACATTCGGCGGGAACTGGATCAATCGGAAGGTGTCTCCGCTTGAGTGACAACCTTCTGCCATCTGAAGAGCTTTTCGACGTTGTGGATGAACTTGATCAGGTTCTGTATCCTCTGGCACGGTCGCAGGTCCATCGTCAGAGGCTTCGTCACCGCGCCGTGCATATCTTTCTTTTTCGCAGCGACGGCTGTCTGCTGATCCATCAGCGCAGCAGTACCAAAGAAGAATTCCCCTCCGTCTGGACCTCATCAGCCTCAGGTCATGTCTCCGCCGGGGAAGGCTACGACGAATCGGCTCAGCGAGAACTTCAGGAAGAACTGGGAGTGACAGCAGAGCTCCGAGCGATCATGAAGTTCGACGCGTGTCCGGACACTTCGAACGAGTTCACGGTGCTCTATGAAGCATTCAGCGATTCGATAGTGACTCCGGATCTGAATGAAATGCAGGCCGTTCGCTGGATGTCGCCAGCCGACATTTCCGACTGGATGGCGAAATCACCGGAAGATTTTTCCCCGGCGTTTCGACTGTTGTTTCCCCATCGAACCTGAAACTTGCGGCAGGTTATTTCGTGGGCGTTATCGGCAACGACTTCAAACCCTCCGTGTCGATTCGGTACATCTGGCCAGCTGCGAAAGCGGCTTTCTGCTGCTGGTACATCTGATACTCGATCGGCTCTTCGGCGAATCTTTCCTCGAGAACGTTCAGAAGCTTCAGAGCTTCATCGTAGTTCCCGTCTTCTGCAAGGAGCATGGGCTGTGCCAGTGCAAGATCGTACCGTTTGTTGGTCGGGAAGTGCTCCGCCCCCACGTCAGACGATTTAAAGAGTTCTCTTGCACGTGCTGGATTCCTCAGCGAAGACTCCGGATGGCAGATCAGAAGGCGAATGAGCCATGTACGGACGCGATACTCCTGCGGGTTCACTCGAAGCTCTGCTTCGAGTTCCTTTAGTCCCGTCGTGAAGTCGTAGTTCCTCATCGCATAGATCGCGAGATCATGGTGCAGTCCGGCCATATCGGGCGCCAGCTCAAGTGCTCGCTTCAGATGTTTTTCAGCCTGAGCGGGGTCCTTTTCGCGAAGCAGGAAATACAGTGATCGATGGCCGTCCGCATTTTCGGGAAGAGCTTCGACGACACCTTTGTAGTAGGTCGTCTTCGTGTCGATGTCAGCGTTGAAAGCCGGTGGAGGTCCGAACGGAAGTTTTCGAATTCGAGGACGATTCACCCGGAGAATCGCATGAGGGCCTCGCTGGCGTGGATTCAACTCCCCGATGGAAACGACAGATGAAGCTTCCCATGTTGAGTTCGTCTCAGGGCGCAGAAGTATCCCCTCTCCGCGCAGGGTTGCCCCGAACGATTCTTTCCAGACCATCACACCGAGCCGCGAACCGGGCAATCGGCGAACCAGCCATGACGTTGGCATGGTCATTTCTCCGTTACTGTTCTTCGTCGACACCAGAATGGCGTCGACATCTTCTCCGGGTATGCTGACTCGAGGCCGATAAAGCTGCACGGACGCTCCCGAACGGTCCAGCGATCCCGTGCTGTCAACATATTCTCCGACCAGAATGCCCATTGGGCGGTCTGTCTGCCGACCTTCAAGGTGATCGATTCCTGCGTCAAACTCGAACGGCATCGGAAATCCCATCCGCATTTGCATCTGGATTCCGATCTCATTGTTCTGATTGCTGAGTTCGACGGTCTCGGAGTCGATGTTCTGATATCGCCCGGAGAACCACCAGAGGTCGATGTCTTCTCCGCTGACCGGAAGTGAAACCCAGTTTCCAGTGTCAAATGCCTGACGAAGCCGAATGCGACGTTCGGCGAAATCCAGCAGTGGCTTTCCAGTTTCACTGCCCGGCTGACTCCTCAGATGCTCAAGCTTCTTCACAATCGCATCTGTATCAGATACGGAATCCGGAACTGTAAGCAGCCGCGTGAGATCATCAAAGAAGTTCTGATACTCCTTCGCCTGCTCCGTGGCTGATGTCCGCCATAACGCCCGTCTGGCATCTCCCGACATGATCAATGTTTCGTAGTTCCAATGCGGGTCCTGATCTCCACCGGCATCGAGGACTTCTGTGATTGAGCGGAAATCACCTGTACGTTCGAGTTGTTTGATGAGACGCCCACGATACGCCCCGCTGGCGGCCTTCAGAATGCTGACACCGTCCGAATTCTTCTGTTCTCGAAGCTGTGGCAGCAGTCGCTTCACGAGATCCAGCCCCGCCTGTTCCTCAGCGGAAATCCGGGCTTTCTTTGTGGTTACATCGTTGAACCTGGCACGGAACGAACCGGCAGCAACGAACTCAAGATCTCTCTGGAAGGCCTCCACAGCGGTGAGAGCGAACTGTGGGATGTGCAGATCGAAACGCTGAGTTTCAAGACATTCTTCTGCAAACGACAGAATCTCCTTTGGTGATCCTCCCCATCTTGCGGTCATCGAGTGCACATACTGCTCGTAGGCAGAAAAATAATCGGGTTGCGCACGGACAGTCTGAAAGAACCAGTACCTTGTTGACCGATCGGATTCTCCGCCCATCGCAATTGAAATCAATTGGACCGGCGATTCCGGAAACTCCGGACGCTGACTGAAGGCGAACGTCAGATGCTTCTCTGCACTCTTCAGGAGCGATTCAAACGACTTCCATTGTGACGGATTGATCCGGATGGCTATATCGCCGGAACGAGCTTCCCACGCTGCCTTGACGAAGTACTCTCCGACCAGGTGATGGCGGAGCCACAGATGATCGCCTTCACTGAGCGCCACAGCGGCAACGATCCGACGAAGATCGTCATCTTCACAGACATCGGTCAGGCCGTGGATCATCTCCAGCTTGACTCTCATTTCATAAGGGTCCTCCGTCATCTTCGCGACGAACTGTGGAATCACTGCCGCGACCGCTTCGATTCGATTGTCTGCCCACGCGATCTGCCTGTTGAGCGTCAGTTGAGCCAGACGCCGTCTCCCGACGAAAGTGGCGATCGGAAACCTTTGACTTCTTTCCAGTTCATCCAGACCGGATTCAAGCAAACTGACTTCGTCAGGTGTCGGCACTCGGCTCTGGGTGATGTCAATGATGCGGTAGACCTGAATGAGCGGATCGGATGCCCCCGCAGCAATCGCCGCCTGCGCCAGTTCCGCAGTCTTCTGAAAGTAACTCTTCCCGTCCGAACCCTCTGCTGCATTCTGTGGTTTCAGGCGAATGCGATACTCAAGATAGGCAGTCGCTGCCACCTTCGCTGTCTCAGCATCCTTCGTGGTCTCCCTGTATACCTTTATCTCGGACGCGCGGAATCGCGTGACGGCGTCCTGATAATCTTGATTTGTAGAGACGTCTGCAGGAATCGTAAATTGATCTGAATCCGGCGCTTCGTCTCGTTGCTTCAGAAATGAGACGGTTGAAGGCCGAGCCGACTCGACTTCTGCCGACAGTCGCTCAACCCCCTTCGACCAGTTCTGGTCGAGAATCATTTTCTGTTCCTGAGAATGACGCGGTATGGCGTCCTGCGTGATGTCCTGGGTGGCATCCTGTGTGAGGTCATTTGTGATGCCACTTGTGATGTCGGGTGTGGAATCCTGTGTCACCTGCTGCGTTGCTTCTTGTGTTATGTCCTGTGCGATGTCGTCCCGGCTGAACCACTGTCGGACGCCAAGAGCTGCAGCAAGGAAGGCGATCAGGAGAATCAGTCGCCATGAGGCAGCACCAGTACAACGCGATTCCAGTGCCCTGTTTTCAGAAACTCTTCGCATCATCTGAATTCTCTTGATTGCCCTGGAACGAAATGCCCTGGATCGATCATTCTTCAGCAGCCGGACAGATCAGCGTTCACTCTCTGGCTGCAAAGCTCAATTGACTGCAGAAGGAGCCAATTGAGTTTTGTCCTGACCAGCATAGATATCGCAGTTCCGGGTAGACTCCGGCCCCGGAAAATGCATTCTTTTTATGAATGCGTCCTCCCTGTCCATGGAGTGATTTCCGTGGAGAGGCAACGTTTGAATCTGGGGGGAGCTGCTCAAGGAGACGGAAGGCAGATGCTGTCGCTGGCTGCTGATTGCCTTTTCAATGAAGCGGATCGTCATTCTGTGGATTTGGTTCGCATCCCTGGAACTGGTGTCGAAATGCGATACGCTTCGTCAGGTCTTTGTTTTTCAGGGAAACAATCAGCAGGAATGCGGTCGTGTGTCGTCCCATCGCGATTCTGCTGTGGATCAGGATCAGCTGCGCTGACTGTTGAGAAAGTACTGTGTTCGATATGAAATCAGCGCAAGCTGCGAAGTATGTCGTGGGGATCGATCTCGGTACGACGAACAGTGTGTTGTCATACGCCGACATTTCAGATCCGGAATGGACTGTCAAGGTTTTGGCCGTACCCCAGCTGGTCGCGCCACAGACTGTGGAACCACGTCAATCACTTCCATCTTTTCATCTTGCGGCAACGGAATCAGAAAACACGGGCGGATTGTTTCGCCTGCTGTGGTCTGAAGAGTCGGAGTTTGCAGTCGGAACCATGGCCCGGGATCTTTCCGCGGAGTATCCCGAACGAACCATCGGTGCTGCAAAGTCATGGCTGTGCCACAGTCGTGTTGATCGGAGATCACCGATTCTGCCCTGGCAGGCTCCGGAGCACGTCGGAAAGATCTCCCCCGTCACGGCTTCGCAGCGTTATCTGCAACACCTGATTGCAGCCTGGAATCAGGCATTTCCTGACTCACCGATGGCAGATCAGAGTGTCGTTCTGACGGTACCGGCCTCTTTCGACGCAAGCGCACGCGAGCTGACTCGCGAAGCCGCTGCTGCCGCTGGTCTTCCGGAAGACTGTCTGCTGCTGGAAGAACCTCAGGCAGCGACGTACTCATGGCTTGGTACAGTCGGAGATCGCTGGAGAAAGATCCTGAAAGTCGGCGACCGCATTCTCGTCTGTGACATCGGTGGAGGCACCACGGATCTGACGCTGGTGGAAGTGGGCGAACAGGACGGGGAGCTGATTCTGCAGCGAATTGCTGTCGGAAATCATCTGCTCGTCGGCGGCGACAATATGGACCTGGCACTGGCTCATTATGTTGCCGGATTGTTCACGGAGAAAGGAATCTCTCTGGATCCATGGCAGTCAGTGTCCCTCTGGCATCGGTGCCGTCAGGCGAAGGAGGCGTTGCTGTCGGAGAGCGGTCCGGAAGTGCAGACGATCTCCGTGCCGGGAAGAAGCAGCCGCCTGATCGGCGGGATGGTGACCGTCGAAGTGCATCGTCACGCGGTCGCGGAACTCCTGACAAATGGATTCTTTCCGAAGTGCGAGCTGAACGAGGGGCCTCGAAAATCTCGAACCTCAGGATTTCGCGATCTCGGACTGCCGTATGAATCCGATACCGCGATCACTCGCCATCTGGCAGCATTCATCAGGCAGCACTCCGGTGATCATGGAATCAGCCATGTGCTTTTCAATGGAGGCGTCTTTCGATCAGCGCAGCTGAAACGCGTGATGCTGGATCAGTTGAAGTCCTGGTTTCCGGATCGGCCACCAGTGGAAGTCGAGGGTGACAATGACCTCGAGGATTCGGTGGCTCGAGGCGCCTGCTGTTATGGACTGACCCGGATTCATGGCGGGATCCGAATTCGCGGTGGGACAGGGCGGTCGTACTATGTTGGCATCGAAACCGCCGGACTGGCGATTCCGGGAGCTCCGCGACCGCTGCGAGCACTCTGTGTTGTGCCGCTGGGCATGGAAGAAGGGAGTGAGCTCGACGTTCCTTCCGATCCGATCGGGCTCGTCGTCGGCGAATCCGCTCGGTTCCGTTTCTTCAGTTCCGGTGTCCGACCGGAAGATGTGCCGGGAACCGGGATCGATCGATGGTCGCCGGATGAAATCATCGAAACCGATTCTCTCGAAGCCGTGCTTCCGGGATCCGACGATCAGGAAGACGACTATGTTCCGGTTCGGTTTCAGACTCGCATCACGGAGCTGGGTGTCTTCGAACTCTGGTGCGTTTCGCTCACCGATGATCGTCGATGGAAACTGGAATTCAGTGTGCGTGACGAATCGTGAGTTTCAAAACCAGGACAGGCACCCTGACAACTTCAGAATCTGGGGAGCGATCCCAGTGCGGCGGGAGCCAGTCGCGGTTCTGATGCCACCTGTATCAGAGTGTGAATGCATCCTGCGAGGTGGTTTGACATTACGAATTCTGCTGCCTACGTTGTTACAGAAGTCGTGAATCAGCATTTTTCGAGGCTCTCACAAAACCGGGACAGGCACCTTTCTCCCAACGAGTTTCCACGCGTCTTCAGCGTTGTTCGGGAGCCAGTCCGGGTTTTGTCAGGCGTTCTTAGACATTGGAGCACATCATCAATGGCACGTCCCGTTACTCTTTTTACCGGTCAGTGGGCCGATTTGTCACTGGAAGATCTCTGTCGAAAAGCAAAAGAGTTTGGTTACGACGGGCTGGAACTCGCGTGCTGGGGAGACCATTTTCAGGTTGACAAGGCGCTCTCCGATGATGCCTACTGCATTCGAAAACGGGAACTCCTTGAAAAGTATGACCTGAAGCTGTTTGCCATTTCGAATCATCTTGTGGGACAGGCTGTTCTCGACAATATCGACATCCGTCACAAATCCATTGTTCCGGACTACGTCTGGGGGGACGGAAATCCTGCAGGGGTGACAGCCCGTGCCATCGAAGAAATGAAGAATACCGCACGAGCAGCTCAGAAGCTCGGTGTGAGTATTGTCAATGGCTTCACGGGATCGAGTATCTGGCATCTTATTTATGACTTTCCGCCCACACCAAAGTCGATGTACGACCGTGGATTTGAGCTGCTGGCGGAGAGATGGAATCCGATTCTGGATGTGTTTCAGGAATGTGGCGTCAAGTTTGCTCTCGAAGTGCATCCGTCCGAGATTGCCTTTGATCTTTATTCTGCGGAACGAGCCCTTCAGACTCTGAATCACCGCGAAGAATTCGGATTCAACTTTGACCCGAGCCACTTGATCTGGCAGGGCGTCGATCCGGTTGAGTTTATTCGCTATTTTCCAGACCGCATTTACCATGTGCACATGAAGGACGCGTCGGTGACCCTGAATGGTCGCACGGGGATCCTCGGCAGCCACATTTCCTTTGGTGATGCTCGCCGAGGCTGGGATTTCCGCAGCGTAGGTCGAGGTGCTGTCCGGTTTGAAGAAATCATTCGAGCACTCAATGCGTGCGGCTACAACGGTCCGTTGTCAGTGGAATGGGAAGACAGCGGGATGGATCGCGAACACGGCGCCGCCGAGGCAGCTCAGTTCTGCAGGAACGTCGACTTCCAGCCGTCAGCACGAGCATTTGATGCTGCGTTTGCTGAATAGTGCCGGGTCAAACATTTATTTTGGGGTCGTCATTCCCGCGCAGGGGGGGAATCCAGCGAGCCAATCTGGATTCCCGCCTGCGCGGGAATGACATGAGATCGCTGTTTTTAGCTCTGAGAATGAACTAGTACTCTTCCAAAGATCAATTGATGTGTGCCACTGGCTATGCCAGTGTTCTCCAACGAACAGCACTGGCATAGCCAGTGGCACACAGGCGAGCCAATCTGGATTCCCGCCTGCGCGAGAATGACACCAGACACCTGTGTATTGCTCTGATCATGAACTAGTGTTCTTTGTGTTCCTTCAAAAATCAAATACTGTGTGCCACTGGCTACGCCAGTGTTTTCCAACGAACAGCACTGGCATAGCCAGTGGCACATAAGCGGAATCAACAGGCGGAAGCCTCCTTCCTGAACTCCAGCATCGTATTCTGGAGCTGTCGTCGTTTTTCTGTCATCGTTTTAAACAGGATCTGAAACACATCGTGCAGTTTCTGGATATATCGCCTGTCTCACATCCGATTTCCGGGCGAGTGCGTCCGCCGGGGTCAAAGAGTATCACGAACCGCGCGATGGTCCTCGCAGCGCTTTCAAGTGGTTCCACAAAGCTCACGGGGGTTCTCGACAGTCAGGATACGCGAGTGATGGTCGAAAGCCTGAGGCGACTCGGCTTTCGCGTAGACCAGAGTCTTTCCTCGCGAGAATGTACGGTGGAAGGCCTTTCTGGGCGAATTGCATCTCGTGAAGCTGATCTCTGGCTGGAAAACAGCGGGACAAGCATTCGATTCCTGACGGCCCTGTGTGCGCTCGGGGCCGGACGATACCGACTTGACGGTGTCGACCGCATGCGTCAGAGACCGATCGGAGACCTGGTCAGCGCCCTGAAACAGCTTGGGGCATCCATCAGCTTCGAGATTCCGGGCACACTGTGTCCCCCCGTTGTGACAGACGGTTCACGAGGCCGATTCGTTGGAGGTTCAGCATCAGTTCATGGCGGAATTTCAAGCCAGTTCCTGAGCGCGATTCTAATGGCGGCGCCGGCGGCAGAGAAAACGACAACGCTGTCTGTTGACGGTGTTCTCGTTTCGCAGCCCTACGTCACGATGACGCTTCAGATGATGAAGGCTTTCGGAGCCGACGTTGAGTATCCATCGGACCTTTCATCATTCCGTATATCGCCGCAGCCTTATCAGGCCCTGGAATACGCCATCGAACCGGATGCCTCCGCAGCCAGCTATTTTTTTGCTGCTGCTGCGGTGACGGGTGGTTCGGTCACTGTGGAAGGGCTATCTGCGAATGCCATGCAGGGCGACGTTGGCTTCGTGCAAGCGCTTGAACAGATGGGGTGTGAAGTCCAGTGGGAAGCGGACAACATTCGGGTCACCGGACGGCAGCTCCACGGCATCGATATCGACATGAACGCCATCAGCGATACGGCTCAGACACTCTCGGTCGTTGCCGTGTTTGCCGATTCTCCGACCACAATCCGCAACGTGGCCCACATGAGACACAAAGAGACCGATCGGATAACGGCCGTCGTCACCGAACTTCAACGATGTGGAATTGATGCCGTTGAGCTGCCGGATGGCATCCGAATCACGCCGGGTCAGCCGAAGCCTGCGGAGATCAAAACTTATGATGACCATCGGATGGCGATGAGCTTTTCACTGCTGGGACTTCGAAGTCCGGGGATTCGGATTCTGGATCCGGGCTGTACTGCAAAGACTTACCCGGAATTCTTCGATGACCTTGCTTCACTCTGCCACAACGTTCATGGGCATCCTCATGTTCATGGGCATCCTCAGAAATCAGCAGAAGATCAGCCAACGGACGCAGCGACAGAGGGAGCGGCGGAATGAATGACCGCCCTCAGAATCCATGGGATCCGAGCAAAACGCGATTCCGCAATCAGCCGCAGCAGAAGCCTCGAAAGCCCCGGAAAGATGTTCCACGAACGTCACGACGTTCTGAGCGATCGGAGTCTTCTGCGAATTCAGCTGCTCAGGAACTCAGCGCGAAACTCGACAAAGAGGCTGCTGTTTCGTCGATTGGTTCCGGTCGCGAGCTGGCATGGATGATTCTTCAGCAGTTTGATTATTCGGACCGTTTTCTTCAGGAGCTCTTCGCCGAAGCTGATTCACTGCATGCACTGCCATCTCGCGATCGTGCCGCTGCGGTCGACATCGCAACCGGCGTCGTGCGACATCGACGCACAATTGATGTGCTGCTGCAGTCACAGGTCACACGTCCAAAACATCAGATGGAGCCGGACCTTTGGAGAACTCTTCGGATCGGCGTGTTCCAGCTGGTCTTTGGAAAGACTCCGGACCATGCTGCAGTTGACTCGACGGTCGAACTCTGCCGGCTTCTGGATCGAGAACGATGGACTCGCATTGTGAACGGTGTGCTGCGTGGAATCGGGCGTCTGATGACCACCGAGGCTGCCACAGAGCCGTCTGCATTCTCCCTTCCTCTTCAGAATGGTACCTGGAAACTTCTTGCTCAGCCTGTGTTTCCTGATCCGGCCACGAATCTTCCTGCCTATATCGCGGATGCGTTTTCTCTTCCGGATACCCTGGCGGCTCGCTGGGTCAGTCGCTGGAGCGTTTCGGATGTGCTCAAAGCCTGTTTCGCCTCGTCGGGAGTTCCGAGAACAACCCTGCGAATCAACCGGCTTCGCTCATCGGTTGGAGTTGTTCAACAGATGCTTCAGGATGCCGGCTGCACTGTAGCTACCGAAATTCTGCCGGAATCGGTGTCAGTGGAGAATGCGAGCCGAATTGAGAGGCTGCCCGGATTTGCCGAAGGCTTCTGGACGGTTCAGGATGAATCCGCATCGGCCGCGTCTCTGCTTCTTGCACCGCGTCCGGGTGAACGGATCCTCGATCTGTGTGCAGCGCCCGGTGGAAAGACGACTCATCTGGCTGAACTGAGCGATGACGCGGCGACAATCGTTGCCTGTGATGTGAACGATATCCGACTGAAACGCATTGGGCAGAATGTGGAACGACTGCAACTGAAGAGCGTGACACTGCACCGCATCAGCCGAAACGGTGAAGGACTGCCGTCCGGCCCGTGGGATGCTGTTCTGGTGGACGTGCCGTGTTCCAACACAGGCGTCCTCTGCCGTCGCCCGGAGGCTCGATGGAGATTCGACGAATCAGAACTGCAGGAGCTCATCCAATTACAGACGCGGCTTCTGATCCTTGCCTGTGAGCAGATCGCTGCGGGTGGCCGAATTGTATACTCCACCTGCAGTCAGGAACCGGAAGAAAACTCCGGTGTGGTTCAGACGGTTCTTCGAGCCTTCCCGGCTTTGAAGCTCAGTCGCGAGCAGCTTCATCGAGCCGGTCAGCCGGCCGATGGGGCCTATCAGGCATTGATTGTGCACAGAGATCAGAACTGATCCGGGGCATCTGCCGGAAAGTTCGCCATTTCAGGCTGGTCACGGGATTTCTGAACGAAAAAATGCACCGGGATGCGAATCTCTGACTGTGCAGAGTGTGCTCTGATGGACCAGCAACGGTCGTGATCAGACCAGACGTGCACAAAGTCAGGCTGCCGGAAGGACCATACTCTGGCTGAAAACTATCCCGGTGACGAACAGATGGAATTCAATCGATAACTGAAAAAGGAAATGATCGTCGTGGACAAACCGTTCGACCTGACTGGCCATGGAATTACTGTTCGAGAAATCTTCCGGAATCTGGCTCCCAGCAGTCTCTATGAGGAAGCGATTCGTCACGAACCGGGAACAAGTATTTCCGACACCGGGTGTCTGATTGCATATTCCGGTGAGAAAACAGGGCGCAGTCCGAAAGACAAACGCGTTGTCAGACATCCTTCGTCCGAAGCAGATGTCTGGTGGGGACCGGTCAATTTCCCTCAGGATGAAACGACATTCGCGATCAATCGAGAACGTGCCATCGATTATCTCAACACACGGCCTCGGATTTACTGCGTTGATGCGTACGCCGGCTGGGAAGCATCCACACAGATCAAGGTTCGAGTCATCTGTGCACGTCCGTACCACGCGCTCTTCATGCACAATATGCTCATCCGTCCGACGGAAACACAGCTTGAGAATTTCGGTGAACCGGATCTGGTGATTTACAACGCCGGAGGTTTTCCTGCCAATCGGTATACCACAGGAATGACGTCAAGAACGAGCGTTGACCTGAGCCTGGAGCGTCGGGAAGTCGTCCTTCTCGGGACCGAATACGCCGGTGAGATGAAGAAGGCCGTGTTCACGTACATGAACTATCTGCTTCCGATGCGTGGAATGCTTTCCATGCACTGTTCGGCAACATGCGACAAGACCACCGGCCAGTCGTCTGTTCTGTTCGGACTTTCCGGCACAGGAAAAACAACGCTGTCTGCGGATCCGCGTCGAGCTCTCATCGGCGATGATGAGCATGGCTGGTCTGACGAGGGGATCTTCAATATCGAAGGCGGCTGCTATGCGAAGGCCGTGTATCTGACACGAGAATCGGAACCGGAGATCTTCGATGCTCTGCGTTTCGGCACTGTGCTGGAAAACGTCGTTTACGACAAAGCCTACCATCATGTGGATTTCAACAACACGTCCATCACGCAGAACACGCGCGGCGCCTATCCCATTGAACACATGCGGAATGCTCGAATTCCCTGCGTGGCCACTCACCCGACGGATGTGATCTTCCTCACATGCGATGCATTCGGAGTGTTTCCTCCGGTGAGCCGCCTGACCAGTGATCAGGCCATGTACTATTTTATCAGTGGCTACACGGCCAAGGTGGCGGGAACTGAAATGGGTGTTTCGGAACCGGAAGCCACGTTTTCTCCCTGCTTCGGCGGACCGTTCCTCGTGTGTCATCCATCCCGGTATGCAAAACTGCTCGCAGAGAAGGTGGCTCGACACGGATCTGCCGTCTGGCTGGTGAACACCGGATGGTCCGGAGGAGCGTACGGAACCGGTAGTCGCATGCCGCTGAGGTTTACTCGATCAATCATTGATGCCATTCACAATGGTGAGCTGAGAAATGCGCCGATCGTGAGAGATCCGATTCTTGGTCTTGATACCGTAACGCAGTGCAGTGGAGTTCCCGCGGAAATGCTGCAGCCCCGACTTTCGTGGCGAGATACCGCCGCTTACGAGCAGACTGTGACTCGACTGGCCGAAAGGTTTCGCACCAACTTCGAAAAATATCAGTCCGAAGTTTCTCCGCAGGTTGTTGCGGCGGGGCCCGGTAACTGACGAAGGTCACTTGTCGGATGGAACTTTGGACAATTCTGCGGCATTGTCCCGCAGTTGTCGCTGACATTTGCACTCGGCGCGCCTCAGTTCTATGTTGCGTCCGCAGAGTCAGGCGCAGAACAGAGGCCTGCGGGTCAATTTATTCTTCGGGAGCATTCGCGATGGTGAACGTGTGTGTTCGTTTTTTGACGTTGGCAACATTGGTGTTTGGGCTGACGACAGTGTCTGGCCTGGCGACAGGTCAGGCGGAAGATGGCTGGGTGAGCCTTTTCGACGGCAAGACACTGAAGGGATGGACGCCAGCAGCGCATGGTAAAGCGGAGTACATTGTTCAGGATGGAACAATTTACGGAAAGACGGTCGAAGGCAGCCCGAATTCGTTCCTCACGAGCGACAAAGACTTCGGTGATTTTGAACTCGAATTCGAAGTCAAGGTGCATGATGAGCTGAATTCCGGGGTTCAGATTCGATCACGTGAGAAGACTGCTGCGGATATTCCGGCAGGCGAAAAGTCGACAGGTGGAAACGGCATTGGTCGCTTTCACGGGCCTCAGGTTGAAGTCGAACGCAGCCCCGGCAAAGCCGGCTACATTTACGGTGAAGCCACTGGTTACGGATGGCTTTCAAAAGAACCCGAGATGCCCAATTCGAGCCATGAATTCATGAAGAATGGCGACTGGAATCACTTTCGGGTCGTTGCAAAAGGCTCCAACATTCAGACGTGGATCAATGAGCATCCTGTCGCCAACATGACTCATGACGGAATTTACAAGACTCACCCGAAGGGCAAAATCGGCCTGCAGGTGCATGGAATCGGAGCTGGAAAAGGTCCGTTCGATGTCGCGTGGCGCAACATCCGGATTCGAGAACTGAAATAGTCTTGCGATGCCGTGAGTTCTCGAGCAGTCAGAATGCCGAACCAGAGTTCAATGACACCAGGGATCGATCCGGCAGTGATCAGGAGGAATACGTGGATTCAGCACGTGGAGTACCATCCTCGGCTTGAATCCACGAACCTGACAGCGGCTGAACTTCTGGAACCCTTGCTGGAGCACAGTCCGGCAGTTGTTGTTACTGACGAACAGACAGCCGGACGTGGACGAAAAGGAAATCGCTGGTGGTCTTCCTCCGGCGCTCTGACGTTCTCCATTGTCATGGACGCTGCAGCCATTCCACTGGCTCCGGAACGCCGAGGTTTGATCTCCCTCGTCAGCGGAATGGCAGTTCGAGATGCTGTCGGATCGGTTCTCGAAGAAAATTCAGCTCGGATCAAATGGCCGAATGATCTGCTGGTGCGAGGTCTGAAGGTCTCGGGGATCCTCACGGAACAGCGATCGACGATGAGTCAGCGTCAGGGGCTTATCGTCGGCATCGGGCTGAACGTCAACAACTCGATGATGAATGCTCCGGAAGAAGTCCGGGAGCGTTCGACATCCCTGTTCGATCTTGCTCAGAAGAGTTTTGACCTGACCATGGTTCTGACGGAGATTCTGAACGCGTTCGACCGACGAACTCAGCAGCTTCTCAACCAGCCGATGATGTTTCTGAGTGATCTGAATTCAGTCCACGAACTTCATCATCGGATGGTCACAGTTCAGCATGGCGAGATCTGTCATTCGGGCCGATGCGAAGGCATCGACGATGAGGGGAATCTGGTGCTGGTCTGTCACTCGCAGATGGTTCGACTTTCCAGCGGCGTTGTGATCAACTGGGAATAGAGCGATTTTCAAATCCACCCGCAGCCGGCTCTTACTGAATTTGCGGGAAAACACCGCGTCCGTCGGGAGCCAGTCCCGGTTTTGAAACCACCTGCAGCGAAAAAGGTTACGGAGTCAGCCGTCGCAGCGTTGCTTTACCGCCCACTGAATAAACTTCGTAGGCAGCCCCGGAGACCACAGGCACAGTTGAACCGGTAGCCTGAATCCAGAGATTCGGCTTTGCGCCAGTTCCCGTGATGGTCATCCACGAAGTCAGATAACTGGCGGGCGTATTGGTGGCTGTCAGACTGACTCCCGTGAACGCTGTTGTGTTATTTCGAAACTTCACCGTCTGTGCGGCCGGCATGTTGTTAACGATCGTGAACTTATACTTTCCGGCTGTCACACGTCTGGCTTTCGGACGGTAAATCCGAAGATAACCACTCGTCAGTTTCGTCAGATCGATGGCATCTCGGCGAACGAACCGCTGATTCGAAATGTTCTGCTGATAGACAAAAGTCGGCATCCCGGTCGCTGAGACAGCTGCAACAACCGAAGTGTGCTGACCGGCAAAGCTTGATACGGTCCCGTTCACAAACCGAGCATTTCGGTACTGAATCACATCGCCCGCGAGGAGCTTCACGCTGGGATTCGAATCGACCATTCTGCCGTTGGTGCTGGTGATCGATTTCACCAGAGTCCCCCAGACATAGTCACCGGGTGCGGGGGAATCTGCGCCGAGATCGCCACGATCAAACTCAGCTCCTGAGACACGCAGTGCTTCATGAACAGCGTGAGCACACTCGCCACCACCCACGCGTTTCCCGACTTTCCCGGCGAGAAACGAAACCACTTTGGGGTTGAATGTCTGAGCTTCGGCAGGTCTGGCCGAAAGGGTCAGGACAGCCAAAGGCAGAATCAGATACCTGAAAATTGTATGCATGGTCATAAGCAACTGAACTCCTGTCGGACTGTCGACCTCACACCGCACTTGATGTTATCGAACCATCGGTCTCTTCAATAGCCGAAGAAGATGAACTTTCTGTGAGATCCACGCAGAACCTTCAGTCAGACGTGTACGTTCGGCGAGTTGGTATTTCAGCACTGCGCTGACCAGCGGCCCCTGTGGAGTGCCGTGTTTACCGAGCTACCCTGCATTTTCGATTGCGGCAATCGGCATTTGTGCAGTCATGTGGGCGGAACTGCCAGCATCTGTTCTGACGAATACCGTCCGGTTCAGGGTGATGCAGCTTCGTGTTTTCGGTGAATGTTTCGGGGAAAACCGACCACGTCTGAATGGCCAGCCCCGGTAGATCATTCACTGGTTCACGGTGAGTATTGATTCTCATCCGATATCTGGAACCATCCGTCCGCGTGATGAGCGAATTCAGAATGCCCTGAGAATCAATGGAGGTTTCAAAGACGGCGTTCCGGTTCAGCTGCATCCAGGCAGAGAATTCTGCCATCATTTCTCGAAAGCCTTCTGTAAACCCCGGGCTTTTCTTCCATGTTTCCGGCTCATAACTGAAGAACGACACCGTTTCTGCTCCGGAAAGAACAGCCTGCCAGACCATAACGCGAAGTTCACCGATCGTCGGCAACTTGTTGTCTTCCGGAAGCACCCATGTCTGAAGAATGACCACCAGAGGAAGTTCACGACCAGCGCGAGCCATGATGCGACGACTTCGCATCATCTGGTAGAACACTTCACTCAGCGGTCCCTCACGAAGATCCGGGTACGGCATGATTCTCATGACATCAGCGGATCGGTACAGCGTGACGAACTGCTGATAGGTCTGCTCATCCCATCCTCGAAGTGGTCCCCAGTGTGACATCTCGAGTCTGACACCAGTGAGCTCTTTGTCGAGCACCGTCCGCAGATCTTTGTAAAGTGCTTCGTAGAATTCGAACGGTGTCTGCGGTGAATTGCGTTCCGGTTCGTCCATCATGCTGATTCCTCGCAATTTGTCGCGTCGGATACTCTGAGCAATCCGAATGGCTTCCTCCACTTTGGCGGTTTCCGTATCGATCGTCCACCAGTTCGCAACAACCACATCCAGTCCCAGACCGGTGGCCGCCGCATGCAGATTCGGCCAGTCAAGAATCACCTGAGTGAACCCCATCTTCCGAATATCCAGCAGATCGGCTTCGGAATGCGGATTGTAGATTTCGAATCGATCCGAAACTCGTCCGCGGACCATCTGATTCTGATAGACACTGTTGTCGACGCGGAGTGATTCCCCGGACTGCGATTCTTCGGCGTGAACCGCAATGGACATCAATCACACTCCCGCCAGCGGACCCTTGAGGAATGCACTGAATGAGTGAAGCATAAACGACCGGTCCTGATGATCCCTGAACGTGATTTCCGGTAGTCGCGACAGCGATCTTTCGTCTCCCGGATCAGCATCCTTGCTCATGACGGAGAAAACTACAGGATTTTCGAAGAAAAAACGAAGGACTTCAGATGCTTCTGCAATTGCGGGAGAATTTTGCGATCCGGTTCGATAAACTTCGTCTGCGTCAAAATACCCGCGACAGATTCTTTCGAAGGTGCCGCAGCGGTGGACTGGTTACCATCCACGGCAGCGATCTTTTCCCGGTCTGCTCGTCGATTCTCGAATGCTGACCTCAAAAGAGTCCTTGTCTGACCATGAGTGCGATTCCCGTTACTGTCGTTTCCGGATTTTCCGCTGTCGGTCGAAATTCGCTTGTCGTTCATCTGCTGAAAGCTCGTTCTGAGTTGAGCTTTGCAGTCATCATGATTGAGGAAGATGAAGCGATTGCGGAGTCGAACGAGTTTGATGATGAACTCGCTGCGGCAACCGGAAGCACGGCCGCATCTCTGATGGAACAGATCGATCGATTGCTGCCTCAGGGAATCATTCGCTGCACCTCCCGTGACGAACTCATGGAGGAAATCAGCAATCTGAACGAAACAGAGGAATGCGACTTTCTGATTATCCTGGCATCGTCCCTTTCCGAGCCGATGAGTATCGCGGAGACGATGGCGTGGATTGAATCAGCGGAATCAGATACCGATTCAGACACTCCTTCAGGTCCGCACCTGGATACGCTCGTCACAGTCATTGACAGCGCCACATTCCTGGACGATTTTCTCTCGATGGATTCGATCGAAGAACGCTTTCCCTCGATCGAAGACGATCGGGACCTTTCGCAGCTGCTTGCTGAGCAGATCGAGTGCGCGAACGTGATCGTGCTCAACGATCGCAGACCGGCAGATTCCGATGGCGAATCTGAATCCGAAGAGATGGGGTTTCTTCAGGAATTCCTCAGTCATCTTAATCCCGAATCGCGAGTTCTGACGGCTTGCTGCGGAGTCGTCGATCCGGACGAAGTGCTTGGCACCGAATCATTTTCCGGCAGTCTGGCAGACATCAGCGATGCAGGGGAGAGCCTTGCGGCGGAGTCTGACGCTGTCGATGTTGAATTGACTGAATCTGAGTCAACGTGTTCACAGCTGAGAACAACGCAGCCGTCAGCTTCGGGTGTGACTCGAATGGAATACCGGGCCTGCCGCCCGTTTCATCCTCAGCGATTCTACGACTTCTGGGTCGAGAATCAGTTTCCTGGAACGATCCTGCGATCAAAGGGCTGCTTCTGGCTCGCAACACGCATGGAATCTGCGGGACTCTGGTCACAGGCCGGAAGCGTGATCAACGCCATGGGAGCAGGAACATGGTGGGCGGATACTCCCGAAGAACAGTGGCCTGATGAAGAAATGCTTCCTCGGGAAGAGCTGTTCGCTGACTGGGATGAACAATGGGGCGATCGCAGGCAGGATCTTGTGATCATCGGTCAGGAACTGGAACCTTCAATCTTCCAGGCTGCGCTGGACGCCTGTCTGCTCACCGATGACGAAATGCAGGCCTCTCCCGACGACTGGCAGCAGCTTCCCGATCCGTTTGCTTCATGGGACGATGATGATCTGCACTCCGGGCACGATCATGACTGCAGTCGAGATCACGATCACGACTGAACGGGACAGAGCCACTGGAGCTCAGAACGACCAACAAAACCGGGACTGGCTCCCGGACAACGCTGAAAAAGCTCACGCATTCTGGCGGAGAAGGGTGCCTGTCCCGTTTTTGACAGGGCCACTTGGAACCGTATGGCCTGAAGAAGCTCAGGTTCTCCGGCATCAGGTTCACTGTTTCCAGTGGCCTTCCGATTCCTCGTGGGGATGTCGTGCATCCCGAAGCAGGCTGCAGAGCATTTTCAGCTGGGGTTCGGAGAGATGTCCGAGCTGACGTCGGTGGCAGTCATTGAGCGGTTCATAGAGATTCTGCAGGAGCAGACTTCCGGCGTCAGTGAGCGCCACGTGAACGACTCGCCGATTTTCCGCAGATCGCTCCCGGCTGATCAGGTCCCGTTGTTCAAGCTTATCCAGCATTCGAGTGATATCCGGAGCCCGTGACACCAGACGATTTGCCAGTGTGAGCGTCGGGATTGGATCCGGATGCTGCGCTTTCAGCAGCCTCAGCACATTGTATTGCTGGGGAGTCAGTTCGAAGCGTGCAAACAATTCGTCTTCCAGCATTCGAAGACGATCGTACGTTCTCCAGAGGTTCAGGAAGACTTCCTGTTCGAGGGAGTCGAAACGCACGGTTCTGTTAGCAGGAGAGAGGTTGTCAGTCGACGGCAGATCAGTTGTCATGGGCCGAATTTAGTCCGTGCTCGCGGTGATGTCCAGTACGACTTTTCAGCGATCCCTCAGATACCGACCTGTTGAGAATCGCGAGTCAACTCCGGAAACGCTGGATGCCTGAACAATGCCAACGGTTTTGGTTGCTGCAACCACACGCATGTGGCTGGGACCTCGGGCCGAATGTGATGGGATACCATGACCTGCCCTCCACTTCGCTTCAGGCCAGGCTATGAGAACGAATGGCTCGTCAGGCCGGAAATCATCTGCCGATGTGCACACCATGGAAATCATCCGGCTCATAGTGTCGTTCATGCGTCTTCACGATCTCGTCAATCTCGCTTTGGCGAGAACGACAGAAGACTGACCGGTGTACTGAGCTCTGAGGATGCACTACGGACTCTCAGTCTGATCCTGTCCACTGCTGGAGGCACCTTTCGATGCCCCCGGCCGCTGATCCGTGAAATCGACTTTCGCAGCTTTGGGCACGCCCATCCGAGTCGCCTCAATGGGGGGAGCCTTTGTGGGCGATGATGGTTTGGTGAGCGGTTCCGTGTCGGAGCAACCAGTCAGGATGATCGCGCTGATCAGAAACCATCCCGAAGGTATGAAGTCTGAACACCGGCCCATTGAAGCTCGTCTCCGAATTCAGTTGTTGACAGCAAAAGCTGGAATCGATTGGCAGGATAACAGATTCGAGCAATCTGTGAGAGTCAACTCACTGTCATTCGGCATGTCCGGAGTCTTACAGACTTTCCGGATTGTTGAGTCTTCATTCCCGGAACGGATGTCGCAATGCCAACGCTGAGAATTGACATTGCGGTGACGCCGCCTTAGTTTTCTGAGCTGAAAACCGGGTATTGAGCGATTCGAAGCCCCAGTGTGAGCTTTCCACATCCTGCATGAAGGATCCAGTCCATGCCATCGTGGCCGACAAAACTTTTTATCGACGGACGCTGGGTTGATGCCGCAGCCGGACGTCGGTGGACAGTCACCAATCCGGCAACTGGAGACGCTCTCGCGGATGTTGCTCTGGCCGATGCGTCTGATGTTGATCTCGCTGTCAAAGCGGCACGTCGCGCGTTCGATGATGGACCATGGCCAAAAGCAGATCCGCTGGTCAGAAGTCGACTTCTGCTGAAATTGTCGCAGCGAATTCGCGAAAAGCTGCAGGACTTCGCTCTGACTGACACTCTGAACGTCGGAAAACCGATTCGTGACACAGCCGGGTTCGATGTACCGTGTGCTGCGGATCTCTTTGAAAGTTACGCCGGTCTGCCGGACAAGATTGCCGGCAAGTGTTTCGGAACACTGCCGGATAACGTCACGATGCAGTTTCGAGAACCGATGGGCGTCATTGCAGCCATCGTCCCATGGAACTTTCCTCTGACCAATATTGCCATCAAACTGGCTCCGATTCTGGCCTGCGGAAACACGGTCGTTCTGAAACCATCCGAAATCTCACCGCTGTCTGCTCTGATGCTGGCAGAACTCGTGGAAGAAATCGGATTTCCTCCAGGTGTTGTGAATGTCATTCACGGTACCGGTGGTGAGGCTGGTTCGGCGCTGGTCAGTCATCCTGGCGTTGACAAAATCACGTTCACTGGTCGGCATCAGACCGGTGCTCAGATGCTGGAAGCAGCCAAGATCGGCATGAAAGGTGTGATGCTGGAGCTTGGTGGAAAGTCGCCAAGTCTTGTATTCCCCGATGCTCCGCTGGACAACGTCGTAAACGGCGTCGTCACCGGAATCTTCTTCAATCTCGGTCAGGTCTGCGTTGCGGGTTCACGACTTCTGGTGCATGAAAGCCAGCATGACGAACTGATGGACCGAATTCTTGCAAAGGTTCGTGGCCTGCGTCAGGGAGATCCGACAGATCCGACGAATCACCTTGGCTGCCTTGCGACCCCTGTTCATCGCCAGACCGTACAGTCCTGCGTTGAGAAAGCTCAGAATGAAGGGGCTCGATGTGTTCTCAACGGAACGCCAAACACCAGGTCGGAAGGATGTTTTTTCCCGCCGATGATCTTCGACCGCGTACAGCCCGGCATGACTGTGGCTCGCGAAGAAGTGTTCGGGCCGGTTCTGAGCGTGCTGACTTACCGCACTGAAGAGGAAGCTGTTCGCATGGCGAATGACTGCGACTTCGGCCTGCATGCCAATCTGTGGACATCTGACGGTGGGCGAGCTCTTCGAATCGCACGGCAACTCCGAGCTGGTCGAGTCGCGATCAACGGTGGCGGCGCACTTCGCCCGAATGTTCCGGTGTTTGGATACAAGCTCAGCGGTATCGGCGCCGAACTGGGTTATGACGAAGCCGCTCACGAATACATGAACTCAAAGGCCGTGATCTGGTCACTGGCCACGGAGAAATCACCATGGCCCGAGTAGATGCCCGAATTGGTCGTTCCGTACAGGAAGTTGATACGCCGGCCCTGATGCTGGATCGAGTCATCAGCGACCGCAATCTGAAGAAGATGGCTGATTTCTTCAGCACTCGCTCCGCAAAACTGCGACCGCATTTCAAGAACCACAAATGCGTCACATTGGCGAAGCGTCAGCTCGACGCCGGCAATGCGATTGGAATGACCTGCGCCAAACTTGGTGAGGCAGAAATTCTCGCCGACCACGGCTTCAAGGATCTGCTCGTCGCGAATCAGGTCGTCGGAGCGGCAAAGGTTAATCGCCTGATTGAAGTGGCGAAGAAGGCAAAGATCTCGGTCGCCGTTGATCATATTGACCAGGTTCGAGCGATCTCGGCAGCTGCAACGGCTGCCGGCGTGACGGTTCATCTGCTGGTGGAAGTAAACATCGGAATGAATCGCTGCGGTGTGGAACCGGGCGAACCGACGCTCGACTTTGTCCGTCAGATCCTTCCACTTCCCGGAGTTCAGTTTGCAGGGATTCAGGCGTTCGAAGGTCATCTTGTCAACGTTCTGGATCGAAGCGAACGAAAACTACGTGCCATTGCTGACATGACGAAAGCCATTGAGACTCGCCGCCTGCTGGAAAGGAACGGCATTCCTGTCGGGTGCATCAGCGGCTGTTCCAGTTCCACGTATGACGTGACCGGAGTGATGGATGGCGTCGACGAAGTTCAGGCCGGAACTTACGTCACGATGGACCGCCAGTATCATCGACTTGTGCCGGAGTTTGAAATCGCTCTGTCGATTCAGGTTCGAGTCATCAGTCTGCCGGCCCCGGGAAAGGCTGTTCTGGATATCGGGGTGAAAGGGGCAGGTGCGGAATTCGGAGTTCCCTCACTTCGTGATTATCCGGACGTCGAAGTTCCGGGATTTCTCTCCGAAGAACACGTCGTGATTCTGAAAGCGCCGGACTGGAAGATGGGCGATGTTGTTCACCTCGTCCCCAGCCACGCATGCACCACCTGCAATCTTTACCGTGAGATCATCGTCCACGAAAACGGAATCGTTGTCGACATCTGGCCGATCGAAGCGTCCGGAAAGCTGTCCTGACGGTCAACGTCCCGTCGATCCGGAAGATGGTTTTCGTACCTTGGCCGCTTTCAGGTCAATGCACGATTCGCCGACGGTGTCAGTCAGTGCGGCCAGAAATTCCGGGCCGACACTGACCTGACATTCTGTGCTGGTTGTCATGACATATCTCAACCGATTGTGGGTCATCAGATCTCCGTCGGCATTCCCCGTCGAATCCGATTGCCTTTGACGAGATGCGTCATCTGATTCCACGTAGGAATCGACAACAAGCACGACGTTGGTGTTTCCAGGGAAGCGAGCCAGCACCTGCCGCACGCGATTGACCTGCTCTTCACTGTGCAGGCCGCGTTCAAACTTGACGGTGACCTGAGCGGTAAATTCTTTGTCCGCCTGGTCCAGTGTCAGAATTCGATTCACGATCAGATTTGGTTCTCGACTTCGACGATCCACTTTCCCTGCGATCATCACGACATTCTCGAGCCTGATAAGTTCTTCAAAGCGAGCGTAGTCTTCCGGCCATGCAATGCAGCGAACGATTCCGGTTGAATCTTCGAAGTCGAAATTTGCATAACGCGTGTGCCCGTTTCGGCTCGCCTTTTTCGCTGTCGCCAGCTTGATCGATGAAATCATTCCTCCGACGAGCACCTGAGTGCCGTCTTCCATTTCGGCAAGCTCCGCGTTCCGATTCGTCGCGAACCGCTGCAGACGTCGGCTGTGCTGTGTCAGCGGGTGGGAGGTCAGGTAGAACCCGAAGGCTTCCTTCTCGAATGCCAGGTTCTGAGCATGATTCCAGTCCGGAACGTCCGGCAGACTGATCTGATGCGGCTTGCCGGTGCTTTCCTCGATATCGTCGTCATCGTCACCGCCGAAGAGGCTCTTCTGTCCGCGTGCTTTATCACGATGCTTCGTCATCGCTGACTGGACTGCTCGTTCCACGATCTGAAACTGCTGTGCCCGCGTTCCGGGCAGGCTGTCCAGCACGCCGGCCTTAATCAGCGTTTCGAGCGTGCTCTTGTTGAGCGCCTTCGGATCGACTCGTTCCGTCAGGTCGAACAGATCACGAAACACACCCCGCTGGTTGCGTTCCTCAACCACTGCCCTCAGAGCTCCCTCACCGACGCCCTTGATCGCTCCGAGTCCGAATGTGATCTTGTCCCCGATGAATCCGAACTCGACATCAGATCGATTGATATCCGGAGCCAGCACCTCAATCTTCATACGACGAGCGTCGTCGATATGTTCGCTGATTCGTTCCGTACTCTCCATTTCGCAGCTCAGCAGAGCCGCGGTGAATTGGACGGGATAATGAGCCTTCAGCCACGCGGTTTCGTAGGCAATCAGAGCGTAAGCTGTGGAGTGTGATTTGTTGAAACCGTATCCGGCGAACGCGATGATGAAATTCCAGAGTTCCTGAGCAATGTCCTCGGATATCGTGTTTGCGCGGGCGCCATCCATGTACTCCTGGTAGTATCCGGCGATCGTTTTTTCTTTCTTCTTGCTGATCGCCTTGATGCATTTGTACGCGCTGGAAAGTTCGACGTTTCCAACGCGATTGAGAATTCGCATCACCTGTTCCTGATAGACCATCACGCCGTAGGTCTCTTTCAGGATCTCATCCACGACCGGATGCACCTGTCGAGGTGCCTTGCGGCCGTTCTTCACGTCGACGTACTCCATAACCATGCCGCCTTCGAGAGGCCCCGGTCGATAGAGCGCCGACGTTGCGATGATATCGGCGAAGCAGTCAGGCTTCATTTTTGTCAGGAGGTCGCGCATTCCTCCTGACTCCAGCTGAAACACACCCTTGGTTTCGCCACGCTGAAGAAGAGCGTATGTGTCCGAATCGGCGAGATTATTCTTCACCTGATCCAGTTCAAAATCCGGATTGATCTTTTTGACGTTGCGAACCGTGAGATCAAGAATCGTCAGGTTTCGAAGCCCCAGGAAGTCCATCTTCAGAAGACCGACCGATTCGACCGTCGGCCCGTCCCACTGAGTGATGATATCTTCTTTTCCGGTGATCCGCTGCAGAGGCACAACCGTGTCGAGCGGTACATCGGCGACGACCACACCGGCCGCGTGAGTACCGGCGCTGCGAGCAAGCCCTTCCACTGCGATGGCGTAATCCAGCAGTTCGCGGGCTGCCGGATCATTGTCATAAGCGGATTTGAGTTCCGGGCTTTCCTTCAGTGCATCCTTCAGCTTGATATTCAGTGTTTCGGGAACATACTTCGCCAGTTCGTTGACGCGGGTGAGCGACACATTCAGAGCTCGACCAACGTCACGAATCGCATTCTTTGCCTTCAGCGTTCCGTAAGTGCCGATCTGAGCAACGTTGCGTTCGCCGTATTTCTGCTTGGTATAATCAATCACCATCTGCCGACGATCGCGGCAGAAGTCGATATCGATATCCGGCGGTTCCGCACGGCTCGGATCGAGGAACCGTTCAAAAAGCAGGTCATACTTGAGAGGACAGACATCTCCCAGCCGCAGAAGGTAAGCCACAATGGCTCCGCAGGCTGATCCTCGAGCTCCGCAGGGAATTCCATTTTTCCGAGCAAACTCAACGAAGTCCCAGACGATCAGAAAGTAGCTCGCATATCCCTTGGATTCAATCACGCTCAGTTCATACTCAAGCCGTGACCAGTGCTCAGGAGTGAGCTCATCACCGTAACGCTCATACATTCGCTGATGGCAGAGTTCCTTCAGATAGTCGACGTCGGTCTTATTGTCCGGTGGTCGAAACACCGGATAGAGTTTGCGATCGCCGAGTTGAATATCGACACGGTTGGCGATTTCCTGAGAACGAGCGACCGCGTCTTCCAGACCGCTGAACGTCGAATACATCTCTTCCGGTGAGCAGATATAGAGCCCGTCGTGCTCCATCTTCATCCGTTTGGGGTCGTCGCGGGTCGTGCGAGTATTCACGCACAGCATGACATCCTGAACCGCAGCATCCTCGCGACGCAGATAATGAGCATCATTCGTGGCCACCAGCGGAAGACCCATCTTCCCGGCCAGATCCACGGTCAGATCAAGGCATTGTTTCTGGATTTCGAATCCGGCGTCCTGAATCTCCATGTAGAAGCGATCACCGAACACGCGCGAATACCATTCGACCAGCCGGCGGGCTTCGTCGTTTTTTTCTGCAAGCAGCAGACGTGACAGTTCGCTCGAAGCGCAGCCGGACAGGCAGATGATTCCTTCATTGCATTCTTCGAGCAGTTCGAGGTCAATTCGAGGCTTGTAATGAAAGCCTTCCAGAAAAGCCGACGACGACATGCGGATCAGGTTGTCAAAGCCGCGACGATTCATCGCGAGGAGAGTCAGATGTGACTGAGCCTCCTTCATTCGGCTTGCGCTGCGGTCGGTGCGTCGTCCGGGAGCGACATACGCCTCGTAGCCGATGATCGGATTGATTCCCTTGTCGCGACAGACGTTGTGGAACTCAATGGCACCGGCCAGATTACCATGGTCCGTCATGGCCACGGCATTCATCCCCAGCGACTTCACGTGAGTCACCAGATCAGGAATTCGGTTCACGCCGTCCAGAAGGCTGTAATGCGTGTGGCAGTGAAGGTGAACAAAAGGCCGCGATGATGGGTTCGATTCAGGCTGACCTGAAGGTGAACCTGACTTGGGACCGCTGACGAGATCGATCAAATGAAGCACTCCGTCGGGCAGTTGATCGATGCATGATTCTGTACAGGTGGTTTCGAAACCGGGACTCGTGCGTTGTCATACCCTGATTCTGAGGTCGTCATTCCCGCGCAGGCGGGAATCCAGTGCCCCAGTCTGGACTCCCGCCTGAGCAGGAATGACACAAAACCCCTGTTTTGAGGTGTGAGAAAACGCTATCTCCCCACAGATGCGGTGTATCGCTGAAAACTCAGCCACTGCAGGGGTGCCTGTCCCGGCTTTGGAATACCCTCATCATTCTACTGCCACAATCGACGGACTTCCATCATCCTGAGAACGGAGCGATCTATTGGCTTTCACCACCAGAATTCCGTCCGGAAGTAACGAATTCCGCGAGTCAGCAGGATCATTCCCATTGTATTTTTGCCGCTGATCACCTTGCCGAAGCCGGTCATTCCGGGCTTCAGGCGACCATCAGGATTCCGGATCTGGCAATGAACGATCACGGAGTTCTGACCCGTGGCGACTTGTTTCTGAGCGCTCGGTGAAATCGATTCGACAGTGGCTTCGAAGGTTTCAAACGGAATCGCTCGAGCCTTCAGGCTCACGGGCTGCCCGGCTCGAAGATGCATGGCTTCGTCTTCGCTCACAGCGATCTCAACCCGTGACGTTTCAGGTTTTTCGATGGTGCCGAAGAGAGAATCTGCCGCCACCGCCATTCCAAGACGTTCTTTCAGACGCGGAGCGGCAAAGATTCCGGATGTGGAAGCCACGATTTTCAGTTTCTCAAAGCGAGACTTCTGGAACGCGAGCTCATGCGAAGCTCGTTCCCTTCTTGCTTCCTCAGCGGCGATCTCCTCCGGGCGACTTCCGGCCTGCAGCAGCTGAAGGCGTGACGTTGCGTCCGCCAGTTCCTGTGCTCGACGGGAGATCTCAGCTTCTTTCGCACGCACTCCCATCGCCCGGGCACCGCTCAGAGCCGCCTGGACCTGAGCGAGCCGAGATTCAACCTGCATAATCTCAAGGCGTTGCTGGCGCAGCTGAGCTCCTGCCAGAGCCCCCTGTCGATAGAGGTATTCGGAGTGCTGCAGATCCTGACGAGCGTTATTCAGTTCCGCGGTGAATTCCCGAACACGATGTTCCTGAACAAGAAGGTCCTGCTCGTGAGCCAGTTTCGCCTGGCGAAGCTCCTCCGCACCAAGATCGTACCATTCCGTCAGTCGCCGAACTCGATCCGTGGCGGCATCGATTTCTTCCCGACGAGTTCCTGATTTCAGTCTCTTCAGATTTGCTTCAATCTCCGTCAGCAGATCCTGAGTCTTCAGAATCTCGGATTCAAGCGTCGAGGATGTGAGTTCGGCAATGAGCTGACTTTCCTGTACGACGGAACCATCTTCGACATGAATCTGGCTGATGATTCCACTCACCGGCGCGTGGATCTGCACCACACTGCCGGGACGCACTTCAAAATCTCCACCCGTTGTGCTGCGAACGGGAAATGCGAAAAGCAGCAGCAGCGACACTGCGAGTGCGATTCCCCACAATGTTGTTCGTCCAGGTCGCGACTTCAGCATGATCAGAAGCTCACTTTCAAAAAGTCCGTGGAAGACTCGGCGACATGCAAACGTCAGCAGCAATCCCACAAACAAAAGACCGATGATCCCGAACTGACCACCCATGTATTCGAAGAAACGGATGAAGATGATATTCAGAAAAGTCAGAGCGAAAGACCAGCAGATCAGTCCGTACAATAGAAGCACGCGATGATTCTGAATGGCCGGAGGAGGCGTTGCTCCCCAGAGAAGCCATCGCAGCGTTCCCATCCAGTAGTCCATGGAACGCGTCCGAAGATTGGGGATCGACAGCCAGTCACTCAGCAGGTAATACCCATCGAGCCTCAGCAGCGGATTGAAGTTCAGAAGACTGCGAGCTCCGCACATTGTGATCACCGAGAGCGCCAGTTGATTCAGCGGACTGCCGATCACGGTGAGTCGCCACGCGAAAACTCCCAGAGCCCACAGACACAGGTCGCTGATACCGCCGGCCGCTGTGATCGCCAGTCGTTTCCATTTGTCAGACAGCAGCCATGCGTCAGAAACATTGCAGTACATGCAGGGAGTGAAGAACATCATCAGAATCCCTGAGTCGTGAACCTCACCACCGAAATGCTTCAGCGTGGCACCGTGAGCTGCTTCATGAACGGAAGCACAGGCGATGACAACCAGCAGAAAACAGACGGCATCACCCCAGGTATTCATCGACGCGACACCTGCGGCCAGTTGCGATCCGCTGGAGATCGTGATGCTCAGTGCCCCGATCACCATCAGACCGGCAAGCAGCAGGAAACCTTTCGTCCAGAGAAACGGAACGAGTCGAACCAGCCTGCCAAGTGATTCATCAGGATCGAACAGGGGGATTCGAAAATAGAGCAGGCTTTGATCCTGCAGGATTGTTTTCTTAGGGCCCGGTTTCGGAGACGAACTGCTTTCAGAACCGGAAGCCCCCGACGGATGGTTTTGGCTGCCGTGATCGGGTGCAGTGTCGGCGAACAGTCCCATCGGTCGGACCGCTGCGATGAACTCGTCGAGATCTGCGTCGTTCAGCGGCGTTCCGAACTGCTGCTGGAACGCCCTGCAGATTTCGTCTGCAGAATAGCTGCCGTCAAAGTGCGAAAGGAGAAACGCTTCCTGCGGACCAACACTGAAGTATTCGCGGCTTGCTGCTCGCTTCACCACGTACTCAGCGTCGGAAATCGCCTGAATCGTCAGGTCATTCCGCACGGAGGGAAGTGGTTTCAGTTCCGGGGCAGCAGTCGACACGTGAGAATCGTCTTTCGAAACAAAAC
>JBKDKA010000107.1:0-7564 GCA_046345315.1 Planctomyces sp.
AGGCGATACACTCTTCTTTGGTGCAGTGTCCGGTTGTCTCTGCGCTTGCGTCCTGAATTGGATCCGTCGTTCCTGCACCGGCTGGTGAATAGTGCCAGTCAGTTCTATGCTGAAACTGGGTCAATGAGCACTCCCTATCACGCCCGCTATTTCGCACACGAACTCACTCGGCATCACCGAGGCAGCGGTGTCGGCACCGCTCTCTTTA
This sequence comes from Planctomyces sp., assembly GCA_046345315.1. GTDB lineage: Bacteria > Planctomycetota > Planctomycetia > Planctomycetales > Planctomycetaceae > F1-80-MAGs062. The sequence goes on from JBKDKA010000107.1 coordinate 209, forward strand.
ACGCCAGTGTAAAATTAAACCCCCACCAGGTTGACGCTGCGCTTTTTGCGATCAGGAATCCGTTGTCGGCAGGTGTCGTGCTCGCTGACGAAGTTGGTCTCGGAAAAACTATTGCGGCCGGTCTGGTGCTTTGTCAGATGTGGGCAGAGCGCCGACGTCGTCTGCTTGTTGTGTGCCCGGCAAGCTTGCGCAAGCAGTGGAGCCTCGAACTGAAGGAGAAGTTTAACCTCCCCAATATCGTGATCGATACGCAGGTAAATGAATCACTGGAGCAGCGTCATGCGATCGTGATAATCTCGTTTGAATATGCAAGTTCACGAGCGGATGAACTGCGAGGCCTTCCATTCGATCTTGTTGTTATCGATGAAGCGCACAAACTTCGGAATGTCTATCGCGCAAATGCAGGTCGAGCTCAGAACATCAAGGCCGCCTTTGAGGGACGGCGCAAAGTGCTCATGACGGCAACTCCGTTTCAGAATTCGTTGATGGAGCTGTATGGGATTACGACGATTCTCTCGTCTGATATTTTCGGCGATGTGGATTCATTTCGAAGCCAATATGGACAGAGGACAGCCGATCTGGAACAACTTCACAATCGTATCATGCCCTTTTTTAAACGAACACTGCGAAAGAACGTACTTGAATATATCAATTATCGAGCACGACAGTCGATGACGTTTCGGTTTTGTCCTGGTGACGATGAGCAGAAGCTCTACGAAGCGGTTTCCGCATTTCTGATGCGGGATGATCTCATCGCAATCCCCAAAAGGGGCCGTAGTCTGATCGAAATGATGACGTGGAAGTTGCTGGCGTCGTCGCCTGTCGCAGTGGCTCAGACGCTCGAGAAGATGCGTGACCGGCTGTTGCGCCGAAAAACGGCGGATTCAACAGGTGAAACATGGGATAATGAGTTTTTCGATGATTCGGATCTTCAGCAGCCATACCAGGAAGAAATGGACCGTGACCGAGTCGCTGATGTTCGAAAGAGTCTCTCCGCAGATCAACTTTCTCCGGAGCAACGGCGAAAGCTGGACGGCGAAATCGTTGAATTAGGTCGCTATATTGAATGGGCACGCGGGATCAGAATCGATGCGAAGGCGAGAAAGTTACTCGAAGCGCTCACAACCGGTTTGACACAGATGCAAACGACAGGAGCCGCGAAGAAAGCCCTCGTCTTTACTGAATCAAGACGAACGCAGGAGTATCTGAAATCGTTTCTTGAGGCCAATGGCTACGCAGGCAATGTCGTTCTCTTTAATGGTTCAAACTCAGGACCAGATGTGAAAGTGATTGTCGATCAGTGGATCGAATCGAACAGGGCCACAGGGCGAACCAGTGGATCGCAAATGATTGATTCGCGAACCGCTCTTGTAGAGCATTTTCGTGATTCTGCGGTAGTTATGATCGCAACAGAAGCCGCGGCAGAGGGCATCAATCTGCAGTTTTGTTCGCTGGTGATCAATTATGATCTCCCCTGGAATCCACAGCGCATTGAGCAGAGAATCGGGCGATGCCATCGTTATGGGCAGGAGCACGACGTTGTCGTTATTAATTTTCTGAACGAGAAAAATCGAGCTGACTCACGGGTGCTGGAGCTGCTTGGCGAAAAATTTCAGCTGTTTGAGGGTGTGTTTGGAGCATCTGATGAGGTTCTGGGATCAATCGAAGACGGTATCGACTTTGAAAAGCGAATTCACGAAATCTACCGTCGATGTCGGACACCGGAGGAGATCGATGATGCATTCCGTATGCTGCAGGAGGAGCTAAAGCCTCAGATCGAGCAGGGACTGAAGGCGGCACGCCAGAAAGTGCTGGACCATTTCGACGCAGACGTTCACTCTCGTCTGAAGTCACTCGAAGAGAATGAAAAGGCGAACCTCGATCGTATCCAGCAGATGTTCTGGTCATTATCCAGATTTCAGCTCGCAAAGAACGCTTCGTTCAACGACGAAGACTACGAATTCGACCTGCACACTTCTCCTTTGAATGACGTCATGCGTGGTCACTATGCTCTGATTTCAAAAGAGCGAGGCAACACGGCAGGAGAATTTTTGTACCGAATGTCTCATCCGCTTGGCGAGTGGGCGCTCGAGACGGGCCGGCAGGTCTCTGCGCCGTCGGCACACGTACGGTTCCAACTGTCGAGCTTCAAGCGTCGCCTCAGTGTCGTTGAGGAGCTTTCTGGCCAATGCGGATGGATTATCCTGCAGTTGCTGATTGTTGAATCGTTTGATCGTGAGGAACTGCTGCTTTTTTCGGGAGTCACAGACAGCGGGCGCTCTATGGATCAGGAAGTTTGTGAGAAGTTGTTTTTCTGCGATGGCCGGGTTGTGGAACTTGAGAGCCCTTCTCCTGACGTTGTTTCGCGGCTTGAAAAAGAGGCAGAGCAGCATGTGGCTGCAGCCGTCGCCAAATCACTGGAATCCGGACATCTGTTTTTTCAGGAAGAGTGTGAGCGGATTGATCGTTGGGCGCGTGACAAAGAGTCCGTTGCAGAAATGGGGCTGAAGGAAACCAAGAAGAGTATCGATCACATACACAGGCAGATGCGCAAGGCAGCGACCATGGACGAACAGTTTTCGCTGCAGGAGGAACTGCAGAAGCTTGAGCGACAGAAAAAGCGACAGCGGCAGGAGCTGGAAGACACAGAAGATGAGATTACTCGCCAACGTGAAGAGTATGTTGCCAAACTACGCCGTCGGTTGACACGGAATCAATCCATTGTCACGCAATTCATAATCAGGTGGGAGATTCACTGAACGTCGCAGCTGGTGACCGAAGAAAAGGCCCACCATGATTTCTTCGGCGGGGCGGCTGCCTGAACATACGAATGTGTGACATCCCCGTTCTGGTCTATTCTGCTAATGCTGTCAAGCCACCACCCGCTTCCATCAGCGACGGACCGCGCCGGTCAATATAGTCGATCATAGTCTGAAGTGCCTGTGGTAGATTGATCGTTCCGCCAGATAAATTTCGACGTTTCTCCACAGTCTTCCGAGCACTGTCAAAGGCCGAACGCACCTGTTCATACATCTCAGAGCCGGCTTCCATATATGTTGCATCGGTCATACGTCTTCTGAGCAGGTACACGATACAAAGGCAGCTATGTCGAAAAATCTGATTAAACGAATTCTGGATTCTCTGTCCTTCAAAGATCTGAAGAATTCTTAAAGTGAGGTTCTCGCAGAGCTCACTGGTGATGTTCTTTGTTGCCGTTTCTCGGTATCGCAGCATTTCGCTGAACGCGCGCAGCCAGTTATTGACCCCCTGATCTGAGATCTGCAGTCTTTCGAGGAATATTTCCGCGAAAAGGGCAATCGCGGAATCACTTCTCAGGCACCTTCCGCACGCCATCAGTTCCGCTTGCTGAATATTCGATCGCACAGCTTTCATTCGACGCGACAGATATTGAGCAAAACTGCGATTCGCAGTTGACGTATAAGCAATTGCTCGAACTGTCAGTTCGTCGTCGTCGAGCCTCCATGACTCTGTGCCGCCTGAAAGTGTTCGGCATAAAGAATTCACGAATTTATCCAGCAACGGGTCGCTTCCGCGCCAGAGTTCACCCTCGGATGAAACCGCGGTGGCTGTTTGTTCTTCGTGTGGGCGAGTAGATGCCTGTTGATCTTTTTTTGACAGTTCTGTAGCGATATCTGAAAGATCGAATTCGATGTGGTTTCCGTATCGGTCGGTCTTAACCTCGGAACTCAGAAAGGCTTCAATCATTCTTCGGGCAATTCTCCATTGAGATTCGCTGGCAGCTCTCGGCATCAGTGGCGGGAAGGCCGTTGGCTGGCTCGTTATCCAGTCGTCAGGAGAAAGACCCTCATCTTTCATATTCTTCCATACGACAGCAATCCGACGAACGCCGGACTTTTCGTTTCGCGGGGTTACATCGACATGTGCATTCCCTTGTGCAGGTTCGATAGAAACATCAAGTTCAACGGGTAAATCACTGTCGACCGGATCCTTAAAACGAGGACTCACCTTTCGGACTGTAGGGAACTCCTCATGCCACAACACAATGTCGAGTTCGCTTCGGCCAGCTGAAACGTGCATTCCAGAAAGCGGCGGACTGCGTCGCCACGTTTTTCCTCCATCCACGTAATTATGCTCGTCGGTGAGTAAAGGAACCCAGCGCGGCATTCCGTCAAATGTCAATGCTGTCTTTATTTGTGGAAGTGTATCCAGATACGAAGTGCGACCGGCGGAGAGGTTTGCCGAGTGAATGGCCGCGCCATTCGCAAGAATGCCGTACTGGAACTGGTGGCTGTCGTCAATCAGAATTGAGTCTTCGCTGGTATCCATATTCAGAGTTCTCAGGCAGTGTTTCCAAAGAGGTATTTCAGTCTTGTATGGAACTCTTGCCATCTCCCCTGTTACTACAATCGCTCGAATTCCTGCTGCTGCGTGTCGTTCGTACCTGAGCCATGAGTTCATCCGGTCTACAGTCCCATTTAAGGGGTACCATGGTAAAGAGGGCTTCAGATCGGCATCGGACAATGTATGTTTATTCGCCTCCAGAGCCTCGATCGACTCATGCGGTGTCGCAGGTGCCTCATTTAGATGCTTGAGAATCGTGTCGGATCCCCAAAGTAAAGGCCAGATCTTCGCAGCAGGTGTTCTGTAGTCCCGGATATGACTTCTTGTCTTCTGCAGCAGCCAGCTACATCCGACAGAGGGACAACGGTCTCGCAGATGATTTGGCCGGCCTCTTGCCGGAAGTACAGATGCTCTTCCGTCAGCAGTCCGTACTACAAGCTTAAGAGTAGTAAGTTCGAACTCGTCCAGTCCCAGATGCAGCGAAACAAAATCACCAATACAGTCGTCTTCTTTTGCTGAATTTACATCATCTGAAAACATAGCTCCGGATTGATGCATCCATGCGAGTGCGGCCGCGATTGGTCTCCAGAGCAGCTTGACCGGATTTCCGGAGCGAAAGCATTCGTCGAGCAACCGTTGTTGTGCAGTCATCTTCAGGCAGTTTGGAACAATCAGAACAACAGGGCAGTCCGCGGTCGGATTGCACCCTCGATCGAGCTCTGAAATGACCCCCGCTATCAATGTCTCAGCGGATGCGTCGCTCATACCTTTATCTCTCAGGTCTGACGGTTTCCATTGCCACGGACGAGCCCCTTCCTCCGAAAGGCCCCTCCATAAGAGCGATACAGGAACTCGAGGTCCGTCCTGAACATCGCTAAGTCCGGCCTCAGGGGGCCAGACGTCGCCAGAACCGCGAGGATGTGCTGGTCGACCAGATTCAAGCCGAACGGGTTCACTGGCGACCCGTGGCAACAGGATGTAAGGAGCTGTATGAACCGGCTTTTCCTGCCCAGGCTGCATTCCGGCAAAGGAAAAAGCTCCGTTTTCTCCAGCAGTTGCTTTCACAATTGCAGCGCGAGTTCCTTCAATTGAGATTCCAACGCCTGTGACCGGGACGCCTCCGGCGGACTCACAATTCAAATGAGTTCCAGTCCCCATTGAATCTGCTTTCTGATTTCTGCCGTATGGTGTTGAAGGGGAAACGTAAGTCGCAGCCGGCGCAGCAAGTGTGAATGTTCAAACGTTGAACAGCGTTCCGGAAGAGGGGTGGTAGAACGTGAATCTCCCGGCGTTAACTCGTCTGCAGGATTGTCCTGTACGTCCAGCATCGGTTGTATGAGAATGCCGGATACTCGTACCGATGTTGTTTGTTTTTCCATTAACTGATGCAATGAAGCGAAAGTTGCGGCATCGGGGTTGTTCTGAAAAGGAAAATCGAGCGTCGCCCAGATACAGAGTATTCTCTGGAGTTCTGTCCGTGTTCGTTTGACGAGCAAAAAATCCGGACCGGCAGCCGAAAACTCGTCGGGTACGAGAGGATGAAGCGATATATGGTCTCCACGAACCAGATCTACCGAGACCTTTGGCTTCCCACCGAATTCCCATGGGCCGAGTGCAGTTCGAGAATCAAGAAATTGCCCCGCATTCTGTTCCCGGCGAACAATCACATCACCACCGTGAGTTAAATCTGCACAACAAAGCTCTCCCAGAACGCTCACGAAGCCCAGCAGCAGGTGTTCAGCAAAGACTCGATGCCGCCATCGCCAGACGCTGTCTTTAAGCATATCCTGACGCACGAGCATCTGATATGCCTGCCAGATCTCGCGATATCGAGGGTCCATCTGAAGTACGTAATTCGGTTCAGGAACTGCAGAAAGCGCTGAAACCCCCGCGATTTCGGAATGTACCTGCAGGCGGTTGATCAATTTGCGAAAGGTCGCAACTGCTGCAACGCGGCTATGCGCACGCGCCTGACAATGGTCTCTCAGATATCGAACGCAGGCGTGATTAGAACGAATCAGAACATCACGTAACACTCGATTCTCCAGAGTGTCCGTGTGCTCAACTCTGACGATCGCCATGCACTCCTGCCGTGACCCCGCTTTTTCAGTAACAGAAGCACCTGGTTGTCGTGCCAGCCATCTCAGACAGCCAGAATCCACTTCACGAACATGAGCCAACTTCTGAAGCATTCGCTCGCGACGAAGAATTTTCCGAGGATGGTTACAGACGGCTTCCAGCACCGGACCGAGCGATCTTGCCAGTTTAACGATCAATGACATCCGAGGATCATTCGCATCGCCGACACGACGCCATTCACTCGAAACCAGTCCTGTTCGTAAAAGTGCAGCTCCGTTAACGAAAATCGCCCTCTCAGGAGTATGCTGCTCATGTGACATCGTCTCCGCGAGACCGGACATGAGGTCAATATGAGTATCGAGGAGCTGCTCAACGATTATCGCAGCATGTCTCCACACATCCTGCTCGAATTTAAATTCCGCCGCTCCAGCGTCCTCATGCCTCGAGTTTGAACGGGATTGCCGTGGTATCTGACTGCCGTATTCAGCGACGGCAGAATCACGAGAACCTCCAGAAGCATCCCATCTGACACGAATCTGTTCGAAAACAGGTCCTGTGTCGCTGCTTTGCGCCGTACAAGGGACTTCAAATCTGCAGCGTGTCGTCCCACAGGAGTCGGTCCATTCATGGGTAAGCGGAAAATCGTCGGCACAATTGTCAGACTGTACTCGGTGCGGAAGCAAAGGAAGTAACAGAAATGCACGTCCTTCGCAGACGCGGTAAACTGGAGCATCCGGACATTCCCAGGCTGCTGCTGCAATACTTCCTCCACGCAGAGTCTCGCCAGAATTCATGGAGCGTCCGCCCGATCAACACCGTGCCAGAGAAACTGATGCGAGTCGTTCCTTGAGGACTCCTGCACCGCAGCGAGCAGTCGATCATCACCCAGGCTGCTGATAACTGAGAGAATCCCCCCCAGTGCCTGCTGAACATTATTGTCCTGAGGGTCAAGGC
>JBKDKA010000108.1:0-69299 GCA_046345315.1 Planctomyces sp.
GCACTGTACTGAGGTTTCTTCTGAGCGGCCTGATCAGCAGCGTCCTCAGTCGGTGATGTTTTCGCATCATGATCTGACCCGGCAGTGGCTGTCAGATCGAGACCGGTCACATCATCAATGCTGATTTTCGATCCGGGATACTGTTTCTGAAACCAGTCAGAAAGCTCAGCGGTTTGCCCGGTTTTCTTCATTCGAAGAAGCTCTTCCTGATTGTTGAGCTCAATGAGAACGAGACTTTCCTGCTGCATGGCCTGTCGTTGTCGACGGATTCCCATCAGAGCCGGAACGAGAATCGTTGCCACAACGGCAAGGAGAACGCCGCAGATGACCGTTTCGATCAGAAGAACACCCCGACGATGCGGCTTCTGAACGGGCTCAAGCCGATCAGAACGTGAGTCGCGTGATTCCTGACGTCGACAGGATGATAAAGGCATGGAAGTGTCGTTTCTTCTGAGCAGCGATCGAGCAGGTTGATTCTTCATAGCCCACTCTTTGTCAGCTGAGATCATTGATGAGTTTAATCAGCGGAAGCATCATGGCGACTGCGAACATCCCTACCAAAACACCGACAGCCAGGACGATCGCAGGTTCCAGAAATCGTCCGAAAAATTTCAGTGAGCGAAATCGTTGGCGTAACAGAGTTCTGCTGAGCTGCAGCAGTCCCCAGTCGAGGTGACCATTTCGTCGAGTGGCATTGAGAAATGCCGCTTCGCGTTCTTTCACCAGTCCGGTACGTTGCAGTGCATCAGTGAAGTCAACGCCTTCGAGAAGCATCATGCGGAGACGGCTGAACTGCTGTGATGCTCGACCGGGTTCCAGTTCCGATTGAAAGATGTGAACAGTCTTATGATGGTCTCCCCCTGCCGCTGTCGTGAAGCTCAGTAATCGAAGCAATGCCGGAACGTGCAGTCGGGTAAAATGCTGGTCCAGCGGATACCCGCCTCGAGAAATGCGACGCTTCAGCGACCGGAATCCATACCAGAATCCTCCCATTACGGCCGCCATAAACGGAAGTGCGAAAAATGGTGAGAAGTCGATCACGGTGTTGGAGGTCCGAATAAGTCCGCGAGTCATCGCAGGTAGTTCAACCTCAAAGTCATCGAAGATTTTTGCAAACTTCGGGATGATGAAGTACATAATGAACGTCGTCACGGTCATCAGGGTTGTGCCGACCATCAGTAGCCAGTAAACGCTGATGATTGGATCCCAGGATTCACTTCGTGATCGTTCCGTTTCTGCCGCGAGTCGATGAGCTTCGTCCATCAGAACGTCTCGGAGAGTACCGTTCTGTTCTGCAACGTGAATCGCCGCGACGGTGCTGTCCGGCAGAAGGCCGACATCCGAATGGAGTGCCGCGGAAAGTGGCATCCCGGTTTCCAGTTTTGCCAGCAGCGTACCGATCCGACCTGACCAGGGCATCTGTGACTCTGCAGCATGGGTTTGCAGCCCCTCGATGAGTGTATCCGAATCCCCGATGCCTGAAGCCAGCACCATCAGCAGTGACATCTGCCGAACAGGTTCTGCTCGATTCAGCATGAACATAAAGGTCTGAAGATGTCCGGTATTCATGGCAAAGTGGGCTCCAACCGGACAGCACCGTGTTCTGTATTGAAGTCACAGGACGTCATTACCAGCAAATGACGTGAGCCAATGAGGCAATCTGGTTCGCGGGCAGAAACTTGCAGGGAGGGCGAAGCTCCTGCTGAGCCGCTTCGGTGACTCAACGTTGCCAATGAAGACGGCTCGGCAGGAGCCTCGCCCTCCCGAATTGCAGCCTTGACTGATTTCCACCTTTGGTGAGTTCCCGAGAACATGGAGATATCCAGCTAAGAAAGATCATTCAGAAGTTTGATCAGCGGAAGGAAAACCGAAAGAATCAGGATGCCGATCAACATTCCTGTCATCACCGTGAGGGCAAACTGACAGATCATTCCAAAAAGCGCCGCGTGTCCCTGACTGCCTTGTTCCAGCATGGTGGCGATGGCCAGAAAGCTTCTTGAAATTCGCTGATCCTGATCCTGTGATGGTTCCTCAGACTGTGACCTTGCTGCCGAAGGTTCCCGAACGTTCGTATCAGCGGTCCGCGAACGTCCTGAAAGCAGGGCCATCGGTAAACCGGAAAGCATCTGAGATGCTCCCTGCAGAGGTTTTCCCTGATCGAGAAATTCTGCCAGCCGTCGTCCATCGTCCCGGACCGATGGGAAACCCGTTGACTGAGTGGCAATCTTGATGGCTTCGCCGCGGTGACAGTTGTGTCGGAGAAGAACAGACAACACACGAGCCACCTGAGCCTGCATCATCCAGCGGACCGGAACACCAAACCACGGCAGCCTCGCGAGTGTTTCTGTAATCCATCCGTTGGCAAGACACGCATAGAGGCCGGCCATCAGTGAAATCGCCGCTGCCAGAAGAATGAGAAAACCGACGCTTCCTCCTTTCTCAGTCAGTGACGAGACTTCCAGAGTGATCTCCGTCAGAAGGGGAATCTCAATTCCAAAGTCCGTGAAGAGCTGTCGGAATCCGGGGACCACCAGCCAAAGCACAAGATACATCCCGCAGGCAAAAACGCTGATCAGCAGAAGCGGAGCCGCAACTCGCAGAAAGAACTTCTGTCGATGAAATCGCAGACCAGCCAGAGACGGCAGAAGTTCAGAAACCGCAACGGCGCGGACTCGTTCATCGATCTTTGCGGTACTGATCGATCGAATCTCCTTCGGCAGGCCTCGCAACATCAGCGACTCGCAGCTGTCTCCGGATTCGAGCCGATCGGCAAGCCGGCAGAGGAGACGCTGAAGGCGATAATGCAGCCAGCGCGCTGCGATGAATTCTGCCAGGACGGTCACCATCAGAGCCGACACCGCGATGAACAGCAGTCTGTTGCTGCCGGGAACCAGGAATGCCTGAACTGCCAAAGGCACAGTCAGCCCTGCAAACACCCATTTCAACCAGCCGAACATCATCAGCAGTGGATGTTCAAGCGGCTCTGCAGCCATCGCTCGAACTGCATCATGAGCCGGCAGTCCTGTCAGGAAGGCCTCACTGAGACGTTCACCCAGTCGAAGCTGCCAGACCCGCGACAGAGTCGGTTGTGAACGGACCAGAGCCTGGTCCAGACAGATGACCTGAGCCAGCAGAAGATTCTGTCCCCGTGCAGCAAGTATCATTCGCAGATCCATTTCTGAATCTGCCAGCTGAGTCCCGTAGACGGGCGTTCCGGCGGGAAGTATTGCGGCCTGATAACGATATTCGGGCATTGGAATAGATTGCCTTCGACGAAGTCTGTTATCGATTCAGTTCAGTCACCGACCGGTCGCCGAGATAGCCAAGGTTGTTGTAGATTTCCGTGAGCGGCCAGAACAACATCAGGGAATAGGCCAGCAGCGTTCCGCCAGCAATCAGCACCAGTGCCACCGAAGGCATCGTGGTGCGCAGCCACGCAGCATTGAAGCTCAGACGATTGAGATAAAACTGAGTAACGGAGTTCAGCCGCAGCAGAAAACGGTCGGCGTCACCGGAGGCATGGTGCAGGCACGCCTGAAGCAAAGGTGGCATTCGACCTTTTCTCCAGGAACTGCCGGGAGTCACTCCACTGATATGCCCCAGCCGAACGGCCTCCGCAGCTTTATGACAAGCAGAATCAAGGTGAGCAGCTCCACAGGATGCACCCGCCAGCTCCAGCGACTCGTCCAATGGCAGCTGTTTTTCCACCAGCAGCGAGAGCATTCGCGAGAGTGTGTAAAACTGAAGGTCGCGGATCAGACTTCTGACACCGGGAATCAGCAGCAGAATCCGTTCGGGACCACGGAACGCCATCGCCGACGCACGCCCGGAGGCCAGCCAGAACCCAACGAAGACCACTGCGATCGCAGGGGCCACCAGAGTCCATTCCGGATAATCGCGGTTCCATTGAAGCAGTGTCAGCAGATTGTCGGGAACAGAAATTTCGAGCTGCTGAATGGCCTCCAGAATGTGTACGAGAGCCTGATTCATGACCAGAACAAACAACCCCCAGCCGATCATCAGGATCATCAGCGGATACGTCATCGCCTGAAGGATGCTTCGCCGAAGTTCAATCAGGTCATCCGCGAAATCTCCCATCATCTCAACTGTCATCGCAAGGCTGTTTGATCGAATACCGGCGGCAATAGCAGCCGACGGCATTCGGGATTCTCCGTGCGTTTCGCGCTGAATCACCTCGTGCAGGCTCTGACCCTGACTGAGTCCGTCAGAAATGTTTTCCATCAGTTTCTTAAGACGTACTCCATGCCCCTGCCCCGCATCCTTCAGATTTGATTCCAGCGGAAGTCCCGCTGATGTCAGCAGACGGACTTCGTCGCTGAAGCTCTGAATCTCTTCCAGTGTCAGTCCGATGGATTTCATCGATTTCCTGTACCCAGCACACGAAAGATTTCGGCTTGTGTTGTCAGACCCGCAGCAACAGCAGCAGCACCCGCGTCAATGAGATTTCGAAATCCCCCGGATGCGGCAACTGCCGCGAGCTGTTTAGTATCACTTCTTCGGAGGATTGCTGATGCGATCTCCGGAGTTTCCGGATTCAGTGTTTCCGCAAGCACCATGCGGCCATGAAACCGAGGACGCTCCCGAGTGCCGATAGACGACGTTGAAGATTCGGTCTCCGCAGTTGCATTCGACTGAGTTACGGGATGCCCGGCAGTGACAGAATTGTCTGACGAATTTTCAAACTGCAGAAGTTTTCGAAACAGCCGCTGACAGATCACGAAACGCAGAGCACTTCGAATCAGGTAAGGCTCAATATTCATGTCCGTCAGCCTGGCGATGGCATCGATGCAGGAACCGGCATGAAACGTCGTAATAACCAGATGACCCGTCAAAGCTGCCTGAAACACTCCTTCGGCCGTCGCTGGGTCTCGAATTTCACCGACCAGAATCACATCAGGATCCTGCCTCATGAGCGACTTCAGACCGGTGGCCAGATCAAATCCGACACTCGGCCGGACCTGAGACTGAGTGACTCCGGAGACCGCCACTTCAATCGGATCTTCAAGCGTCATGATGCTTCGAGCATCCTGAGATGCCCGGAGAATCTCTCGAAGACATGCATAGGCTGTTGTGGTTTTGCCACTACCTGAAGGACCGGTCAGAAGAATGACTCCGTCGGTCGCACTCAGCTGCGTCTGCAGATCCGCCAGAATCTCCGTCTCGAATCCCAGCTGCGAAAGATTCTGAAGTCGATCGTTTTCTGCAAACAGCCGGACCGCAGCTTTCTCACCATGGAGCGTCGGGAACGTGGTGACTCGAAGTTCTGATGCAGAATACTCCCGAGCGACTCGACCTTCCTGCGGCAGGTCCGTTCGATAAGTCAGCAGCCCGGAAATAACCTTCAGCCGTGCAATCATTCTCGGGCCGACATCGCCGGTAAAAAGTGCCACGGAAACGAGGACGCCGTCGATCCGCCAATGCATCTGCATTCCCTGTTCCTGAGGAACCAGATGGATGTCTGTCGCTCGATGATCCCTGGCAGCGGTCAGGATCAGCAGAATCAGGTCCGGAATGTAGTGATCTTTTCGGGCATCCAGTTGGCTCATCCGGCGTCCGAAGTCTGATCGGCATGAGTTTTCTTCAGCCGAAGAAATCGCATCGGCAACACCTGGGCGAGATAATTCCAGCATGACATCCTCAGATCAGAAACTGAACGAATTGAAGATGGCGCCCAGCTTTCGGTCGCGCTGCTGAAGTGTATCAATCAGAATGCGGATCTGGTCGGACTCCTGAAGAATAAGTTCATTCACGGTTTTCTGACGGCGCGGCTCCGAGGATTTTTTTTCGGAGGGATCCAGCTGGCGCTGACCATTCGCGAGAGACTTCGGTTCCGGAACGGTCACAGACGGATAATGCGGCAGATCTGCGGGTTCAGAAATTTCCACTTCAACTGGCGGATTCTCGACTGGTTTAGTCAGCTCGTGATCTGGCAGAGTCAGGTACCGCACCATACCGAAGAGTGCGCAGAAGACTGCGATCACGCCGGTTGTACTGCGAACCAGTCTTCGGCGGCGACCAATTCGAAACTGATGAACGCAGTCCGTCAGGACTCGCTGCCGAAGACCGACGGAAAGTTCAGGCAGTACTGCAGACTCCCGAATCAGCCGATGCTCGGGGAATTCTGGTTCCGGAATTTTGTTGTTGATTGGTTTCATGGATCGATTGTTCTGTGTGATCGAGTTCTTCGAAAATTATCGGATCAGAGATTCAAGGCTGCGATAAAGTTTTTCCATCGCGTATCGGTAGCGGCTGGCGACTGTGTTCTGAGACAGAGCCAGGGTTTCTGCGATTTCAGCGAAGGTCAGTTCTTCCCAGTGTTTCAGAATCACCACTTCATACTGCGACCTGGGAAGTGACTGCAGTATTCTTCGCACGTGATCGGACGTTTCTTCATCATCCAGCAGATTTTCAACGGAATCTGACTTTGCCGGAAAAGAATCCATTGATTCCTGATCAGATGCGGATCGTCTTCGTCGGATGAGCCGTAATGATTCGTTGCGGACCGTTCGAATGAGGTAGGGCCAGGGCGTATCCGCCGCCGCCAGTAACCGTGGTCGAGCAGCAATTCGGGAAAATGCACTCTGCAGTGCATCTTCCGCATCGGGCTGGTTTCCCGTAGTGGTCATGGCGAACCGGACGAGCCGCTGAGCTGTCAGATCAAACATCGCAGCGAGCGCACGTTCTCCGTCCCGCGGCAGAAGTTCGACGCAGGCATGAAATGCACGGAGAAATTCCATCCGATCGGTGTTTGCCACGGCAGTCAATGGAGTCCCGGTCCGGGGAAGTTTGTCTGGGAGAATACAAAATTCTCTTAAATCTCGGTAATTTCCCGCGCAGAATACTCTGCCAGTGCGATGTCACACTTTGATTTCGCAGTTAGTCGTTTCCGCGGAGGCGGGAATCCGGACCGATGCACTGGATTCCCGCACGCGTGGGAAGGACGGGAAAACGCGAGTTACTCACAAAAATACGAGTCTGCTCGTCAGATTTCGCCTCACAATTCGACTTCATCAACTTTTCGGAGATTTTTCGTGTTCGATACCGTCGCTGTCGTGGGTGCCACAGGGGCCGTGGGCCGGATTATTCTGCAGCTTCTGGAGCAGCGCCGGTTCCCCGCTCGAAAGTTTCGGCTCCTCGCGTCCCGCCGCAGCGCCGGGCAGACAGTCACGTTCAATGGTCAGCCGATCGTCATCGAAGAGTTAACCCATGACTGCTTTCAGGGAGTCAATCTGGTCATCGCCAGCACTCCCGACGAAACCGCAGCGGAGTTTCTTCCGTCGGCCGTCAAAGCCGGAGCGACGGTCATCGATGAATCCGGATATTGGCGGATGAATCCCGATGTGGCGCTTGTGATTCCGGAAATCAATCCGGATGCCGCTCTGAACGCCAAGGGAATTATCGCCAGCCCGAATTGTTCAACAACGCAGATGGCTCTGGCACTGAAGCCACTGCATGATGCAGCCCGAGTGCGACGAGTGATCGTCAGCACTTATCAGGCGACCAGCGGCGCTGGTCTTCAGGGGACCGCTGATCTGATGGATGGCACTCGTGCTGCTCTGGATGGCACCGATTACAAGTATCAGGTCTTCAAACACCCGATTGCGTTCAATGCCATTCCTCAGATCGGAAGTTTCAAGCAGGATGGGTACACGAGCGAAGAGCTGAAGATGGTTTACGAAACCCGGAAGATTCTCGGAGATGACTCCATTCAGGTCTGTCCGACGTGCATCCGGATTCCCGTCAGCAACTGTCACAGTGAGAGCATCAATGTGGAAACAGAGCGGCCGGTCTCCGTCGAAGAAGCTCGCCGCCTGTTTGCTGCAACGCCGGGAATCACCGTCGTCGATGACCCGACAACCGGTGCCTATCCGATGCCATCCACTTGTGACGGCAGCGATGAAGTCTTTGTCGGACGAATCCGAAAGGATCTGTCGCACCCGAATGCCATCGCCTTCTGGTGTGTCTCCGACAACCTTCGGAAAGGTGCCGCTACGAATGCCGTGCAGATTGCCGAACTGCTTTCGAAGCACCGTTCCTGAATTGAGATATCCGCCGGGAGTCTGCAGATCACGATTCGCTGCAGTGCATCGGATATCGCTGACGCTTGTGCTCACGTTCCTGCTGTCGACCGTCACGGGTTGCGGTGATCCGGGCACGAACGCAGGACGGTCCACAGCAGATGCTCGCAATGATACCGATGCTGCTCCGACTTCAGGAGTTGCAGGCGATTCGGCATCTGCAAATCTGCGGAGTCAGGATCTGATTCTGGCAACATCGGTGCCACTGTTCGAAATGGCACAGAGAATTGCTGAAGACGATCTGACGGTTCGTTACGTTACGCAGGTTCAGAGTGATCCTTCGGACGGAAAGTCGTCGGGAGAAGCTGATCCATCCCGTCGTTCCGTTTCAGCACGCCGATGGAATCCAGAAGCTGCGGATATTCTGGCGATGCAGAAGGCCAGGCTGATTCTGATCAGTGGTGCCGGATACGAACCATGGCTTGATCGTGTGTCGCTCCCGCGTTCCAGGGTCAACGATACAACGAAAAACATTCGTCAGTCCCTGATTGAGATTCCGGACGCGATTGTTCATCGGCACGGCCCGGAAGGTGATCACAGTCATTCCGGTATGGTCTGGCCAGTCTGGCTGGATCCGGCGCTCGCAGAATCACAGCTTGACCGAGTCCGCGATCAGCTGGAACGCGTTGTTCCGGGGCGGAAGTCAGAATTCACCCGTCGAGCTGCTCTGCTGAAATCAGAACTGGTGGGGCTCGAAACGACAATTCAGCGTCTGAAGGCGAAAAAAGTTCCGGAACAGTTCACGTTGCTGGGTGACGGACCGTACTACCAGTATCTGCTGAATCGGTTAGGATGGAATCTGCGATATGTTCACTGGTCCGAACCGGAATGGCCGATTGTGAATTCAGACCGGGAAGAGTTGCAGGGGATCGTCAGATCCACGAAAGCGGGAATCTTTCTGATGCGAACGGAACGCAGCAAAGACGTCGAAGAGTTCGCTGCATCATCCGGATTGAAGGTCGTTCGGATCGATCTCTGTGAACGACCTTCCTCTGCGGGACAGTCGGTGTTCTCTCGAATGGAAGAAAATCTCCGTCGTCTTGAAGAATCCATTCCGCATCTTTGAACGGATTTCATGTTCAGGAAGGTTGTTCGCCGTTGTCGAGAGAGAAACCTTACACAGACCAGGAACTGGTCGACAGAAAACTCCTGCGAGACAAACTGCCCCGTCATATCGCCGTCATCATGGACGGCAATGGTCGATGGGCTCGCGACAAAGGCTGGCCTCGCATCGAAGGACATCGTCGAGGCGTCCAGTCAGTTCGCTGCATCGTGGAAGAATGCAGCCGACTGGGGCTGGAGCAACTGACGCTCTACTGCTTTTCCAGTGAGAACTGGAAACGCCCTCCCAGGGAGCTCACTCTGCTGATGACGCTGCTGCGTCAGTATCTGATTGAAGAGCGGCGTCAGATAGTGGAACAGGGCCTGCAGTTCAGCGTGATCGGACATCTCGAGCAGCTGGATCCGGCCATTCAGGCGGAGATTCAGAAGACGATCACTGCCGCAGCAAACAACACCGGAATGCGCCTTTGCCTGGCAGTCAATTATGGCGCTCGGATGGAAATTGCCGATGCGGTTCGAAAGATCGCGAGATCCGTCCGTTCGGGAACGCTGTCTCCTGATCAGATCGGGGAGCAGACGGTTTCCGACCATCTGATGACGGCCGGAATGCCTGATCCGGATCTCGTGATTCGCACGGCCGGTGAGTACCGCGTCAGCAACTTTCTGCTCTGGCAGATCAGTTACGCGGAGCTCTGGGTTACGTCACGTTTCTGGCCGGAGTTTCGTGAGAACGACTTGTATGACGCATTGAAAGACTACGCATCCCGCAATCGGCGTTTCGGCGGTCTTCAGAATGATGCTAGCGATACCACGAAGCAACAGCAGCCGCAATGATGATGATGACCAGGACGACTCCGAAGGCCATCTGAAGCCGTCGCCCATTGATCTCCTGCTGTTCCAGGCTCACAAGGCGAAATCCGATTTTCTTTCCGAAGGTCAGCCGGGAGTTGTGCTTCAGCTCACCACGCGAAGCGGCCTCACCGTTCAGATATGTGGGAAGAGTCATCGATTCCTGTTTCAGCTGCCAGCCGTTGCCGTCAAACTCGAGCCGACACTGCAGAGGATCCACACTTTCACTTTCCAGCACGACATCTGCGTTCGGCGATGAACCGACCGTCGTTCGCGATCTTGTCAGAGGCTGCAGCTGTTTCTGACCGAGAATCTGAATTCGCCATCCGGTCGGCAAAGCTCGAACGGATTGACGCCCCCGCGCTGTCCCCGGAAGCGGCGTCGCAGCGGAGGTCGCCATACCGATCTCGGGTACATTCTGTCGGATCGATGGCGTTTCTCCTCCGCCGAACACACTGGTCGAATCAGAAATTTTTACGTTGCTGCCGCGGATCCAGCCGGATGCTGACGTAATCGATGATCTTTGCGAAGTTGACGAACGTCGAGGAGAGCTCGCTGCCTTTTCGCGTGCCTGATTTGCACGCAACGTTACAAGCTCCCGGAAATCAAACTCCACAGGAACTCGTTTTGCGTGCGATCGAAAGGCCGCCACAAGCTGAGCGGCTGTCTGAAATCGTTTCGCAGGATCCTTCTCCATCATTCGAGCGATAATCGCACCAATCTCCGGAGGAATATCCGGGCGAATCTCGCAGACTGTTCGCGGCTGTCGTGTTCTCTGCGCTTCCAGCTTTTCTCGATTCGTCTTCTCCGGAAAAGGCAGCCGTGCCGTCAGCGCCACATAGAGCGTCGCACCCAGACTGTAGATGTCGGCTCGACCGTCAACGTTTCGGCTGTCAAGCGATTGTTCCGGAGCGATATAGTCCGGAGTGCCAAGGCAGTCCTGCCCGAAGAGCATCGACAATGAGAACTCTTCTTCTTCGACGCCGTCCATGAGCGCCAGGCCAAAATCCAGAATCGAAACTTTGCCATCCTTCTCGATCAGAAAATTGGCCGGCTTGATGTCACGATGGACGATCCCGTTTCGGTGTGCCTCAGCAAGTCCCTCGGCGGCCTGCATTCCGATATCGCAGACGGCCTGCCAGTTGCGAGCGCCCTGAAGCGCGACCAGTTCGTGAAGCGTGATTCCACGCACCAGCTGGAGAACCAGAAAATAGAGTGCTCCGGTCGTATCCATTCGATACGTGCGGACGATATTCGGATGATCCAGAAGCATCCCGGCTCGGGCTTCCAGTTTCATGCGAGCGAGCATTCCGGCGTCGACGGAATGTTCAATCGACAGAACCTTCAGCGCGACCTTCTTCTGCTCCTGAGGATCTTCCGCGATGAAAACGCATCCCATCCCCCCGAATCCAAGAATCTCCCGAATCCGGTATCGGTCGATCACCAGACCACGATATCGCCCTTCCAGAAGTCGCTCGGCCTGAAAAGGTGTGAGAAATCGATTTCGAACGAGTCGCTTCGCAGAGGCTTCGGCCGTCATGTCGAGCGAAATTCCCGATGTTTCAGTTGCTCGCTGAATCTGAGCAGCCGTTAACAGCCCGCTCTTCCCGAGCAGTTCGAGAAATTCCTGGGCTGCTGTGGGAACCTGCATGACGGTACTCTAATCCCGGAAGTCGTGATGAAGACGGTCTCTCCGGCAAAAATCGGTATCACCAGGATGACTGGTCACTCAGTCTGCGTCGGTGCAGACCAGTCTCCTTCGTCCGGCCGATTCCAAAACCGGGACAGGCACGTTTGCAGTTGCAGAATTTGCAGGAATATTCTTGCCCTACGGGAGCCAGTCCCGATTTTGAAAACACAGCTAGTGTCGCGTTCACGGAATGAAAACGCAATCGAAATGATAATGATCGTCCTGTGCCAGACGTCAGGTTTCCCCGACAGCCGCAACAGCACCCCGCGTGAGCTCATTCGGCACACGTGATATCATTCACGACGACAGATCACGGATCGAAATTGTTTTCTATGGATCAATCAGACACTGCAGAACGGTCTGTGCGTAAAGACGATGACCAAAGTCGTTCGGGTGATTCAGTCCGTTACCGGTCAGGTCAAGGTCATGCTTATGAATCAGCAGCTGTTCCCAGACCGATGTGACATCGGCGAGCACAATCCCTGGGCCTGTCAGCGCCCGGAGCCGATCTCGATAAGGTCCGAACATCTCAGTCGGTGTGTGGATCCACTCCTGGTTTCCTCGCATCGACGCGACCAGAATGATTTCCGCATTCGGAGCCGCATCACGGATCTTTGTGATGAGAACGCGTGTCTGATTCTCGAACCAGTCCGGATCGCGACGCCCGACGTCATTCATTCCGTAAGCAACAATGACAAGGTCCGGCTTCGACGCCATCAGTGACTCCGAATCCTGCACACCGTGACTGACACTCCAGCCGGCAACAGCTCGATTCACGAGCCGGATCTCGCTGCCGAACTTCTGCTTCAGTTGCGCCGCTACAAGGTCCGGATATCCCGGTTGGCCCGGTGGCGCTGACGCTGTGAGTGACGCATCGAGACCGGTGGAGATACTGTCGCCGCTGACAGCAATCGTCAGAGATCTGCCGGACGTCAGAATTGCTTTCGTACCCGGAAGGTCATGCGAAACCGTCTCGCCAGCACTGACTGATTCCGTCTTCTGAGCACCTCCGTCAGCTCGACGGTACGTGATCTCTACGTTGCGATCGTGGAACCAGCGGCCGGCATTGTAGAGCAGATGCTGATCCGGATGGCCGACGCGATGAGCGTAGCTGTTCGGTGATCCGGCGGGTGGATAAAGGTCTTCGCTCCTGACAATCGGGAAGGTTGCGGAGCTTCCGGGAGATTCACTGCCTTTGAGTGCTTCAGGTCGAAAGGTCAGTGAGAGTCCATCTTCAGAGAGCTGAAAATCTGTTGCGCTGTCAAAACGCCGATCGCCAGCGGCGGAAACAACAGAAAGCACTTCAGCGGCAGGGAATGCAAGTCTCGCTTTGATCGGTCCATCGGTGCCCTCCTGAAGCAGAATGCTGCTTTCCCGATAGACGACTTCTGAATTCCATGCTGGTGCCAGCAGATGCATCTGATTCAGATGGGGAAGCACTGCTTCATAACCCGGTCGAGGTTCATTCAGCAGATTCATGACTTCAGCAAACCACAGTGCTGCCGCATTTCGCTGACCGGCGCCGGTAAAATGTCTGCGAGATCCCGGAAGCCCGCGATTGTAGCCGGTGAGCGTGTCCGTGTCCGGACCACGCTGAAATCCCGGCGTGCTCCAGAGCTGATCGATTGCAGTCCGAATCTGCGTTTCACCGTGTGCATCGTGATAAACGGTGGGATGCAGCGTGGATTTTGCGGGAAGCCACGGACGATTGCTCTTCCAGACCTGATCCGCCGCGGTGCGAATCTCAATCATTTTCCTGACGTAGTCGGATGTACTTGTTTTCTCGATCACGTCGGACTCGCCCTGCTGCCAGAGCACTGCGCGAAAGTCACCGACTTCCAGACCAGCCTTCACCAGCCGCTGATGCAGCGGACCTTCAGGTTTCCACTGCGCAGTCGATGTTGCACCCACGGCCACATTCACAAGCCCTGTCGGCACGTCGGTCACCGACGTCATCAGATCGCCAAAGACCGGCCAGATGGAACCACCATCACTTCCATCACCAGCAGGCTGCGGATCGTCAGCCACCTGCCATTGTCCATTGTGGTGATTCCAGGCCGCAACTCGCTTTTTCGGATCCTGGACGCGGAAAACTTCGTCGTTGCAGTTGGTTGCATACGACTGCCCTGCGACGAGAAACACTTCTCCGACACCGAACGGCGAGACCTGACCTTCCGCGAGGATCTCTTCATCACGGCGATATCGGAGTTCCAGCTGGTACCATCCACCGGATTTGACCGTGATCTGACCGACGAGCTGCTCCCGAGCCGCAGTCTGCGTCTCATCGGTTTTCGAAGGAGTGGCCTCGGAACCGGGTGGTACGGAATTCGAGCTCACGGAATCTTGCGGTACGGCATCTGAAGTTTTCGAATCGTTCGGATGTGAAGGAGTTTCTCCGACGGTGGTGGGCTGAGTTGTGACGGCCAGCGGAGTCCAGCCTGTGAGCTCAGCTGCGGGGTCGTCGGTCGTCCGAATTCGATATTCCAGCAGACCATCGGTTCTTTCTGGTGCATCAACTCGGACGGTGATCTCCGCAAATCCCCGAACGGCACCTCCCGGGTGATGTTCGTGGCTGAGTGCGGGCACCATTCCCCGACGCTGAAAAACCTGATAAGGACGGGGACTTCGGATCGCCAACATTGGTTTTGACTCATCCGCCTGGCCGTTCAGGGGGGCCGAGAGATGAAACGCCATGACTCCCATTGAGATAAGGAGGAACAATGCCCGGCCCCGAGATCCATTGGCAGCATTCATGTTCATTCGGTTCATCATCGCTTTTCGGAAAGGGGACTTAGTTCGACCGTGACTGCTCCCTGATTGTTTTCTCGTTCGGCAGCCGACTCATTTAACTGCAGCCAGAGCTCCGCATCAAACGGTATATAAACCTCCGTTCCGGAACCGATCGGAATTCGCCGCGAGGCGCTGGAGCCGTCCTCGGCCACGAGAATGCCGACCAGTTCGCCAAGCGGACGACCACGATGGTATCGCAGTGTGATGCCCTGCGGTTCACTGATCCATGGTCGGGACGTTTTTCCGATCTGAAACTGTCCGCTGCTGGTGAGCGAGATCTTCTGATCACTCTTTAACCGGAGACCGCTGAACTGCCACCCACGGTCTGCATGAACCATCAGTGAACGCCCCTCACCGACTTCAGTGTCAATCGTCTTCGAAGGCGCAGCGTTACCTCGGCGCAGATTCTCCACAGGGCGATCAGGAAACGATCGTTCGATGTCGAATCCTTCAATGAGCGAATCCTGAGTCAGCAGCCAGTCAATCGCCAGTGTATGCCAGACAGAATCCGGGATCTTCTTCAGCTCTGCCGTGAACTGCTGCCCGGATCTCAGCGACCGAAGTGGCTGAAAGATCTTCCGATAATCCGGATGGTGATTGATCAGCCAGACAAGTGCCCAGGCATGAGCATACTGCCGGTCTTCGATCAGTCGATTGCCGGGAGGATTCAGTACCGTGCTCAATGGCGTGAAGCCGGCATCCAGTCCTTCGCTGGATGGCGTACCATCGAACGAACGACGGATTTCAGAAATGCGTCCCCAGCCCGGGAAGCGTTCGACTTTCGAAGGCAGTATGCCGAAGAGCGGTACGGTCTGCGACGGTTCAGGCTCTGATGGTTCCGGCAGCTGATGAGTTGCGTAGTACTCGGCGATTCCTTCCGTATACCAGAGCGCCGGAATATCCGTCATTCCGTACTCACAGTTCATAAAACAGTGAGTGAACTCGTGCAGCAGAAGATGACGGCGGTAATAATCCGTTTCCTGATTCATGAGCCAGAATCGATACCCGAGATGTCGGCCATGTCGGATCGGGAATTCCTCGGGCGGCAGCAGACCAGCCTCGGCAAAACGCTCCTTCGCGTTGATGAGAAATCCCGTCACCTGAAATTCGGAACCGTCTTCGGCCGGCATCAACGGGCCGAGCTGGCGTTCCAGTGTTTCAAAAAGCTGATCGGCGAGTTCTGCAAGCCCCTGGCACTGTTCTTCGGGAACGTCTGTGTGAAGCACGAGTCGCTGTGAGGTGATCGTTCGGATCCCGAGCTGTCGAAGTTTCTGCGGATCGGGGCGCAGGTCTTTTCGAGGCAGTCGAAACCGATTCTCGGCAGCAACAGCTCGAACGCCTTCGTGCGACAGGAACCCGAACGGAAGATCAGCCGATCTCGCGATCGCTGCGAAGATAACGATCTTCAGGATCAGAGATCTCGAGGCAGAGTCATACCAGGTTCGGTTGCGGACTCGTTGATCACCAGTTCGCATGCCGGAAACAGTCCTGAGGAAACAGGCAACCGAAGAACGACACCACCAAAGAGTGCAGATCGCATTTCAATTCCAGAACAGGCACCCTTGCAATTGCAGTGCCTGCTGGAAAACTCCTGCCCGACGGGAGCCAGTCCCGGTGTTGAAATCACCTGCGCGCTACTGTACTTCTTTTGCGACCTTTACGATCTGCAGCAGTGAAATGGCTTTCTCGAGACCTCCGACGGAATTTGCAAATGCCACAGCCTTGCGAATATCCGTCAATGAAACCTGACCGGGAGCAACCTCTTCGGAAGATTTTGTTCTGCCGGCACGCGCAGGAGGTGCTTCGTCACCGGGAACCGAGTCCGACTCCGTGGTGACAGTCTCCGGCTGTTCGCTGATCGGTTCAGCTGACGCAGCGGCTCCCTCGTCGGCCGACCTGCGTGTGTTCGAGTTCTTTCTGACCATCTTTGACCTGTGCATTTCTGAACCGCATTGAAAACAACGCCTGCACTTCCAATGAGGTGCAGGCTGATTCAAGGCAGTCTAACGAAACGCAGAGAAAAATCACTCACTCGATTCAGCGCACTCAGAAGACTCTTCGTCGCAGGATTCTTCCTCAGCAGCCGCTTCTTCCGTGTCTTCTGCCGAGTCGTCTTCAGAACATTCTTCGGAGCATTCTTCAGTGCAGGACGATGCCGATTCGACCGTGTCACTGGATGAGTCTTCAGACGACTCCGTGCTGCTGTCATCGCCGGATTCTGATTCGGTCATCGTTTCTGCAGCACCCTCTGATTCTGCAGATTCCGTGTCGCCGGATTCCGCAGTAGCGTCTTCCTCTGAAGCTGCAGTGAAGTCGTAGCTGACAAATGTCTCTTTTGACTGGAACGGAATCGGCATCACACCCTGTCTGCGAATCTGCGCGACATCGATCACCTGGAAATTCGGATCTGGTTCTGTCAGTGTCTTCTGCTTCTCCTGACCTGCCATCCACGCCGCTGTTCCCTTTTCCAGTGCGGCAACAAAACTGAGAAAGGAATCTTCGTTGCGAAGTTCCTCAGGAACCGCTGTGTTGAACACGTCTGCGACTTCAATCTGGTCAGCCGGAACCTCAGCTCCCAGCAGAGTCGTCTCAACGCCGAGCTGACCTTCCCCGCCGGGAGTCAGATAGAATCCGGCGTAGCAGTGACTTTCAGTCACGACGAGAAAACCGTTGATTCCAATTTTCCGGAGCATGGACACCCAGAGCACGGACCCGTCCACACAGTTGGCCTGAGAATTGTTGACCGAGTCTTCAATCAGTCGAACGTGCTGGCAGGCGACAGACTCGGAACTGATCGCTGTGGTCGTGATGCTGCTGTAGCGAATGTCGCGTGCTACAAGCAGATCCCAGATCGCATAAGCCTGGCGGATCACCTGATCCGGATCGCGAGACTGATAGCCATCAAAAGATTTGACGATTCCCCGGTCCAGAGCCTCACGCAGCAGTTTGTCAACAAACGGATGCTGCTCATTGATGTAGGCCGCAAACGTAAAGCTGGCATCGATCATTCCGTCGCCGTTCCTGAATCCGAACGGGCAGTCATTGATGGACCGCATCGTGCAGGTCACTGTCTGTTCTTCTTCGGGGCCTTCCCCGAGTTGAACGCGGAAGGTGATGCTGACTGGAGCAGCCTGACTGCATTGTGCCAGTTTCTCATATCGAAAACGGATCTTTGGTGTGATGCGGTACGTTGTTTCGGATTCGGTGAGTGTTCCGGAATAGACACTCGGTTCAAAGTACTCCGGGCACTCAATGGTGACTCGCACCGGCACGTCGGCTTCATCCGCAGTCACTTCCACACCAAGCAGACCGGCCGGATCACCAAGGCGCGATGCATCCTTTTCTGTGTCACTGCTGCGCATACCGGCCGTCGCAATCAGGTATGACGGAAACAGCTGACGGTCGAAACCCGCGATCGGCGTAAAGTCCGCACGGAGCTCAGAAGAAGACATAACGACCATACCGGCCAGCAGTCCGAAGACCAGACCTGTTTGACGCACCATAGGAAAGCTCCCGCGTTCAGTGACATGCAGTTGAGCCGCTCACGTCAGGTGAAGCGACGACATCGGGCCATGGCATCAGAACATTGTCGTTTTGCCAAGATGCCACATCAGCAGGGTTCGCGATTTCAGGAGAATCAACACGCCAGGGCCGAGCGAATCCGAAGAATCAGGAAAGCTTAAAGCGATATGTTTGGCATCTGAGGAGTTACCCGGTGAACAGAAGCCGTCCCTGGGATGGGATGACCAGATCGAAATTCAAAGCCGGGACTGGCACTCCTGCAGTTGCAGAATCTGCAGGCGAACACAGCTTCCGTCGGGAGCAAACCCTGGTCTTGAAACCACCTGTAGTGCCTTATCGACACAAAGAGCAGGGTTATCTTGTAATTCCCGCGCAGGCGGGAATCCAGATTGCGACACTGGATTCCCGCCTGCGCGGGAATGACGAAACCCCAGAATCAAGGTTTGACGAAGCAGTAGCCATCGATCCGGGATATCTGACAGAGTCCGGCCTTCGTGTCCTTTGCAGGCTTCTTTGCGATCTGATGTTGAAGCCTGATCACGACGGTGTCAGATCGAATTGCGATCTGTCAGTTCTCGTCCAGGTGAGTCAGCCATTGCACCTGGTTTCTTCCGGACTTCTTTGCAGCGTAGAGCAATCGGTCGGCTTCCGCGAGAAGGCTGACAGCATCACAGGTCTGCTCACAGCACGGAAGACCGGAAGCATCTGCATTCGGATCGTGACAGATGACACCCACGCTGACAGTGATCGGAATGACCTGATCTTCAAAGAGTACCGGCTCTGCCGCGATTCGCTCGCGAATCCGCTCCGCAGTCTGTATAGCTTCTGCCAGACCTGTGCGACCGAGAACGACAGCAAACTCCTCGCCGCCGTAACGAGCCAGAGAATCACCGCTTCTCAGGAGACTGCGCGTTCGTCGCGCAAACTCCACAAGCACCGCATCACCGGCAAGGTGTCCGTGTTGATCATTGATCGATTTGAATCGATCGAGGTCCATCATCAGAAGACTCAATGGCGTGTCTGTCTGACGCGACTGCTGAAGGTCACGTTCAAGTGTTTCCATCAGGTATCGACGGTTGAAGGCGGATGTCAGGCCATCGGTGGTCATGATCCGGAAGATGACCTCGTGATACTGCGCTTCCAGTCGGTCGGAGCTCAGGAACTTGAAGATCTGATTTCCGAAACGGATTCGATCACCGGCCTTCAATTCGTGAGTTCCGTTGATCCGGACTTCGTTGACGTAGGTTCCGTTGGTGCTTCCAGGATCAGACACCAGATAGCTGCCATTCAGACACTCGATCAGGGCATGACGCCGGGATACGGAATCATCAGGAAGGATGAGAGTACACTGGTGATCACGCCCGACTAACGTGGATTGTTCACCAAGCTCGACTGGCGGTTCCGGACCATCGACGGGATAGATTCGAACGAGCACTGCCGGTCCGTCAGAGACCGGGTGCGCGACGCCGCAGGACGCGGAACAACGTGTCGATGAAGCGGAATTCACTGACTGCACTGATGTTTTCCGTTGCGAAAAAAACGTTTGACAATTGTTCTGCGGAGAGATGCTCCGAGCGAGATTTCAGGGGCTCCCCATTCGCCGAGACGAACGTATGCGGTCCGAGAAACTCGGGGGCGAAGCATTGCGTACCTCTCCGGTGTCCTGAGTCACTCGAATTGGCTGAATCTTTCTCTGTGGCTCATGTACTGCAGTCTCAGTCGCGTCTGACTGATGCCCTGACTGGTTCGTCGAATCGGCAACGTTTTCGTCTGACGGAGCAGACGGAGTGATTCTGACGGAGTCATCCGTCGTTGTGAGAACCGATCCCGACATGGGCGATGCCGAAGACGCTTCTGGGGGTTTCGCAGCGGCAGCCAATGAAGACGGATCTGCTGCTGGGATTTCCGAGGCAGATGCGTGGGAGTTGTCGGAAACGACGATGTTTCTTCGCGAGTTCGCGGCAGTGATGAGCAGAAGCACCGCAAGAGCACAGCTCAGACTTCGTAACCAGACCGATCGGCGTCCTGAACTCCGCGCGATCACCGAAGTGGATTTCTCTGGACTTGCATCGGCATCGTAACGAGCGTTGGCCGGCAGAAGCTTCGTTAACTCCTGCTCCACCTCCAACGCGGACTGGTATCGTTCGTCAGGCGACTTCGCAACCATTCTGTTCAGGACCGCGAGCAGCCCTGCGGAAACTTCCTCAGGCGGATTCTGAAGCCATGTCGGTTTGTCGAAAAGGTGTCCCTTCAGTCGAGCTGCGGGACTTGCATAACGATCACCGGAGAACGGTACATCACCGCTCAGAAGTGTCAGGAATGTACAGCCCAGACTATACAGGTCTGCTCGATGGTCCACCGTGCTGGCATCGTGAGCCTGTTCAGGTGCGAGGTAATCCCATGTTCCCAGTGTGTCTCCGAATTCCGTTCTGCGGCTGCTCTGACTTTCAGATCGCACCAGGCCGAAGTCCAGGATCCTCACAACACCATCGCGGCCGAGCATCAGATTCGACGGTTTGATGTCTCGATGAATGAAGCCACGTGAATGGGAATAGGCTAGTCCCGCGGCAGTCTGGCGGATCAGTTGACACGCTTCATCGACAGGCAGCGGACCTCGACGGGTAGTCAGTTCCGCCAAAGTCACTCCATCGACAAGTTCCGTTACGAGGAAGCTCAGACCGTCATGGCATCCAGCATCCACTGCATTCACAATCTGTGGATGCTGCAGACTTCCAAGAGCCTTCATTTCCTGTTCGAAACGATACTGTGCCTCCGAGGAATCGGCGATCTCAGACGCGACAAACTTGATTGCAAACAGACGATCCAGATGTCGATGTCGGGCCGCGAAAACGGTTCCCATACCGCCTCGACCGATTCTGTGCCCCAAATCGTAATGCCCGAATGAAAACCCCGTCAGATCTTCATGAACAAGGTCATCTTTTCGAAGCGTTCTGCCCGAGAGTGCTGTGTCGGCCGATGAGCCATGAGCGTCTGCCGCACCATCGGCGCGCCGAGATGCTGCTCGCAGTGCGCGAGTGGATCCGATGTTGTCAGCAGGCTGGCCGGAGAATGACATGACGTTGCCGTAGAGAAATTCAGAGAAGAAATCATCTTCGGATCGGCATGGTCATGGGGAGCTGACCGTACTCGCATCGCCGGAAACGTAGGTCAGAATTCTTCCCGGCGGGAACATTCGCTGGCACCACGATGACGTCCAGCGGCTTTCTGCATGCAACGTGTATCGGATCTGACGTATGTAGGGACTCCGGGGAGCAAACGACTCGTGCTCTATCAGAGCTCAAAGCAGGCGTCTTGTGTCATTCCATCGCAGGCGGGAATCCACGATGGGGCACTGGATTCCCGCCTGCGCGGGAATGACGAACCCAAAATCGAGGTGTGACAAAGCACTCGTCGGTCTCTTCACGGGCAGGCCAATGTGGGGGAAGCCCTCCATGCTGCCGCGCCAGCTCAGGTCAGCTGATCCGGATTCACGGTCTGATGCTGAAGAACATCGATCACTTCATCAGTGCTGTCCGGATCAACTCGTCGGCAGGACTCCGTCAGAATTCCCGCCAGCTCCGAAAGATCACGTCGCCACTCCGCTGGCGGTATTCCCGGTGGCTCAATCTGTGAAAACTCACCGCAAAGAAGAATCATCTTCAGGCAATGACGAAAGACGATCCCTTCCTGCTTCGTCAGGTCCCGTGTTCGAACATACCGGTCAAAGTTCCCGCCAAAACTCAGCAGGTCCCCCACGCACCAGACCGGCATGCTGGCAACGTCATCGATTCCGGAGTATTCGCTTCGAAAAGCGAGTCGCATCTTGTCAGCCAGTGCCAGAGGAGGAATATGGCGTCCGGTTTCCTCATCACGATAACCGTTCAGTTCATCGGTTGTGGCAAGGCCTCGCGAAAGCACCAGCGGATTCAGATATTCGACAGCCATCGGACCAGGCGGCATTCGATCTGGAAACGGAACACGAACGCCCATCGCAACGGATCGAGGCATGTCGAGAATGGCTTCCATCAGCTGAAGTCGTTCTTCGTAGGCCGCACGATGCAGGTGTTCCGCGATATAAACGGCATAGATCGGATTCACACTTCGAAACGCGAACAACAACGACAGCTGATCCGTGGCTGTCGCATGCTGCGGTTCGTAGGAGTCCAGCAGTTCGGATGAAAACCCAGTTCGAAGTGGCGCCGCTTTCTGAACAGGCGTCTTCGCCTGTCGAGATGTGGATGCTGTGGTTCCGGATACACGAGCTTCCTGAATCAGTCGTCCCAGAAGTCCAGACCCCGCAGAGCCCGGCGAATCGGGAACAGCCATCGTGGCATCATTGCCAGTCTCTTCCGATGATACCGGATCATCATCATTGCCCGCTGAATCACCCGATGAGTCATTGCTGCTGTTCATTGTCTCTCCATCGGATTCGGATGGAGAGTTTTCCGGGCCCGCTGAATCCTCGAGATCACTTCCCGCAGGCGTTTCGCTCCCGCTTCCAGTGCTGTCTGAGTCGACGGAATCCGAAACGTTCGCGGCGCCGTCATCCTGCTTCTCGATCTCGATGCCGTCGCCGAAGTCTGACAGGTCATCCTGGCGCGCGGCGGCCGACGCGAAATCCCGAATCTCTCCCAGCTCCAGTGTCTCGGCGGGTTCAGTGCCATGAGCCCAGACCGAGCGACTGACGGACCACTGCGTTCCGTCAGTGGGAAGGAGATCAGCCGGCGTTGTCCCGGCCAGTCGCGACTGGAACCCGGTGTCGGCGGAACTGCGGGCCTGAAGTTCACCGGCAGGTGGAGGCGAGAGTTCGATGAATCCGGCCGCCTGCATGGTGAGCAGCATCCGCTTCAGGTTCTTCTCCGCGTCATCTTTCTGATCCGAATCAAGAAGACGACGTCGGACGGCCTCTGTCAGCGCAAACACGGAACCCGACTTGCGGATCAGAAAAGCAAGCAGCCGCCACGGAAATCGACCTCGGCTGGCCAGCTTCCCCGGAGGCGCATCACGAAGCATGTGAAACTGCCGCTCCGTCCAGTGCTGCTGACCCTCACGTCGCTTCGGCATCTTCTTTTTCAGGTTCTTCTTCGCGCGAAGCAGCATCGGATCACGAGTGTCTTCCGGGATCGCGTCGTATTTCTCCTGCCATCGAAACAGCCGGACATCATCTTCATGAGCCACCGCAAAGACGAACCCCCGGGAGTCGAACTGCGGTCGTCCGGCTCGACCGAACATCTGATGTGCCGAACTGGTTTCAATCACCTTCATGCGGCCCGGTGGGCCCTTGAGCAGTGACGTCATCACGACCGATCGCGCGGGGAGATTGATCCCGGCTGCCAGCGTTTCGGTACAGATGCAGACGGACAATAGTTTCTTCTGAAACAGATGTTCCACAACGCGTCGATATCGAGGCAGGAGGCCGGCATGATGAATGCCAACTCCGCGCAGAAGGATCTGTTTGAGTTTGCCGCCGGCTCCGACAGTCCAGTCAATGGATTCCATAGCCTGCTGCAGCTGTTTCTGCTGACCATCGGCAAGCAGACGTCGACCCTTCAACTGTTCCGCGACAGACCAGCATTCATTGCGATTGAAACAGAAAACCAGCGCCGGGGTATAACGAGACGTTTCATCACCGTCTGCCATGAGTTCCAGCTGGTCATCCAGCATCTGGTCGCCGATCCACTGAAACGTCAGCGGAACTCGACGTTCCTGACTCTGCAGCAGTCGCAGGCGACGCTGATGCTGTCGAGCCAGCCAGGCGACAAAATCCGGTGCATTGCCGACGGTGGCGCTGATGAGCAGAACGCGGACATGCTTCGGCAGCATCCCCAGTGAGAGCTCCCAGACAATGCCTCGTTCCACATCGTTGAAACTGTGGAACTCGTCCATCACGATCGCCGAAACGTCGCTGAACGAAAACTCTTCCGGCGACAGCAGTCGATTCAGCAGGATCTCGGCAACGACAACAAGGATTCGCGCATCCGGATTGATGCGACGGTTTCCAGTGACGAGTCCAACGTCTTCCGCAGAAAACCCCCACCGAACCGCAGACTCCTGCAGTTCACGAAACTTCTGATCGGTGAGTGCAATCAGCGGCGTTGTGTAATAGGCTCGCCGGCCGGTTCGAAGCGCTTCATACATCGCTGTTTCTGCGATGACGGTTTTGCCGCTGCCCGTCGGAGCACAGACAAGCAGCCCGTCACTCTCTTCGAACCAGGAAAAGATCGCCTGCTCCTGAAACGCATAAGGAGGAAAGGGAAGCTGCCCTAGATAATCGAGGGCAATTTCTTCAGGAGTGTTCGCGGAAGTCGTCATTCACTGCTCTCAGGACGAAACCGGCTCAGACCGGTCGCTTTTCGCTGATGGTATGGTTGTGGCGGCATCACACAGTGTGCTGCGGCAACAGCCGTGTGTCCAGCGGCGCGCAGGGCAGACCTCAGGACTCGGAAGGAATGCAGCTCTGAAGGAGGTAGCTTCCGGGCGCGTGGCGGCTTACCGAGCGAAGTCTATCCGGAAGATCATTCAGCTCAGGGTAGCGCCGAGGAATGCGATGCAAAACGAATCGCCGAATAGGCTCGATGGAACGTCTGTCCGCCGAACTCAGGCATTTCGAAATCACCGAAATCGAAGTCCGGCATCACGATCGTCGGGACCATGACATAGGGAACTGTCGGCTGAGGAGCCGAGTAAACGTTCGGAACAGTTTCGTAGTATCCGGGATCGGCAAATCCGTCGTTGATGTTCATGCCCGGATGAAAGTAACGTCCGTGACTCGGTGTCGTGACAAAATGCTCTGCAGGCCCCACTGCATTCCAGTGGGAGGCTGAGTACACACTTCTCTGCACGATCGGGGCAGGAGAATACTGTGGCATGCCGGAGGGAACAGATCCAAAGTCAGGGTGCACGTATGGTTCGACATTCCAGGATGATGAAGCTGGATTCGCCGGAGCATCCACGACATGTCGGTCACCACCAGAAAATCCCGGAATAAGAAACTTCGGGATTCGAAGGAGTCCGCGACGTTTCGGTGTACGTTGCGCAGAACGCCGGGTTCCCTGGGAGTGCTGTGTCGCGGAGTGGTGAGACTGCTCCAGCTCCATCGGAGCGCTCTGGAAATTCGTGTCGTAGGTGAGCTGCGGTGAGTATTCGTATTCAAATATCGCCGGACTGGCCCCGGTCATTGATGAGTCCGTTGGGAGTTGAGACTCGAATGACGATGAATCCTGAGGGACCGGTCGAAGTTCCTGTGATGGAATTCCGCCCTCTCCCGCCATCGCGGTATTCCAGAAATCTCCACCGTCAGACAGAGTCGACGCCTGCTCACGATGTGTCCGTTCGATCAGCGGAGCAGCCTTCTCAGCAGCGGGTCCGGTGACAACAGCACGAATCAGATGCGGATTGTCTGAGGGAGGAATCGTCAGTTCATCGAGTTCCAGCGATTCTTCGTCGTCTTCCGACCATCCCAGTGCCGCGATGAATGGAATGTCGTCTTCCGATGTTCGAAGCAGGCGACTGGAAGAAGTTTCCTGTTCCGTCGGGATCATCACAGGCACCAGCGAATCTTCTGCATCCGCCGGAATCAGTGACTCAGGAATACTCAGCTCGGATGCCGCAGCGCCTTCTACCCCAGCGTCGGATGGATCAGCGTCGGATGGATCAGCGTCCTCGCGATCCGAAACCGGTTCAAATGGCGAAGGAAGTTCCTCTTCCTCGCTCTTCGACTGAGGTGCTGGCAAAGATGATTCGGATGTTTCTGATGGTGGGAACTCCGGAAATGTGACTTCCTCCGTTGCACCAGTATCACTGCTGGTACCAGAACCGCTGCCAACAGGATCAGCACCAGAGGGATCACCCACTGTCGACGATTCAGTGACCGGCTCGCGAGTTGAATCCTGAGCTTCTGATGGTTCCGCCGCCTCAGGACTCAGGAGTTCGGAGAAGCCGTCAGTCGTCGAAGACTGCTCAATTGTGACTGAAGCAGACTCCCCGGACGTCTCTGATGATCCATCATTCGATGTCGCGTTGTCAGTTGCTGATTCCGACTGTGATTCAGTGGCGGACTGTGACTCAGTAGCAGACTGTGACGAAACGGTCTGAACAGTCGCCGTGACTCCTGAGTGCTCTTTGACGCCAGAGTCCATGCTGAACTGCTGTTGAGACGCTGCTGCTGCTGGTGACGATGGCGAGTTCTGAGACAGCAATGCCTTTTGCGAGTCTATCTGCTGTTGAACCAGCATATGCTGTTGCTGCTGGATCTGGTTCAGAGCCGAATCAAGCCGCGACAGCTGACGCTGGATCTGAGCCAGTTCCGTCTGATTCATGGAAGCCGATTTGTTCGCCGTTGTGACGCGATCGCGTTCACTTCTTTCCGTCGGACGTCGACGGGTTTCCACGGACTCCGGAAGAAACTCGATGTAGCGCTCGCGAATCCTTGCGTTTCGCAAAGTGGCCGCGTCCAGCTGGCGTCGCTCAGGAGAGGTGGACTTAGCCACGGGTGTCGGGAGTGTCAGCATCATCACACTGGCAGTCATCGCCAGAACAATGGTGCCAGTTGCCAGCAGAAGGCTTCCGTTTCCAAACTGTGTCCGGGAATCCATCTCGAGTGACATCCCAACGGGTGGTTCCGATATCCGGCTTCTGAACAGTACAGACCGTTATCTACCCATCGACGAGCTACACGCTGAACTTGAAGGAAAAATCGACAAAATCGCTAAAACCATCCCATTCAGCGTGAATAGCCATTTTTCCGCTCCGACCAGCGATGCAACGGAGCGGACCAGAGTTTGTCAGTTCCAGTGAGCCAATCCCGTAACGCCTCTCGCGTTATGGCGGCAATCGTTCAGCAGCGGAATGTTCAGTTCATGATGGCTGCGGATTCGACGCTCGACCATCGATGCGGAAACTCCCGGCACTCGAGTCGCAGTGACACCGATGCGTTTGCCTTCTCGGAAGAATCCCCGCTTACCGGTTTTCGTTCCGTAGACAACGCATTGTTTCCAGTTACTGACAGGTGTTCCGTTTTCATAAACGATCGGAGAAACACCCTTTGGACAGATCGCGATCGATGCGTGATAGACCGGTCCCACTTTGAGCCAGCGTCCTCGGATTCGGCTGGACAGAATATAGACTTCGCGATCATCCTCTCGGAAACCAGCGTCTGCCTCAGAGTGGCTCGCGACAGGAGTCACGTCTTCGGCCAGCAGGCGGGGATCCGGCCCATGAGTCAGCAGAAACGCGAAGACGGCAGTCTCTATAAGATGTTTGATACTCATCAGACATGCCGGTTAAAGGGCGTGGGAAGGCGAGGTTATCCGAACACCGACTGAGGCCGCCAAATCGAAGAAGCGTCGAAGCCCGCATTCCCGTGGGGATTCGAAACTAACACCTTTTCGCTGGAAGGGCCGAAGTTCGTTTCAGAAACGGGAGCCTCCCCGAAGATCTCCATCAAGGTCAGCCGACCAGTTTCTGTGACCGGCAAATGCCTCGCGCCCCGTACAGCAGGCCCAGTGGCGTTGAGAAACTACAGCTGACTGATCTGCCGGACGTTGATCAGTCTTTTCGAACAGTCATCAATGGGACGCCGCCACCGCGCGTCCTGATTTGGGAACTTCGGTCATCGAAAGTAAAGTGCTTTCGACCCGGAGACTGCGCTGCCGATTCTTCCTGTTATCCTGGATCAGGCCGACCGGTGAATCTTTCCTTCATTGAAAGACAGTCGCGAGGCTCGGTACCTTTTTGTTCTTCTGAGCCAATGGTCCGTCATTTTCTGGGCGGAAGATCTCCAAAGACGTTCTCCTGTTCCAGAGGGAGCTGGAATCCGTCTGAGACGCGGGTCATGTAAAGTCCTCTGCAGAGCCACCAGAAAGTCGACATGGCCTGCTCCGGTCCGAAGTCTTTCTCAAGTGTCACATAGTCTTCCCTCGTGAGAGTCCACGGGGCTGTGCTGAGTTTTCTTGCGTAAGCGTACGCTCGCTGTTCTTGCGGTGGAAATACAGACCAGTCACTGCCGGCAAGACGACGGGTTCGATCTGCAACTGCAGGTTTGTCGAGCCCCGCCACCTCGAGCAGCATCTCGCAATGGCCCATACAGTAATTGCATTCGACGGCCCGGGTCTGTACCCAGAAGAGGCTTTCCTCAAGCACACGATCCCCGGGGCGCTCGGCCCACATCGTGCGTGTCGTGATACTCCAGGGAACCTGCAGTTCCGGTGCATATCCATACGTCATCAGGCTCCAGACGATTCGAGTTGGTCGAGCTGCCATCGCCGCTGGCAGTTTTCCCTTGACGTCGTCCCACTTCGGCACGGGGAGTCGAGGTTTCCGAAGACGCTGTTTTTCCAGTCTCTTCTGAAGTTCCTCATAAGTGACAGATGCCCAGTCTTCTTCATCGTCGACAACATCCGCGCCGGCTGACTGCAGGGCAGGAATCTGTCCCTGTGGCGGAATCAGTGGTGCAATCTGAAGTGCACCCTCGGCGAACGCAATCCGGATCGGGGGCAGCGGGCCGGATTCCTCCAGCGGAAGCTGAAGTCCGAGCAGAATTCGATCCTGAAAGTTGCCATAGGCTGCCAGCAGGACCATGGAAGCAACCCGGTTCTCACCATAGGTCTTCCGCAGTTCGTCAAACAGCTCGT
Organism: Planctomyces sp.; assembly: GCA_046345315.1. Classification (GTDB taxonomy): domain Bacteria; phylum Planctomycetota; class Planctomycetia; order Planctomycetales; family Planctomycetaceae; genus F1-80-MAGs062. The sequence continues at coordinate 28,644 of JBKDKA010000108.1, forward strand.
CGGGAATACTCGGTGCAGCAACGGTCAGCAGTCGAGCGAACTCCAGTGGCTTTCTGTCTGTTTCCGGCCACTTCTCAGCAGGACCGGTCAGAATTTCGGCGGCTTCCGGCCCAGCCCCAGCCCGCTTCAGATCCGCGAGGGCATCTGCCATGGAATACTCGCAGCGGTTCTCGGATGCAACGACCCACCGCATCTTCGCTCTCAGAACCGGATCAATCGGACTTTCGACACGATGAGCATAATCCAGTCCAAGCATCGCGGCTGCTGTTCGCGGAAGGTGTACAGCAACTGCGCGTGCCCATGATGGCAGCGGCTGGTCAGCACCGGAAATCATCTCAGGCATTCGGGATCGACATTCCGTATCCGACAGAACACGGACGGCGGCCGGGCCGTTCATCGCAGTTCGGGGAGGTTCCTTTTGGTAATAGCGATAGAACACATTTTCCTTTTCCAGCGTCAGCTGAAAGCCGTTCGAAATGCGAGTCATATAGTGGTATCGACATGCATTAAAGACCACGATCATCGCTCGATTGATGCCGAAGCTCTGCTGAAGCGTTCGGATGTCTTCATCCGTGATCTTCCACGGAGTCTTCGCAAGCGTTCGGGCAAAGGCATAAGCATGCTGCTCTTCAGGTGGAAACGATGACCAGTCCGTATCGCTCAGACGGCGGCTTCGATCCGCGATCTGTTCTCGATTCAGACCGGCCACTTCCCAGTTCATTTCACAATGTCCCATGCAGTAGGGACACTCGACGGCCTTTGTTGTCACCCAGAACAGCCCGGAACCAAAAATTCGATCCCATTTTCCGCTCGATTCCGCTCCCGCAGTACGCATCACCCGTTCGAATGGACCAGCAAGCTCGGGTGCATATCCGAAGACAATTCGATACCAGATAATGTCGCTGGATTGCTTCAGAAAGCCTTCCGGAAGATTCGGGGCAATCTGGTCCCAGTCGGGAACTGGCAACCGAGTCGGCTTCTCTTCCTGCAGGCGAATCCTCTGCTGGAGTTTTTCATAGGACTGTTCACGCCAGACAACGTCCGATTCCGGGTCTGCAATCGGATTCAACTGAGCATCAGATGAAGCGGACTTTTCGGTGCTCTGAGTCGAATCCTGCGAAGCAGGACGTGATGGAGGCGGTGTCGTGGAGCTGACGAATGCTTCCGGCACAAACTTCAGATCGAGCGGCGGTGAAAGCTTTTCAGACTCTGAACTCACGCCGAACGACAAGAGAAGTCGGTCCTGAAAATTTGAATAAGCCATCAGCAGAACCATGGACGCGGTCTGCCGCTCTCCGAACGCCTGAACAAGCGATTGAAACAGTTGATCCGTCACAGAATCGGAATCGACGCTCATCTCATGAGCGAATCGCAGAGCAAGACGTTCGGCGTCACTCCATTCCTGATGATCCCCGTTCTTCAACGACATCATCTGAGCATTCGTGACTCCAGCTGCCAGCGCATCCATCTTGGCTTCTGCCATACCGTACGTGCTTTGATTCGCAAACGCTGCTGTCCATCTCATCGCTGCCCGAAGCTTCGCCGGGATCGGGCTATTTACGCGATGAGCGTAATCCAGTTGGAGGCAAGCAGCAGTTGTTCGAGGCAATTCGGCAGCCAGAATTCGAGCCCAGACCGGCAAAGGCGGCTTTGATCCATCCAGGACTGCAGGCAGGCGTGCCCATGCATCCTGATCAGTCAGCTGAGGGAATCGTGTGCCGGACGAATCGGCTGACAGCAAAGGTGCATACCAGTGAGCCATAATGATTCCTGTCATGAGGCTCCGTAAAAACAAACGGTTCATAAGGCAGGCAGACGCGGTGCGGACTGCGTGTGTGAGCTGAGTCATTTCACAGCTCCTTCCTCAAGCTGCAGCATCAGGAGTGCCTGCTCCATTTCTTCGGGCTTGAATCCGAATGGGCCGCGACCGCTTTTGTACGCAACTTTGCCCGCCGAATCGATTACGTACAGCCTTGCCGGCATCGCACTGTAAGCATTGCCGACGGTGTCAGAGATATCGTCCACATGAAATGGAATTCGGGGTTTCAGCATCGCGGCGCACTGCTGAGCAACGCTTCGCCGTTCCGCGAATGTCCGCGGCTGTGTGACTACGACTCCGACCTTTTCATTGGACTTCATCGCCCAACCATCGGTGGGATGCGCTTCCCTGACATACACGAACAGAAAGTCTGCATGATCCTTCCGGCGATCCCAGACTGCCTCCACAGTGGGATACATGGATCTAAATGGACCGCAGGTGAAGTTCCCGAAGACAAGTACGAGAGGCTTCTTTCCGATTCGATCGGAGAGCCTGACCGATTCCTCTCCTGACAGAGACTTTACTGTGAAATCCGGTGCCACCTGATCCACTGCGGGGCCCTCCTGCAGCGCCCCGATTTCGCCTTCAAGAAATCCCTTGATGAGTGTTTCTCGGGTGGGCATGTCACCAGGCCCCAGGCCACCTCCTGGTGGAATCATCGCATCTCGAAACTGCTCGACTCTGATTGCCTGCCCGTCGCGGCTGATTGTTTGAAAGTAACTCTCCCATTCCGTGGAGCTCAACAGGCCGTCTCCGTTCGGATCAATTCGCCGAAAAAAACGATTCACCATGTAGGATTGACGAACCCACGAGTTTGAATCTGACCAGTCGAGATCCATGCGAGTCAGCATCCGATCATGATCCCGGTCCAGCTGATCGAAGATTGTTTCTCTTCCTGCGAATTTTTCGCGCGTCAGCGGCTGCGCAGGGTCGCCGCCCACGTGACTCACCAGTCGTTCCCACGAGAAGCGGTTTTCAGCAGGATGAAACCATCCGTTGGTCCCGTCCAGCTGACCTCCACTGGCAATGACAAGATACATCTCCACCGCTTCCGGCATCTTTCTGCCAGAGTACGCTGTCCTGATCTGCTCAGGAGTGTATTTCAGCAATTCCGGTCCCGGCTTCGGCGGCTCACTATTGTTGATGACCGCTCCGCTGTTGAGGACCGCTTCAGAAGAGACCGACTGAACGGGTATCTCATCACCGAATGGAGAAACCTGGAGAATGAGAAGACTCAGAAACAGACAGAATCCTGTGTGACACATCAATGCGAACTCCCGACATCGGTTTCTGAAAAGATAAATTGAAATCAGATTCCATCAGCGACAAAAGCAATTCAGAGCAGCCGTAACGGATGAAACAGACCTCTGCCGTTTCACGTTGCCCCTGAGCCGCCACTGCACAGATGGGAAAAATACGCTCCAGTTTCTCTTGGTGCCGCGACATAGACCCTTGCAGCTGCAGAAGTATTCGGAGAACGTCCTGTTCCACGGCAGCCATTCAGGTTTTTGAAACCACCCGTAGACGGGATGCATGTCAATGAACGCCTAATAAAACCGGGACTGGCTCCCGGGCGACTCTGAAAAACCTTACAATATTGCCGGAGAAGGGTGCTTGTCCCGGTTCTTGTCAGAGCCTCTAAGGATGAAACAGATCACGAATCACAGTGGTCTCCGGTGAAGTGCTCACGATATACCAGACCTTTTTTGATTCCGATTTGCCGTCAGCATCTGCGAGAGTGAGTTCCACCTGCACTGAGTAACTCGCGCCGAGTACCTCCCCCGCACTGACAACAGCATGGCCAAGTAGTCTGCGCCCCTTCATCCAGTCGGGATCCTGAACGTAAATCTCCGGCTTCAGTTCCGTTTCTGCCTTGCCTTCCTTCCATGTGGTCAGAGCCTTCTCCAGTGCCTCAGTTGCTTTTTCCGGGCTTGCCGTCACGGGCGTGCTTGCCCAATCACAGCCAGAAGTGCCAAGCAAGGTCAGCAGGAGCAGGCTCCGTTGCATCATTGTGCGAATCTGATTCCGAAGGCATCCGTCTGTGTTCATTCTGCAGATCTCAATTCTCGCCGCAGTTTGTCTGCTGCGTTATGTTCAAGGATGAATGCATCCCTTGATCTCGGGCTTTACGTCAGCGGTTATCGGTCACTTCAAAAGTCTCGGAGAATCACAGTCATCGGCATGGATCGAAGCAGCCCGATGCATGTTTTCCGCCGTTGACATTCGAAAAACAGACCCTCGGAGTCCCCGAATTCGTTGATTCCGATCTGTTCGAGTCCTGCCACGTCTGCTTTGCTGCAGGCAATCGTGGCAGGATCCTGAAGACTACTGATGATGGAGTTCAGAATTCTCCGAGTGTCTCACCCTCGGCACGAGTCCCGATCGCACGCCACGTTCGAAGATCAATGTTGTCAGACACAAAACGAACGGATCCATCGCAAAGCAGAAGCTGAACTCCCCCCGTGTGCCGACCGCTCGGTGGCATCGTCGCCCGATTGATCAGAAAGAAGCCACAGGAGCGAGCGTTCGGGACATTCGTGTGCAGATAAGTGTGCTGTCCATTCATCCACGGTGCTCCCATGAAAAGTGGGAACTGGGTGGAGAGATCATTGATGTTCACTGCATTGCAGATCTGAATGGCCTCATCCGGCGTTGTCGGTGACGCAGGGCTGAAGAAGACATCCGCTACCGGGGAGACCTGTCCGTTGTTTCCGTCGGCCAGGATTCGTTCACACATCGCCGCCGTATTCGATGAACCATCCGTGATGTCACCGATCCGAACGCGACTTGCATAGAACATGACACCATTGGGCGCCGGCATTGAAGCATTCGGGCCGGTCGGAAGGGTCCAGAGAATCCCTGAACCTTTATTTGCAAAATAGTTCGTTGATCCACCAAGCGCCGGGAGAGTATTCATAAAGTCACTCGGACAACGCAGCCCTGGAAGTTCGACCATTCGGGCTTCTGTGTTGTTGGCATGACTGACCGGAACATTGAAGTCAATCCGCGAATAAACGTTCACCTGATCTATGTAGGGCAGGAGCATGCTGAAGGCCGAAAACGATTTCGTCGTCCCCTCATGCCCGAACGGAAGACAGTTGTAAGCATCATGGTAATTGTGCAGAGCAAGACCGAGCTGCTTCAGGTTGTTCTTGCACTGAGTCCTGCGAGCGGCCTCACGAGCCTGCTGAACGGCAGGCAGGAGCAGAGAGACCAGAATGGCGATAATGGCGATCACAACGAGCAGCTCAATGAGCGTAAAGCCGCGAGATCTTGATTTTGAAGAGAACATCACTCACCCCTGAATCATGTAAGAATGAATACATGTACGTCAGTCCGGGGAAAACTCCCCCGCTGAAAATGAATCACGAAGGAACCTCGCTCAATTCAGAGCGGCAGTAAATCCCGATCGACTCAGGATGTCTGGACACATGACACTACGCTGCGGATTGCCGACCTGTTCTCAACACACGCTGGACAACGATGCGTCAGCGCCGATCCTGGGACTTGATACCCGGATACGAAACACAATCTGCAGACGAATGACAGTCCATCGCACAGTCGAACGCAGATAGCGATCACTCTCGGATGAAGGCCCTCTGTGCAGCAACATCAACGAACCGACTCACAGAGGCATTATTGAGATGCTGTCTGAATGAAGGACGATGCTGAAAGCTCGCAAGAGGCCCTGGTCATCGCGGCCAGAACTCTGCGTTCATGCGATGGAGCATTCATGCATCGAACGCGGCGGGAGGCCGAAAAATTCCGGGAGCAATCAGCAGCTCACCGGATTCAGATTCCGGAATGATTCGTTCGCCTGTTTGAGGCGCTGAGGGCAACTCAGGGGAGAGGATTCCATCAGTAGGCCAGCCCCGCAGATCCGGAAATCCGGGCGTGGGTACAGACAGGGGCAATGACTTCTGACGACAACGAAGTCCTCGACACGGTTCCGGATGCGGAGCGGGCGACGATTGACTTCGCTCCGAACGCAATTCTTCGGAGACGACGCTGGATCTCCCCGGAGATTCAGTGACTGCTGATTCCGAGACGCGTCTGCCGTTCTGAATGAGGTAATGCCCGCAGGTTTCACCTCGAACTTCAGAAGAGTCCGACATCAAAACGAGCAGCAGACCAATAGCAGGCATCAGGAGCCTTGCTTTGACCCGAGGAGCGTCTGATTGCCTTCGGGAGAAACTCATCATGGTCTGAAGAAACACCTCAGGAACGACCAAACACGCCGTAATGTCACCGATTCAATTCGAAACCCCATTCATTCTGCGCGAATTACTTCCACCCTGACTTGGAAATGGTACGCAACCAAAAGTTGATCTGCGAGCAAAATCCTCGAATTTCAATGCAGATAGATCCAGTCACACCATACGACGAGCGGACAGCTTTCGCGGAATCTCGCCCGAAGCTCCATTACAGAACTCTGCGGCGACGCATCCTCAATGCTCCTGTCCAGCGATGATTCATCGCAGTTCTGGTGTCCTGTAGATCACTTTCCTGCCAACCTGAATTTCGACGTCCACGAGATACGGGGCGATTCCGTCGAAGTCCGGTTCGATGCCGAGGCCCGGAGCGTCGGGGACGTGCAATAGTCCATTCGAATCCGGTGCCAGATGATTCTTCGTCATGGCGCGAGCCAGCGACTTGAGTTCCGTCGGGAATTCACAGATGGAATCGGATTCCAGTCCCGCAAACGGCTGCAGTGAGGCGGACAACGCAAGATTGGATGTGAAGGTGTGGTTGACGTAGGTCACGCCCTTCGCGGATGCATAGTCGGCGACGTCCTTTGAAATGGTGATTCCGCCAATTCGGCCAGCATCGATCTGAACATACCTGAGTCCTGCGTAGTCGATCATGTGGCGAGCCATGTGATAGTTGTGACAGCCCTCACCACCGGCCATTCCGACGGAGCCGCTTTCCTTCGAGAGCGCGTGATACTCTTCGAGAGCTCCGGAAACGAACGGCTCCTCGAGCCATGTCGCTCGCACTTCCTGAAGCATGGCCAGTCGAGCTCGAGCGGCGGCAACATCGGTGTTCCAGACGGTACCGGCGTCGACGAGAAGAATGCCGTCCCTACCCAGCCCTTCCCGGGCTGCAGCAAGCTGATCGCGATCGTTATCAACGCTTCCCACACCGAATGGGCCCCATCCGAATTTGGCAGCGCGGAAGCCCTGAGCAACGATGGTCTTTGCTTTTGCCAACGTCTCTGATGCGGAGTCGCCGAACAACACAGAGGCGTAGGGGGTCTTCGGGAAACGGGATTTGTAGCCGAGAAGTTTCCAGACAGGTTCGCTCAGCCGGTGACCCAGCAGATCCCAGAGTGCGATATCGATACCCGAGAGCGTATGGTCGGCCTGCAGCAGATCCAGACTGTTGGCACGAACGAGATTGCCGATTCGGCGGATGTCACTGACGTCGTTAAGCTCCTGACCAACCACAGATGCGATGACCGGCTTGCACGCACTGTGAGACATCGGACAGATCAGGCTCGCGATGGACACCAGTGGAGCCGCTTCGCATTCGCCCCAGCCCACATGATCGCCGGCTGCCACTCGAACCAGCAGTGCATCCTGACTTCCGTCGCCGATGTCCAGAACTTCGGGCATGGACAGGTAATAGAAATCAACCGAATCAATTTTCATAACACTGATACGAGCGCCGCCCGTCCCCCCCGATTTCAACTTCAGTCTCAGCCACCAGAACACCTGGCTGTCCGAAGGGTAAGTGTTTCCGACGGTTTCGAACAGTGAACGTCAGGGCTGTGACTCTGGCTCAGCCGAGACCTGCCATGTCAGCCATTCCGGGGGATGGCTGAGACCGCAGAGGACAATGGAATTTTCCTTCAGGACGACTGGACTACCGCCGGCATTTCGAAGAATTGGATCGTGATAGTTCTGGGACTGAGCGATCAGTATGGGCTGTCCGGCGGCTATCGATGCCGTTGCGTCATTATTGGACATTCGATCGAGCGGGAATGGCTGTCCGATGCCCTGAGGAGCATACACAAAGAATGTGCCTGTCCACGGATCGAGATGATCAACCGGGGAGTGTCCACGGCCGCTGGTGGACTGAATCGGACTCAGGGACGGGAGCCTGAGAAGTGAATCCGGAAAACTTCCATGCTGAAGGCGGTACTGATGAAGTCGAATTGAGAGCACTGCAGCTCGTTCGAGGGCGATGGTGTCCATCATGATGGTTGCCTTTTCGGTGATCAGAAAATCTTCTGATTCATCGCCGATCCATGCTCCTCGAGCGTAGTTTTCGATCTGATTTCGCTGGCCAGACGAACTGACTTCCGGAAACATCATGAAAGAGTAGTAGTAAGGACTTGCGTACTGATAGTTTAATCTGCACAGCCCTGTACTTCTCAGATATTCGCCGGACAACAGCATCACTTTCCATGCTCGCAGACCTTCGGCATCCGACAGATTGTTCAGCATACCGAATTCATCGCTGTCACGTGGGTACACAGCTTTGATCCCTGCAAACGCGGCGTTCACCCGTGGTTCTCCGTTCAATTGCTGATCGATCTGGAGACGTCCATCCTGAGTCGCTGCGAGTGCGAAAAACATCTCGCGATGTCGCAGCATCGCTTCGATCGATGAACCCCCGTCGTTGAGAGATCCCGCCCGTGCACCAACCTCCGGGCGGTCGAATGAAGAGGCCGGCCCGAGATACACCGGCGGCAGCAGTTCGACAATGAGTCTGCTCAGGTCTTCGGAAGAAGGATCCACTTCGCCCAGGACAGTCATGAACCGTCCCAGTGCCAGTCGTTCGAAACGCAGACAGGTTTTCCAGGCTTTCCAGCTGGATGTCTGGTAAGCAAGCTGACGACCGAACCGCACGGCGCGGACCAGTTGGCGCAGTGCCCCGGCGCCGTCACCGGCTTCCTGCAGCAGTCGAGCATCTTCCAGCAGGATGCAGACGATGACCGGTGCCGGTGAATTCGTCCAGGGCATTCTCCATCGAAATGGAATCGCCGCCTGAGCAGCTGGAAGCTCATCCAGCCGTTCCAGTTTCTCGACGATGGGCTTCAATTGTTCTCGAGACAAACCAGCGGCGAATCGAAGATGGAATCCTGCTGAATCTGAATCGAGATCCGGGCGAGGAGTGATCGTCGAATTGAGTTTCGCCATCGCCTCGGAAAGCTGTGTCCATGGTTCCAGTTCTGCCGCAGTGCGAGCGACACCCAACGCCGCGGGTGCATCACGGCGAATCTGAAACGCTCGTGCGGGATTGATTACCGGCACGTGGTACCAGGCTTCACGAGCGATGATTCCGAACAGGAGTACCGGTCCGATGACCCACGCGGCCTGATAAAAACGCAGCCGCCAGGTGACTCTACGATCCATCCAGTATCGGGAGGTTGCTGCGGTTGCCAGGAACAGGCAGAGTGAAACTGGTACGAGTGTCAGCCAGACTGACCTGCCGAATCCTCCGATCACGGTAATGCCGACGGAACACAACAATCCCAGCAGCATCCATGAACCGGCGAACGCCAGCAATTGACGCTGAATCCAGCAGGCCATCAACTGGCCGCTGCCGAAGACGGCGAGGATTCCTCCCATACAGACGCCGACACCCAGTGAAACTGAACCTGTTTGACTATAGGATTGCGACACAAGGTGCGTGATTCCGCCGAGAATCGTTTGCAGGGAAGTCGTCTGACTGTTCGAGGGGACAAGACGTGAGTTGGGCACCAGCGCATCCAGCGCCACAAACACAACGGCAACGGCCAGCATCATGCCGAACCAGACGGTCGTTCGCACGATCCAGATCCGCAGCGGAGAGACTCCGATTTGGGACAGCATCAGAAACGCACCCGTCCGCTGGTCGTCTCGAAACGTCTTCTGACCGCATTCATGGATGAAGAACACCAGCAGAATCAACGGGATTGGAAACAACGAGCTGCTCAACAAACAGCCTGCCACGAACAATACGACACTCACCGACAGCCAGCGTAAAGCCATCGGCAGCGCTGACGAAAATGCCTGCGCTCCCAGCATCATCGTCTGCCGACCGGAGGATTCAGGTCTGGCAGCGATGCGCTGAAACAGCTGTGTCACCGAGAATCGAGGAAGCGACGCCCGTAGCGAGTATCGTCGCGTACCTGTTGTAGCCGCCGGTAGAGTAGCGTCAGTGCGAATTCGTTCCGGGAATGGCAACAGGCCACGATGCCAGCGAGGTGCGATACTGACGAATGCGACTGCCAGCAGGAAACCACCGATGATCATTTGGCAAGATAAAAATACTGACGAAGCTTCTTCGATGCTGAAGTCATCGCGCATACCGGGAGCACACACGACCAACAACCAGACAATCAGGATCGCAGCGCCGATCCCACCGGCCGCGGCGGATGTAACTCGACGAGTCAATAGTGACGCAATGACCGAAGTCCCGCCCATCAGTACACTAAAGCTGACAAGCATCGCAATTAATCTCGCCGGGACTGGCGACGTTACCATCGCCGGAAGGGCACCGACGGCCGTTGGCCACATCCAGTGGCTGAATTGCAGACACAGTATCTCGACGCACCCAACTACGACCAAGGCGATTGTCAGCAGAAGGACTCCCGCAAAAATGGTCGCCAGCTTCGTGCAGAATAGGTTCCGGGTCGAACACGGGAGCATCCGTAACAAATGCACGGTCCGTTCATCCACTTCCCCGGCAAACGCGATTGCGATTGCTGCCAGCCCGAAACTCAGTGGGCCGGTCATTGACAGAGCCCCCAGGATCTGCAACACCGGGATCTGTGACCCGACACCGTGGCCCGTGAAGCTGTATAACATGAGTGCCTGAAATCCGGAAACTCCGATCAGGATTGCCAGCCACAGATCCCGCTGAGCTCGGAATTCTTTCCACATCAGTCGCGTTGTTGCAGTCTTCATGGGAAACAGCTCCCTTTTGTTGGCAAGATCGATATCGCAGGGAATTACTTGTAGGGTGTGACAAGCGAAGCGCAGGCACACCATCGGTGTTGTTTGTTATTCCTCAATCAACTGACGCCACCGGGTTTATCCCGCTGGTTGACCGGCCTTTGCACTACACACGTCGCAACTGAAACTGGAACCGGAGTAGTGCAAAAGCCTGTTTCCACCGGGGTCAACCCGGTGGCGAAGGACGTTTCGCCTGCATGGGACTGAGTGATATTGATGATCCATCTCGAACGTAGAAGTTGTCTGGTCACCGAAATTTTTGGCAGCCGTTCAGTGGTTCGAATGACTGGCATATCCTCTGCCTGGCCACCGGCCCTGAATCGCACACCTCAATCCTGACTCCTCACTCCTGTCTCCTTCCCCCTGATCGCTGCTGGCTCCGCCAATTCATTTGTGCGACTCTCCGCCGCATCCTGTCGGTTCTGACGGAGCAACGTGAGCAGGATGTCTTCAAGCGATGGTTTGCGGATGATCGGCTGCGGCCATTCTTGATTTCGGCAGAGATCCGCCAGACGACCACCATCGAATTGACGCACCAGCCAGGTGTGATCGTGTTTTCGTGCCACATGAGCCATCACGGAGCCGGGGAACTCCGGCACCGCGACATCTGCGGCCGGCAGTGTCAGCGTCACTTCTGTGACGGATTGCTTGAGATCATCCAGTCGCTCATGACAGATGACGCGACCGTTCATCAATACCACCACATCGTCGGCGACTCGTTCGACTTCACCGACCTGATGACTGGAAAGGAGCACTGTTCTGCCTTCTGCCGCGACATCCACCATGCTTTCCAGAAATTCACGCCGAACCAGCGGATCGAGGCCGGATGTGGGTTCATCCATGATCAGCAACTGAGGTCGATGAGCCATCGCGAGCGACAACGCGACTTTGGCGCGAGTCCCCTTCGAGAGATTTTTGATTTTCTGAGCGGGATTCAGATCGAAGCGCCGAGTGAGATGTTCGTAGGTGGCCTGAAATCCTGTGGGATAAAATCCGGCAGCGAACCAGCCGATTTCGGCGACCGTCATCCATTCATAGAGCGGTGGCGCGTCGGACACAAAACCGACTCGACCACGGATTTCCAGTGGATGAGTCGCTGATTTCATCCCCAGCACTTCAATGTCTCCCTGGTCGGGAGATTCAAAGCCCAGCATCATCCGGATCGCGGTGCTCTTGCCGGCACCGTTTGCTCCCAGCAGCGCACAGACCGTTCCTGGCTGAACGTGCAACGAAACCTGATCGAGCGCCTGAATGGTTCCGAAGCGTTTGGATACCTGAGAGAAACGAATGACTGGTTCCATGATGAGATCTCCCGATTGAAAGGAAGTTGGTCGACTCAGGATGTCACACACTTTGTCGTGATCGAATGTGTGCCCTGTCCATCACATGTGTTCGAGAGCTGTGACTTCGAGATGTTGTGGTTTCGGCATCATGTCATTCCCGCGCAGGCGGGAATGACGAAGCGTGCGAAATCTTCTGTTCCGACATCGCAGGACTCCGTCCCCGAATACTCATGAACCCGGGTCAGGGACCTCACGCTGATTCAGCCGGTCCCACTCAGACTGAATCAATTGCTGAACTTCGGCCAGGGCAATTCCGTTGTGATGAGCTTCGCTGAGAACCGAGCGGAGACGGTCATCGATCATCTGCAGTCGTTCGCTGCGGCAGACATGAGGAGCGTCCGGTGATACGGCCAGACCGGTACCCCGAATCGAGACCAGAATTCCGGCGGACTGCAGATCGCGATAGGCTCTTGCGACGGTGTTGACGTTGACGGCCGCCTGAATGGCCAGTTCACGCACAGACGGCACGTGTTCCCCGACAAGCAACGATCCATTCGCGACAGCAAACTTCACCTGCCGGCAGATCTGCTCGTAAATCGGGATCCCGTTGTTCACATCAATCTGACAGATCATGGTGAACTCCAATACTGTAATGGTTACATATTACAGTATTGTGTCGTCTGATTGGTCTGTCAATGGAAATCGGGGTTTTTCCGCTACCCGGTGCTTCTCAGAAATTTGATTTTCCTCGTCATGATTTGCGGGGAGCGGGAAAGATGTCTGAGGAATGCTTTCTGAGTATCTTCGCGGGTTTCAAAACTGGGACAGGCACCCTCACCACTGCAGATTGTGCAGAGAAACTCGAGTCCGTCGGGAGCCAGTCCCGTTTTGAAACCACCTCCGGACACAATCCGGGGCGATGCAGCAACAGTCCCGGCCCATGAACCACAACGGCAGTGTCTGATGGATGAAAAGACAAGACAGGCGGCACGACACTGGGCGCTCGCACAGCCCGTCGTCTCCGCATTAATCACATCCGTCGTTCGTGATTTTTCCGCACGTGACGATGTTCTGCAGGAAACGGCCGTTGCTGTTCTCGAATCATTTGACCGATACCAGCCGGAGCAGTCATTCGTCGGATGGGCTCTCGGAATCGCGCGACATAAGGTTCAGCACTACCTTCGGCGTGTGCGTCGCGATCGGCATCTGTTCGACGACGAGACTGTGGCTCAACTGGTTGATGCCTTCGAGCTGACGTCTGCCGAACAACCGGGAAAAATTCAGTTTCTCAGTCACTGTCTTCAGAAGCTGAGTGCACGGGCTCTGCGACTGTGTGAGCTCCGATACTGCGAAGATCTCGGACTGGCTGAAATTTCGAATCGGATGGCAATGTCTCCCAACAACGTCGCGAAAATTCTTCAGCGGAGCCGCGATCAGCTGCGGGAATGTATTCAGCGAAAAGCATCGCTCGAAGAGGTGGCATCATGACTCTGGATCATTCGTACCTGATCCAGGGATATCTGGATGAGACGCTGTCGTCAGAAGAACATGCGGCTCTGAGCACCTGGATTCGCGAGAATCCGTCGCATGCGAGGCGATTTGCAGAAGAGCTTTTTCTGCACGATGCTCTTCGAAACGAACTTGCGGCGATCCGGGTAATGCAGGCCAGCGCAGCGGAACCGTCTGCGACCGCACCATCACGACAGCGTTCCTGGAAGAGCTTTCTTCCAGGTTTCTCACAACGATCGTTTCTCAGAGTTGCTGTGCTGACCGCACTGTCCGTTCTCCTCGTTGTCGGAGCAGTCCTCTTCGATCGTCAGAACCACACAGCGTCGGCATCCGTGACAGAAGCGTTTCGCATCATGTCCGGGAGTGCATCACTCTCGGATCGAACATACGAGATTCATGTCGAGGAAAGAACGGTGCCTCGGCGTCCCGAGCGACGGCGCGACGATGGCGACCGCCGACCGCCGAAACCATCGATCGATAATGCGCTGCTGCATGTTCGCGGAAACAATCAGTTTGTGCTGATTCGGCAGATGGGCCGTGATGGCGCAGGAAATAATCTGAGCTTCGTGACGGGAAGCGACGGGCGAGACAGCTGGGCTGTTCGTCCCGATGGGCCAGTTCGAGTCAGCTCGGATCTGAACCGCTTCAATCGCGATGTTCCCGGACACGAACATTCCATGCCACTGATCAATGTGCACGAAGGTTTATCGCATCTGACAGAAGCTTACGACGTGCAGGTGCTGCCTTCGGAACAGTCCGATGAACCTGAATCCGAGAACTCTGGTGACAACAATGTCACCACACGACTGCTTGTTGCAGTTCGGAAACGAGGCTTTCGGGGGCCTCGGCGTGTGGAGATTGCTTACGAGGAACAGACGGGACAGATTCGTCAGATGCGTTTCGTTGAAATGCCCTATGGACCGGAACGGCTCACGGTTCGCCTGACTCTTGCGAGTGACACACCGCTCGGTGAGTCGTATTTCAGTCATGAGTCGCATCATGGTCCGGAACGAGCTGTTGAACGGGAAGACTGACCAATGATGAAATCTGCAATGCTGATCTGTCTTGTTGGTGCCGGAATCGCACTGGTTTCGGCTCAGCCGCCGGATACTCGTTCTGCGCCCGCCGGTCGGATTCGAAAGCCGCAGATGTCCGATACGATCCGGGCAAACATCTATGCGGACAATTCGTTCGAGCTGTATCTCAATGGCCAGCTCGTCGCGGTGGATTCGATCCGGTTCATCCCGCACAACGTCATCTCGGTCGACATTCTGCCGGAGTATCCCGTCACGATTGCGGTACGAGCACACGACAACGCTGATCCGAAGACCGGCATGGAGTATGCAAACACCAGTATTGGCGATGGTGGGTTTATCCTGAAGTTTGCCGACGGAACGGTCACGAACAGTTCCTGGAAAGCCATGTGTGTTTCATCAGGGCCTGTTGGCGGAGACACGAAGAATCCGCGGACTGAATCCGTGCCGGAGCCGCCCAACTGGATGTCTCCGGAATTTGATGACAGCAGCTGGGGACCCGCCACGGAGTACACCGAGGAACAGATCGATCCCAAAGCACCGTTCTTTGAACATGACTTCAATAATGCTCGCTTCATCTGGACCGATGATCTGAAGCTCGACAACACAATACTGTTTCGGCACGTTGTGAAGTCACCTCCGGATGAGAAGGATCGACCGGATTTTTCGCGTCTGAACGAAGTCGTTCCGGAAGGTGGGCCTCGTCCACCGCGACGGGGCGGTCGTCCGCGGCGGTGAGCCTCAGATTGGGTCTGAATTCGGAGGATCCCTGAAATGCAGATCATCAGCATGCGAATCATTCATCTACATCTCGCTGTTGTGATGACTGTGGTCGGCAGTGTGACCGCCGACGAGAGTCTCGGTGCGCCGTCCGCTCAGAGAATCAGGAAGCCGAATTTCATCCTGATGCTTGCGGATGATCAGGCATGGAACGGCCTTTCTGTCGCGATGCATCCAGAGATTTCGGGTTCGAAGGGCGCGCTCTTCCATACTCCCTCACTGGAGAAACTGGCGGCACAGGGAATGCGGTTTTCAGCCGGATACGCTCCAGCCCCGGTCTGTTCACCGACACGCATCAGTCTGCAGACAGGAAAATCCCCTGCACGAATGCACTGGACCAAAGCAGCGCCGCCCGTCGAAGGTCAGAAGCTCACAGAACCTCAGCTGGTGAAGCAGATTTCCGCGAGTGAAGTGACGATCGGAGAGATCCTGAAGAAGGCCGGATACGCGACAGCCCATTATGGGAAGTGGCATCTGAATGGAGGTGGTCCGGGAGCTCACGGTTACGACGAACACGATGGTGATACTGGCAATGAGCAGGCGTTTCGATTTCAGGATCCGAATCCGGTGGACATCTTCGGCATGGCCGAACGAGCAGAGGGGTTCATGAAGAAGTGTTCGACTGAAGGACGACCGTTCTTCATCCAGCTCTCGTGGAACGCGCTGCACGCTTCAGAGAACGCACTCAAGGCGACTCTCGCAAAGTACGAAGAGCTTGGCGCCGGCAAACAGATGGAACGAGCAGCCATGACGGAAGATCTCGATACCGGCGTCGGGCGAGTACTGCAGTCCGTCGAACAGTTGGGTCTGACGGATTCAACGTATGTGATTTACATGTCGGATAACGGGAGCGGTGGAGGTGGTGCCGGAGGAAACGGCAGGAAGGCCGGCGAGCGTGACCAGAATGGAGATCGTCGGGAGAAATCTCAAGCGCAGTCAGCCGGAGGAAAGGGCCGTTCCGGGAGTCCTTTGTCCGGAGGAAAAGGTGACGTTTACGAAAACGGAATTCGAGTGCCCTGGATTGTTCGTGGTCCCGGGATTCAGCCAAATTCGTGGTGCCATACACCGGTCGTCGGATACGACTGGTTCCCCACCTTCTGTGATCTGGCAGGCATTGACTCGTCAGCGTTGCCGTCGTCACTCGAGGGCGGCAGCCTGAAGGCACTGCTGCTGAATGAAGGCCGGGGAACTGTGAAGCGAGCGTACGATGAGCTGATCTTTCACTTTCCTCATTATCAGGGCGAGGATGGACCTCAGTCAGCCATCATTCGTGGTCACATGAAGCTGATGCATTTCTATGAGGACGATCGCACCGCATTGTTTGATCTTGAAAATGATATCAGCGAACGGAGTGACCTTTCGAAGGAGATGCCGAAAGAGACGGCTCAGCTGAAGGAAGCACTTCAAAAACACCTTGCCGCCGTGGATGCTCAGTTTCCGGTTCCCAATCCGAACCACGACCCGAATCAGCCGGCCACTTCAGCTCGAGGAAAACGCGGGGGTGGAGCTGGTGGTGGCGGTGGAAAGAAACGCGGCTCGGGAGATGCAGGAAACGGAAACGGCGGTATGAACAAGCGAAAACCAAAGAGAATGCCATGAGATCGAACTGTGTTTTGTTGCTGGTTGTCATGACGGCGATTCTCTGCGGTGACATCGCAGGCGTATCGGCACATTCAATCACGGATGATTCTGTACCGGGAAGTGTTCCTGCTGGTTCAGAGAACAGTGTTGGAAATGACACGCCGGATGCTCATGATCACACCCATGATCTCGACGGGAGCTCGCTGATCAGTGAGTCCCGGTTTGTGCGGATTGTTGACCGCAATGTGTATCTGCGATCGGCTGACGGTCGACTGATCGTCAGACCATTGGATGGGCTGGGCCCGGATGAACTTCGCTGGGTTCGTGCTCATCAGGAGGACATTTACCGAAAGAATCAGAAGAGATCAGTGGCGGAAACTGCGAGCCCCACGTTTACAAGCCGGAAAACATCGCAATCCAGGCGTGAATCTTCGAAGGATCGAGTCCGAGAGTCCTTCGACGTGTTTGCTCGTTCTGGTGCCATCGCATTGAGAAGCGATGCGCAGTATCAATACGTGGAATCGAACGGAATGCCGGATCATCCGATGATGATCGGAATTCGTTCCTGGCAGCAACAGGTGCCGCTGCCGCAGAAGTATACGGGGTCCAATGCCTGGCAGATTCCTTTACAGCCCAGACCGGCAGCTCAGCCGGCATCAACGAAGAATCGATTTCTGCGCGGAGCCATCGCGCTGGCTGTCAATGGCATCCCGATTTTCAATCCTCTGAACAATCGTGGTAACGACGCATTCCTTGCGGGTGAACTGGATGAATACGGCGGCCACTGCGGTCGCGCCGATGACTACCATTACCACCTTCCTCCGGTGCATCTCGAAAAGCAGGCTGGAAAAGGGTCGATCATCGCATGGGCGCTCGATGGATATCCCATCTATGGCTTCGAGGAACCAGACGGCAGTGCCGTTCGTGGGCTCGACAAACTGAACGGTCATCAGCATGCAGACGGTGATTACCACTATCATTCCACGAAAACATACCCCTATCTGAACGGCGGGTTTTACGGCGAAGTCACGGAGCGAGATGATCAGGTGGATCCGCAGCCGCGAGCAGAGTCGCCTCGCCCGGCACTCACTCCATTGCGGGATGCCAGAATCACCGATTTTCAGTCGACAGCCCCCGGAAAGTTTCGGCTGACCTACGACGTTCGCGGGCGCGAAGGTTCCGTCAGCTATTCACTGGCGGACAGCTGCGCCGTGCAGTTTGTGTTTGTGAGTCCGGACGGAGAATCGAAAACCGAGACCTACGAGCCGCGACGTCGCGGACCCGGAGAACGAGGTCGTCGGCCTGCACCGGATGATGAACAGAACCGACCGCCACGTGGGGACCGGAGAAAACCACCGAAGGACGGTCAGCGAGGTCAGAAACGCGATCAGAGCCGCACGGAAGATCGTGGTTCACAGAGTAAGAATTCATCGACATCGTTTCGTGTGAGCAGCGATGCGATCGATTCAGCTGGTTTTCTGTCCGAGGAGTTTACCTGCGACGGGGCCAGTGCATCTCCTCCGGTGACGTGGCAGAAGGTTCCGAAAGAGACGAAGTTCATCGCCGTCAGTCTGTGGCACACGGCCCCGGATCAGGAAAAGTCTTATTGGTTGGTTTACAACATTCCGGCCAGTGCCAGCGGGCTCCAAAAGAATGCCAGAAACATCGGCACGACGGGGCTCAACGATCGGCGAAGAGCCGAATTCGACGCGATGTGTTCCAAAGGTCCGGGAATCAAGACGTACCATCTGACTGTGTATGCGCTTTCCGACAAAGTGATGCTTCCGCCGGATCAGGCAACACGAGCTCGATTTCTCGAAGCCATTCAGCAGATCACTCTCGCAGAATCCACAATTGACTTTCAGTATGAACGGAAGGAGCAGTGACAACGATGGGCAGATACCGGCCACTTCGAAAGATGATCGTCGCGATCGCTGTCATCGGTTGTTTCGTCGTCGGAGTTTCGACGTCATCCGGAGCTTTGCCAGAGTCTGCTTCACGACAGAAATCAGAGCGGGAGTCACGTCCGAACATCATACTGATTCTGATGGATGATATGGGCTGGCGAGATGTCGGCTTCATGGGAAACGAGTTTGTCGAAACTCCGCATCTTGATCAGCTGGCTCGATACGGCCTGATGTTCACTCAGGCTTACGCAAGCGCACCGAACTGTGCTCCCACACGAGCCTGTCTGATGTCAGGTCAGTACACACCGCGTCACGGAATTTACACCGTGGTTGATCCGCGGCAGCCACCCGGATCCCCTTGGCATCCGCTCATGGCGGCGGAGAGCCGGTCGGAACTTGGAACCGGCGTTGTGACAGTGGCCGAAGCACTCCGCGATGATGGGTATTCGACAGGCTTCTTCGGGATGTGGAATCTCGGTCGAGGTCGTACCGGCCCCGTGACGCCCGGCGGTCAGGGTTTTCAGCGAGTCGTGTTTCCGGAGACGCTGGGCTTTGGAAAAGATGCCTACTTCGATGACGAGGGAAGATATCTGAGCGACCGGCTGACAGATTCCGTGATTGAGTTCATCGAAGAGCACTCCGATGATCCGTACTTTGTTTATCTCGCTGATCACGCAGTGCATGCCCCGTTCGAACCGAAACAGGATCTGCTTCACAAATACGAAGCAAAAGCATCAGGAGATCAGGATCGTCGGAATGACCCCGCTTATGCAGCGACCATTGAGGCTGTTGACCTGAATGTCGGGCGCCTGATGAATGCCCTCCAGCGGCTCAACCAGACAGAACGGACGCTGGTGATCTTTACCTCAGATAACGGCGGAACACCGCAGTTCACAGCGCCACTGAAGGGAAGTAAAGGGCAGCTTTATGAAGGCGGAATCCGTGTGCCGCTGGTCATGTCGTGGCCTGCACTGAAAAAGCACGGCGGCCGTTGCGATGTTCCTGTATCAAGCGTGGATCTGTACCCGACACTGATGGACGTTGCCGGGATCCGGCAGACGGTCAACCAGGTGACAGATGGTGTGAGTCTTGTTCCGATCATGAAGGGAACCGGAGACATCGACCGGAAGCGACTCTTCTGGCACTTCCCTTGTTACGTGGGACGTGCCACTCCGTCGAGCGCCATCAGGGAAGGCGACTACAAGCTCATCGAGTTCTTTGAAAAGCCAGAACAGTACGAGCTGTACGATCTGAACGCGGATCCAGGCGAGGAGAACGACCTTGTGGCGACGCAGCCAGATAGGGCGGCGTCACTTTATCGAACACTCCAGCAGTGGCAGAAGGAAACGGAAGCAGCGATACCACGAGACAAAAATCCGAGTTTTGATCCGAATGCTGAGCGTCCTCGGGGTGGCCCCGGTAATGGCGGAGGCCCCGGCAACGGCGGCGGAAATTCGTCGTCGAACAGTCAATCGGGGCGAAAGAACAAACCACCGGGCTCCGGACGCCGTGGCAATCGTCGTGAAAAGTGAGCAGCGATCGTGGAGAGCATCGTTGATGCATCAATCCCGATGCCATTCTGATGACATTGCCACGAGGATCACGAGGATATTGAGAGCCGAAAGCACGAGTTTCGTGTCATTCCAGTGCATGCAGGAATGGCGAGATCGTGGAGACGCATCTACGACACCATCAGACGGATGATTTCCATGGTCCGCACTTCGGCAGATGATTTTCGGCCTGAAAGGCAACGCTGTGAAGCATCTTCAGGCGGCATGTTTTGGTGGCATCAATTTCATTTTTTTCCTCCGTTTTCGGCTGGCGTAGTTCTGGGTCTCCGAGTGGTCTGACATCAGGATTCTTCGGGCGGTAGCGTGCTCGTTTATCGCAGCTCGTGTAATCAGGCCGGATGAACTTTACACACTGCAGGAATTTGCAATCAGACTTGGAATTCGCTCATCGACTTCGCGATCAGCACGCAGAGCTTGTCGTCGAGTCCTTGACAGTCACAAACGTGGTTTTGTCTATGGCCGAGACTGGATCGAATACGTATTGAAAACCTCAGCGGGCCACGACAAGCCGTCGTCGTAGGATTCAGCCTGACCCATCTGGTTCAGTTTCGGTTGTCAAACTGAAACGTGGAGGAATCACGAGCATGGCAAATCGAAATCGATCATCGACACGAAGCACCAAAAAAGCGACCGTTCGAATCGTCAGGCTGTCTGCGAGGCCGTTTCAATTGCGAAATCTCTGCCCGGTGGAAAAGCGTGAGGTGCGCATTTCTACAGGAGGTCGCGATGAAGATAAAGCTGAAAAGCTACAGAGTGAACTGAATGCAAAGTTATTGATTGGTCTGAATACCAGATCTTCGAAAGCGAAACTGATCGGCCCCGAAATGGAGTGGTCTGATTTTCGGGAGCAATACAGAATCCTTCACTTAAAAACGTTGAGAGAGCGTACTGCGATTGACGCCGCGAGCCGGCTGTTTTTTTGGTCCTAAATCGCTGCAAGGCAAATTCGGTCGCCGAGTCAAATATGCTTCTGCCCATGATCTCAGAAGGTCATGCTGTGAGCAGATGCGGGAAGCTGGGGTTCCCCCGCTGATCATTTGCCGAGTGATGCGGCATTCGTCCTGGGAGACCACTCGAAAGCACTACGCTCCCGGCGACGTCCAGCGGGATACTGAATTTCTGGACAGTGTGTTCAAGCCAAGAACGGAGAATTCTCCGAAGGACGCCTGATCAAACGAAACACCCCGTTGTACCTGGGTACACCGGGGTGACGAATATGACGAAAATCAAGTGCACTCGAATGGGCTCGAACCATTAACCTTCGGTTCCGTAGACCGATGCTCTATCCAATTGAGCTACGAGTGCCATCGCACGGACGAGACTGAAAGCGGTTTGAGGATCGATTCCTGAAGGAAGAAATCCCCTGAAAACGGCTTTTCCGGCTCGTTCAGGTCGAGGGGGGAGTTTACAGAGTTCGCCGCTCGTCGCAACCCTTTGTCGCTAGCAACCGTCAGTTCGTGGCAAGAGTTCTGCAAAACATCCGCCCTTTCGGGTTGAATCATCCACTGACACAGACGAGAGCGGCTGTTATATTGATCACAGCAACGGGATGATCGGCATCGAGTTGATCCCCGCCGAATCACAATACACCTGTTTCCCCCCCCATTACAGAATCTTGACCTGGCTCAGTCATCTGCGGTCATTTTCCAGATCAAGCGATTCCGTATGATCTTTTGTGCTGGCGGCGGCTGGGTGAATGAACGTCGCACTTGCTTCTGTTTTTCAGGTTCTCCTTCATGCATGACCCCCGAATCCCCCTGAAATCCCGTTACCAGGCCGGAATTCTGGCCTTTCTTTGTCCGGGAGCGGGGCACTGGTACCAGGGACGCCGATTTAAAGCGACAATTTACTCGGTCTGCATCCTCACAATCTTCATCTGGGGAATGATCCTCGGCAATCTGCAGCCTGTATACAGTCAGGTTGCATTTTCGCATTCCGGTGGCTCAACGTCAGTTCAGCTCGACAAAGGTCGCCCCGGCACTCGTTACACGCTGGGCTACTACGCTCAGGTGCTGACGGGAGTGGTGGCTTTGCCAGCACTGGTTCAGCAGGTGAGGTTTCAGAACGACGAGGGTGTTGTCGCCCAGATCGACCGTCCAATTGACAGTGACTTTGTCGGTGTGGTTCGCGATTATCATGCTTCTGCTCGCACTGTCACCGGGACACTGAATCTGAGCCCGACCGAAAACGGAAAGTCGAGTGGTCAGTTCAGCGGTCAGTTCGAAGACGGAACTCCGGTCACACTGGAAGTGCAGGAACTGAATCGATTCGGAAGAAAGGTCTTCGGATCGCCTCGTCGGGACATTGAATGTCGAGTCACAGCAAAAGGTGACACCGATACTGCCGCCGGGGAGTTTATTCTGACCGGAACAGTGGCTCGAAGTTTTGTCGATTGGTTTCAGGCTCCTCGCGATATGGAAGAACTGGACCGGCTGCATGGAGAACTGAATCGACAGTTCGACCTGGCATCTGTGTTTACGTGGATCGCCGGACTGCTGAATCTGCTGGCCATCTGGGACGCGTTCGACGGTCCCGCTTACGGATACGGTGACGAAGTTCGGAGAAAGGAAGACGAAAAGACTCCGGAACCAGCATGAGGCGGAGATTCGGTCAGTCAGGTTTCGAATCGTTCGAAAGGGTTATCGTTTCATGACATCATCGGTGCTGATCTATGGATTGCCGCTCACGGCCGGAATCAGTCTGGTCTATTGCGCCAGTCGCTACGAAATGCCCGCACGCATAATGTCTTCTGCCGCAGTCATGTTCCTGAAGACTCAGCTCGGACTCGTCGTGATCTACGGTATTCTGTGGATGATGTCAGGCTAGCTGTCGGTTGATCCAGACAGCAGAACGTCGCTCTGCGTCAAGGCCTGACACGGTTCAGAATGGACTGAACAACTTCGTCAATCGTCTGATGTGACGTATCAATCTGAATTGCATCGGGGGCAGGTTTCATCGGAGCGTGCTCACGCATTCGATCCCGCTCATCGCGTTCTTCCAGTTGTCTGCGAATTTCCTCAAGGACAGCAGATTTTCCGGAATGAACCAGTTCTCGATAACGACGGTCCGCTCGCGCATCGAGATCTGCGGTCATGAAGAATTTGAACTCCGCATCGGGAAACACAACCGTTCCCTGATCACGCCCTTCTGTGACGAGACTTCCCATTCGGCCGATTGCTCGCTGCTGTTCGACCAGTTTCTCCCTGACTTCCGGGTGCGATGCAACAATGGACGAAATGGCCGTCACTTCCGGCGACCTGATATCACTCGTCACATCCTGCTGATTGAGCAGCAGATGACTGCCGTGAAACTCAATCGACAGAGAATTCACGACGGATGCGACACGAAGACGGTCATCGGCCGGGACACCCGCTTGGCGAACGGCCAGAGCTGCAGCTCGGTACATTGCCCCGGTATCCAGAAACCGAACCTGCAGCAGGCTGGCCACCTGGCGAGCCACAGTGCTCTTTCCGGATCCGGCCGGTCCGTCAATTGTAATGATCATTTACTGTGTCCAGGCCTTTACTGAGTCCATATCTTTACTGAATCCACGTCAGAAACAGAGCGTAATCTCTTTCAGCTGAAAGCGTCCCATCCGGACCTGAGTTCCCTCGGTCGTGATCGGAAGTTCCGTTACCGATTCGGGATCAGAAGGTCGTGATTCGAATGCTCGAACAGGAACTACTGCTGTACGCAGCAGGCAGTCAACCGCCGTTCCTTCGGTCTCCAGAAGAACGACCTGAACGCGAAGACCGAGCGGAGCCGGATCGAGACTGCTCTCCGACGATGCTGGATTCTTCTGGTCACTGCTTTCACCGGCACCTTCATCGACCACATTCACTTCTGCGATGATGACGTTTTTTGCAGTCAGCCCCAGCAGCCAGGCGGAGTGAATGTCGGCAGGAATCCGACCGGAGGTCTGTGACTGAAAAATCGGAACCGACGCATCAAGTGCTGTTCGCATCGGAAACGGCTGATCGAAATCGATCGTAAAGGAAAACGAGCGGGCCTGTTCTCCTTCGCAGATCAGCAGACTGTCGAACGACCTTGGGCTGGTCTTTCGATGATACGGCCGTCCGTGAGCCGCGATTGTCAGTCGTTGTGTTCCGTCCGCAACTTCCAGATAGTCCGGCGATTCGAACCGTTCACCTCGAAGTGGAGCAGACTGACCAAACACACTTCCGACAACGGACGCCGCTTCATTCTCCCAGGCGAAGCGACATGCCAGATACGTCATCCAGGGATTCCCTCGCAACTCGCAGGTGAGCTCGGTGATCTCGAAAGTGAGTTCGAGTCGCGGCCGATATCGGTCCAGCGATGAGACCTGACGTACGACTGCAAGCAGCGATCCGTTCGATGGATCAATCAGTTCGACAACGGATTCCACAGATCCCGTCAGGGGGCCGACACTGAGGCACCCGATCGACCGGACTCGAGCGATCGCGTAGTCCGCCAGAGACTCTTCTTCATCAATCTCCGGCATCGTTCGCTTTGGTCGCTCGAACCGAAATCCGATTCGCTGACTGAGACGATTGCTCCGTTCTCCATAAAAATGGACAGCGGCAACTCCGCCCGTGACTTCGCTGATCTCGACTTCAAAGTGTTTGTTTCGCAGAAGACTCGTTTCCGCAAGTGGTGGTTCTCTGCGGGCCGGCAACAATGGCGGCTGCTGTTCAGCCCCTGCCGGGGATTCTGTAATCCAAGCATAACCACCGGGCGGAATCTGAACCATCACCTGATGAGCTGGATTCACGGTCGTGCTGCTGACCAGCTCGCCTGAAGCTGCCCGATTCTGCGGAGTAACACAAAACGCCTGAATGAAGTTTGATTTCTGAGGTGGTCCCCATTCTGCATTCCATGGAACGATCACCGATCTTGCAAAGGGCAGTGTATTGATCAGCACAATCCCTCGGCGGTCTGAATCCCGTCCCGGAACCTGCTTCGCGAATGCTGCTGCCAGTCGACAGGCAAGCTGTCCAGTGAGAAGCTGGAGTTCCGAAATCACAGGTGGATCGCCGTGGGAGCCAAAGACATCAACGGTCTCGACTGACGATACAAGCCCGACCGAGGACACGTTCGTTGAGTTCTCCGATGGCAGTGAAACCACATCAGCAGAAGACTCGCCCTGTGAAACTTCAATCACGGAATCATCCGCTGCATCCGGCGGGTCAGCATTCTTCTTCTCACGTGACCTGAGAAGATGACGCAGTCGACCGAGCACCAGCTTCGGGCTGCCGACAGCGTTTGTCTGATCACCGGGAACGGGAAGCCGAAACGAGACATCAGCACGAATCAATCGACAGAGTGTGATGAGCGTCGCGCAGGCAGTCAGCTGATACCAGAGCCTGCAGACAGCCGCCGGATCTGTGATCGGCTGTTCGGTTCGAAGCACTGACGACTGGATGAGTGCGGGACTGAGATACTCTCGGTGTTCGAACTTCAGGGAAGTCATGTATCCGTGAGAATCAGCCCAGAACTGATCGACAGTGGTAAACTTTCCCAGTGCAGACGCGAAACGGGCCGCGATGCGAAGATCGTTCAGCCAGGGTGAACGAAGTTCCGGAAGCCGCGCCAGGAACAGCACTGCCGTGTCGTCATCCTGCATGCTTTCATTGAAGCGATCGGCGAATCGCAGAAATGAGGAGGCGCTGTCGATCGCCAGCGGAATTCGGGAGCACGCTCTGATGGTCGTCTGGTCCGGGGACATCCACTCGAATCGAGATCGTTCCTGATCGGGGTAAAGTCCGTCATCCAGAGCAATATGAAATGCGGACTCAAATCCGGCATGGCGAAGCACCATGGGAAGCGACGACACCAGGCCGTATCGGCGACGAATCCAGTGACGCACCGGCTGACCAAACAGCTCGGCGACCGATTCTCGACCGGCGGTCAGGTCGGAAAGAGTTGCACCGAGTGGATTGAGCGCCGGCCGGATTTCGGATTCCGGTCCGGTCAGCAGAGTCAGCGTTCCTTCGGCAAGTCGAGCCCGAACGGTCTGCTGAAACTCCGGCGAATCATTTGCCCATCGAACCAGATCCGATGCCGTTGCCACGAGGTTTATGGGTTCGGAAGCATCAAAGCACGAAAGGACTGTGGCTGCGGGATCGCCTGCTGGCGGGAGGCAGACATCGACGAGACTGCAGGTGAGCGGAAAAAATTGTTCGCGAGTTTCCTGCAGCAGTTCAAAACACTTTCGGAGGTGAATCCGGGAAGTTTCAGAATCCCCGCCGACTGCAGCGTCAGCGGCCAGATGAATTTCACGACTCAATGTGAATTCGTCGGGATCAACAAAATGATGTCGGCGACGACTCAGCCAGATCGTCATCAGATACGAGGTACCGAATGCGAAAAAGGCATCCAGCAGATCGGAGTCGACTTCGGAGGATGCTTTGAAAGATGGATTCCCCGCGACGTCAGGTTCAGGCTGAGCAGGAGCCCGCGAAGCGAGCGTGCTCCGGATCAGGTCACACCATTCGTCGCGGGATGACTGGCCGGAAAGAATCAGGTGAATTGCTGTTCCAGTGTCGTGCTGCCAGTCGTGGTGCATCCAGCTTTCAGAAGGAGTCGGGAGCAGGATGACCTGACGGCCGTGCAGATGTCGGATCGCATCCGGGTGCCGAAAAACCGGGATTCCTCGGGAAGCCGTCAGTAGTCCCGGGTGCCACGCGCAGGCCAGAGCATTCAGGAGACTGGACGCAGCATCCTCCGTCAGATCTGAGGGCAGATCTTCTACGGAATAGCCGGGAATCAGGATGCTGATTCCCTCGAATAATTCATCTGAGATCATGCGAAAGCGAAGTTTCGGACCGAAAATTCAGATTCGATTGAGGAGGTTTCGGAGAGATTTCAGGAACTTTGAGTGGGGCGGTCACGTCAAAAACATGACATGGAGGATAAAGTGAGTATGCGACCTCGGAGTCATCAGCGGCTTTTGATGCTGGCTGAACCGGGTTTTGCGACTCTTTTCAGCGGATCAGCTCGAAAGTTGCCTGGGACAGAATGGTCCGGGCTGAGCCTGTTAGTCAGTCTTTCGGGGCTCGGACCTTCGGGAACGATTTGCTGCCGTGATTATAACAGACGTTAACGAGATCCATACGGTTTGTGAGTGTGAAAGCCGATCAAACCAATGAAAGCCGAAAAACGGCAGTTTTATTCTTTGAGTAAACGACGACAGGTGACTGGAGTGTCGTCCCTTCTGAGCTCCTGCCGGAATGATCGTCGAGAGCGGCATAACTGCTGTGGCGGGCAGACTTGAGTGAATCAGGCAAAACTGAAGGACTGGAATTTTCGGCACGAACAGGTGCTGACTTTCGGGGCTGCCTGTTGCGTCGGTGTGACAGAGTTGTCAGCATTCACTGAAAACGATTGACCGGACCCGAAAATCTTTGCTACTTTAGACTTAGAACTATCTGTCGGCCCGTCCGGGGTCGGAACAGGTTCAGGCAGCGTACTGAAGGCTCAAAAATGGCAGAAATCAAGAGTGCCTGGGGAATTGACATTGGACAGGCGGGCCTGAAGGCAATTCGTCTTCGGTCCACGGAAGACGGTCGTCGTGTTGTGGCGACGGCGTTCGATTACATTCCGCACGCAAAGATTCTGAGTCAGCCGGATGCGGTTCCTGAGGAACTCATTCGAACCGCGATCACGACATTTCTCGGCCGAAATCAGGTCGATGGAGATCTGATCGGAATCAGTGTGCCTGGCCAGAGCTCACTGGCGAAGTTCATCAAATTGCCTCCTGTCGAAGCGGGCAAAGTTGCAGAAATCGTTCGTTACGAAGCACGTCAGCAGATTCCATTTGACCTGAACGAGGTCATCTGGGACTACCAGCCGATCGGAGGTTCGCCTGAAGAGAGCGGCTTCATGCTGGAGGCCGAAGTCGGCCTCTTCGCAATGAAACGGGATCTGGTCTTCGATGCGATGAAGCCTCTGACATCGAATCGAAAAGAGATCGAGCTCGTCCAGATCGCTCCACTGGCCATCTACAACTACCTGTCATTTGATGTGCTGGGTTTTCGGAAGACAGCGGAAACACCAGATCCGCCGTCGTCAGAGGACTATTATGTCATGCTGGACATGGGAGCGGACAACACGACGCTTCTGGTTTCCAACGGCCGCAGCATCTGGATTCGTAACGTTCCGATCGGAGGGAACCATTTCACTCGTGCACTCACGCGAGAAATGAAGCTGACATTTGCGAAGGCTGAACACCTGAAGCTGAATGCCACGAAATCACCGGATCCAAAAGCGGTGTTTCAGGCGATGCGGCCAGTGTTCAACGACTTTGTGACTGAAGTCCAGAGATCCATCGGGTATTTCGGCAGCGTCAACAGAGCGGCGAAGATCCGAAAGATCATCGGCGTCGGAAATGGCTTCCGCCTTGCAGGGCTGCAGAAGTTTCTCCAGCAGAACCTTCAGTACGAAGTTCAGCGTCTGGAATCTCTCGAAGGCGTGACCGGTGATTCGGTGCTCACCGACCCGGTCTTTATGGAAAACATCATGACGTTCGCAGTGCCCTACGGTGTGGCGCTGCAGACGCTCGGTCAGACTCGCATCACGACCAGTCTTCTGCCTCCGGAAATTGTTGTCAACAGAAAGATTCGCAGCAAGAAGCCATGGGCGGTTGCGTCTGCGGCCGGCCTGATGCTGGCTCTGGGGCTCGGGGTCACCGGCAGTGCAACAGTGCTTGATGCCTACAGCGAATCGCGGTGGAAAACTGCTCAGGATGCGGTCAAGACGCTGCAGTCGACGATCTCAGCGAATCAGGCAGCCTACACAGCTCAGCAGACTGATCACAAGAAGGTCATTGATGACATCGGTCAGCTGGTAGCGCCTCTTGAGAAACGAGTTCTCTGGATGGAACTGCTGAAGGCGGTAAATGAGTGTCTGCCCCGCGATGAAGGAAACGAACAGGATCAGGAGGATCTGTCGCTTCAGAAGAAAATCCGAGTGCAGAGCGTCACAAGCCGCAAGGTCGCTGACGTGGGGACCTGGTTTACAGCACTGAAGACTGCTGATCCGGAGTGTTTCCTGCACCTTGCGGACCCGGAGAAAGGGCCGACTGGCAAAGGGTACATTGTGACTCTTCGAGGTTATCATCTCTACAACAGTCCCACAGTGCCATTTGAAAAACGTGGCGGGAACTTTCTGCTGGAAACTGTCGTGAGTGAACTCGCAAAGTGGACCGTTAATCGAAATGGTGTGGAAGTTCCGGTCGGCAAGCTTGGAATCTCTCATCCCGTTTCGTTCGTCGTGGCTCAGGATTCCTTTACTTATGATCCGAATGCCAGGATCGGCCAGACCATGACGGGGATCGGCCCTGGCGCCGGAGGGTTCAGAAATGCGGGCCCTGCCAACAACATGCTGGCGGGTGGAGGCGGAAATGGTGGCCTGTTAGGAAATCGTCGTGGCGGAGACGATGAGGACGAGGAAACATCAGCGGGGCCAGCCGGAAATTATGGAGCGAACGTTCCTGTTTTGCCCGGAATGAACAATCGCAAAGACGTTCAGTTTGAGGAAGCCGAAGCGAAGGAACTCAAGGTCCTCGAGAAAACACACTTCGTACTTCAGTTTGCGTGGGTTCCGACACTTGAGCGAGCTCGGCTGGATGTTTCGCCGAATGTGCCAAAAGCTGACGCTGCAGGAGCAACGCCTGACGCAGCTAAAAAACCCTGATTTCTTCTGAGTTCGCAGTGAGCCCATCTGACTTCGGTTACTGAACAGCCCGCAACGGGGATTTGACCATGGATAAACTTCAGCCCTTGATTCGCCATCACTTCTGGATCTGTTTCGTGCTGGCGCTGATCTTCGCTATGACCGGGTGGTGGAAGGCCAATGCAAAAATCTCCGAGGAGATTGAGGCACGGTCGAAATCCGTGGCTGACTCATTTTCCAACGCAACCAAAGGCGCAGACGCTCCCAATAAGACATGGTCTGATGGGGCGCAGGCAATAAATGCGTCGGACCGAAAGAAATACGAGTCAGCATCGAAACTGCTTTGGGAACGTCAGAAAGCAGTCCGCGTGTTTGACCCCGAAATTCGGGAGAAGATGGCCGGCATCAAGTACATGGATCCCATTCCCAAAGTGGCAACGCGCGGCGAGTGGGGAATTCTCTACGAGAAAATGTTCCAGAATGTGCTGGATGTTGTGAATCCGTTCAAGCCGGCAGAAGGCACCGGTCTGGTGATATTTGATGAAAAACGCGTCACACACATGCCTTTCAATACATGGCGTCTTCGGCCCCCGACTTCTGATGAAATCTGGAAGCTCCAGGAAGATATGTGGCTGCTTCGTTCGCTGCTCACATCTTTGTCGAGAGTCAATGACGGCTCGCGAAGACTGACCGAATCCGGACTCCGAGAGATCGTCCAGTTGAAGCTTCGCGGCGGTCAGAGAGATGCGCCCCTGCCACCGATCGCTGCTGGTGGTGCTGGATTTTCCGGGTTCGGAGGAGGGGGCGGGGGGAATGCTCCCCGCGGAGGTGACGACGACGGCAACGACGGCTCGATGGCTGCGTTCGGTGGAGGTAACGCAGGCGGAGTCATGCCAGGTGGAGTTGCAGGTCAGAGAAGTGGACCATGGACGCAATATGAATTACCCGCAACGGCCGACTTTATGACCGAAGAGTTCGGCCCGGTCGGGGGCCCTTTGGCAATGGGTGGAGGTGGTGGCGGCGGACGTGGAAATGCTCCCGACGATGAAGATGGAGGGTCGGGGTTCTCGAGCGTGGCGCCAAGTGCGTTCGGGGCGGGCGGCGGCACGGGGATGGAACCGGACCGTTATGTGGATGAAGACCCTGCCCTTCCCTACAAGACGCGAGCATTCTTCCTGCATGTCAGAATCAGAGAATCTGAGATTCCTCGAATGCTTGCCGAACTCACCGACTCCAGTTTTCCAGTGGAAATTGTGCGTCTGGACGTGACAACTGGTACATCTTCGACCGCAGCCGGCGCGATGTTCACAGGAGGCAATGCAGGTGGTCTGCGTGGCAACTCTGAGGATGAAGATGGTGGCGGCTTTATGGGCGGTGGGATGGCGGGAATCAACATGATGGCTGCTGGTGGCGGGGGAAATGCCCCCCAGCTCGGAAACAATCCCGGACTGCCGGCTAATTCGCGAAATCCTCTCGCCAACTCTCAGGCTGCACAGGCGAAAGCAGCGAAAGCAGCTCAGGCAGCACAGCAGACTCTGGCTGCCGCGATGATGGATCCGTCACTGGTGACAGTGCGAGTTGGCGGTCTGATGACACTCTATCAGACAAAAGACGAAGCGGATGCTCAGACCTCAAACGAGGCTGCAGCTCAGCAGGAAGGCGGACCGGCAGCAGCACCTCAGCAGCCAGCACCGGAATCTGGGGTGACGCCATCGGATTCTGACGCTGCGAAGACTCCTGACGGAGCACCGGCTGATGAAGCGGCTGGTACCGGAGCGGCTGAAAAAGTAACGACAGAAGGTGAAAATGCCGTTCCTGAACAGAATCCTCAGGATCCGGCGACAGCTCAACCGGGAGATCCCGCTGCAGGTACGGGAGCAGACGCAGAGAAACCGGGCACCGCAGATGAATCCACTGAGCCGGCGTCTGTCGAACCGTCGGCGTCCCCGGACGCCGAAACGAGCTCTGACAGTGATGCCGGAGATGCCCCGGAAGCAGCATCCGAGACAAACGGGGCCTCCGGTGATCCGGCTTCGAACGAGACATCGCCTGAAACGGAGCCTGCCGCTGGCAGTTCAGGCAGCGAAAACACAGAGAAGGATGCTGCCGCAGACAGTTCCGGTTCCGGTTCATCGGATACCGGTGAGTCCGGAGAGGTTACTGACGAAAAGAAATAATGAGCTGACAGGGGGTCACTGGATTTCGATGTGACCTGAACGGGAAAGAACAAAGTGGCAAAAACAGAAGAGATCATTGCCTTGTTCGCCTTTTGAAATCAACTTTGTCCAACAGCAGTCCATGCAGATCTGAATGAACGGGAGTTGCCTTGTGAAGAAAACCAAAGGCTTTGACTTCAAGAAGTTAATACTGAATCACGGCGAAAAGTTTGTCGTGGTTGTGGTGGCACTGCTTGGACTGATGGGCGTCGCGTCGGCTCGGTGGAGTGGCCCCGCAAATGATATCACCACAGTCAGCCTGACGAACAAGGTCCGGGAAACACAAACGAAAGTGGATTCCAACCCATGGCCGGAGGAACAGAGCAAGGAATTCCTGCTGACCCCGGATGTTGCAGAGCTTGCCAGAAAGATGGCTTCACCAAATGAGGCTGTCGAACAGTTCGTGTTTACGGTGCCCTTCGATGAGCCGTTGAACCCTGTCCGGGAGAAACGCGCCGCGATCACTGTCCTGACCCCCGAAAGTCCAGAACGAAACGCCGTCTCTGTCGCACTGGCGTTGTTTCCGGAAGAGGAAACGGAACTCACGGCGACTGATGACAAGGATTCGAAGAATCCCGGAGCTCGAAAGCCGCCGAAACGCACAGGGCGGAAAGAAGTGAAAGAGGAATCAGAAGAAGACCGGAAGCGTCGCGAGCGTCTGGGAGCTGTTGCAGACACAGGACGAGGACCGGGTGCCGGAAATGGCCCGCTCGGTGGTGACCCTGATTCGGAGGATCTGCGTGGAGGCAATCTGGGTGGAGGTCAGAACAGATCGCGCCGCGGTGAAGACTCAAGACGAGGAGGCGGCGGTAATCGACGTAATCGTGGCCGCGATGATGATGACTATCTTCCGGCCGGGATTCCTATGTACGGCTATGCCGGAGGAGATGACGAAGATTCATCCGGAATGCTTGGCATCAACATTCCGACAAAGCGAGTTCGATACAGCGGCGGCATCTCTGTCCGATACCTGTTCAATCTGCGTGAACAGCGGAAAAAGATTGCCGAGGCACTCCATATCAGTGTCACTGACCCTGCCACCGCAATGTATGCAGAGGACTTCATTGACCTGCATGTGGAGCGAAAGCAGGCGATTTCGGCTGCTGACCCTTGGTCGGGAGAATGGGAACCCGTCAAGAACGAAGACCTGTCAGAGATTCTTCAGGAGTCACTTGGACTTGATCTTGAAGTGGTGAATCCGATGGTGACTCGTCCAGTGATCACCATGCCGCTGCCTCGCCGCGTTCAGGGTCAGTGGAGTCCGGACGAGGTATCACATAAGGGAATTGACGAGTTCGTTCTGAGCGACGAAGAAAAAGAGATTATCAGGAAACGGGATGAAAAGCTGGCAAAGGAAGCCGAGGAACTGAAAGCGGTCGCACCTCCGATGCGCGAAATGCCTCGCGGATTCAGCGTATTCCGCGGCAACGCCAATCAGATCATCAACCAGCTTGGCAATGGCGGAATGCCTCAGCGAGGCGGGGCTGGCAGTGGAAATTCCCCGATGGATTTCAACTCACGTTTTCTGAACGAATACAACGTGGCTGCCACAGGCGCTGGCAATAATCCCGGGGCGCCTGCCGGACAGATACCACTGAATCCAAGAACCGGTCGGAATCAGCAGGGAAGAATGAGCGCAGAGGAACTCGAGAAGCTTCGAAAGAAGCTCTTTGATCCCGATGCCACCAATCGTCTGCTGCTGGTCCGTTTTGTTGACTTCACCGCAGAACGCGGCCATGAGTATATCTACCGCGTTCGACTTGAGATGAACAATCCGAACTTCGGCGCTCCCGTGGACGAACTTGAGCAGCCGGAACTCAGTACGCAGAAGACGATCTTGTCGGCGTGGAGCGAACCGACGGCACCTGTACTTCTGCCGGGTGAGTCACGGTACTACGTCAACAAGGTTGTCGCCGGTGGTCATGCAGATGAGCGTGCCGACCTGTCTGTGTATTTCGAAGACACGGAGAAGGGTACGCCGGTGATGGCAGATTTCCAGAATCCGGTCGGCATTCGAATCGGTGGAAAACGTGAAGTCGAAGAGGTTGCCGACCTCTCGAAGAATACACTCGGACCGTCTGAAGTTGACGTTCGGAGCAAAGATCTGCTGTGTGCCGTGACTCAGGGAATTCAACTCAATGTTGCGGAACACAAAGACCTGAAACCCTGGCTCTCCAATGCTCCTCGCGGACAGAAGTCCGTCCCGGATCGAATTCTTGTGGTAACAGGTTCCGGACAGCTGATTGAACGTTTCAGCGGCGACAACGCAGAGATGGAACGTCAGGATCGCGGCGATACGGAGTTCGTTCGCAAAGAATATCGAGATCTTGGCTGGGGGCCTGAAGGTCAGGACTCCACTCAGGTTGCCGGTGCCTATTCCGAAGACGAAGAGGATGGAAGTGGCGGACCAGGCGGTGCGATGAGGGGAATGGGACGCGGTGATCCCCTGGCGACAGGCGGTCGGCGCGGACGTCGAGGTGGCGGAAATGCCGGCAATTAATCAGCTGGACATTACACGTCTGCAGAATCTATGCGCGTTGCTCATATCATTACCAGACTGATTCTCGGCGGTGCTCAGGAGAATACGCTCTACAATGTTGATGATCAGCACCATCTGTTCGGCGACGAAGTCTGCCTGATTTCAGGCCCCGGGCTCGGCCCTGAAGGTTCGCTGGAACAGAAGGCACTGGATCGACAACTGGATCTGCGAATCATCCCGGAACTTCAGCGATCTCTGAATGTTCGAAAAGACCTGCGAGCGCTGTCCAGAATCTCTGAACAGCTTCGCAGTTTTCAGCCACAGATCGTCCATACTCATAGCTCAAAGGCCGGTATTCTCGGGCGTTACGCAGCGTTTCGACTGGGACTTCCGGCCGTTCACAGCATTCATGGAGCGTCGTTTCATTTCGGACAGTCTCCTCTGCTGCATCGTGCCTACAGGATCTCAGAACGAATTGCGGCTCGATGGTGCGACCATTTCATCAGCGTCTGCGACGACATGTCGCGACAGTACGTTGAAGCCGGAGTGGCTCCGCCGGAACGCTTTTCCACCGTTTACAGCGGGATGGATGTTGACCGGTTTCTGACTCCTGAACGTGCTGCCGAAGAGGTCCGTCGCCAGCTGGGGATCGAATCGCACCATGTCGTGATCGGAAAAGTGGCGAGGCTGTTCAATCTGAAGGGACATGAGTTCCTGATTGAGGCCGCACCAGCAGTTGTCAGACGAGTCCCGAATGTGCGGTTCCTGCTTGTCGGGGACGGGATCCTCCGCGAGCAACTGCAGCAACGAATCGCCGAACTCGGGCTGACGAATCATTTCATTTTTGCCGGGCTTGTTCCTTCTCATGAAGTCCCGGATTATCTGCATGCGATGGACATGGTTGTGCATACGAGCGTCTGGGAAGGACTCGCCAGAGTCCTTCCTCAGGCCCTCATCAGCGGCAAACCCGTCATCAGCTATGCCATTGACGGGGCTCCGGAAGTCTGTATCAACGGAGAAACAGGTCTGCTGGTGCCACCGCGAACATCCGCTGAGCTCTCTGAGGCAATGATCTGCCTTGCCGAAAACCCCTCGCTGCGAGCTGCGATGGGGAACAACGGCCGCGAACGTTTTGCGGATCAGTTTCGTCATGAAACCATGACAGCTCGGATCCGTGAGGTTTACGAGATGGTTCTGAGACAGCGTCAGAAGCCTGCAGTCTGAACGCCGGCTGGTCCGAACGCCGACTTTCTTTCTTTCGCGCCGCCACTGTCAGACTCTCTGCCACACCGTGCTGAGCAGCACTGTTTCGCACAACACAGTGTCGCACAGCATTATGCCCGGCAGCGAAAAATCGGGCGGCGGGCAGAAACGTATCACGTCAACGCCGGCCACCGCTTCAGCTCAGGAACGTCTCGACGCCTGAGCGGAATGCAGCGTGTTATTCAGCAGCATGGCGATCGTCATCGGACCGACTCCGCCTGGTACGGGAGTAATCGCAGAAGCAACCGCAGCGACTCCTTCCGTGTCGACGTCGCCGACGAGCCGATCTCCGAGTCGGTTGATTCCGACATCGATCACAACAGCCCCTGGTCGTACCATGTCGTGTTTCACGAATTCAGCGATCCCGACCGCCGCGATCAGAATGTCGGCCTGCCGCGTAATGGATGCGATGTCGCGGGTACGGCTGTGACAGATCGTCACGGTGGCGTCTGCTCCTCGCTGAACCAGCAGAGCTGCCATTGGTTTCCCGACAATGTCGCTGCGACCGATGATCACCGCATGCTGACCAGCCGTAGGAATTTTTTCGTATTCCAGCAGTTTCATGACGCCATGCGGTGTGCACGGCAGAAACCTGGGGCGTCCCTGAAGCATGAGCCCGACGTTTTCCGGATGAAAACCATCCACGTCCTTTGAGGGATGGATCGCATCGAGAATCAGCGTGCCGTCCAGATGCTTCGGCAGTGGAAGCTGAACGAGAATTCCATGAACGGTTGCATCGGCGTTGAGCTGACCGATGAGCTTCAGCAGATCCTGCTGAGAAGTCCCTGCAGGAAGCCGGTGAAGTTCACTCTTCAGGCCGGCTTTCTGACAGGCTTTTTCCTTGTTTCTCACGTAGACCTGACTGGCCGGGTCTTCTCCAACCAGCACTGCCGCAAGCTTCGGTACGATCCCGAACTGAGACTGCAGTTCTGCTGCCCGCACGGCCACATCACTCCGGATTGCTTCCGCGATGTGTTTTCCATCAATCAGACGTGCTGACATGAAACGGTTTTCCCCTGAGTGACCTCGAACCGGCCCGAAAGGCCTGCCTGGAATCAGTCGTCGATGCTGGTTTCGAGGAAGCGAGCCAGCTTGTGGAAGTCACTTCCTGGTGGAATGAATCGAACTTTTGTCACCAGCGTTTCAGGATCGACAAGCGTCTCAAAAGGAACGTAATGCAGATCGAGCTGACCTTTCACGGACACCATCACTCCATCGTGGTGATTCTCACAGAGGGCGCGATAAGCACCGACGCCCAGCTGACTGCCGAGCATCACGTCGAAGGCATGCGGTTTGGCACATCGACATTCGTAGCCAAGCTGCAGTCCCGTCACTTTTCGGCTCACCCCCGTCTGCTTTTTGAATTCGTCCATGACGCGTCGAGCAAACATCTTTCCGAGATCCACATGAGCCACAGAGATATGACCATGATCATCCCGCGGAACATCCTTCAGTGCGTCGGCTGACAGGTATTCCGCCAGACCTTCCGCCAGAACGATGACTCCGTACTCTTTGCCTTCCTTTTCCTGTCGATATCGCATCACCCGCACAATCTTCTGGACCACCTTGTCGATGTCCATGACCTTCTTCGTGGGAGTTGACTCAGCGGAAAGATACTTCTCGTCAATATCTTCAACGCTGATGACGAGACTTGCTTCGCCGGCGATCGCGGCACCATAGGCCAGCCAACCGGCACTTCGCCCCATGCTTTCGACCATGAAGTAGCTGCGAGCTGCTTCTGCGTCAGCGTGCAGGTTGCTGATCTCCGTTCCCAGCGTTTCAACGGCTGTGAAATAGCCGAATGTGAAATCGATACCCATGTAGTCGTTGTCGATTGTTTTCGGAACATGGACAACCGGGATCCGACGACTTCCCTCAGGCAGATGCTTCTGGAACATCTGGAGCTTGTTGGCAGTCTTCAGTGTGTCGTCACCACCGATTGAGACCAGCGCGTCCACGCCGATCGACCGCAGTCCCTCGTAAACTCGCTTCATCGGAGCCGATTTCTCGGGGTCCTGCAGATGAGCAGGACTAGTAATCTGCTTTCCCGGGTTCGCTCGCGCTGTCCCGATCAGAATCCCCTGACGACTGCGACTGCGGCGAAGCATGACTTCGGTCAGCTTCATGTAGTGCACACCCTCAATCAGCGGCTTCGCCGGTGAGAAGTCGATCAGATTGGAATAACCATATCGAATGCCGACAGCTTCAATACCGTGCTTGATGAATGACATCGCACAGGTTGAAATCACTGCATTGGCTGCAGGTGCCGGGCCACCGGCGAACAGAAGGCCGACTCTCTTGATTCCGTGTGACATTTCCTTCAATTTCCTTCAGGGGATTGAATGCAATCGCTGACAGTGAGTGCCGCTGTTGCACATCAGAGACAAAATTAACGATCAGCACTGCCATTCGCGCTGAAAGCCATTCGCGCTACCAGGTTCGTTCCACAAACGTGGTGTCGACAGTGCCATTGGCAAAGGCCGAGTGATTGAACATCTTCTTTGCCAGAGGAAGCGTGGTGTGAATTCCTTCCACAACGAATTCTCGAAGACATCGCTTCATGCACTGAATCGATTCGTCACGACTGGGTTTGTGAACAATCAGTTTTCCGATCATCGAATCGTAGTAAGGACTGATTGTGTATCCTTCGTAGACGTGAGAATCGAATCGAACACCCGGACCGCCGGGCAGGCGGAGTTTCGAAATCTTACCTGGGCTTCCTCGGAATGAGTTGTCCGGGTCTTCTGCGTTCACTCGAAGTTCGATCGCTGATCCTGTGCAGCGGATGTCTTCCTGACGAAACGGAAGAGGTTCTCCTGCGGCGATCAGAATCTGCTGCTTGATCAGATCGATTCCTGTGACCATTTCCGTTACCGGATGCTCGACCTGGATGCGTGCATTGACTTCAATGAAGTAGAAGTTGAAATTCTGGTCCAGAATGAATTCCACAGTTCCTGCATTCTGGTAGCCCGCCTCACGGACGAGGCGAACTGCACATTCACAGATATTCTTCCGAACCTCAGCAGGCAGGTTGGGCGCCGGACTTTCTTCGATCAGCTTCTGATGACGCCGCTGCATGGAACAGTCTCGTTCCCACAGATGCACGACGTTCCCGTGCGTGTCAGCCAGAATCTGAACTTCAATATGGCGAGGCCGCTCGACATACTTCTCGAGGTACACGCCAGCGTTCTTGAATGCCTTTTCTGCCTCTGCAGAAGCCGCCTGAAGTCCCGCTCGAAGCGAGATCTCATTTCCGGCGACTCGCATTCCCTTTCCGCCGCCGCCCGCAGTGGCTTTGATCAGGACCGGATATCCGATCTGATCGGCGATTCGAACCGCTTCCTCAACATCTTCAATAAGGCCGTCACTGCCGGGAACGCAGGGAACACCGGCTGCTCGAGCAATCTCCCGGGCGCTGACTTTGTCTCCGAGTTTTGCCATCGCCTCATGAGGAGGACCGATGAATTCAATGTTACAGCTGCGGCAGACTTCCGCAAAATGAGCATTCTCGGCCAGAAAACCATAACCGGGATGCACGGCCTGAACGTTTCCGATCTCCGCAGCGCTGATGATTCGATTGATCAGCAGGTAACTTTCAGACGCAGCCGCCGGCCCGATGCACCAGGCTTCGTCAGCGAGCTCCAGATAATGAGCGCCGCGATCGGCTTCGCTGAAGACTGCGACAGTTTCGATACCCAGTTCGCGACATGCGCGAATGATTCGAAGCGCAATCTCGCCACGGTTGGCAATCAGAATACGTTGGAACATGGAAGCTCGGATTCCTTACAGACAGCCGTATTTCAGAAACGATTCGGACCCGAATCTCAGGCTGGTTCAATTCGAAACAGCGGCTGACCGAATTCCACAGCGTCTCCGTTCGAGACCAGAATCTCGACAATCCGGCCGGATTTTTCACTCTGAATCTGATTGAACACCTTCATCGCTTCGATGATGCAGACAACGGTGTCCGGCTTCACAGCAGAACCCACTGAAACGAATGCTTCATCTTCCGGACTGGCCGCTGAGTAAAACGTGCCGACAGTCGGTGCGTTGATCGTGATACCGGCCGGCTTCTCCGGCTGGACCGCAACAGGCTGAGCCGCAGGTGATCCCGCCTGACCAGCCATCGGAGCCTGCATCGCAGGCCCGGCCATGGACATCGGCATCTGGGGACCGCCGAAACTAACTGTCCGCGGACCGCGACGAACCTTCCACGATTCCTGATCGTTCTGGAGATTGGCCTCAGAAACTCCGTACTTTTCCATCAGCTGCAGGAGCTTCCGGAATTTATCCAGATCGAAGGAATCTCCCTTTCCTTCACTCTCAGGTGCATTCGGCTTAGCCATCGATTCGTGTCGCCTCCACGTTCCGCCCCCATTCTTCAGACGCTGCAGTTGCGATCATTTCGGGAGGCAGACGGAATATCTTCAGGACAGGGATTTGTTTGAGAGAAACTGTATAACGAGCAGCCGGAGACCGTCAGATCTGCTGATCAGCCTGTCGGAAAATCGGCGTCAGAAATCCGGGATCCAGCCGATGTTTTGGTCGGCTGCAGCGGCACGGAGTTTCGTGAACCAGGGCAGTTTATGCAAGGTATTCCAGGACTGCCTGATCG
>JBKDKA010000109.1:0-4415 GCA_046345315.1 Planctomyces sp.
GGCTATAGGAACGAATGGCCCCTTGGGCCGGAAACTATGGTGTTTTCCATGCGTCCTCACAATCTCATCAGCCCCACCTGCGCGCGAATGACTATCCCTCGATCAGAGTGTGGCGAAGAACTACCAACACCCGAAACTCGCCGTTTAGTTCACACAACGCGTTCAGAAAAAAGCGATCGGCTGTGATTCTGCCATTAACATCCATTCCGTGTGACTTTGAGTCGCAGCGGAATCATCGCGAACAAGTACACCCCGGAACGGTCGATTCAACTGAAGATCAAATTCCCCCGGCTGAAGCCCGAGCGATTTTGCAGCCTCGGTCGTGACCATGTAAA
This sequence comes from Planctomyces sp., assembly GCA_046345315.1. Classification (GTDB taxonomy): domain Bacteria; phylum Planctomycetota; class Planctomycetia; order Planctomycetales; family Planctomycetaceae; genus F1-80-MAGs062. Next base: position 336 of record JBKDKA010000109.1, read on the forward strand.
TCAACCGTTCTGCTGAAACAACGCTGCCTGCGATCAGTGATTCACGAGCGGCCATCTGCAAATCTGCCCAGAGATTCAGATCCGGTGAGGAAGCTCGACTGTCGGTGCCAAGGATCACGCGACCTCCGGCGGCGAGCAGCTGCATCCACGGATGCGGGGTATGCCCGAAGAAACGATGAGTACGCGGACAATAGACGACGGCAACATTCGGGTGATCTGCGAGGAAACGAAGTTCTGTGCTGTCGGCGTAATTGCAGTGAACAGCCAGAGCATGCGGAAGCTCCGCCATGCGACTGAGAAATGGCATGATCGATCGCCCACCGGGAAACACCTCAGGGCTCCAGAGATTCATCGACTGGAGGAAGTCCCGGAATCGCCCCTGACCCGTTTCCAGCAGTTCTCTTTCGTCCATGGTTTCTGCAAGATGCATCGCTGCAGGAAGTTCATGCTTCCATGCGGCATCCATCAGCGCATCAAAAAGATCCGGATGCACACTGTAGGGAGCGTGAGGACTGATGCCCGGACGCACTCCGGCTTTTCGGCAGTCTGCGACATGCCGAGCGACAGCTTCGCCAGCAGTGGATTCAGCATCGGACCGCAACCCGATGAACTCACGAAAACTGACAATTGGTGACGTCTCTGGTGGCAATCCGAATCGCGTCAGATTCTGCTCGCTCTGTTCATACGACGATGTCGCGAGGTCAAGTGCCGACGCGGTCGTGATTTCACCGATGCCGACAACTCCGTATCGATGGCATTCTTCGACTCCTTTTTCGATCGCAACTGATCTCGGAACGCCAGATCCGGCTGAATGTTTCCGTTCGGCAATGACGGCCTGAATCCAGGCTGTAAACGGAGTCGACGGTTCGACAGGAACAACTCGATCTGAAAACTCGAGATGCGTGTGGCCATTCACCAACTGTGGAATCAGAGCGACAGGATCAGCCTCTGCCGCTCGATGATCCGGCAGCTGCCGGATCTCCGTGATCATTCCCTCGGCGACATGCATTTCGGCATTAGTGACTGACGTCGAAGCTGTCAGCAGCCGCCGAACATGCAGACGAAGCGAGCCGCCTTCACTCAGAATCTGTGAAGCGTCCTCTTGATGGACTCGCGTGCCGTCCGGCATCCGCCAGAAACACTGCTCTCGGTTCCGCTCAGGAATATTCATGAACGGGATTTTCCGGATGCCAGCAAAAAAGTCGACCGCCGTACAACGTGATTTCTGGATTCCAAGGTGGACAGCGCCATGTTTCTGCTGGAAGTTCTGCGATTCGGGCACCGCGAGGCTGTGAAAATGATTTCGTACTGTACGCCGAGCGAGGATTGCGAGCGACGGTCCACCTTTTCGCGCCATTGATTGCGGTGGGCCTGCGCTTCGCTGGTCCCACCCTACAAAAACTCACAGTCTCTCCGGGCTGATCTTTGTGAATGGCTATAGCGGCTCAGCAGGATTTTCGTTCTCCCGAAATGTTTCTCCTTCGTGATCTTCGTGTCCTTCTGTGCAATCTGATTTTTCACCACGAAGATCACGAAGCACTCGAAGGATCTGTGCGACCAACGGTGTCTGTCACAAAGAAAAACGCGAGACGTGTCGCTGTCCAGTGAGTCACTCGTCGAAATCAGTGACCGCTCCCGCCTTCCGCGCAGCACTTCCGTCGCTCATGTCAGGATGTCGTTCAGAATATGCGCATCCTCAACTCCGGTCAGTTTTGCATCAAGGCCCTGGAACCGGAATGTGAATCGCGAATGATCAATTCCCAGCAGGTGCAGCATCGTTGCATGCAGGTCATGAACGGTCGAAATGCGATCGACAGCGGCGTATCCCAGATCGTCTGTGGCTCCATAGACAAGTCCACGCTGGATGCCGCCGCCGGCGACCCAGAGCGACATCGATTTGTTGTGATGATCCCGCCCGATGGTTCCCTTGTTCTTCTGAGCCATCGGCGTCCGCCCGAACTCACCGGACCAGACGATCAGCGTATCCTCAAACATTCCTCGACGCTGCAGGTCCCGCACAAGAGCCAGACAGGCTCGATCCACTTCGGCACACCGAAGCGGCAGTTCTTCTCGCAGCTGACTGTGATGGTCCCAGTCACGATGATAAAGCTGGATAAATCGCGACCCTCGTTCAGCCAGACGGCGAGCCAGCAGGCAGTTGGAGGCAAACGACCCGTCACCCTGCTCACAGCCGTATAGCCGAAAGGTATCCTGCGTCTCAGATGCAACATCCATCAATTCCGGAACACTCATCTGCATCCGAAAAGCCATTTCATACTGAGCAATGCGGGTGGCGATCTCCGGATCGTGCACGACGCGATCGAATCGGCGATTCAGCGAAGTGATCGCTGCCACATCAGCTCGCTGCTGTTCGACCGTCATTCCCTCCGGACGGTCAAGATACAGCACGGGTTCACCTCGACTGCGAAGCTGCACACCCTGAAACTTTCCGGGGAGAAATCCGTTGCCCCATTGTCGTGCTGCAATCGGCTGAGGCGTGCGGCCCTTCGCAGTGGAGACCAGCACCAGGAAGCCCGGAAGATTCTCCGATTCTGTTCCCAGCCCGTACGTCACCCAGGCACCCATACTCGGGCGTCCGGCCAGCTGAGATCCCGTGTTCATGAAAAGATGAGCCGGGTCGTGATTGATCGCGTCTGTAGTCATCGAGCGAATCAGGCAGACATCGTCGATCATGCTCCCGATGTGAGGCAGAAGCGTGCTGATCTCCGTCTGCTGACGACCGTACTTCCGGAACGGGAACTGCGGTCCCTGACAGAGCAGTGCCTGTCCCTGAAGCTGAGCCAGTTGCTGACCTTTCGAGAAACTCTCGGGCATCGGCTGCCCGTCCATCTCGGCGAGCTTCGGCTTCGGGTCAAATGTCTCGAACTGTGACGGGCCTCCCGCCATCGTGAGCCAGATCACTCGACGAATCTTCGCCGGATGATGAATCCCGGCAGCAACGCTGTGCCCCGCGTTCTTTTCCGATGACTCTCCTGCATCACCGAAATCACCAGCTGCCAGAACCCGTTTCTCGAAGCCATTACCCGACAGCATCGAAAACAACGCAGCAGCACCCGGCCCAACGGCAGAACGTGCCAGAAGCGAACGCCTTGTCATGGCTGCAATGCGTTCGTCAGGCGACATCTCATCCCAGCTGTCTGTCTGCAGATTACCCGCCATCCGGGCCCCTTTCGATGCCTGGCCGGATCGATGACCGGCGGCATGCTTCAAGCTCAAGATATCAGGTCCGGATTCCATCATTCACTCCTGCAACTCTCAGACAGTGGTCACTTCCTGAAGCATCAGTTCCTGACGACTGTTTCGTGAAGATTCAGCAGAACCCGAGCGGCGTGAGTCCAGGCCGCCAGATCTGCAGATTCAGCGATGTCACTTTTTTCTTTGAGCTTCGCATCGTTGCTAATCGAACTTGTGTTCAGAAACTCCGTCCGCTGAGCTTCCAGCAGTGACTGCGTTGTCCGGAACTCCTCGTCGTCCGGAGATCGCTGGAGAACGGTCTGCCAAAGCAGTTCAATGCGTCGGGAATCGTCATCCGGAAGCTCCGACACGATTCTCTGAGCCAGTGCACGGTAACACTCCACGAAACTCGGATCATTCAGAAGGACCAGCGCCTGCTGGGGAATATTCGAACGAGCTCGTTCTGCGGTGCATTCATCACGATTGGGGGCATCAAACGCAACCATCGCCGGATGAAGGAACGTCCGCTGCCACCACGTGTAAAGACCACGTCGATGCTGATCCGGGCCTGTGTCGGGAACGTAGTCACGAGCCGGAAAATTCAGGTTCTCCCAGTAGCCCACCGGCTGGTACGGCTTCACACTCGGACCACCGATCTTCGGGCTCAGCAGACCAGAGACCATCAACGCCTGATCCCGAATGAATTCCCCATCAAGGCGGAATCGGTTCTGCCGAGCAAACTCACGGTTCTCCGGATCTGCCTGCAGGTGCTCCGGTGTGGTAATCGAAGATCGACGATACGCTTCGCTGGTCACGATGATTCGGATCATCTGCTTGACGTTCCAGCCGCCTTGAACAAACTCCGTCGCAAGCCAGTCCAGCAGC
>JBKDKA010000110.1:0-4163 GCA_046345315.1 Planctomyces sp.
CAGTTACCCCGCAGGGACTCGAACCCCAACTAACAGATCCAGAATCTGTCGTGCTACCGATTACACCACGGAGTAATTTCGCTGACGTTTGATTTCGTCACCTTCATGTACCGTATCACAGCTTTCGGAGGTTGTAAAGTGAGAGTTTCGAATGAATGATTCCCAGGATTTCCCCTGATCGTTAAAGCCGATTTTTCTGACCGGATTCTCTCTGATTTCTGGGATTCAATATCACCTGTGAAGGGTTGTGTGGATTCGTGACGGTCCGTTTTCACATTTCCCCCTTGAACGACTGAACGCCGGATTGATTGCGTTCTGTTCAACTTCGGCCGACCGTGCCGTTTCGTGAATTCTGGTTCGTCAGCTTACCGAGGATTTGCGAAGCCTTAGAACTGCCAGAACCTCCAGATGGAGCGTGAAGGGAAACATATCAAACGGTTCCAGACGTTCCGTCTCGTAAAACTCGGCAAGGTCCGCGAGATCTCGACGCAGTGTTTCCGGGTTGCAGCTGGAATAAAGGATCAGCGACGGCTTGAGTGTTCGCAGAAGCTCACGACAGGATGAATCCAGTCCGGCGCGAGGTGGATTGCAGACTGCTGCCGGGAGATTTACCAACTGGCCGCGGAGCTCATCGTTGTCCAGCTTCAGCAGCTCATCGGGGCGTGCCGTCAGATAGTGAGCGTTCGAAAGCCCTGCTTTCGCTGCGCCGAGCTTTGCGCAGCGAACGGCATCGTCTGACTGGTCGATTCCAATGACCTGAATCTGCCGTAGAGAATCTTCCGAATCTGGCGAGACCTCGGGATCACTGCTCCTGGAATCTGATGTGTCGCCATGAATGGCAGCGCCTGACCGCAGACGCGATGCCGCAGTCAGGGAGAAAGCTCCTGAACCACAGTACAGATCCAGGATGCGGACGGCGCCCTCTGAAGAAAGCAACTCCGTGGATCGCTGGTAGAGACGTTGAGCCATCTTGAAGCTGGTCTGGATGAAGCTCTGCGGTCCGTAAAAAACATCTGCGTCACCGTATCGAACACGGATGTGGTCTGTGTCGGAGATTGAGATCTCTTCCGTTCCGTTGATGAGTGACGATCGGACCGGCTGAATATTCACCGACAGCACTTTGATCTGACTGAGAAAAGCCGGACTCTGAGTTTTCCAGCATCTTCGAACTCGGTCGACGGCTTCTCGCGAACGCAGCACCAGCTGCAGCATCAGCTCGTCATGCGTCGGCGAAAATGTCAGGACAACATACTTCAGCTCACCACGATCGGAATCTGCGTGATAAGGTTCCAGCTTCGCCTCGCGGACGAGTTCATGGCACGCACGAATGACTTCATTGATCTTCGGGTGATGCAAGGGGCATTGCAGGACGGCGGCGATCTGTTTCCGGTCGTTCAGGAAGCCGAATTGCGGATCGGTCACGGTGCCAAATACGGCAAGGCGAGCCCGAATACGAGAGCCTCCAACCTGATCGGCCGGAACAATCTCGGAGATCTGCGCTGTCGGAAACAGATCGGTCAGCCATTCAGTTCGAATACGCAGCGCAGAGGCGTAATCGGTTGTGAGAAGGGAACACGATCGACAGATCTGTTCCTGGAAGTAATGGCAGCTGAGCATGATCGAAACTGCAACGGCAGAAAAAGAACAGGGGGCAACATCGCAGTTGCCCCCTGTTCGGAACTCAGATCAAACTTCGAATCGACGATCGACTCTCACAGGCTGCGAATGCGACGACAGATCGCTTCCGCCATTTCCTGCGTTCCGACAGCAGTCGGGTCGTTTCGGTCTTCCTTCATATCGTACGTGACGTCTTTTCCTTCAGCGATGATATCTGCAACAGCCTGTTCGAGTTTCTCGGCGGCTGCTTTCTCGCCGAGATGCTCCAGCATCAGTTTTCCTGACAGAATCAGAGCGGTTGGATTTACCTTATTCTGACCCTTGTACTTTGGAGCACTTCCATGGGTTGCTTCAAAGATGGCGCCATCAACCCCGATGTTTGCTCCCGGGGCGACTCCGAGACCGCCGACGAGACCAGCACAGAGATCGCTGAGGATGTCACCGTAGAGGTTGCCCATGACCAGAACGTCATAGAGTTCTGGTTTCTGAACAAGCTGCATGCACATGTTGTCGATCAGGCGTTCCATATACACGAGGCCGGAACCATCCATCCCTTCGGCGTTGACACCTTTGACTGAAGCGACACCCTGAGCCAGTTCTTTCCATTCGAACTTTGCTTTGTAGGCGGTTGCCACAGCACGTGTCACGTCGTACCACAGACCATCCGTGAACTTCATGATGTTGGCTTTGCAGATCGATGTGACGCTCTTGCGGTCGTTCTTCAGAGCGTACTCGAAAGCGTAATCTGCAATCTTCGATGTTCCTTCGATTGACATCGGCTTGATGCTGATGCCGGTTGAGGCCGTCGACGTGCCGATTTTCTTGCCTGTGGATGCTGCGTTGATCTGGTCGATCAGCTTTGCAGTGGCGGCTTCACCTGCCTTGAACTCCACACCGGCATAGAGGTCTTCTGTGTTTTCTCGAACGATGACGAGATCGACGTTCACGTTTTCAAAGAATGTACGAACGCCCTTGTAACTCTTGCAGGGACGGACACAGGCATAGAGCCCCAGTTCCTGGCGGAGATAAACGTTGACGCTTCGAAAACCTTTACCGATCGGTGTGGTGATCGGCGCCTTCAGAGCCACCTTGTTTGCGCGAATCGACTTCAGTACTCGGTCGGGAACGCCGCCTTCCGCTTCAATGACTTCGATTCCGCAGTCCTGAACGTCCCAGTCAATCTTTACGCCGGTAGCATCAATGCATTTGCGCGTGGCTTCGGCGATCTCCGGACCAACACCGTCTCCTGGAATCAATGTCACTTTATACATGCTGATACTTCACTTCTGAAAACGAGATATGATGAAACGCCTGATCGGAATCCGTGTTCTCGACCGGTTCCCGGTGTGCCCCGGACCCCAGTGTACCCCCGAAAGCAGCGGACATGCTACGGAACGCCGCTGTTTCTGTGAACAGATCGTTCGACTGATCATCTGTCTGCCGGAGCGGTCGAAGACGTTATCACAACGTTTTGCCGTCTTCAACCGGTGATTCATGTTGCAGCAGGATGTTGCCGCAGAAGGGAAAGACATCTCCGGTGCCACGCCGGAGAAGCGTTACAATCAAACCGGTTGAGTCGTACTGGCGGAGAACGGCAGATCTGTGGAAAGTGAACGTTCCGGCAGGATATCAGGCTCGGGGGTACCGGATCGACGGTGGCTCAATCCAGCAAAACGCCGGAGCAAACCAAATGGTGCGTTGAACCGATGAACTCCGGTCCGCTACCATCAGAAAAGCAGCCTGCTGATTTCGCAGCGGGAGATATTCCTGATCACCAGAACTGGCAGTTTTTCAACCGCAGATTCTGTCGTACCCCTGGTGACCATCGAGATACTTTTTGCCTGACGGGAATCCAGCTTTGAAATTCAGTTCCGCTCCGGTCGCGAACTTTCGACCAATTCAAGGTTTCGTCGCAATACAGACGATTTTTGCATTACTCCTGATCATTGGCTGCTCGGATCGAAAGGCTGATCCACCTTCCTCGGCATCATCGGTTGGCTCGGGCAACGTCGAGGTTGAGGCCGAGCCTGAACTGACGGAACCTCCGATTGCCGCGGAGTCTCCGGAAGCGATCGCAACGCTGGTGATGTTGAAAGCGAAGCTTCAGCGGGACGATAAAGGTTTCATCATCGACGTCGATCTGCGAGGCACGTCGGCCACTGATGAAACTCTGCCGAATCTTGCAGGGCTGACAAAACTGAGATCACTTCGACTGGATGAACTTCCAGTCACTGACGCGGGTATCGCGGCACTCAGCAGTTTCAGTGGCCCGCTTGCCAGTCTGGATGCTCGCGGCTGTGCGCTGACGGATTCAGCAATGACAACCATTGCCGGCATCAAGACTCTGCGGGCTCTCCGGCTTTCGGGCGACAACAATCAGACAACGATCGCTGATGATGGCATCGCAAAGCTGGCGGCATGTCCATCGCTCAAGGTTCTGGCTGTGGATGGGCTTTGGGTCAGCTCAACGTCTCTTCAGTCGCTGCCATCCGGCATTGAAGAGCTTTACCTGAAGAGCACGCTCGTCGACGACGACAGCATGACGA